>NZ_JBQDYF010000001.1:0-612142 GCF_052044135.1 Salinisphaera sp. RV14
GACAGCGGAGAGATTGGCTTATCGGTTATGCCGCCGGAAGGATGGGGTTGGTGGACCGTTTACCGATCATCGAGCGGATCGGCCGCATCAGCACGATGTGGCGCACGTTGAGCGCGTCCACGCCGGTAGAGAGTTTTTGCGACGTGGTGAGAATCGTCGGCAGCGTCTTCTCGTTGTCCTGGAACTGGCGCAGGAAGGTTTCGCCGGCCGCGCCGTCGTCTGCGGTCACGCGAACGCAATAGTCCGGCGGCTGATGCGTCGCCACTTGGTTGATGTAGTCGCGCACCCGGGCGGCGTGGGCCTGCGTGGCACAGAACACCAGCGTCTTCTGGCGCGGGTCGATCTCGGCCATGAATTGTTCAACGCGGCTCTTCTCTCGTTCTTCGATCTCGATCTTCGTATTGAAGTCGGCTTCGGTATACAGCCGGTCGTAGTCGATCTCGCCGGCCAGCACTTCGTCCTCGCCGGAGAACGAATAAGTATCCAGCGTGCTCGCCATCTGGCGCACCTAGAACGGCGTGAGATAACCGTCGTTGATGCCCTCCTTGAGCGAATAGCTATACAGCGGCTCGCCGAAATAGCCGTAGGTATCGACGTTGGCATCCCGCTTTGGCGTGGCCGTCAGGCCGAGCTGTACGGCGGGCGAGAAATGTTCGAGGATCGCGCGCCACTGGCTTTCATCCCGCGCGCCGCCGCGGTGGCATTCGTCGATCACGATGAAATCGAAGAAATCCGCCGGATAGCCCTCGAACGTGAACTCGCGCTCGGCGTCTGTTTTCCCTTCCGTCATGAAGGTCTGGAAGATCGTGAAGAATACGCTCGCGTTCTTCGGCAGCTTGCCCTGCTTACGAATCTCATCCGGGCTGATGCGGCAGAGCGCATCGGCGGGGAAGGCGGAGAACGCATTGAACGCCTGATCCGCCAGGAAGTTGCGATCCGCCAGAAACAGTATCCGCGGTCGCCGCGTCGGCTCGCCCGACAGATTCCAACTCGCCTGAAACAGCGTTCACGCGATCTGGAAGGCGATGCCTGTCTTGCCCGTGCCGGTAGCCAGCGTCAGCAACATGCGCGACCGGCCCTGGGCGATGGCTTCCAGCACGGCGGTGATCGCATTGTGCTGGTAATAGCGCGGTTGCCACTTGCCGCCGCCAGTCTCGAACGGTACATCGCCGAAGCGATCGCGCCAGTCGTTGTGCTGAGGAAAACAGCGATCCCAAAGCGCTTGCGGCGAGGGGAACGGCAATTCCAGATCGCCTTCCGCGCCGGTTGCCATATCCACGCCGTACCAGCGCAGCCCGTTGGTGGCATAAGCAAAGCGTGTCTTGAGGCGCTCTGCGTATTCCTTCGCCTGTGCCAGCCCTTCCGTATAACCTAGCCCGGCGCGCTTGGCCTCGATCACCGCCAGCTTGCGGCCTTGCAAGCTGAGCACGTAATCCGCTTTCAGCGGATTGATTCGCCCGGCCGTCGTGATACGGCCTTTGGCGATCTCCTCGCGGGCGACGCGGCTACCGTCGGCGACACCCCAGCCCGCGTCCTGAAGCACGGGGTCGATACGATTGGCGCGGGTGTCCGCTTCTGTTTCCTGCATGGAATGGTCAACCCCCCAGGTTGGCCGATATCACGGGCGCGTCACGTGGCCACGCTTTTAGCCGATGAGCTTGTCGTACTCGGCGTGCGTCCCGATCCAGAACCACGCCACGCCATCCGGTACTTCAACGCCGAGCGCTCGGTAGCGAATACCAACGCGTACCGAGCGAAAACGGCCAATCTGCTTGAAACGCAGCGACGGATGCCGCGGGTCTTCTTTTAACAACGCGTAATTCTTGTCCGCCTTTCTCTGGACCGATTCGGGCAACTGCTCATAGCACGTCCAGAAGGCCGGCGTTGCGAAATGCTTCAAAGCGGCTTGATGTGGCCACTTTTGTGGTCCGCAATGGCCGCGTCTGCCAGCGCGTCCAGTTTTCCGGAGCTCGCATCGGCTTCGATCTGAGCATCCCACTTTCGTGCATCGAATGCATCGAACCATTCACGGAACCGACGTAGCTCCGAGTCCGGCAGGTTCTTCACCGCTCTTTCGATTTCTTCGACTTGGGACATGGCGTGCTCCGATCCTCTCGATGTGATCGATTCTAACGCGGTAGGGCTTGAGCGGCGACCTGATATGCGCTGCTGGATTGCAAAGGTCTGGCGTCGAATCGGCCGAGGTTTCGCGCTGCAGCGCGAGTCACTTATCTTGCTTGCCCAAGATGAGTAACCAACAGAAGAGCCCCCTGTCTTGCCGATGCCCTGCGCGGCTCCGGCCGAAAGAGGACGGCCGGAAACTCGCTGCGCTCAAACATCCGGCCGTCTTTTTCTCTTTCGGCTTCCACCGCTCGGCGCTGCGCCCAAGGGAGCGAATACAGACAAAGCGATCGAGTCGACTCGTGGCTCTCGCCTGTATTCGGCCCCGTGGCGTAGCGACGGAGACGCGCAGCGGCGAAGGGTGTCCGATGCACAGCATCGGTGCGGCCAGCCTGTCTGAGTGGCGCCAAAGCGGTGCGAGTTCTGGCCGCATCCCTTCGACGTGGGCATCGGAGTATCGCCCCGAGAGGCAGAGCAGGGCCTTCCCGCAGCTAAGCTGTGGGATGCGACCCTCGGCGGGGCGAACCGTGCGAGTCGCACCATCGGCGCTCATGCCAAACGCCGGCGGTCGCATCCCAGCTACGCCGGGAAGGCCCTGCTCCTCGCCTCGTACGGCACCGGCGTAGCCGGCGCAAGAGCGGGTGTCCTTATTTGGGCTTACCGTTTGTTGGACAAGCAACAAAGGGTAAGTCGCGCATCAGCGCGAAACCTTAGCTCGATTAAGCTCGAAAATGTATCTGACCCCTTTTGCGGACCGACCCCTTTTGCGGACCCCTTTTGCGCCAGCACGTTCTCGTTGAGCGTGTTGGCGTGGGTGATGGCCGGGGTTTCGATGCCGTGCAGAATCATGTTCATGATCCCGATCACATAGGCCAGCGATTTCTTTTCCTGCCCGTAGAAGGTCTGGTGCTGCAGCGTGTCCCATTCGCTGGTCGAGAGGTCGTCGCGATTCAGATATTCGAAGGCTTCGCACAAGAAGCCGGCCGAGCCCCAGGCGCCGTCTTAGATGGTTTCGCCCAGCTTGGGGGCGACGACCTTGATCATGGCGCGAATGAGCGGGCGCGGGGTGTAGTACTCGCCGCCGTTGCGCCCGGCGTTGCCCATGCGGCGGATGCGGGTTTCGTACAGGTCCGACAGCTCGTGCTTGGCTTGTTGGCTGTTGAAGGTGAGCGTGTCGACGATCTCGATGGCATCGCGCAGGGCATAGCCCGAGCGGAACTTGCAGATGATCTCGGAAAAGATCTCGCCGATCTTGTATTCCAGCGTGTCCACACCGGGCGCGCTGTTGCGAAACGTCTGCAAGTAGGGAAACAGCTCGCGGTTCACGAAGTCGATGAGATCGACCCCACTCTTGGCTGCGTTGTGATCGAAGTTGCCGCCGTTGTCTTTCGGCGCGGCCCAGGCTTGCCAGCGGTAGTTGCCGTCCAGGATCGGCCGATATTCGCGGCCTTTCAGTTCCGCCTCGTCGGCACGTTCGGCTTCAAGGTCGTCCAGGTATTTCAGGAACAGCAGCCAGGACGTTTGCTCCGCATAGTCCAGCTCGGTAGCCATGCCCTCGTCGTTGCGCAGGGCCTTGTCGATGTTGTTGAAGGCGTTTTGGAACATTCAGTAATAGGTTCGTGCAGGTTGGAGTCGGGCACGACGTGCGCCGCCGGAATCGTAGTTGTACAATTGTCTTATGATGATTGTCGCCGATACGAATATCTTTCTTGCCGTTGCGCTCGATGAGCCGGAAAAGAAGGCAATCGTGGATGCTACAACGGCAGCGGATATCGTGGCACCGGAAATATTGCCGTACGAGATGGGTAACGCTTTGAGTGCCATGGTCAAGCGGCGCCAGATCGATGCGCCGGAGGCAGACGAGGTATACCGTGTCACACAGCGTATCCCCGTGCGCTTGCTGGCGGTGGATATACCGGAAGCGTTACGGCTGGCTGTGCAGTTCGATATCTATGCGTACGACGCGTATTTCCTGGTTGCCGCGCGTTCGGCGGCCTGCCCGTTGATCACCCTCGACAAACGCATGAAGCAGGTCGCGGTCGATCTGGGCATTACGGTCCTGGAGGTTTAGCGATGCGCGTGTTCACGTACTCCGAAGCACGCCAGAATCTGGCAAAGTTGCTGACGCTGGCGCAGACCGAGACGGTCCGTATTCGGCGCCGCGACGGTTCGGTTTTTTCGCTGAGCGTGGAGCCGGAGCCGCAGACGTCGCCGTTTGATGTCCCCGGTATCAAGACGCGTGCCTCGACAGAAGATATTTTGTCCGCAGTCCATGAATCGCGTTCTCGCTAACTTGTCTCAGTCCATGGCGTAGCGATTCAAGGCAGGGTTGAATCAGTCCAGCCTGGCCAGTACGTCTTCTCCAGCGGCAATAACGTCCGCGGCTTGGCGTCGGCGTTTTTGTAATACTCGAGCAAGGTGCTGACGAGTTCGTCCAGACCCATGAGCATGAGCGGGATCTTGGTGCGGTCGGCTTCGTAGCGTGCATCCTTCGTGAAGCCGCCGGTGCTGACGTACAGGCCCTTGTCGTGTCGGCCGCCCATGAATGCGCGCAACGCCCGCCGCCCATTAATCGGCTGGAACAACGTATAGCGCGGCCGATCGGCCTCCTCGGAGCGGTCGCGCAGCAACTGGCTGAGTTCCCGGGCGCCGGTCCGAGCGAGGGCCGCGTATTCGGCAGCAGGTCACGGCGTGGAAGAGGTTTCTGCGGCCATGCGTGTCTCGCGATGACGTCGTGGGAATGTCAGTCTATTGGCGATAAACGAAACAGGCGATTCGTGTCCTCGGTTTGGCGCCTGAAATGGGGGGAACCAAGTCGGCAGGCCTTTCATACGGACTTTTAGGTGCGACGAAAACCGGCCTGAATCGGCACCAGCGCGGCGGCGGCCTCGTTTGGGTCGAATTGGGTCGGGTCGAAGTCGGAACCGATCGCTTCGAGCAGCATTTCGCCGTGCTCGTCCGCATGGCCGGCGAGGGCGGCCTTGAATGCCTCGTAACCGGGAATGCCGCCGATATCCTCGGGCGGACAGGCCATGGCGCCGTCCAGCAGGCGAGGGCACGGTTTGGTGTTTTCCAGCCCGATTTGTTCGACGATGATCCGGTGTTCCCATCCGTCGCCGAAGTCGTAGAGATAGTGGAATTCGTTCTTCTTCAATCGCGCCACCAGCGTTTGCAGCTTCAGATTGGCCGCTTGCGCGACGTCATCCATGCCGGGAACACCGAACGGGTCAGGTTCGCCATAGCGACGCCCTTCACACTCGAATTCATAGAGGTGGTCATCTTCCCAGCCCATGACGAGCTGGATGACGTCGTGCAGGCGGCGCAGGTTGATCTGTGCCGGGACGAGCACACGTCGCCAGACGAGCGGGTCGGTGTGCAACAGCTCGATGCGAAGAACGATGTCGGTCATGCCAGGCTCCGGCAATCGATAGCGGATTCCAGTGATGCCATTAGACAGCGGTCGGCACGGTTATTACTGGCCGGGCGCCCCATTTTTTTATTGGCCGGATCGGAATCGGCGCCAGGCAATAGGCGGGTGACCGCTGTGTATCCGCCACATAAAGAAGGCGGCTTGCGCCCATGGTGGTGTAAAGCCCACAGGTCTGTCATGCCCCGGGTCGGCGATTGATCGGGCCTGTGCGATGCGCTTCGTCCGGGCACTTGATGGCACGCCGCTTGCGACGCCTACGACGAAAGTTGTTGAACAATAGTCTTTCTGGATTGTTCAACAATTGCTAGATTCGATCGTGGGCTTTCCGGCTCGCCTATTCCCACTGGAGTGACACATGGCAGATGCGCTTTCGAACGGCCGGATGATGTCCGGGGCCAGGCGGACGGCGATGCTGGGCGCGGTGTTCCTGATGGCCACGAGCGCCATCGGGCCCGGGTTCATTACCCAGACCACGGTGTTCACGGTGCAGATGGGCGCGGCGTTCGCGTTCGCCATTCTCGTGTCGACGCTGCTGGATATTGCGGTGCAGCTCAATGTCTGGCGTGTGGTCGGCGTGTCGGGGCTGCGTACGCAGGAGCTGGGCAACCGGGTGGCGCCGGGGTTGGGCTGGTTTTTGTCGGCGCTGGTTTTTCTTGGCGGGGTGGTGTTCAACGTCGGCAACATCGCCGGTGCCGGGCTGGGCGCGAACGCCATGCTCGGCGTGGACCCGAAGATCGGCGGTGTGGTCTCGGCGGCGATCGCGGTGGGCATTTTCTCGATCCGCAAGGCTGGCGTGGCCTTGGATCGGGTGGTGATGGTACTTGGCGTGGTGATGATCGCGCTGATGCTGTATGTGACATTCGTGTCCAGCCCGCCACTCGGGGCTGCGCTTGTGAACACAGTGCTGCCGGGCCAGATCAATTTTCTGGTGATCACGACACTGGTCGGCGGCACGGTCGGCGGTTACATCACCTATGCCGGGGCGCACCGGCTACTGGATTCGGGCGCAAAGGGCCCCGAGTACGCGGGCGAGATCGCCAGGAGTTCGGTGCTGAGCATCGTCATTACGGCCGTGATGCGGGCGTTGTTGTTCCTGGCGATTCTGGGCGTGGTGGCGGGCGGTGCGCATATCGCCGGCGAGAACATGGCGGCGGATGCCTTCAAAGCGGCGGCCGGCGACATCGGCATGCGCGTGTTCGGCGTGGTGTTGTGGGCGGCGGCGCTCACTTCGGTGGTTGGTGCGGCGTTTACGTCGGTATCGTTCATCACGCTGTCGAGCACCGCGCCGCGCACGCGCCAGTGGGTCACGGTCGTGTTCATCGTCTGCTGTGCCGCGATCTACGCCGCGCTCGGGCAGGCGCCGCAGGTGCTGTTGATCTTCGCCGGCGCCTTCAATGGGCTGATCCTGCCGGTGGGCTTCGGGCTGCTGCTGTGGGTGGCCTGGCGTCGGCCCGATCTGCTTGGCGGTTACGCGTATCCGCGTTGGCTGCTTGTTATCGGTGCGGTGGCCTGGTTGCTCACGGTGTTTCTGGGTATCAGTTCGCTTGGCGGGCTGGCCAGGCTGGCTGGCTAAGGGTGTGCCTGATCGTCGCGTCTTGGCTGATCGACGGTGTGTTCGTCAGGGAGCGGCGTTCTGGTTCTAACCACGAGGCGACCAAAACCTCGTTTTCGCACTGATGTGCGAGTCACCTTTCTTGCTTGCCCAAGAAAGGTAACCGAAAGAAGGGCACCCGACACGGCGCCGGCTAGCGCCGGTTCACTGCGATGCTCGCGACGACGGGATGCCGTCTGAACTCGGGCCGCTTTGGCGGCCCTCAAACATGCAGACCGCACCGGCGCTGTGCGCCGGATACCCGGCGCCACTGCGCTTCTCGTCGCCGCGTAACGGGACTGAATGCAGACGAGCTACTCGCAGGCTTGCGCAGTAGTGCGACACATCCGGCTGAATCGAGCGCGTGATTCGTTTCACGCCGCAAAGCTAGGCGTTATCTTACAGATGCCCGAGCAGTTCGGCTTCGGCGGCGTCGAGGTAGTGCCGCAGGCGCTCGGCGGCGTCCTGCCGCCGGCCGGCGCGTAGCAGGGCGACCAGTTCGCCGTTGCGTTCGACGTAATGGCTGTGGAAGTCGGGCATGGACGCCATCGCGTGGAAGATCAGGCGCATTTCGGCCAGCACGCGTTCCATGAGCCGTTCGAGCGTGCGGCTGCCGGTGAGCGTGACGATCGCCTTGTGCAGCGCCTGGTTGGCGTCGGCCATGGCGGTGATGTCGCCGGCATCGCGGGCACGGCACGCCTGATCGATGATCGCCGCCATATGCGCGAGCGCGTCTTCGCTCGGCCGGCCCCAGAGCACCGCGCCGGGTTCGATTGCACGGCGCACGTTGTAGATTTCGCGCACGTCGTCCGGCCCGGGTGCTGCGACGAACACGCCGCGGTTGGGGATGCGCCGCACGATGGATTCGGCCGCCAGCATGGTGAAGGCTTCGCGCAGCGTGTTGCGCGAAACCCCCAGCGCGGTCGCCAGCGCCTGTTCGGACAGCCGGGAACCCGGCTTGAGCTGCCCATCGGCGATTTGCGTGCGCAGGATGCCCGCAACCCAGGCGCCCGTGTGGGCGTGTTCGGCCCGCGGTTGGTCGTTGATCGTGACTGGTGTGCTGTCGCGCAAATTCATGGTCCTGTTTCGGCGTTCTGGCGGCGAAAGCGCGATGCTACTCGATGCGGCCCAGCGCCTCGCCGTTGGTCACGTGATCGCCAGGCTGTTGTTCGCCGCGTGAAAACCGCCCGGCGCGCGGGGCGGCGACGGTGGTTTCCATTTTCATGGCTTCGAGCACGGCCAGCGCATCGCCGGAGGTGACTTCGGCGCCGTCTTCGACCACCCATTTCACGAGATTGCCGCTGATGGAGGCGACGACCTGCGATTCGTCGGCCGCGTCCTCGCCGGCGTCCGGCGCCCCGCTCGCCGCGCCGTGCTGGCCGGGATGCATCAGGGCCGCATAGAGCGCGGCCGGCAGGCCGAGCTGTACCGCGCGGCCATCGACATCGATCGTCAGTTTTTGTCGCGTGCCCTCCGGCGTGGCAGCCGCCAGCTCCGGCGACGCCGCCAGCCGCTGCCTGAATTCGGTCTCGATCCAGCTTGTGTGGACGCCGAAGGTGTGGGCATCGGTGAACGCCGGCTCGTTGAGCACGGCGCGATGAAAGGGCACGACGGTCGGCAGGCCTTTGATCACGAGCTCGTCCAGCGCGGCCCGGGCGCGGGCGAGCGCCTGCGGGCGCGTCTCACCATGCACAATCAGCTTGGCCAGCAGCGAGTCGAAGGTCTCCGGCACCACCGAGCCCGAGCGCACGCCGGTGTCAACGCGAACGCCGTGGCCGGTCGGTGCTTCGAAAGTTTCAACCGTGCCCGGGAACGGCAGGAATCCGCGCGCCGGGTCTTCGGCGTTGAGACGGAATTCGAAGGCGTGGCCGGTCGGTTCGGGGTCCTCGGTCACGCGCAGCGCCTGGCCGTCGGCGATACGAAACTGTTCGATCACCAGATCGATGCCGCTGGTGGCCTCGGTGACCGGATGCTCGACCTGAAGGCGGGTATTGACTTCGAGAAAGGAGATTTCGCCCGCGTGGCCGACCAGGTATTCGACGGTACCGGCCCCGGTATAACCCGCCTCGCGGCAGATCGCCTTGGCCGAGCGATGGATTTCGGCGCGCTGCGTATCGGTGAGAAACGGCGCCGGGGCTTCCTCGACCAGCTTCTGGTTGCGCCGTTGCAGCGAGCAGTCGCGCGTGCCGACGACGATGATATGGCCGTGGGTGTCGGCCAGGATCTGCGCTTCGACGTGGCGCGGCTTGTCGAGAAAGCGTTCCACGAAGCATTCGCCGCGGCCGAAGGCCGTCTTGCCCTCGCGCACCGCCGAATCGAAGGCGTCCTCGATATCCTCGGCGCGGCGCACGATCTTCATGCCGCGTCCGCCGCCGCCGAACGCCGCCTTGATGATAATCGGCAGCCCGTGTGCCTCGGCGAATTCGCGCACCGCATCGGCATTGTCGACCGGCCCGTTCGAGCCCGGCACCAGCGGTGCGCCGGCGGCGACCGCGATTTCGCGCGCGGTGACCTTGTTGCCGAGATCGCGAATCGCCTGTGGCGACGGCCCGATCCAGATCAGCCCGGCATCCATGACCGCCTGGGCGAAATCCGCGTTCTCGGAGAGAAAGCCGTAGCCCGGGTGTACCGCATCCGCGCCGGCGTGTTCAGCGACGTCCAGCAGTTTGTCGATACTCAGATACGTCTGTTCGCCGGTGGTCCCCTCGAGGCCGTAGGCGGCATCGGCCAGACGCACGTGCAGCGCATCGGCGTCGTTGTCGGCATAGACGGCCACCGAGGCGAGCTCGGCATCGCGGCAGGCCCGCACGATACGTACGGCGATTTCGCCGCGGTTGGCGATCAGCACTTTCTTCATGGCGATTCCTCGGCCGGCGGCCGGCCGTCGTCCTGGTCGTCTTCGATCGGCGCCAGCGTGTCTGGATCGACCACCGCGAAGCGCACGGCCTCGCCCGGCGCGATCTGGGCGGCGAGGGGCAGGTCTTCGGCGATGACCACGGCGATCACGGGATAGCCGCCCGTGACCGGATGATCCTTCAGAAACAGCACGGGCAGGCCCGACGGCGGTATCTGCAGGGCGCCGGGCACCGTGCCCTCGCTCGGGAGTTCGCCGTCGCGGTCGCGTTCGAGCGCGGCGGCGTCGTTGTCGGTGTCCAGATTCAGGCGTACGCCGATACGGTTGGACTGCTCGGTCGCGCGCCAGCGCTGGCGGGTGAAGCGCGCCCGGGTCGCCGGGCTGAACCAGTCGTCCCTGGGGCCGAGGACGACGCGCAGCACGAGGGTGTTGTCTTCGTCGCGCTCGGCGAGGGTCGTGGGTTCGGGCGCGCCGACGATATGCGATGGTCCGGCGGCCCCGACCGGCAGCACGCGGCCGGCGGCCAGCGGTTCGGGCCCGATGCCGGACAGGGCATCGTGCGAACGGCTACCCAGCACCGCCGGTACATCGAGCCCGCCGCGCGCGGCGAGATAACTGCGCAGGCCTCGTTGCGGCGTGGCCAGCGTCAGCGTTTCGCCATCGTGCAGGGCGAACGGCGCCCGCAGCGGCGCGGTGCGCGGGCCGCGTTCGCTGTCGATCGTGGCCTGAGTGTCGGCCCCGGTCCGGGCCAGCGTCAGATCGCCGTGGGCGCGGATCGTCAGTCCGCCCAGCAGGGTTTCGATCACCGCGTCGTCGGCCGGGTTGCCGACCAGCCGGTTGGCCTGGCGCGCCGCGGTTTCGTCGGCCGCTCCCGAGACCGATACGCCGAGATGGCTCAGCCCGGGCCGACCGAGATCCTCGATCAGCGACTGCAGGCCGGGGTCCACGATCTCGAGGGCCGGTTCGGCGACGGTGTCCGGTGCATCCGCGCGGGCCGTGGCCTCGTTACCCTGTTCGCGCTGCAGGCGGTCGACGGCTTTGTAGCGCACGAGATCGCCGGCCTGGATCAATGCCGGTTCCTCGCGCTCGATATCCCAGACGCGCGCATCGGTCCGGCCGATCAGCTGCCAGCCGCCGGGCGAGCGGCGCGGATACACGGCGCTGAACGGGCCGGCCAGGGCCACCGAGCCGGCCGGTACGGCGGTACGCGGCGAATCGCGGCGCGGCACATCGAGCGTGTCGTCCTCGGCGGCGAGATAGACGAAGCCCGGGGCGAAGCCGCTGAAGGCGGCGCGCCAGGTCTGGCGCGTATGGGCTTCGATCACGCCGTCCACCCCAAGCCCGGTCAGTTCGGCCACGGTTTCCAGATCCTCGCCGTCGTAGACCACCTCGATCTCGACGGTCTTGCCGTCGGTTTGCTCGATCGGCGGGGCGTGGATGTCGTGCACGGCGGCGTGGGCCCGGGCCGCGTTGCGATGCGAGTCGCACTTGATCAGCAGCGTCTTCGCCGCCGGCACGAGATCGATCTGTCCGGGCAGGGGGTGATCGAGCAGATACGCATGCAGGGCAAGCACCTCGTCCAGCGTGTCCCGCTCGACCATCACGGCCCGGCTGCCGACCCAGCGTATGGGGCCGCCGCTCATACGAAGCTGCGGATCTCGATTCCGGCGTCTTCCAGCGCGCGACGCACGGCCGCCGCGGTCGCCACGGCATGCGGGTTGTCGCCGTGCACGCAGATGCTGGCCGCGTCGACGTGGATTTCGGTGCCGTCTCGCGCGATCAGCACGCCCGCCTTCGCCAGCCGGATCATGTTGGCAGTGATGGTGTCGTTGTCCTCCAGCACTGCGTCTTTCTCGCGCCGCGAGACCAGCGTGCCGTCGGCGTTGTAGGCGCGGTCGGCGAAGGCTTCGACGATGCCGCGCAGGCCTTGACTCTCGGCTTTCTTGAGTACCACGGCACCCGGCAGACCGAGCACCGGCAGGCTATCGTCGTAGGCCTGGATCGCGTCGACGACGGCCTGGGCGTGCGCCTCGTGGGCCACGACGGCGTTGTAGAGCGCGCCGTGCGGCTTGACGTAGCGCACGCGTGCCCCGGCGGCCCGGGCGAATGCGTCCAGCGCGCCGATCTGGTAGAGAATATCGTCGGCGAGTTCGCTTGCCGTGCAGTCGACAAAGCGGCGGCCAAAGCCCGCGAGATCGCGATAGGACACGTGCGCGCCGATGGTCACGCCCGCGGCGACCGCGTCGCGACAGGTTTGGGCGAGCGTGGACGGGTCGCCGGCATGAAAGCCACAGGCCACATTGGCACTGGAAACCGACTCGAAGATCGCGGCATCGTCGCCAAGGTGCCAGCGGCCGAAGGATTCGCCCACGTCGCTGTTGATGTCGATGGCCGTCATCGCGAATAGCCTCTGGTGCGGTATCTTGCTAAACCATGCCTCAGCGCCTTAGATTGTTCAACAATCACGCGCCGCCCGGCGCCGGGATATTTTCAAGCGGTGCCAGTGGAGCAGGCAATGGACGATCAACGCGATACCGGATCGAACGCCCCTTACGCGGACTGGTCGCCCCAGGCCGCGCGCGACGCATTCCGCGGCGGCTTGTCACCGCAGACGTCGCCGTTTTGCCACGGTTATGCACAGGCCAATCTGATCATCGTACCGGCATCGCAGGCGTTCGATGTGCTGCTGTTCGCCCAGCGCAATCCCAAGCCCTGTCCCTTGCTCGGTGTGCTGGAGGCCGGGCAAGTCGACGGATCCCTGCTGCCGGGCGGCGATATCCGTACCGACCTGCCGCGCTACACCGTCTACGAGGACGGCGTGAAAACCGCGGAGCCAACCGACATCCGCGACCTGTGGCGCGATGATTTCGTCACCTTCATCATCGGCTGCAGCTTCACTTTCGAAGCCGCGCTAATGGCCGAGGGCATCCGCATGGCGCATATCGATCAGGGCGTGAACGTGCCGATGTACCGAACGGCACGCCGCTGCACGCCGGCCGGCACCATGGACGGGCCGCTGGTGGTCTCGATGCGGCCGATCCCGGCCGGGCAAGTGGCCGACGCCGTGCGCGTGACCTCGCGCTACCCGTCGGTCCATGGCGCGCCGGTGCATGTCGGCAATCCGCACGAGCTCGGCATCGATGATCTTTCGCGGCCCGATTTCGGCGAACCAGTGACGATTGCCGAAGGCCATATCCCGGTGTTCTGGGCCTGCGGCGTCACGCCCCAGGCGGCGGTGATGGAAACCCGCCCCGCGATCGCCATCGGCCACGCGCCCGGTCATATGCTGATCACCGACGCACCGGATCGCGCCTATCTGATTCCGTAGTACCGGGCCCAGCACACGCGGTTCGCGATGCGCTATGGTCCGCCGGTATCACCGTCGACGCCGATTGATCGGTGCCGGGACGAGCCCACCCAATGATGCTATTCGACGGTGGTCAGCATGTGCATCACCAGCCGGATCATCACATCCTTATTGGCCGGGTCGGACTCGGCGACGAGCAATGTGAGCGCGGCCAGGCCGACGTCGTTGATGAGGACATTGCCGTTGTCGTCCAGCAGCCGATTGTTGCGATACAGAAAATCGACGAACAGGAATGCTGCACTGCGCTTGTTGCCATCGGCGAACGGGTGGTTCTTGATCACAAAGTAGAGCAGGTGGGCGGCCTTGGCTTCGATGGTGGGATAGGCGGGTTCGCCGAATACGCTTTGATCCAGATTGGTCAATAGGGCGTCGAAGCCGTCGCCTCGCTCGCGTGCGAAAAGATCGGTGGCTTCGCCGCGCTCGATGAGATCGGCCTTGAGATCGGCAAGCGCCTTGCGCGCCTCGGCCAGGCTCGGCAGGCGCCCGCCGGTCTCGGCTCGTGGTTCGGTGAGCAGGCCTTCGTCGTAGCGCTGCAGCAGCAGAAAGGTTTGCGCGTAGCGGGTCGCGATATCGACCAGGCCGCGGCCTGTTGTGGCATCGAGCGCTGGGCTTTGGGCGGTCTGCCGCAGCAGCCGCATCGCGGCGTCGAGTTCCTGCGCATTCGTTTCGAAGCGCTGTCGCGCGAGCGTCCAGCCTTGTACAAGGTGTTCGCGCAATACGCGCGTTGCCCATTGGCGGAACTGCACGGCGCGCTTGGAATTGACGCGGTAGCCGACCGAGATGATGGCGTCGAGGTTGTAGTGTCGGATCTCTCGCCGGACCCGGCGTTTGCCTTCCTGGCGAACTACTAAGAAATCCTTAGTAGTTGCCGATGCCGCCAGTTCGCCGTCGGCGTATATGTTTTGCAGATGCATCAGCACGTTTTCCGGTGAGGTGCCGAATACCTCGCCCATCTGCCGTTGTGTCAGCCAAACCGTTTCTTGCGATGTGTCCAGTCGAACTTCGACGGATTTGTCATCGTCTTGATAGATCAGCAGCGGCGCTTGTTTGTTATCACTCATTCGCAGACGGCTCGCCCGAATAATTCACCCCACGACCCAGTTCGCAGCAAAACCCGCCACAATGCAATCGGCTGTTCCGGTTTACCGAACCGGAATCACTGTCAACGATCGCACCCCCTGGGCACCGCGTACCAGCACGCCCTCGATATCCGCCGTGGCCGATGGGCCGGTGTGGAAAACCGTGTAGCGGGCGGTTTTGTAGTCGTCGCGCCGGTAGGCCCGGTGCAGGTTGGTCTCGATCGCGGCCGGGTCGAGCAGGACGACGAGGTGCTGGGCGAGATAGGCCACGGCGTTGACGGTGAGTTCGGCTTCGGTGAAGCACACGCTGCCGGTTTCGGCCACACCGAAGCGCGCGCGCAGCACGGCAACATCGATGTCGTGCAGCGACGCTGGGGTGTCGTCGGCGCGGACGGGGCGGTTGCCTTTAATCTCGCCTACGTTGGAGGCGATGATGCTGTTGGCGTCGAGCCGGTCGGCCAGCACTCGGCGCAGGGTGGTCTCGGGTGATTCGCCGGCTTCCGGCTCGGCCCAGGCGCCGCCCATTTTTTCCAGCACGGCGATAAAGCGGGCCTGCAGGCCGGCCGTATCGCTCGGGTAGTCGCCGTCGTAGTTCGGCACGTCGGGGGCTGGAGCCGAGAATTTGGGTTTGTTGGCGCGGATGTCGGCCAGGATTTCGTTGCGGCCTCTCATTCGCTATCTCCGCTCGCGCTTTCGGACTGGTCCATGCGATGTTTGCGATACCAGTCGTGGAAGCTGCCCTCGGCCGGCACTTCGGGCAGGTCGCGGACCTGGCCCCAGGCGTTGAGCTTGTTGTAGAGCGCCCAGTCGGGGAGATGTTTGAGCGCCGAATGGGCGGATTTGATCGCCGTACGGTAGGCGCGCGGCGAGGCCAGCGTACGCCCGGCAGCGGCGAGCGTGGATTTCTTGGTCCACGGGATCATGTCGTCCTCGGCCAGCACCTGGCGCCATTCGAAGATCTGCTCGTGGATGTTGATCTTGACCGGGCAGACATTGGTGCAGCTGCCGTTGAGCGTCGAGGCGAACGGCAGGTTGGAATAGCGATACGCGTCGATCGACGGATCGAGAATCAGCCCGAGCGGGCCGGTGTAGGTCGCGCCGTAGGAGAGCCCGCCGGAGCGGCGGAACACCGGGCAGGTGTTCATGCAGGCCCCACAGCGGATGCATTTCAGCGACGACCAGAAGCGTTCGTCCGCCAGGCGCTTCGAGCGGCCGTTGTCGACCAGCACGATATGCATTTCGCCGTCCGACTTCGGCGCGCGGAAGTGCGAGGTGTACTGGGTGATTGGCGAGCCGAGCGCGGATCTGGAGAGCAGCCGGATGAACACGCCCAGGTCGGAGAGCTTCGGCACGATCTTTTCGATGCCGATGGAGGCCACATGCAGATTCGGCACGTTGGCCGAGAGATCGGCGTTGCCTTCATTGGTACAAACCACGAAGCCGCCGGTTTCGGCGATGGCGAAGTTGGCGCCGGTCATGCCGGCATCGGCATCCAGAATCAGCGGGCGGGTGGCCTGGCGTTGCTGCTCGGTGAGGTAATGCGCGTCGTCGTTGTCCGGGTCGGAGCCGAGGGTCTTGGCGAACACCTGCGAGACGTCCGAGCGCATCTTGTGTACGGCGGGCACGACCACGTGGCTCGGGTCCTCTTTGTCGAGCTGCTGGATGCGCTCGCCGAGATCGGTTTCGACGATATCGATGCCCACGCCTTCCATGTAATGCCGGAAGCCGCATTCCTCCATCAGCATCGACTTGGACTTGATGACCTTTTTCACGCCGTGGCGCGTAAAGATCTCGTGCACGATGCGGTTGTGATCGGCGGCGTCGCCCGCCCAGTGCACGTGCACGCCGTTGGCGGCGGCATTGTCGGCGAACTGTTCCAGGTACTCGTCGAGATGGGTCAGCGCATGGGTCTTGATCTGGCTGGCCAGATCGCGCAGTTCCTCCCATTCTGGAATGGTCTCCATCGCCGCGTCGCGGCGCTGGCGCATGGCCCAGACGCGTTCGTCGTGCGATTGGGCGTGGACCGGCGAGTGCAGGAACTCGCGCGCCGCACCCGCGTGGTCGACTCGCTGGCCGGCGCGGGCCTTGGCCGGTGTCGGCTGGGCTTCGCGCACCGCCTCGGCGGAATTGAGGGTCTGGTTCGGATCGGGCGTACTCATGCCGCGCTCCCGTTGAGGACTTCGGCGATGTGCTTGAACCGGATCGGCGCACCGATGCGCCTGGCGCAACCCTGCTGGTGCATCAGGCAGGAGGTATCGGCGGAGACGATGTACTCGGCGCCGGCGCGGCCGTGATCAGCGATCTTGTCGCGGCCCATGCGGCCGGACACTTCCGGCTCGGTAACCGAGAACGTGCCGCCGAAGCCGCAGCATTCATCCGGCCGGGCTGGGCTGACCAGTTCGATGCCCGCGACTTTTTCCAGCAGCGCGCGTGGTTTAGAGAAAGAGCGTCCGCGCAGCTCGCTCGGTTTGCCGTGGCCCAGATTGCGTAGCGTGTTGCAGGAGTCGTGGTAGCCCACCTTGTGCGGGAATTTGGCCCAGGGAAAGGCCTCGACCTTGAGCACGTCGTGCAGATACTCGACCAGCTCGTAGGTGTTTTCGCGCACATGCCTGACCGCGGCGGTCTGCTCGATCGCGGTGAGGTTGTCGCGGATCTGGTGCACGCAGGAACCCGAAGGCGCCACGATCACGTCGTAAGCGGCGAAGTTGTCCACGAACAACTGCTCGGTCGCCGCAGCTTCCGCGTGGCAGCCGGAGTTGACCATGGGCTGGCCGCAACAGGTCTGGTCGAACGGATAATCGACATCGCAGCCAAAACGCTCCAGCAGTTCCAGCGTGGCGATGCCGACCTGCGGATAGAAGGCGTCGATGAAACAGGGGACGAATAAACCGATGCGCATGAGCCACCTTTACCGGTTGCGGGGCATCCAGACTAGCGCGTCTGGCGCGAACGGCAATGGTCCCGACACGCATCGGCCGATGTGATCCGTCATTCGGAAGATGCGCATGTTTCGAAAGACCGGCCGTAGCGGTGGCCACGGCCGGCGTCGAGGCATCTATTTCGGCTTCGGCCCTTGCACGACGCGCACCAGGTCGCCCGGCCGGAACCATTTCTTCACGGCCGCCTGGATCTGTTTGGCATCGATGGACTGGTAGGCCCTGGCCGCGCGATAGGGCTCGTCCAGCGGCTGGTCGAGCTCAACGCGCGAGAGCAGGCCGTAGCCGATCGAGTCGGCGCCGGCTTCGTTGAGCGGCACCTGCCGGATCAGGCCGGCGCGGGCGCGGTGCAGTTCGCCGCTGGAGATCGGCACCTTGGCCATTCGTACCAGTGCCTGGCGAATCAGCTTGTCGGCCTCGTCGACCTTGTCCGGGTCGCTGCCGTACTGGAAGGCAAGCTGGGTTCGGGTACGCGAGGTACCGAGGCCCGACGACACGTAATAGACCAGCCCGCGCTGCACGCGCAGTTCGCGATACAGCCGGCTGGCGAAGGCGCCGCCGGTGAGCACCTGGTTGGCCATCTTCAGCGCACGAAAGTCGGGCGCGTTCGACGTCAGCCCGAGCGACTCGGCGAGCTGGACCGTATCCTGCGACTGTGCCTTGTCCGGCACGTGATGGAAGCTCGACTTGTTGTCGCCGATCTTCGGCAGGGTCACATCCGGCTTTTGGCCTTCGGCCTTCCAGTCACCGAACGCGCCGGCCACGGCCTGCTTCGCCGTGTCGGGGCTGATGTCGCCCACCACCACGATCGTGGTCAGGTCGGGGCGAAATACCTTGTGGTAGTAGGCGGTGACATCGCTATAGGTGAGCCCGGCGATCGATTTCGGCGTGGCGAAGCGCAGGGCCGGATCGCCCTTCGGCAGGATGCCCTTTTTCATCGCCTGGTTGGCCTTGAAGTTCGGGCTGGCGATGGTGCCGGCCTGGGACGCCGCCGCGCGCTGCTTGAGAACCTCGAACGCATGCTTGGGCAGGGCCGGGTGCAGCTCGTTCTCCGCCAGCAGACCGAGGCCCTTGTCGAAATGATCGGGCAGCACGGTGAGCGAGAAATCGGTACCGGCCGAGGCCTGGGCGCCGATGGCGTCGAGTGCGGCCTGGTAGGCCTTGCGATCGTGCTGGGTGGTGCCAAAGTCGAGCAGTTCGGAGAGCACGTCGCTCACGCCCTCCTGGTGCTTCGGCGTTTCCAGATCCGGCTCGTTGCGGATATGGCCGTAGACGTGCACGGCATGGACCGAGCTCGACTGCACCGTGATCAGCTTCACGCCGTTATCGAGCGTGGTTGCCACCGGCTTGATCGACTGCGCCGGCGTGGTGATCCTGGCCAGCGGCTTGGCGGCCCAGTCCGGCAGTTTCACGTGGCCGACGTTCTTCGGCGAGAACGATTCGCTGCCGCCGTAGCCGCCGCCGGTCTGCGGCGCGCCCGAGCCTTCCGGCTTGAGAATGGCCAGCACGCTCTGGTCCGGCTGGACCAGTTTGGCCAGCATCTTGTTCACGTCGGCCGCGGTGACGTTCTTGATCGCGGCCAGTTGATCCGCCGGCGACTGCAGGTGATCCACCGCCACGGCCTGCGTCCAGCGATGCGCCAGCCCCGAGATCGAATCGCGTGCGGCGGTGTCCCGGGTGATGAGCTGGCGCTTGGCCGCGGCCACCTGGTCGGGGCTGATGCCGTGCTTGGCGATACCGCCGAGAATCGAGCGCATTTGCTTGACCAGCGCATCGGCATCCGCGCCCTTGGGAAACACGACATAGCTCACGCCGATCGAACCCAGCGCCGCCGGCAGGGTGGTGTACTGCGCGGCCAGACTCTTGCCGCTGGCCACCATCTGCGTGTACAGCGGGCCGCGCGGGTTGTTGAGCACGCTGGCCAGCACTTCGGTGGTGGCCATGGCCCGGGCATCGCGGCTGCCCGGGGCCCGCGAGCCGATCAGCGCGAAGCCGTAGCCGCTGTCGGTGGGCATATGGATGGTCTTGGATTCGATCTTGCCCGGCTTGACCGGCTTGCGCTCGGGCAGCTTCTTGGCCGGGATGCCGCCGAACAGATTCCTGGCCTCGGCCAGGATCTTGTCGGCGTCCACGTTACCGGCGACCACCAGCACCGCGTTGTTCGGCGCATACCACTGGTCGTGGAAATGCTTGAGCATCTTGGCGGTCGTCTTGTTGAACGACGCACGTGTGCCGAGCGCATCATGCGAGTAGGGCGTGCCCTGGTAGAGCGCTTCGCGCATGCGCTTGATCGCGACCTGGATCGGCGAGGACATGTCCTGATTGACTTCCTGCTCGATCGCGCCGCGCTCCTGTTTCCAGGCGGCGGGCTTGTCGAGCACGCTCTTCATCCGCACCGACTGCAGACGCAGCGCGACGTCCGTGAACTGGTTGGGCACCGTGTAGTAGTAGGTCGTCGAGTCGTTGGTCGTGAACGCGTTCGATTGACCACCGAGCGCGGCGCCAATGCCGGCGATCTGCTCGGCCGACAGCCCCTTGGCGCCGCGAAACATCATGTGTTCCTGGGCATGGGCCATGCCCGGGAAGCCCTTCGGCGCTTCGCGCGAGCCCACCTTGTACGTGAGCATCGTGGTCGCCACCGGGGCCATGCGATTCGGCACCACGATCACCTGCAGGCCGTTGTCGAGCGTCTCGCGGGCCACCCGGTCGGGGCTCGCGTCGCCGGCGGTTTGGGCCGGCGGTGTATTCGGCGTGGACGCGGTGTCGGCCCAGACGGTCTGGGCGCCGGCGGCCATAAAGGCCGCGGCGGCAAGCGGTAGAACGCGTTTGAACATCAATTTTTCCCCGTGAATCGGTTTCGCCGACGCGTAAAATATTAACCCGGCTTCGCGGCCGATGGCCGCAGCGAGCATGCCTGCGCATACTCGCGTTATTAATCCGGCATGAAGGTATTTTCATGCTGGATTAATAATGACGGTGTATCACGAAGCGGTGCGAGCCCGGAAAACGATCAGGGCTTCGGGCCGAGTATGTCGGTCAGCGTGTCGCCCTGTGGCATGCCTTGATGGATATGGATCCCGCCCTGCTTGTCGCGGGTTACGATGCCCGGCGTCCCGCGGATCCCCAGGCCGGTCATGAGGGCGTCGTTGGCGGCGAGCTTGCCCGACAACGACGACGGAACAGGGTTGAGCGGCTGAATGCCGCCGGTGCGGTCATCGGCCTCGTGCCGGCGATAGGCCGCGACCGGGTTTTTCGCCGCCAGGATCGCCGCGGCCTTGCCCGGGCTGGACGGCTTGAGCACACCAACGAGGATCGTACGCAGCTGCACCTTGCCGGCCTTCACCCACGGCCGCGCGGCTTCATAGAAGCGATGACAGTACGGGCAGTTCGGGTCGGTGAACACATAGACCGTGCGCGGCGCGCTGGCGGGCCCGTCGGCGATCCAGGTCGCGGCTTCCAGTTGCGGCCAGGCCGATTGCTGCTGCGGCTGCGTGATCGCCGCGTCGAGTGCTTTCTGGCTCAGGTCGTGGCCGTGCGCGTCGAGCATGGTGCCGACGATCACATGGTGCCCGTCGGGGGTGAGATAGAGTGCAACCGGCGTATGCCCGGCGCGCGCGGCATAGCCGGTCAGCCCGCCCGGCGCATCGAAGCGCTTGACGACGGTCAGCCCCTTGTCGGCCAACTGCTGGATGGGCGCCGGCCAGTCGCCAGCACGGGCCGCGCCGACGCCCAGCAGGGTGACCAGCATGCAGGTCAAACCATAACGCACGGCCATGAGCCATCCGGTTTGAAGATCGGGGCAACAGCCTAAGCGGCGTTTTTCGTCTGCGTCCAGTGGTTTTGCCGTGGGCTCAGACGCCGCCGTCGACGTCGAGCAAGGCGCCGGTGGTGAACTCGGCCTCGCTGAGGTACAGAATCGCTTCGGCGATGTCCTCGGGCGTGCCGATGCGGCCCAGCGGAATCCGGCCCGCCGCCTGCTGCGGCTTGTCCGGCTGGCCGCCGCTGGCGTGGATCTCGGTGTCGATGACGCCCGGGCGCACGGCATTGACGCGGATATTCTCGTTGGCGACTTCGCGCGCCAGGCCCTCGGTGAAGGTATCGATCGCGCCCTTGGAGGCGCCGTAGTCGATGTACGTACCGGCGCCGCCGCCCCCGCCCGCATGGCTGGCCGCGGACGACACGTTCACGATCACCCCGCCGGCGCCGCCGTGGGCGGTGCCCATGCGCCGGATCGCCTCGCGGGCACAGATAAACGGGCCGACCACGTTGACTTTCATCATCCGCTCGATGCGCGCCGCGCTCATATCGGCCACCGCGCTCGGCTCGTCCACGATGCCGGCATTGTTGACCAGTGCGGTGACCGGGCCGAGATGTTCGTCGACCGCCTTGAACATGGCCACCACGTCGTCTTCGTTGGATACATCGGCCTGCACCGCGATGGCGCGCCCGCCGTCCTTCTCGATCGCCGTGACCACGGCTTCGGCCGCTTCCCGATTGCCGCGGAAGTTCACGGCCACGGCATAGCCGTATTTGGCCGCCATCAACGACGTGGCGGCACCGATGCCGCGGCTGCCGCCGGTAACGATCATCACTTTATCCATGAGATGGGTCTGGTTTGGGTCGATCGCGCCAGATTAAGCCAGTGCTGTCGGGCTGACCAGCGCACGCCGCGACAACTCAGACGCCGCGCCAGAACATGAGCGCGGTCATGGCGGCGCCGATCGCCACAATGCCGATGCGATGCCAGCGCGGGTTGATGGTGTCACCGGCGGCGGCGCCGACCCATCCGCCGATCAGCGCGCCGGTGGCCATGAGGGCCGCCAGGCGCCAGTGCACGAGCCCGAACGCAGCGTAGGTGATCACGGAAATAATGGTCAGCACGGACGAGGTGACCGCCTTCATCGCCACCGAGGACAACAGACGCTTCTGGCCCAACAGGCCGAGCACGGCAATCATGATGATGCCGACGCCGCCGTTGAAATAGCCGCCGTAGGCGCAAGTGAGGTATAGCCCGGGTACTGCCACCCAGCGCGGCGCGCGGCGGTCGCGGGTCGCCCGTTTGATCCAGGGCCCGGCGGCGAAGATCAGCGTGGCCGCGGCCATCAGCCAGGGTACGATCACCGCGAACGCATGGTTGCCCGTCGCCAGTAGCAAGGCCGCGCCGCTCACCCCGCCGGCCGCGGCGATCGCGATCATGGCGGCCAGGTTCAGCCCTGGCGGGGCTTCGACGGCGTGCCGCAGGCGAAACAGCGTGGTGACGTAGCCCGGCAGCACGGCACTCGCGCTGGTGGCGTTGGCGGCGGTGGGCGGCAGGCCGTAGAACAGCAGAGCCGGCAGAGTGATAAAGCTGCCGCCGCCGGCCAGGGCGTTGAGGGCGCCGGCGGCGAGTGCGGCGCCGAAGAGCAGGATCCATTCCATGGTGTGTCCCCGATGTCCAGAAAGCGGCCGGCGCCGCCGCACCGGAAAGCTGCGAATTTCAAGGGCCGGGGCCGACGTGTCGGCCTTGGCCGTGAATACCGCATGCGTCGCCCCCGATTATGCCCGGTCTGTTTGATGGCGCGAGCGCGTGCATCGAGCCCGCGCTTGATCCTGCCCGGATTTACCGGGGTGTCGCCCAGCCGGATGCCACGCGCATTGACCACGGGACTCCGTGCGGCCGGATATTCCCACCAACGTCGGCGGCGTGTCGGTGAGCCACTTCGAGTCGGGCCGGAATCGCCTGGCCCGGTACCGGGACGACCCATACCGTCGCCGAGCGGCTGCACGATCACATGGTCGAAGCCGCCCGGGCCCCGACCGACCGTGCCAAAAACGACGATGTCGACCTGCCCGCCACGGCCTGCATCATGGCGATCGAGATGATCGGCCAGGCCGCCGCGACCGTTGGCGCCAGCGAGTTCTTCCGCGCCGGGCCGCGCCTGAAATAACGCGGGCACGAAGCCGGGCGTGGACGATGGCTGTGGTTCTTCGCGCCGCACGCCCTGCGGGCCTCGCGACCGTGTTCACGGGCCGTTACGACCTATGGAGCGTATGGCGCCGCGCGAGGCTTGCGTATATTGAATCCAGGGTGCGTACATTTGTGCGCTTTGTGAACATCAACCTGGAGGCGGGCCCGCGGCGAATGCATCCGCGGCTCGGCGATGTACGCCATGCGACACGATTCCCGATACGAAACCTTCATCGTCGGCCTGATGTTTCTTACCTGGGGGACGGTTTTCCTGGACCGCATGGCCGAGCTCTATCTGGCTCCGTTCATTGCCGAGGATTTTCATCTCAGCGCCGGCCAGATTGGCGAGCTGGCCAGTATCCTGGCGATTACCTGGGCCGTGTCGTCGTTTGTATTCGGCGCTGTTTCCGACCGCTTCGGCCGCAAGCCGGTGCTGGTGCCGGCGGTGTTTGCCTTCGCCGGGTTGTCGTGGTTGTGCGGCGCGGCGCGCAACTTCTTCGACATGCTGATTCTGCGCGGCGCCGTCGGGATTGCCGAAGGCCCATGCTGGTCGGTCATGAACACGCTGGTGGAAAAGGCCTCGCACCCGAAGCGGCGCGGCCGGAACACGGGGATCGTCGTCTCCGCGGCCGCGCTGATCGGCTTTGCGGTGGCGCCGGTACTGACGACGCAGATCGCTTCCCGCTTCGGCTGGCGCTGGGCATTCGTGGTGGCCGGGGCGCCCGGCGTGATTCTCGCGATCGTGATCTGGCTGTTCGTGCGAGAGCCCGGCGACGCCCGTCAAGGCGAGCCTGCGGCCCCGGCGCCCGCCAAGCCGCGGGCGCGTGACTTCCTGGCCTTGCTCAAGTACCGCAATATCCAACTGGCCGCGATCGGTAACATCGGTTTCGTCGGCTGGTTGATCCTCTACAATACTTTTTGTCCGCTTTACATCATTCATGTGGCCGGCCAGCCGCCGACGACCGCCGGCTTTCTCATGGGCGCCGCCGGGCTGGGCAGCTTCTTCATCGGCTGTGCGGTCGCCACGGTGTCCGATTGGATCGGCCGGCGGGCGACCCTGCTGGTCTCGGCACCGCTTTGCACCGTGCTGCCGCTGATCCTGCTCTGGCCGCCGATGTATGACCATCTCTGGTTGCTGGCCGCCGTATTGTTCGTCTCCCAGGCGGGGCAGGCGGTCGCGGCGATCGTCATGGTGCTGGTTCCGACCGAAACGGCGCCGCCGAACATGGCAGCGGCCGCGATCGGTGTCGTCACCCTGTTTGGCGAGATCGTCGGCGGTGCGGTGGCGCCCACGGCAGCGGGCGACCTGGCGGACAGTTTTCCGTCGCTGGGCCTGGCCATCCCCTTGCTGATGGCGGCGGCCGGTTCGATGCTGGTCTTCGTGGTCGCGTTGTTCATGAAGGAAACGGCCCAATTTGCCCAGCGTCGGGACGAGCTGGCAGCTGCCCATACATAGCTCGCGCGTGTTCACGCCATGAATTGTGCGTGGTCTTTCGTGCCGGGCGCGCCGCGGTGATGAGCCGTATGAATGCAGACGGCGAATGGCCGTCGCGCCGCGTGAATTGTGCCGACAGCGGGCGATGCGTGGGGCGAGCGCGCAACGCGTGTATGGGCCGCACATCGGCGTCGCCCATCGAGAATCGACGGCGCTCGGGTACGCGGGGTGAGCCGCCGGTTGTACTGCAGCGGCCATTGAACCGAGGTCGGCGGACAGGCCTGTGATCGCTTGGCACGGGCGAGCCGATGCCCCGGTTCTATCGCTTCAGGGCATGACGGACGTCTGCAATCCCGCGTTCTTCATTGTTGCTTCTTCAAGGCGGTCTTCATCAGTTTGCCGCTGGCATTGCGGGGCAGTACGTCGATAATGTGGAAGCGTTTCGGCACCTTGTAGCCGGCGAGAAGCGTCCTGCAGTAGCGGGATAGCGCGTCGGGATCGAGGTGGGCGCCTGGGGCCGGCACGATATAGGCATGCCCGACTTCGCCCCAGGTGTCGTCCGCTATGCCGACGACGGCGGCCTCGCTCACATCGGCATGGCCGAGCAGCGCGTTTTCCACTTCGGCCGGAAAGACGTTTTCGCCGCCGGAGATGAACATGTCCTTCTTGCGGTCCTTGATGGTCATGTGCCCGCGGGCATCGGCCTGGCCGATATCGCCGGTGCGCAGCCAGCCATCGTGGGTGAACGCCCGGGCGGTTTCCTCGGGACGGTTCCAGTAGCCCGGCGTCACGTTGGGGCCGCGCACCAGAATCTCGCCGGGTTCGCCCGGCGCGACATCGTTTTCTTCCGCGTCGACCAGGCGGATCGCCACGAACGGCGGCGGCAAGCCGACGCCGCCGGCGGTTTGATCGATCAGCCCGGGCTCGAGCGGCACGTGCATGATCGTTCCGGCCTCGGTCATGCCGAAGCCATTCGAGATCTGAATGCCGCGTTCGAGCCACCAGCGCACCTGGTGTGGCGAGATCGGCGAGCCGCCGGTGAACAGGGCCCGCAGATGATGCCAGCGCGAGGGCTCGAAATTGGTCTGCTCGGTGAGCATGGCGGCCATTTTGGGGACGCAGAAGTAATGCGTGGTGCCGGTTTCGGCATCGGCGAGTAACGCGTTGGTGCGCTGAGGGTCGAAGCCCGGCGCGACATGCAGCGCGCCGCCGAACAGCAAAGGGGCCCGGATGCTCGGCAACAGGCCGATGACATGGAACATCGGCGCGTCGCACAGGAACACGCTGTCGCGGGATACATGGCCGATGAGGCCGAAGTTGACGGCGGTCGCGTAGATATTCTCGCCGGTGATCATCACGCCTTTCGGTCGGCCCGAGGTGCCCGAGGTGTAGAGAATGATTTTCGTGAGATCGCCCGGCAGTGGCGCCAGGCGTGGCGATGGCGGGCAGGCCGCGATCTCGCCTGCCAGATCGGCCGTGTCGATGGCTCTGGCGCCCGCGGGCAGGGTGGGCGGCTGTTCGCGATGGTCCATCGCGACCAGTCGGGGCTGGCAATCCGCCAGAATCGTGGTCAGTTCCGCCGTCGACAGTCGATAGTTCAGCGGCACGAAAATCGCGCCCAACCGTTCCGCTGCGATGTTGAGGATGAGTAGATCGGCGCTGTTGCGCGCGATCACGGCGATGCGCTCGCCGGCATGGATGGCGGGCTGTTGTTGCAACCAGGCGACTGCCTGCTGGATATTGCGGTCCAGTTCGGCATAGCGCCAGCGCCGGTCGGTGGCGATGTCCCGGCAAGCGAGGCGGCCGGGTTGTCCGCGCGCGTGCAGGGCGATCGGGTCGGGTGTATCCCATTGCGACATGGCGTGTATCCCTTTTCTTCGATGCGGCCGACGGTTTTATGCGGCTCGCGACAGGCCGCCGGAGCCCGGGGGACTGTCGAATAAAGCCGGCCGTCCCGGTTGTCTGGCGGGCTCCGGCGCCCCCGGGCGGCACGCCGAATGGCGGCCCGCCCGGGGGGCGAAAGCTATGCAAGGTTGTCGCGGCTCAGCTTCGTCGATAGCTCTCCAGGCCGGGCTTGATCGATTTGTCGTCGAGGAACTGCTTCAGCCCCTGTTCGCGGCCATGCTCGGGATCGCGATGGCTGGACTGGTCGATCTTGGCGTACAAGTAGTCTTCATTCTGTTCCCAGGTCAGCTCGCGGCAGCGCTTGAAGCCGGTCTTGGCATAGCGCAGCGCGACCGGGTTCTTGTCCGCGAGCAGGCCCGCCAGTTCGGTGACGGCGTCGCGCAACTGTCCGATCGGGACGCTGCGGTTGACCAGCCCCATCGCGGCGGCTTCGGTGCCGGTAAAGGTTTGCCCGGTCATGATGTAGTACAGCGCCTCGCGGTGGCCGATGGTATCGGCCAGGGCCTTGCTGACCAGGTTGCCCGGCGGGATGCCCCAGTTGATTTCGGACAGGCCGAACACGGCTTCGTCCGCGGCGATGGCCAGATCGCAGGCCACCAGCGGCGAGAAGCCGCCGCCGAAACACCAGCCGTTGACCATGGCGATGGTGGGCTTGGCGTACATGCGCAGCAGTTTCCATTGCCACTGCGAACAGTCACGGCGAATCCGCTCCTGGACGATCTCGGGCTGGGCATCGATCTCACGGAAGTACTCCTTGAGATCCATGCCCGCCGTCCACGACTCGCCGGCGCCGGTGAGCACGACGACGCGGGCATCGCCGTCAAGCTCCAGCGTTTCGAGTACGTCGATCATCTCCCGATTGAGTGTCGGGTTCATGGCGTTGCGCTTGTCCGGGCGGTTGAGCGTGACCCACGCAATCCCCGATTCATCGACATCGACCCGTACGGTGCTCCAGCGGTCCCTGTAATCGCTCATAAGTCCTCCTGTTTGGATGCGTCATGGTTTCATGGCAAACAAGTTATTGGATATAACTAATACGTCGTATGCGTGAGTCGCTGTCGTTTTTGGTTAGTCTTCCGCACGCCATGCGTTTTTTGTCGAGACCGCGATGACCGATTCCGTGCCTGTATCCCCCGTTCTGACATACGTCTGCCGGCTGGAGGTCGACATCGGCGTGCCAATGGATTTCGGCGTTAATCCACAAGGACGTCGCCGATTCGTTCCGATCAGCGGCGGACGCGTGGTCGGGCCGTATTTGAATGGGCGGATACTGCCGGGGGGCGGAGACTGGCAGACTGTACGCAATGACGGTGTGGTGGATCTGCGCGCCCAGTACGCGATCGAACTCACCGATGGCACGTTGGTCGAGATGGATAACTTCGGCTTGCGGTATGTCGATGCCGACGCCCGCCCCGGCCCGGGCGAATCAACGGCCTATTTTCAGACCAGCGCGCGTCTGAATGTCGCGGCGGGCCCGTACGAATGGTTGATGCGAACACTTTTCGTGGCGGGGGCTGAACGATGCGCGGGCCAAGTCACGGTCGAACTGTTCGCGGTCGGCAACTTTTTTACGTGAGTGGAGGGCAGAGGTGAATCGAAACCTGGCATCAACGCGGCGATCGCCGCCCGGCGGGGGGCGGGACGAGGCTCTGGATGACAGCGGACTGCGTGAACTGGTCGGTTACCAGCTCAAGCGCGCGGATCTGGCCATGCAGAAGCTTTTCGCCCGGGAGATTGGCGAGCCGTTTCAGTTGCGCCAGATCGAGTTTTCGGTGCTGGTGCTTCTGGCCTGCAACGAACGCCTCACGCACAAGCGGATCAGTGCAGCGCTGGGCGTTGCCCCATCGAACATGGTGAGCGTGATGAGTGCGCTGGAGGCGCGCGATCTCGTGATACGCCGCCGGAATCCCACCGATGGTCGATCTGCCTTCTGGCAGATCACCGAAGCGGGCGCGACGCTCGAGCATCGCGCGGCCATGGCGGTGCGCGAAATGGAAACGAGCCGTTTCGGCATCCAGGGCGAGCAGGCGCGTCGCGACCTCGCGGACTCGCTTGACCGTCTCTGGGCAGGCGAGCCGATTTAGCTACGCGCCGCGTGCCGACTTGAGCAGACTCGCCACTGTGGTCAGCGCGAGCACGCCGACGATGATCGACAACGACAGCCAGATCGGGATCTCGGGGAGCGCGGTCACGGGTTGCCCGCCGTTGATGAAGGGCAGCGTGTTGCCGTGCAGCGCCTCGAAGATCAGCTTGATGCCGATGAAGCCGAGGATCACCGCCAGCCCCAGCGACAGATAGACCAGCCGGTTGAGCAGCCCGCCGAGCAGGAAATAGAGCTGGATCAGGCCGAGCAGGGCGAAGGCATTGGCGGTAAACACGATATAGGGCTCCTTCGTGAGCCCGTAGATCGCCGGAATGGAGTCCAGTGCGAACAGGATATCGGTGGCGCCGATCGCGATCATGACGATCAGCATCGGCGTGATCAGGCGCTTGCCGTTCTTGACGATCGTCAGCTTCGACTGGTTGTACTCGTCGGTGGCCGGCAGATGGTTCTGTGCGGCGCGCACGAGGAAGTTGGGCTCGTATGCCTCGCTCTGCTCGTGCGAGGACGTCGCCAGGCTGTAGCCGGTGTAGAGCAGGAACAGTCCGAAGATATAGAACACCCAGGAGAAATGCTCGATCGCGGCGGCGCCGAGCGCGATGAAGATCGCGCGCAGGATCAGCGCAATGATCACGCCGACCAGCAGCACCTTCTGCTGGTAGGCCTTCGGGACATCGAACGCGGCCATGATGATGACGAAGACGAACAGATTGTCCACCGACAGACTTTTCTCGGTCACATAACCCGCCAGGTATTCGACGCCGTGATCGTGGCCCCAGACGAACCAGAGGCCGGCGCCGAAGACGAGCGCGATAATCACGTAGAAGATCGACCAGCCCCCGGCCTCCTTCGCGGAAGGCTCGTGCGGGGTGCGCACGTGGGCGAAGAAATCGAAGAGGAGCAGGGCCGCGATACCGGCGATGGTGGCGGCCCAGACCCAGACAGGTACGTCCATAGAGTGGTCTCTTTACGCTGACTTGCGCGCGTTCGGTACGCGCGTGGGCAGCTTACGTGAGCATAACGGCGCGTGCAGTCATGCTTTCTTAATAGGCTTGTCGCGCGGGGATTCTCGTTATCCGGCAAGCGGTTTATCCTGATGCGGATGAATACCGCCCTCTCCGACTCCCATCGCTGGATCTGTGTGTACTGCGGCTCGCGTGACGGTGTCGACGCGCGTCATCGCCAGGCCGCCGGTGTACTCGGCACTGTCCTGGCCCGGGCCGGTATCGGGCTGGTCTACGGTAGCGCGCGCGTCGGCCTGATGGGCGCCGTGGCCGATGCCGCGCTTGCCGCCGGTGGCGTCGTGCTGGGCGTGATCCCGCGCGGGCTGGCCGACCGCGAGGTGGCGCACCACGGGGTCAGCGAACTGCGCGTGGTGGAGACCATGCACCAGCGCAAGCTCGCCATGATCGAGGCGGCCGACGGTTTCATCGCCATGCCGGGCGGTTTCGGCACGCTCGAGGAGCTGTTCGAAGTATTGACCTGGCACCAGATCGGCTGGCACGACAAGCCCGTTGGCCTGCTGGACGTGGCCGGGTTCTATCAACCGCTTATCGCCTGCATGAATCATATGCGCGACCAGGGCTTCGTCGGCTCAGAGCATGTCTCGCGCATCGCCGTGGCCGAGAATGCCGAATCCCTGGTCCAACAGGTGATCGCCCGACTGCCCGGCGCGGCCTGACCCGGTGGCCCGCCCGATTGCGCCGCCCGAGGCGCTGCGTCATGACCTCAATGCCTTCGTCGCGGTGGATGTGGAAACCGCGAACGGCGATGCGGGCAGCATCTGCCAGATCGGTTTCGCGCAGTTTGCCGACGGGCGGCTGGTGGATAACTGGTCCTGGCTGGTGCATCCGCAGACGTATTTCTCGGCCGGCAATATCGCAATCCACGGCATCCGCCCGGGCGATGTCACCCACGCCCCGGACTGGGCGGGCATCCATGATGCCGTGGCCGCGGTGCTGGCCGGGCAGATCGTGGTCTCCCACACGGCCTTCGACGTAACCGCCATCACGCGGACCTGTCTCGCGCACGGCTGCCCACCGATCGAAGCACGCTGGCTGGATTCAGTGCGCGTGGCGCGGCGCGCCTTCCCCGAACTCAAGAGCCGCGGCGGCCATGGTCTGGCCAGCCTGAAACGGCATCTTCATCTGCAGTTCGCGCACCACGATGCCGGCGAAGACGCCCGCGCCGCCGGCGAGGTCGTGACGGCTGCGGTCGCGGCCACCGGTCTGAGTGTGACCGACTGGCTCACCGCGGCCCACCGGCCGGCGGCGGCCGCGGTCACCGAACGAGATACACACTCCGGCGGCTGACGGGCGCGGCGCCGTGTATAGCGGTAACTGGCCCTGGAAATGCAGCGCGGAACGTTCGTGCAACGGGTCGAAGGCTTGATTGATCTGCTCGACCGATAACGCTTGCCGGCCTACCCGGCGACCGCTGCGCGTGATTTCATTGATTCTTCCTTGCGGCTATTGATCGTCGGGGCGGCCGGTGTCCACGCCGTGGCGGCTCGTATCGATGGTCAGGCGGCCGTTGTGAATACGCGAGACGCAGGCGCACATGCGCTTGTCGGATTTTTTCTGGCGGGCGCTGTAGAACACGTCTCGATGATCGAGGTCGCCGGTATGGTCGAGGACATCGATGGTGCACAGGCCGCATTCGCCGTGTTCGCAGTCGTAGAGAATGTCGTCGATACCCTGCGCCCGAAGCGCCTGCAGTAGCGATTGTTCGCGGCCGACCGTCAGCGTGACGTCGCGATTGGCCACGCGTACGTCGAACGGTGTATCGGGAAATCGGCCACTGCTGGCAAATGTTTCGAACCGGAAGCGGTCGCGCGGGCGGCCGCTGGCCAGCCATTGGCCGAGGAAATCCTCGCGCAGGGATTGCGGACCGCAGATGTACAGTTCGGCCTGCGGGTCCAGATTCGCCAGCGCTTTGCGGGCATCGAGGCGTTGGTTGTCTTCAGTCACAAACAACGTCAGCCGATCGCCCAGCCATTGCTGGAGTTCTTCAACGAATGCGAGCTGGCTGCGCGAACGCGCGGTATACAGGAGCCGGACGTTCGACTTGTTCCGGACCAGTGCCCTGGCCATGCCATAGATCGGCGTAATGCCGATGCCGCCGGCGACCAGCAGGACTTCCGGCGCGCGATAGGACAAGGGGAAGCGATCCTTGGGTTCGGACACGCGCAATCGTGCGCCGGCCTGCAATGACCATAGATACCGCGAGCCGCCGTGGCCGTTGGGGCGGTTCTTGATCGCGATGCGATAGCGGCCGCCCTCGCTGGCGTCGCCGACCAGCGAAAAGGAACGGTACTGTGGCTTGTCGTCGACCAGGACTTCGACATCCAGATGACTGCCCGGTTGATGAGGTGTCACACCGTCGGCGGGTTCGATTTCGAACAGTCTGACGTCCGCGGCCACATCCCGGGTCCGGGCCAGGGTCGCGGTCGTGAAATATTGATGGGTGGCCATGGAGGGCTCCGAGATGGGTTACGCGTTCTTGACCAGTTGCAGGCCGGGTAAGCGGTGTTGTGCGCGGTCATGATCGAGCACGATTTGCAGGTTGCGCCTCGCACACCGCGAATGTTCACGCGCCAGGGCTTCAGCCCGGCTGCCTTCGCCGGCTTCGATCGCCTCGAGCATGCCGTGATGCTGATCCTGTGCCACCTTTATGATGTGGTGTGCTTCCGGAATCGCCGCCTGGGCCATCACGAAAGCATTGGGCGAGGCAAATGGCAGCCGGACGATACGGTTGAGCGACTCGGCGATCACCGGGCTGCCGGCCAGATGCAGCAGTTCGCTGTGAAAGCGCTCATTGCCTTCCGTATAAGCCGCGAAGTCATCCTCGTTCAGTTCGCTCTTCGCCAGCACATCGTCCAGTTGCGCCACCGCGCGCGTCAGCGGCCCGAGAGCCGCGCGTGTCGGCCGGGCTTCGGCGGCGAAGCGGGCGGCGACGCCTTCCAGCGTGCCGCGCAACTCGATCGCATCGAACAAGTCTTTTTTCGAGAACGTGCGAATCTGGTAGCCACCCGAGGGGAGGGGCTCGATCAATCCCTCATGCTCGAGCTTGACCAGCGCGACGCGTATCGGCGTGCGGGATACAGCGATGCGATCGACGAGCATCGGTTCGGACAACCGTTCGTCGATCGACAACTCGCCCTCCAGGATCATCTCCCGTAGGCGCAATAACGCTTTGGTGCTCTGCTGCACGAGTTTCTCCTAGCCGACGGCGGCGGTTTGATCGACAGGACGAATCGCCGGCTCGGGCTCGGCCGCCAGTCGCTGCTCGATCAGACGACGCGCCCAGAGGGCGCCGGCATCGATATTCAAGTGATAGAACGGGGCGCGGCGATTGCGCTTGATTGCCGCCTGCTGCGCTTCGAGCACTTCCACGTCTTGTTCATAAACACCGGACTCACCGTTGACATGGGCCGTATGCAGATCGTCGGTCCACTGGGGGTCGTCGATATGATGATCGCGCACGAAGTTCCAGAAGTAGTGACAGGTCGTTTCGGTTTCCGGCGTGATCGCCGCCAGGAAATAGCCGGTCACGCCCTTGGAACGGTCGCCTTCCGGGGCGCCCGTGCCGGCCTCGGCGACCCCGACATCGCCCACCACCGTGGACGGGGCTTCGAACCGGATTTTGTGCCAACGGTCCACCGGCACGTCGCGGCCCAGCTGCCAGGCCCAGAACGGCGGCGCATCGTTGTTCAGCATCCAGCGCGTCATGGTGACGAACCGCTCGTCATGCTCGACCTCGAAGGGGGTGCGCGTGATGGCATCGTGGCCGATGCTGCCGGCATGCACGAAGGTCTCATGGGTCAGATCCATGAGATTGTCGATCAATAAGCGGTAGTTGCAGCCCAGGCTGTAGAAGGTGCCGCCGCGACCGGCCAGCGCCGGATCGTTATTCCAGTGGAAATCGGGCACGAGGTCGGGATCGGCCAGCGCCGGATTGCCCGTCCAGACCCAGACCAGGGCGTGGCGTTCCACGACCGGGAAATGCCGCACACAGGCCGACGGATTCACCGTCTCCTGGGCCGGCATGTACGTACAGCGGCCATCGCTATCGAATTTCAGGCCGTGATAGCCGCACATCACCTGATCGCCATCGAGCTTGCCCATCGACAGCGGCAGTAGCCGATGCCAGCAGGCATCCGCGAGGGCCGTGACTTCCCCATCGGTTTTGCGGTAAAGCACCAGATCGCGCTCGCAGACCGTGCGGGCGGTCAGGGCATGTTCGACCTCGTGGCCCCAGGCCGCGGCATACCAGGCATTGCGGGGATAGCTGCGTTCAGTCTCCGACATCATCGGTCTCCTCCGGCATCGCAAGCGATATCGTCTGTATTCAAAATGTATACAATTTGATATCGAAGTTACCGCGCGACGTCAAAGCGGCCTGCCGAAGGGTATTTTCAATGTATTTATATTAAACAATTGGTTATGTAATTATTTCGGCCTCTTTGTCTGCTTGTTTAAGACCAAAGTACTAAGCCGTGACTCGGGCCTCGCTCTCGGGATTCTTGCAGAATGTATACACCATCCGGCTTGATCGGCAGGCCATGGTGGCGTGGCCGCGGCTGAAGCGGGAGGGGGGGGGCTAACGGCGACGCGACAGTTGTTGCAGGCCGCATTCATATCCCGCTCTGGCGCCGTTTATCGCCGCAAGCGAACGAAAGGCGGGCTACGATAGCCGCGCAAATGTGGCGGCTGTGCGCGGCTCGGCATGATGCCCCTGACATAGGCTCTGCCAGCCTTTGTATTCGAGAGGCGTAATCACGGGCGTTCGGCGCTACGACTATTAGTTTACGACAAACGGCGAGTTGTATTGCGATCATGTCTCGCCGATATTTGTTCGCATCGCGTAACGTGATCCGTATTGCGAACATGAGTATGTCTCATCGGATCTTCTCTCGGCGCGACACAGGATGCGTCCGGTACCTGGGGAAGGGCGGAGCTCGAATACGAAGACGGCGTGCGCTGTTATGCCGGACGGTCGCTAAAAAATTGGCAAGTCAGAGGGGTATTCAGCATATGAAAAACACAATGCGACGCAACGGTACCGGGAATGAACCAAGGCATGCTGCGGGGATAAAGGCCGGGCTGTCGGTCTTGTATGGCGCCTCGGTCGCGGTATTGGCGGCCTTGTCTTTCGTGAGCGCCCCGGTGCTGGCCAGTGAAGACGGTACGACCCACTATCCGACCGATATCAATACCATCGGTGCCGGCTATGCGCCGCCGCCGGGCACGCTTGAACTGTACAACTACACCACCGCGCAGTGGAGCCATACCCTGGCCAATAACCACGGCAACGAAACCGTGCCCGGCTTTTCGCTGCACGCGGATGTGGACGCGTTGCGCACGCTTTATACCTTCAAACAGCCGATCGGCCCGTTTCATTTCGTCCTGGGCGGCGTCCTGAACATCAACCATTTGAAGCTGGATGTGGGGCCTGCCTCCCGCTCGGTGACGAATCTGGGGGATATCGATGTCGAGACGTTGTTGTCCTATCACACCCCCGACCACCGCCTGTTTCTCCTGTTCGGCCTCGATACCTATGCGCCGACCGGTCGCTACAACAAGACCAAGTTGATCAGTACCGGCCTGAATTATTGGTCGTTCGATCCGAACGTCGTGTTCACCTACCACGCCACCCGCAAGCTCACCTTCAATGGCCAGGCGCTGCTGGAGTTCAACACCGAGAACAATGCGACCCACTATCAGTCGGGGGATATGTTCAATCTCGACTATGGCATCAATTACCGTGCCTTTGCCGATCGCCCCGAGTCGTCATTTGTTCATCATCTCGGTTTCGGCATCGTCGGCAACTATCTCAAGCAATTCACCAACGACACGGTGTACGGAAACACGGTGGAGCCGGGCGGTCATCGCGGCGAGGAGTTTTCCATCGGACCGCAGATCTCCTACGACTGGCGCTTCGGTGGCATTGCGTTCAAGTTCGAACACGATGTCGTGGTGCGCAATCGGCCGAGTATCAACGCGGTCTGGGTTCAGTTCGCGGTGCCGCTGCTGGGGGCGCCCAAGCACGGCTAGCCGTCACCACCCGGCGGCTTGTCAGCGCGAGCGGCCGGCTATCGGCCGCCCGCGCCTTTGCTATCCGGCGGTCTTTTGCGACGCCGCCGGGTGGCGGCGCGCAAGGTGAGGCTATGCCCAGACCTTGCGCGCGGTTTCGACCACGCGCTCGAGCTTGGCCCACTGGTCATCCTCGGTAAGGGCATTGCCTTCGACCGTGCTGGAAAAGCCGCATTGCGGGCTCAGGCAGAGCTGGTCGAGGTCGACATAGGCCGCGGCTTCGTCGATCCGTTTGGCCAGCGCGTCCATCGATTCCAGTTCGGGCGTCTTGGACGAGACCAGGCCGAGCACGACCGTCTTGTTGTCCGGCACATGCCGCAGCGGGGCGAAATCGCCCGAGCGCTCGTCGTCGTATTCCAGAAAATAGGCATCCACCGCGAGTTCGTTGAACAGCACTTCGGCGACTGGCTCGTAACCGCCCTGGGCAAACCAGGTGCTGCGATAATTGCCGCGGCACAAATGAATGCCGACGGTCAGGTCGTCCGGCCGGCCAGCCAGGGCGGCGTTGATCAGTTCGGCATACTGCTTCGGCAGGGTGTTGGGGTCCTCCCCGCGCTCCTTGGCAGCTGCGCGCATGTCCGGGTCGCAGAGATAGGCCAGGTTGGTGTCGTCGAGCTGGATATAGCGACAGCCGGCGCGGTACAGCGCGTCGATCTCGTCGCGGTAGCAGGCGGCCAGGTCGTCGAAGAAGGCGTCCAGTTCCGGGTAGGCCTCGATATCGATCGCGGCCCGACCGCCGCGGAAATGCACCATCGTCGGCGAGGGGATCGAGACCTTGGGCAGGGCCCGGGCCTGCGCGGCCAGGAACTCGTAGTCCGCGACCTGGATCGGACGGGCATGAGCCAGCTTTCCGGTGACCGACAGCTGCGGCGGGGTGAAGCCGTCATCGGAGGCCTTCGCGCTCTTGTTGGCCGCGATGCCGCCGGTCACGGACACGCCGTCGAGCTGTTTCAGAAAATCCAGATGGAAATAGGCGCGGCGGAATTCGCCGTCGGTGACGTCCTTTAACCCAACAGATTCCTGCTTGCGTACCGCATCGGCGATGGCGCGGTCCTCGACTTCGCGCAGGGCCTCGGCATCGATCTCGCCGCTGGCATGGCGCTGGCGGGCATCGAGTACGGCCTGCGGACGCAGCAGGCTGCCGACGTGTTCGGCGCGAAACGGGGGATTGATATGACGCATGGGATTCTCCTGTGGGTCGCCTACGGTTCGAGTTTGGCGAACGGCAGGCCGACGTAGTTTTCCGCGATCGTCGTGCGACCGGCCTTGGAATTCAAGTAGTAGCCGAGTTCGGCCTGCTGGATGCGGGTGTCGAAGTCTTCGGTTGCCGAGAACTTGTGCAGGTTCGTGGTCATCCACCAGGAGAACCGCTCGGTCTTCCAGATCCGGGACAAACAGGTTGCCGAATAGCGCGCGATCAAGTCGGCACGACTATCGTCGTAGATGCGCCGGAACAGGCGATAGGCCGTGTTGACGTCCGCAATCGCAAGGTTCAACCCCTTGGCACCGGTCGGCGGCACGATATGGGCGGCATCCCCAAGCAGGATCAGGCGGCCGTGCTGCATCGGCTCGGTCACCGAACTGCTCAGCGGCGCGACCGACTTGTCGATCGAATCGCCGGTGACGAGCGTATCGGCTACGTTCTGCGGCAAGCGGCGCTTGAGCTCGGCCCAGAATTCGTCGTCGCTCCAGTTGTCGGGCGATTCCGTATCGGCGACCTGAATATAGTAGCGGCTGCGGGTGGGCGAGCGCATGCTGCACAGGGCAAAGCCGCGCTCATGGGTGGCGTAGATGAGTTCGTCGGCCACCGGCGGCGTGTCGGCCATTACGCCCAGCCAGCCGAGCGGGTATTTGCGCTCGAAGATCTTGAGCCGATCCGCTGGAATACAGCCGCGGGACACACCGTGGGAACCGTCGCAGCCCGCGATATAGGCGCAGTCGAGCCGATATTCGTGACCGGCGTGCTCGAAGGTGACATACGGCGCGTCGGTATCGATCGCATGCGGCTGGACGTTGTCGGCTTCGTACCAGGTGGTCGCACCGATGCCCTCGCGGGCGTTCATGAGATCGCGTGTGACCTCGGTCTGTCCATAGACCGTGACATGCTTGCCGTCGGCCAGTTCCGGCAGGTCGATGCGGACGCGCTCGCCGGCGAAGGCGATGTCGAATCCGGTGTGGATGAGCCCGCGGGCGTCGAGGTTGTCCGACACGCCGGCCTCGCGCAGCAGATCGACCGTGCCCTGTTCCAGCACGCCCGCGCGAATGCGGCCGAGCACATAGTCGGCCGACCGGCGCTCGAGAATTACGTTGTCGATCCCGGCGTTGGCCAGCAACTGGCCGAGCAACAGCCCGGACGGGCCGGCGCCGATGATGGCGACCTGGGTTTTCATTTTTTCTCCCGTGGTATCCCCGGGGGCATGAGCCCGGCGGCAGCGATCGCGTGTTTTCGCGCTAGAAGTCGAAGAACACGGTTTCGTCGTGGCCCTGAAGACGGATCACGAATTCATAGACCGGCTCGTCGTCATCGCGGTCCTCGACCTGCGTCGCGATCAGCGTGCGCCGGCGCTCGGCCGGCACTCGGTTGAGAAACGGGCACGCCGCGTTGGCCTCGCCTTCGTCGTCGAAATACAGCCGCGTATGCAGGTGGATGTTGATGCCGCGGGCGAAGATCATGAGGTTGATGTGCGGCGCCATCTCCGGGCCGTCGGGGTGGGGCAGGCGGCCCGGCTTGATGGTGGTGAACGACCACCAGCCGGCCTGGTCCACGCCCATGCCGGGGGCGACCCGGCCGAAGCTGTTGAAAGCGTTGTCGAAGGAAAAATCCGTGACGTATTGCCCGTGCGCATCCGCCTGCCAGGCCTCGACCAGCACGTCGTCCACCGGCACTTCATTGCCGTCGAGAACCAGGCCTCTGATATGGATGCGCGGGCCCTCGGCGTTCGTGCTGGCCATGACATTGGCGATCTCGTGCTCGCGCTCGGGCAGGCCGGCGACGTTCAGAGCCAGGCCGATATGCACATAGGGCCCGGCGGTCTGCGACGGCGATTCGGGCAGGAAAACGCTGTCGGGGTCCAGCGGCTGGCGATGGTTGTACTGCTGCATGGCGGGCTCCTAGAAGTTCTCGAAAAAGGTCTGCAGTGCGCCGCGGGTGACGATGTCGAAGCGATACACGAGACAGTCGAAGGAGCGCGAGCGGGCCATGTCGAGCCGCGAAGTCAGCGTCTCAACGGCGTCGGCATCGCGGATCGTGTTCACGATCGGGCAGTGCGGAATCAGCGGATCACCCTCGAAATACAGCTGGGTGATCAGCCGGGTCGAGATCGAGGGCCCCATGACCGAGATGTGGATATGCGCCGGGCGCCAGGAGTTCGGGTCGTTCGGCCAGGGGTAGGGGCCGGGCTTGATCGTGCGAAAGCGATACCAGCCGCCTTCGTCGCTGACCGTGCGGCCGACGCCGCCGAAATTCGGATCCAGCGGAGCGGCGTAGGTGTCCTTCTTATGCCGATAGCGGCCGCCGGCATTGGCCTGCCACATCTCGACCAGCGTATGCGGCACCGGCTTGCCGAACTGATCGATCACCCGGCCGTAGAGCTGGATGCGTTCGCCCACCGGCAGACCGTCGTGGTCGGTGCCTTCGCGGTAGTTGTTGAGCAGATCGTTGTCATAGGGCCCGAGGGCCAGCCCCTGAAAATCCGGACCGGTGATTTCGGAGGCGCTCGGGGCCTGAATGGCCATGAGCGCCTGGCGCGGCGAGCGGGCAACCGAGGTCTTGTAGCCGGGCGCATACGCGGGTGGATGCCAGTTCCGGTCGCGCATGACGAAGGCGGTGTGTTCGTTGGCTGCCATTGGATCGTTCCTCTGCTCCGGGGTGGCCGGAAGCCCTCGGCCGTAGAGATTCGAAATTGCCGTGGCGGGCCGGCCCCGCCAATTGAAAAGTACGCTGCCCGGCATACCCGTTTGGTTATGTGGCCAGGTTGTTGGCCCAGTTCACGCCGGGGTATTCGGCGGCGGTGGATCGCAGGCAATCGCAGAGCTGGCGGGCTGCGAGCGACATCGGCTGGCTGCTGTTCACGGCGAATCCGACCGAGCCTCCGCGACTCTCCACCGGCGAGTCGACTACGACCATTTGATAGGTGCTTACGGGCGCCCGGGCCGTGTCGGCCGGGGTCACCCAGACCGCATCGCTGCGCAGCACATAGGCCTCTGACAGCGGCAGCGAAAGGGTTTCGATGGCATGGGGCGGGTCGATCGATTGTTCCACCCAGTATCGTTCGACCTGTTCGCGCAGGGTGGTGCCGCGCGGCGGGATCACCCATGGGTAATGGGTAAAGGTTTTGAGGCTGGGCGCGCCGCGGGTATCCAGCGCCGGATGGCCGGAGCGAACCACCACGATCATCGGCTCGTAGTACAGATGCTCGAAAGTCAGGTCACGGATTTCCTGGGCTTCGCTCATGCGGCCGATCACCAGATCGAGCTCGCCGAGCCGCAGCCGGGTGAGCAGGGCCGCACTCGTGCCTGTGTCCACCTCGACTCTCAGATTCGGTTGGCCGCGATGCAGCACGGTCAGCGTTTCCGGCAACAGGCCGCCTTCGACGTTGGACAAGGCGCCGATACGAATCACGGTTTCCGGCGCTTCGCTGCGCACCGCCTCGATGCCTTCGTCGATCGAGCGCAGGGCCGGGGCGGTATAGCGCAGGAGGGTGCGGCCCGCGGGGGTCAGCGTCACGCCGCGCGGGCCGCGTTCGAACAGCACCACGCCCAGATTCGTCTCCAGTTCGCGGATGGTCTTCGACATGCCCGGCTGGGTGATCGACAGCGCCTCGGCCGCCGAGGCGAACTGGCCGTGCCGGGCAACCTCCGCAAAGGCGGCCAGATGGCGCAGTTTGATCGGCGAATGGATCATGGCGTTCAGCGTAATGTAATCGAGCGGTCTTGCCGTGCACTTTGCGCGGCCGCCTCTCGGCAGCGACGGCGTTGCGGACGGATGGGCCGTAATGGCCGGAAACGACCGCCGATGCCGTCAGGGCGAACCGAGCATCAGGATGGGCTTCAGGGTTTCGCCCTTCTCGCTATCCGCGGCGGCCTGGTTGATTTCCTCGAAATCGTAGTAGCGTACGAGTTTGTCGAACGGGAACCGCCCTTCGAGATAGAGGTCGACCAGCTTGGGAATGAAAGTCCGGGCCACGCTGTCGCCTTCGACGATGCCGCGAATCTGCTTGCCGCCGATCAGCAGGTCGTTGACGTCGAAGTAGGTCTCCTCGCCAAGCGGCGGGGCGCCGACCGCGCCGATGACGCCGCGTTTGCCCAGACTGTCGATGCCCTGGCGGAACACGCTCGTGTTGCCGGTGGATTCAACGGCGTAGTCGACACCACCGCCGCTGATTTCGCGGATGGTCGCCACGGGGTCCTCGTTGCGGGCGTTGATGACGTGGGTGGCCCCGAGTTCGCGAGCCAGAGCCAGCCGGGATTCGATGATATCCACGGCAATGATTTCGGCGGCCCCGGCGACCCGGGCGGCCAAGATCGCGGACTGACCGACAGCGCCCGCGCCGAATACGGCGATCCGGCTGCCCGGCGCTACCGCCAGGGAATTCATCACCGCGCCGGCTCCGGTCTGGATACCGCAGCCCAGGGGGCCGAGCAGGGCCAGCGGGGCCTCATCGGGCACGCGGACTGCATTGTTTTCCCGGCACAGGGCGTAGGTTGCGAACGACGACTGGCTGAAGAAGTGGTCGTTGATCGCCGCGCCATGATCGTCGGTCAGCGCGTGTCCGCCGTCCGGACCGGCGCCGCCAAAGTTGCGGGCAAAGAAGTCCATGCAGTAGCTCGGCGCGCCGTCGTCGCAATTGGCGCAGTCGCCACAGTGGCCGTAGGAGAGCACAACATGGTCGCCGGGTTTCAGATGGCCCACATTCGGGCCGATGGCCTCGACGACACCGGCGCCCTCATGGCCCAGTACCGCCGGCAACGGGACGGGATAGAGCTGGTCGCGCACAATCAGGTCGGTATGACACAGCCCGGTGGCGACGATGCGCACACGCACCTCATCGCCGACCGGGGCGCGCAGATGCAGGGTCCGGATATCGAACGGCGCCCCGCGGCTGGGCGTCACGGCGGCCCGCACTGGCCGGGGTTGATTGCTGTCGGTCATGGCGTACTCCGTGATTGTCGGTCGTCGGTGGTGATCAAAGCGGATAGTCGGGCGCTTCGCCCTTGATCGTAAGCCACTGCCATCGGGTGAATTCTTCCCAGTTGGCGGGGCCGCCGATACTGGTTCCGTTGCCGGACGCGCCGACACCGCCGAACGGGTTGATGACTTCGTCGTTGACCGTCTGGTCGTTGATGTGAAGCAACCCGGTGTCGAGCCTTTCGCCAAGCGCCAGCGCGCGCCCGACGTTGTTTGAAATGATGGCCGCGGACAGGCCGTACTCCGTGTTATTGGCCAGGCGCACGGCTTGATCGTCGTCGTCGAAGGGAACGACCACCGCTACCGGCGCGAAGGTCTCTTCATGAAAGATCGGGTTGTCGGCATCGACATCGATCATCACGGTGGGCCGGAGGAATCGATCCTGGTGGTCGCCGCCCACCAGCAGCCGCCCTCCGGCCCGCGTTGCCGATTCGAGCAGCGCCAATGCATGCCGGAGTTGGCCGTCGTCGATCAACGGGCCGAGCGCAGCCCCGTCGTCGGTCGCCGGATCGCCGACGGTCAGGCTTCGCGCCCTGGCCACCAGCCGGTCGACGAACGCGTCATGGATCGCGCGGTGGACGAGAATTCGGCCCGTGGACATACAGACCTGCCCCTGGTGGAGGTAGGCGCCCCAGGTGGCATTGCTGACCGCCCGGTCCAGGTCGGCGTCGTCGAGCACGATCAGCGAGTTTTTGCCGCCGAGTTCGAGTGAGACTTTCTTGAGATGCTGGCTGGCCGCCGCGCCGATCCTGCGCCCGGCCGCCGTCGAACCCGTGAACTGGATCATCGCGATGTGTGCGTCACTGACCAGCGCCTGGCCGGTTTCGGCCCCGCCCGGGAGTACGTGCAGCAAGCCGGCCGGCAGGCCGGCCTGTTCCAGCAGGCGGGCGATGACGAAGCCCCCGCATACACTCGTGCGCGGGTCGGGTTTGAGCACCACCCCGTTGCCGAGCGCCAGAGCCGGCGCGACGGCACGCAGGGCCAGAATCAACGGAAAATTAAACGGCGCGATTACGCCGACCACACCCACGGGACGGCGCCGGGCCAGACTGAGCCGGCCGGGCGTGGATGGCAGGACTTCGCCATGACTCTGCGAAGGCAGGCTCGTGGCTTCGTGAAGAATCTTGAGGCTGTTCCGGGTTTCGAATTCGGCCTTGCCACGGGTCGAACCGCTTTCGCGAATGAGCCAATCCACGATGCTGTCTTGCTTCGCTTCGGCCAGTTCGGCTGCCCGCCGAAATACCGCCGCGCGCTGCTCGTAGGGTCGGGCGGCCCAATCGCGTTGGCACTGGCATGCGGTGGCGGCCGATGTGGCCACTTGTGCCTCGCTGGCCTGGCCAATCGTACCGAGGCGCTGTCCGGTCGCGGGCGACAGCGTGTCCATCATGTTCGGACTGGATCGCCATTCGCCGTCGAACAAACAGCCGTTCCAGTCGATCTCGGCAAATAAATCGGCATCGCTCATCGGGGACTCCTCGGGCTCGTGCGCCTCGCGCATGGGCAGAGACGTTTGGTTATGCGCTATAACGATATCCCGGTGTCCACCATCGGACCATTAGCCGAAGGGTTGAGCCGCTGTTGCTATGACCGGTGGGCGTGCAGCCGCCGGCCGTGGCGTCAGGCGTTTGTGTCTCGCTCGCCGATCGGTTGCCCCCAAGCGTGTTTCTTGGCCAGTTTGAAGGCATGATTGGCGGCCGGCACGCCCGCATAGATCGCCACATGCATCAATGTCTGGCGCAGCTGGGCCTCGGACAAACCGATACGCTTGGCGGTCTCCAGATGCAGTTCCAGTTCGCCGTCGCGGCCGAGCGCGGCCAGCACCGCCAGGGTGATCATGCTGCGCTCGGGCCGGGTCAGATCGGTATTGCCCCAGAGCTCGCCCCAGGCCAGACGCGTGATCATGTCCTGGAAGGGCGCGTCGAGCGTGGTGGTGTTGTTCGAGGCGCGCTCGACGTGTTCGGCGCCGAGGACCGACTTGCGGATCGCCAGACCATCGTCGTAGCTGGCCGGCGCTCGCGTGCTACCGGCCGAGAGCGCGTCGCCCAGCCACGCGACGAAGCGTTCCGGCGCCTCGACCGCCGGCACATGGCCCACACCGTCGAGCACGCTCTGTTGGCTGTCCGGCAGCTCATGGGCAAGGGTCGAGAGCGTGTCTGGCGGGGTCGCGCCGTCATCGGCGCCGGTCAGCAGATTCACACAACGGTCGACGCCGTTTAGGTTGCCGCGGAAATCGGCCTCGGCGAGCAGTTCGCACAGCCGGGCATAGGATTCGTCGTCGCAGCGGCCGAGCTGGGTCTGCCAGCCGGAAACTGACGCCGGATGGGCCGTCTTGAAGATCGGGCCGAACCAGCGATCGACCAGTTCCGGCGCCATGGCGGCCAGTCCTTCGTCGCGTACCCGGGCGGCGCGCTGATGCCAGAGGTCCGGCTGGCCGATGACCGCGCCCGTATTGGTCAAGGCAACCCGCCCGAGACGCTGGGGCGCCCGGCGGAGGAGTGCCTGGCCGACGACGCCCCCGATCGAGGTGCCCACGAAATGTGCGCGTTCGATATTCAGCGCATCAAGCAAGGCCACGGCCTCGGCCGCCAGATCGTCGGCGGATAGCGCGCCGGCCGCGGTCGCGCTCGCACCGTGACCGGGCAGATCCCAGGTGATCAGCCGGAAACGGCCGGCCAGGGCGGAGATCACCTCGTCCCAGACGGCCTGGGTCATCCCCAGCAGGTGGGCCAGCAGCACCGCCGGTGCGGATTTCGGGCCGGTGTCGCGATAGGCGACGGCGCGGCTTTGGATATCGACGAACGGCATGAGGCCTCCGAGTGGGTTTCGCGGTGTTTCCTTCTTCATTTATCCACAGATGGACGCAGATTCACGCAGATCGAAAAAAGAAGATGCGGACAGGGTGGCCCACGCTTCCATCGGTGGCCATCTGTAGACGGGCTTTTCGTCAATGCATATCAGACCCGCTCCAGCACGGTGGCAATCCCCTGACCGACGCCGATGCACATCGTCGCCAGTCCGTAGCGGGCATCACGACGCACCATTTCGTGCAGCGCGGACTGGATGATGCGCACGCCGGACATGCCGAGCGGGTGGCCCAGCGCGATGGCGCCGCCGTTGGGGTTGACCCGCTCGTCGTCGTCGGCGAGGCCCCAGCCGCGAGTCACCGCCAGCGCCTGGCTGGCAAACGCCTCGTTCAGCTCGATGACATCCATGTCGTTGGTCGACAGGCCGAGGCGGGCAAGCAGTTTATTGGCGGCGTGCAGCGGGCCCATGCCCATGATCCGCGGCTCGACCCCGGCTGTGGCCATACCGCGGATGCGGGCCATGGGTTTCAGGTCGAAATCCTTGACCGCCTGTTCGCCGGCCACCAGCAGCGCGCCGGCGCCGTCGTTGACGCCCGAGGCATTGCCGGCGGTGACCGTGCCGTTGTCACGAAAGGGCGTGGGCAGCCTGGCCAGCTTGTCGAGGGTGGATTCGGGGCGCGGGTGCTCGTCGGTGTCGAAGACCAGCGGCTCTTGCTTGCGGCGCGGGATTTCGATGGGCGTGATCTGCTCGGCCAGCCGCCCGGCCTCGCGCGCCGCCTCGGCCTTTTGCTGCGAGCGGTAAGCGAAGGCGTCCTGATCCTCGCGGGATACCTCGAACTGCTCGGCGACGTTCTCGCCGGTCACGGGCATGGAGTCGACGCCGTACTGCTTCTTGAGCAGGGGGTTGATGAAGCGCCAGCCGATGGTCGTGTCTTCCATGGTCTGGCTGCGGGCGAACGCGCTCGGCGCCTTGGAGACCACATACGGCGCCCGCGACATCGACTCCACGCCACCCGCCAGCATCAGCCCGGTCTCGCCGGCCTTGATCGCCCGCGCGGCGGTGCCGACCGCGTCCATGCTCGAGCCGCACAGGCGGTTGATGGTGGCCCCGGGCACGGTGTGCGGCAGGCCGGCCAGCAGCAGCGACATGCGCGCCACATTGCGGTTGTCCTCGCCGGCCTGGTTGGCGCAGCCGGCGATGACGTCGTCGATCGCGGCCGGGTCCAGGTTCGGCGCTTCGGCCAGCACCGCCTTGAAGACATGCGCGAGCAGGTCGTCGGGGCGTACCGCGGCCAGCGTACCGCCGAAGCGGCCGACCGCGGTGCGGCGGGGATGGCAGAGAAAGACTTCATGGGCCATGGGTTACTCCGGGAAAGCGATTCGTTCTTTTACTTGTCCGCAGATCTACGCAGATACAAGAAGACGATTTCGGGTGCTGGTCTTGCTTCGAGTCGGTTCAGGGGCTGAGAGTCCGTGAGCGCGACCCTGATGAACGCGAAGTTCATGCAAGCGATCTCTTATGTACAAAGTTCAGTCAAAGCCTTGACGACGCCATGGCTAGCGCACCGGAAGCAGCACTGCCTTGATCCTGCTTCTTGTTTGCGCTCATTCGCGTGCATTTGCGGACAAAATGCCCCGGCTTATCCAGCTGAGTGTCGTACATAATCAAGCGCGACCTTTCTTTCTTCATCTGCGTAGATCTGCGTCGATCTGCGGACAAAATCTTTGGAGAACGGTTACGCCTCGCTGTGATGGCGCTCCGTGCGTGCCTTCAACTCGCGCAGCACGGTCAATTCGTTGTCGTCCGGCTCGGCGGTGGTGGTCAGATCGTCGGCAAAGGCGATGTCCCAGCCGGTGGCGCTGGTCACATCCTCGCGCGATACGCCGGGATGCAGCGAGGTCACCGTCAGTGCCTTCGTCGCCGGGTCGGGCTGCATTACACACAAATCGGTGATCACGCGGGTGGGGCCCGCGCCGATGTTGGGCACGCCGTCGCGGGCGGTGCCGTCACGGCCGAAGCCGACGGTGGTCACGAAATCGACCGCCTCCACGAAGGTCCGCCTGGAATGCTTGAGGGTGATGAAGATCTCGCCGGTGCAGGTGGCCATTTCCGGCGCTCCGCCGCCGCCCGGCAGGCGCACCTTGGGTTCGCGATAGTCGCCGATCAGCGTGGTGTTGAGGTTGGCGTACTTGTCGATCTGGGCCGCGCCCAGAAAACCGACATCGATCTTGCCGCCCTGGACCCAGTAACGGAACATCTCCGGCACGGAGACGGTGGTCAGCGCGGTTTCGCACAACTCGCCGTCGCCGATCGACAACGGCAGTACCTCGGGTTTGGTTTCGAGCGTGCCGGACTCGTAGATCAGCACCACGTCGGGCGCGTGGGTCAGGCGCGCCAGGTTGGCGGCTTCGCTCGGCAGGCCGATGCCGACAAAGCAACTCTGGCCGTTGCGCAGGGCGCGCGAGGCGGTGACCGTCATCATTTCAGCGGCACTGTAGCGTTCGCTCATGCCGAGGCTCCGTTGTTGGCGGTGGTGTTGAACACGTGTTCGTCCAGCCAGGCGGAAAATGCCGCGCGGTCGCGGGAAATCGGGTCCCAGTCCTTGTAAAACTTGTTCGAGCGCGGGTAGTAGCCGTGTGCATACGAGGGCCGGGCACCGCCCGGCGCCGCGCAGACCGCGCCGATCACCCAGGCCGGGATCACGCAGGCGTTGGTGCCGCAGTCCAGTTCGTCGACGATCTCCTCGACCGTGACGATCGAGTGCTGCGCGGCCATGACCGCTTCCTTCTGCACGCCGACGATCCCCTCGACCAGTACATTGCCGTGCCGGTCGGCCTTCTGGGCGTGCACGATCGATACATCCGGCCGGATCGACGGCACGGCGGCCAGCCGCTCGCCGGTGAACGGGCATTCGATGAACTTGATCTGGTCGTTGACCTTGGGCAGGTCCGAGCCGATATAGCCGCGCAGGATCGCCAGCGGCAAACCAGCCGCACCCGCTTCAAAGGCGTTGGCCATGGCCGCATGGCTGTGTTCGAGAATCTCGATCGGATGTGGCCAGCCGTGTTCGACCGCATCACGCAACCGGTGCAGCGAGCCCACGCCCGGGTTGCCGCCCCAGGAGAAAATCAGCTTTTTCGCGCAGCCGGCGCCGATCATCTGGTCGTAGATCAGATCCGGCGTCATGCGGATCAGGGTCAGCTCGCGTTTCTTCTGGCGGATGATCTCGTGGCCGGCCGCAAATGGAATCAGATGCGTGAAGCCTTCCAGGGCCACGGTGGCGCCATCGGCCACATATCGATCCACCGCCTCTGCCAGGGGCAGGAATTCGGACATGGATGCACTCCGGCTTTTTGATTCGCTATGCGAACCAAGGTTTGCTATGCGAATAATCTAGGGGAGCCGACGCCGGTCGTCAATTCGTCTTTGGTCAACCGTGGATCAAGGCGCTGCACAATCGACGGGCCATGGGGCTTGTCACTTGTCATGGGCGGCGATGGCGGTCAGCGATTGCGCAGCGCAGCCTCAACACGTGATACCTGGGCCGCACTGGTGCCGACGTAGGCGGCGGGATCGACCGCCGCGCGAACGCGCTCTGTGTCGAACGCCGCGGCGATCTCGGGAATGGCCAGCAGCGCCTCGGCATAGTCGCAGCGCTCGCGCAGCGCGGTTTCGGCGGCCTGTGCCGCCAGTGTTCGGGCGCGATCGAGCGGCATCGCCTGTCGTAACAGCGCAACCGTCGGTGCCGAGAGATTGGCGCCACCGGACAGCGCCAGATTGGTACGCATGGCTTCGGTATCGACTTGCAACTCGCCGACCAGCGGCACGAGTGTTTCGAGCGCGCCTTCGAGTAGCAGCACGGCATCGACCAGCGGCGCCCATTCGGCATGCCATTCGCCGAAGGCGCGCTCATGGGCCTGGGCGCCGGCGCTGTGAATCGTGCCCACGGCGGCATGGATCTGGCGCGCCGCGGCCCGGATTCGCGCGCTGCCCACCGGGTTGGCCTTGTGTGGCATGGACGACGAGCCGCCGGCGCCGGTCGCGGCCGGTTCACGCGCTTCGCCGACCTCGGTCTGGGCCATCCAGGCGATGTCGGTCGCCATCTTTTCGGCCGCCACGGCGACCGCGCCCACCGCGTCCACGATTGCGAGTATCGGTTGGCGATCGGTATGCCAGGGCAGTAGCGGACTGTTCAGCCCCAGTGCCGCGGCCAGCGCCGTCATCAGCTCGAGCCCGTCGTCCAGGCCGTGATGCGCCGCCACCGGGCCGCCGAACTGCACGAACAGGCCTTCGGCGGCCACCTGCTTCAGGCGTTTTTCGGCAGCGGCCAGAGCCGTCAGCCATTGCCCGACCTTGGCGCCGAAGGTGATCGGCAGGGCCTGCTGGGTCAGTGTTCGCCCGATCATCGGGGTGTCGCGGTGGCGCTGCATGAGCGCGCTGCCGCCATCGATGGTCGCCTCGATATAGCCGAGACAGCATGCCAGACGCGGCTTGAGCATCAGCATGAGCGCCGAATCGATCACGTCCTGGCTGGTCGCGCCCTTGTGCAAACAGGGCTTGAGTTCGCCGGGTAGCAGGGCCTTGGCCTGCTTGACGAAGGGAATGGCGACATTGCCGCCATCGGCGGCCTCGCGGGCCAGCATTTCGGCATCGAATGCCTCGGCGCGAATCGTGCCGGCGATGGCCTGCGCCGTGCCCGCGGGCAGATGACCGGCCGCTTCCTCGACCCGGGCCAGCGCGATCTCGAACCGACACATGGCAGCGATGAACGCCCGCGCGTCGCAGGCGGCGATGCCGGCCGGGCTCATGAATGGATGACGGAGGAACAGGTCGTACATGGCGCTTCCGCAGTAATGGATGCCGGCGGGTGGCGTTAATGCGCGCAAGGTGGCCTGGTGCACGCCAACGTCGTTGTGAACGACGGGCCTCGCGAGCACGTCACGCGATCAAGTCTTCGGCCCGACACGCACGATAGCCAGCCGAGCGTGCCGCCGGCAAACAGGCCAAGCGCCGCCGTCGGCCCGCCCCCGGGTTGTTCACTCGACCGTGCGTTCGATTTGCCGGGCGGTCTCCAGCAGCAGCGGCAGGAAATCCTGTTCCAGTGTTTCGCGGGCAACGCGTGCCGCATTGGTGCTGACATTCAACGCACCCAGCAGTTTGCCGTGCTGATTGCGCACCGGCACCGCCAGAGACCGCAGGCCGGACTCCAGCTCCTGATCGACAATGCAATAACCGTCGCGGCGTACCTCGGCGATGCAGGCGCGCAGCGCCGTCGCATCGGTGATCGTGTTCGGGGTATGGGCCACCAGGGCGTCCCGGGCCAGAATCTGGTCGAGCCGATCGGGCGTGAATGCCAACAACACACGGCCCATCGAGGTCGCGACCGCGGGCAGGCGCGAACCGATGTTGAGTGCGACCGTCATCAATCGGTGCGGCGCGGCGGAACGCGCGACATAGATCACGTCGGCGCCGTCCAGTACGCCCATCGAGGAGGATTCGCCGGTCACCTCCGTGATGTGCTCCAGATGCTGGCGCACGATCGACTGATAACCATTGGCCGACAGAAAGGCATAGCCCAGATCGAGCGTTCGCGGCGCCAGCTCGAAATAGCGGTCCTGTTTGCGGACATAGCCCAGCCCGTGGAGGGTGAGCAGAAAGCGCCGGGCCTTGGCCCGGTTGATGCCGTTGCGGGCCGCCACTTCGCTGAGCGTCATCCGGGGATGCTCGCGATCGAAGGTACGGATGATCTCCAGCCCGGTGGCCAGCGCGCTGACGAAATCGCGATGATCGGGCGCCAGGGCGGCGTTTTCGGTCTCCGGCAGATCCTGTTTCAAGCTACGCAATCCTCTATCGATGCATGGGCAACACGCGCGGCGACAGTGTGGCAGCTTTTGTGCGCAATGCGAACAACATGACGGTATCGGTGCGGCGATAAGCTCATTGATGGGTGGCGGGAGCGCTCGCGCCGCGAAACGCCGGGCACTACCCCCGTGCCGGTCGCGTTAACAGCCCCGGATCGCGCTCGCGAGACGCGCCTGTCGGCACAGGCCGACGGGCGGCTATGATGGGCGGCATTCATTCAGGCGTGGGAGCGCGGCGTGAAGATTCTGTTGCTCAATGGGCCCAACCTCAATCTGCTCGGCGAGCGCGAACCGGAGATCTACGGCGCGACCACGCTGGCCGATATCGAGGTCGCGCTGGCGCGCCGTGCCGAGGCCGGCGGGGCATCGCTCGAGGCCTTTCAGACCAACCACGAGGGCGAGGCGATCGAGCGCATTCATGCCGCCCGTGGCGCGGCCGACGCGATCATCATCAATCCGGCGGCCTGGACGCATACGTCCGTGGCGTTGCTGGATGCGCTGAACGCGTTCGATGGGCCGGTGGTGGAGGTGCATTTGTCGAACGTGCACAAGCGGGAATCGTTTCGCCACCAGTCCTATGTCTCGAAGCGGGCCGATGGCGTCATTGCCGGGCTGGGCGCCTTCGGCTATGCCGCGGCCCTGGATTTCGTGCTTCGGCATCGCGAAGGGGCCGCCTTCCCCTGACACGGCCGCCGCGCCGGCGTGATCGGTCGGCCTTGTTGTGCGACTTGCGGCCGGCTGGTCGCAGTGCGAACTTAAGGCGAGCGTCGGCTGGACCGGTGGGGCGAAAGTGCTCACGGCCTGTGGCGCAATGAATTCGAATAACGAGGAGCGACCGACATGAAGGAACTGGCATTGCTGATTGGCGGGCAAGCGCGCGCCGCGGCCAACGGCGCGACGTTCGAACGGTGCAACCCGGCCGGGGGCGATGTGGTGACGCGGGCGCCGGCGGCCGCGGTGGCCGATGCCGAAGCCGCGGCCGAGGCCGCGTCGAAGGCATTCGCGAGCTGGTCCGCTATCGGTCCCGGCGAGCGCCGGACCCGGTTACTGGCCGCCGCCGACGCGCTCGAAGCCCGTGCCCAGGATTTTACCCGCGCCATGGTCGAAGAGACCGGGGCGACGTCCGGTTGGGCCGGTTTCAACGTGCATGTGGCTGCCGGCATGCTGCGCGAGGCGGCCGGGCTGACCACCCAGATTCAGGGTGCGACCATCCCGACCGACGTGCCGGGCAATCTGGCGATGTCGATGCGCGTGCCCTGTGGCCCGGTGCTGGGTATCGCGCCGTGGAATGCACCGGTCATTCTGGGCGTTCGTGCCATTGCGACGGCGCTGGCCTGTGGCAACAGCGTGGTGCTCAAGGCGTCGGAACAGTGCCCGGCCGTGCATCATCTGATCGGCGAGGCGCTGATCGAGGCCGGCATGGGCGAGGGTGTGGTCAATGTCGTAACCAACGCGCCGGACGATGCGGCCGACGTGGTCCGGGCCCTGATCGAGCATCCAGCGATTGCGCGTGTGAACTTTACCGGCTCGAGTCCGGTCGGGCGGATCATCGGTCAGATCGCGGCCGGGGTGTTCAAGCCGGCGCTGCTGGAACTGGGCGGCAAGGCGCCGTTCGTGGTCGCCGATGACGCGGATCTGGATGCCGCCGTCGCCGCGGCCGCCTTCGGGGCGTTCTTTCACCAGGGCCAGATCTGCATGTCGACGGAACGGCTCGTGGTCGCCGAATCGGTCGCCGATGCCTTTGCCGACAAGCTCGCGGCCAAGGTGGCCACGCTCAAGGCCGGTGATCCGCGCCATGAGGATACGCCGCTCGGTACGTTGATCGGCGAGCCGTCGCGCGTTCATCTCAACGAACTGATCGCGGATGCCCGCGCCAAGGGGACGGCCGTGCTCGTTGGTGGCGAAGCGGATTCGGTGATCATGCAGCCGACCGTGCTCGATCGCGTGACCCCGGAAATGCGCATCTACGGCGAGGAATCCTTCGGCCCGGTGGTGGCCATGGTGCGCGTGGCCGGCGGCGACGATGAACTGGTGCGGGTGGCCAATGATACGGAGTACGGGCTGTCGGCAGCCGTATTCTCCGGCGACGGCGCCCGCGGCATGGCGATCGCCCAGCGCATTCGCTCGGGCATCTGCCACGTCAACGGCCCGACCGTGCATGACGAGCCGCAGATGCCCTTCGGCGGCGTGAAAGCGTCGGGCCACGGCCGTTTCGGCGGCCAGGCCGGGATTGCCGAGTTCACCGAGCTGCGCTGGGTCACACTGCAGACCGGGCCGCGCCACTACCCGATCTGAACCGTGTTGCGCGCGGCGCGCCCTCGGCTCGGACCGCGGCTGATGTGATCCGCCGGGTCGTGATTGCGTGTTATTGATTCGAAGCCAAAACAGCTGACTTCGTCAGCTGTTTTCAACGCCTTCAAAAATAAAAGCCGGCGCCTGTCCGTCTGTTATTTTCAAAGGCGTCGCGGCCGATGGCCGCGACGAGCATGCGGTCGCATACTCGCGCTATTAACCCGAAAAATCATCTATTTCTGTGCAGGGTTAATAGCTTGGCCGCAAACAACAAAGGAGGCACAGCCATGCCGATAGCGCCCGTCAACGGTCAGCAGTTGTTCTATCGCGATACGGGAGGCGAGGGTCCGGTCCTTGTGTTTTCGCACGGGCTGCTGATGGATCACGAGATGTTCGAGCCGCAATTGGAGGCGTTCGGCTTGATCTGCCGCTGCATCGCCTGGGACGAGCGTGCCCACGGCCAGACCGCCGGCGACGATGTCGCGCCATTCAGCTACTACGACTCGGCCGACGACCTGGTGGCGTTGCTCGATTATCTGGGCATCGAGCGGGCCGTGCTGGTCGGCATGAGCCAGGGCGGCTATCTGTCGCTGCGCTGTGCGCTCACCCATCCACAGCGCGTGGAGGCACTGGTATTGATCGACACCCAGGCGCGTGTCGAGGAGCCGGCCAAGCTAGCCGGCTATGAGCAGATGCTCGATGTCTGGACCCGCCAGGGCCTGCCGGATTCCATCGCCGACGATATCGCCGACATCATTCTCGGGCCGGCCTGGCACGGCGCCGAACAATGGAAGGCCAAGTGGCGTGGCTGGCAATCGCATAATCTGAAACAGGCCTTCCGTACCCTGATTGATCGCGACGACATCAGCCGCGATATCGCCCGTATCGAGGTTCCGGCGCTGGTCATCCACGGTGAGGCGGATCAGGCGATCACGCTGGATCGGGCCGAGGACATGGCCGGGCACCTGCGGCACGCCGAGATGGTCACCGTGCCCGAGGCCGGCCACGCGCCGAATCTGACCCATCCGGAGCCCGTCAATGCGGCCATAAGCCGGTTTCTGAAACGGCTGGGATACATCTGAGGCGGGGTGCTTCGCTGGCGCGTCCGTGGCCGTGCGGCCGCTCGTGCATGATTTCGAACGTGCCGGCGCCTGGCTCGCTGCGGAATTCGCGGCAGACGTTCTGCCACACGGCGCAAACGCTGCCGGCAACATGCACGCGCATAGCCCGTGTTTGCGATTTAAACAACAGGCATCGACCCGTTACTTTGGGACCGAACAACAGGCGCTAATCCGGCCTGCGTAACGACCCGATATCGCTTTGATCCGCGGCCGTTGTCGGGTCGACACTCTCTTTTGCCCCGCGGCATTTATCCGCAGCCGAGCGCTGACTGACGGCGGGCGCGTACCCCGGGGTTACCGGCGCCGTGACCGGCGCGGATTCAGGAGGCGTCGGCGGTCAGGCCGTATTTTCGAAGCTTTCGGAAAATCGTGGGCTGGCTGGCGCCGAGTTCGCGGGCGATCTGATACGTGCTTGTACAGCGTTTCAACGCCGCCGCCAGGCAGTCCCGTTCCGCGGCTTCGACCGCCTCGCGCAGGCGTGGCAGCGGGGCGGCTTCGTCCGCGCGGCCGGGGCTGTGGTTCGCGCCGGGCACGGGACCGAGGGTTGGCGCTGCATGAATCGTGCTGTCGTCGCTCAGGACGTAAAGCCGCTCGAGCCCGTTTTCCAGTTCGCGCAGATTGCCGTCCCAGCGTTGTGCCAGCAGCGCCGACCAGGCATCCGGCGCCAGCGATTTGCGTTTTCCATAGCGCTGGTTGAGCGCTGCCAGCATGCGCTGGATGAACAGCGGGATATCTTCGGCCCGGTCTCTCAGCGCCGGAATCGTGATCGGCACGACGTTGATCCGGTGATACAGGTCGAGGCGGAAACGTCCGTCCGCCACCATGGCGTCGAGATCGCGGTTGGTCGCCGCGACGAGTCGAAAATCGGCCACGTGTGATTCAGTGCTGCCCAGCCGCGTGACGCGTCGGTCCTGCAGGATGCGCAGCAGCTTGGTCTGCATGGCCGGCGAGAGTTCGGCAACCTCATCCAGAAACAGTGTGCCGCCGTGGGCGCGCTCGGCCAGCCCGGGTTTGCCGTTGCGGGCCGCGCCACTGAACGCGCCCGCGACATAGCCGAACATCTCCGACTCGAACAACGTCTCCGGAATGGCGCCGCAATTGGCTTCGACGAACGGGCCGTCCGCGCGTGGGCTGCGGCGATGGAGCAGGCCCGCGATCCGTGTCTTGCCCACGCCGGTTTCCCCCAGCAACACGACGCTCGCGTCGGTGGGGGCCACGCGTTCCAGCAGCGACACGATCTCGCGCATGCGCGGGTTGCAGGTCGGGATATCCGCGTCGGCATCCAGTGCCGTCGGCGGGGCGGTTTCGCGCGCGGCCAGCTGGCGCTGCAGCAATTCGTACTCGCGCTGCAGCGTACGGATGTCGGTCATGTCCTTGGACAGGCTCACGACCCGAACCAACTGGTCGCCATCCCAGACCGGGTAGGCGCTGGCCATCACCGAGCGGCCGGTACGCGTGGCCTGCATGAGATGGCAGGGGCGGCGCTGTTCGAGTACGCGCACCGTGATCGACGGCGAGAGGATGCCATCGCGTTGCAGATCGTATGTGGAGGCGTTGATGAAGTCCCGCAGCGGCAGGCCATAGACGCCGGCGCAACTTTCGCTGGCCTTGAGAATGCGGCCGCGCTCGTCGGCGATCACGACGTGGTCGTGGGAATAGGCGAGAACCGCATCGAGTTCCAGGGCATTGAGGGGGGCGATTGACGGCATGGCGATCGAGTCGTAATTGAATCAGGCAAATCTATTTTGAATCGCCTGCCGCAGTCAAAGATTCATTATTGAATTGTTCGGCGGGCTCGCTCATCGCTGAATCAAGGGGTTACATCCCGGCCCGCTTATTGCTCTACAAGACGTAGATATAACGAAGGCGAGAACCATGGCCAGCAACGAACGCAATCAACCGCTCGGCGGCAACACCATGCCGCGCTTTGGCGGCCCGGCCACGATGATGCGCCTGCCGAGCCAGGCCGATGCGGCGGGCCTGGATGCTGCGTTCGTTGGCGTGCCGCTGGATATCGGCACCTCCAACCGGCCCGGCACCCGGCTCGGGCCGCGTCAGATCCGCGACGAATCGCGCATGTTGCGGCCATACAACATGGCCACCGGCGCGGCCCCGTTCGATGCCCTGCAGGTCGCCGATATCGGCGACGTCCCGATCAATACCTTCGATCTGAAAAAGAGCGTGGACATCATCGAGGCCTTCCATGCCGAGATCATCGCCACCGGCTGCCGGCCGCTGACGCTGGGCGGCGACCACACGCTCACGCTGCCGATCCTGCGGGCCATGGCCCGGCGGCATGGCCCGGTGGGATTGATCCATGTCGACGCCCATGCCGATACCAACGAGCACATGTTCGGCGAGGCAATCGCCCACGGCACGCCGTTCCGGCGCGCCATCGAGGAAGGGCTGATCGACACGCCGCGCATGATCCAGATCGGGCTGCGCGGCACCGGCTACGCCGCCGACGATTTCGACTGGGCGCGCCAGCAGGGCGCACGCGTGGTGCCGGCCGAACAGTGCTGGCACAAGAGTCTGTCGCCGCTCATGGCCGAAACACGTGAGCAGGTCGGCGGTGGCCCGGTTTACCTGAGTTTCGACATCGACAGCCTCGATCCCGGGTTCGCGCCGGGCACAGGCACCGCCGAGATCGCCGGCCTGACGCCGCCGCAGGCACTGGAGATCGTGCGCGGCTGCCGCGGCCTGGATCTGGTCGGGGCCGATCTGGTCGAGGTCGCGCCGCCCTACGACCCGAGCGGCAATACGGCACTGCTGGGCGCCAATCTGCTCTACGAAATGCTCTGTGTGCTGCCGGGCGTGACGTATCGCGAATGACCCATCGCCGGGTAGCAGCCGGCATGACCCAACCGACATAAAAACCACGGGGGAGACAATGAGCCAAACAGCAAGCGATACCGCACGGTCCACGGGCCGGGCCGGCGTGGTCGAGGTCCGCTCGATCGATTACGTGCCCAAGTCCGAGCGCCACGGCAAGGTCTGGCACCAGGGGCCGTTCTGGTTCACGGGCAACTTCGTGCTCACGACCATGGTCACCGGCTTCGTCGGCCCGTCGATGGGGCTGGGTGTGTGGTGGAGCGTGCTCGCGGTGGTGCTGGGCGCGGCTTTCGGCACGTTCTTCATGGCGTTCCATGCCAATCAGGGGCCGCGCCTCGGGCTGCCGCAGATGATCCAGTCGCGCGCCCAGTTCGGCTCGCGCGGGGCGATTCTGCCGTTTGCTGCCACCATCTTCGTCTACTGCGGCTTCAACGTGTTCAACGTCATTCTGGCCACCGAAGCACTGCGGCTGGTGCTGCCCGGCGGGCCGCTGTTCTGGTATCCGTTGCTGGTGCTGCTGGCCATCGGCATTGCCGTCATTGGCCACGATCTGCTGCATTTCGTGCAGCGCTGGCTCACGCCGATCCTGATTGCCGTATTCGCGGTGCTTACGATTGGCGCGGTGGTGCTGCACGGGCACGCTGCGGCGCATCAGTCCGGCGCGGGCTGGGCCGTTTTTCTGGTGCAGTTCTCGGCCGCGGCCGGTTACCAGATCAGTTATGCCGTGTATGTGTCCGATTATTCACGTTATCTGCCGAGCAACGTGTCGTCGCGCGGCGTGATTTCCTGGACCTATCTCGGCGCGGGCGGTTCGGCGATCTGGCTGATGTCGCTGGGCGCATTTCTGGCGGCGGCGCTGCCGCACCCGGAAGCGATCGGCAGCCTACAGTCGGTGGGCAACGAAATACTGCCCGGCTTCGGTACCTTCGCCGTGCTGGCCTCGGTGCCGGCGCTGATCAGCGTGATGGCCGTGAACATGTACGGTGCCATGCTCACCGGTATCAGCACCATCGACGCCTACCGGCCGGTCCGACCCACGATCTCGATACGCGTGGTCGGCATCGTGTTGTTCGGCGCGATCGCGACCGCGGTTGCACTCACGATTCCGGACAGTTATCTCGGCAGCTTCAACAACTTCGTCATCCTGATGCTGTATTTCCTGGTCCCCTGGACCGCCGTGAATCTGATCGATTTCTATATCGTGCGCCACGGCCGTTACGCGATCACCGAGATCTTCAATCCGAACGGCATCTACGGGCAATGGTCCTGGCGCGGCATGCTGGCCTACGCGGTGGGCTTTGTCGCCATGATCCCGTTCTTCGATATTTCGTTTTACACCGGCACCGTGACGCACTGGCTGGGCGGGGCGGATATCTCGTTTCTCGTCGGTCTGCTCGTCGCGGGCGGATTGTATGGATGGCTCGCTTCCGGGATCGACACTGTTGCCGAGCGGCGCGCGATCGAGGCCTCCGACCGGGCTCTGGCCGAGCGCGAGACCAGTTGATGAGGCGCGGGCGCCGACTTCGTTTAAGATGGACGGTGCCCGAGCCACGCTCGAGCTTTGTGCATCGAGGTTGTTGTGAACCCCCAGGATCTGGAAAAACTGGTCACGCGCACCATGCCGTTCGGTAAATACGAAGGGCGCGTGATCGCCGATCTGCCCGGCGGGTATCTGGCCTGGTTCTCGCGCACCGGTTTCCCGTCCGGCGAACTGGGCCGGCTGCTCGCGTTGATGTATCAGATCGACCACAACGATCTGCGCGGATTGCTCAGCCCGTTACGACGCGACGCCGATCCGAGGGGATGACTCGACAGGCACGCCTAGCGATGCATGCTGGCCGGCAGTTCGCCGCAAAGATACGGTCTCGCCACAATCCAAGGCGTGGCGTCTGGCGAATTTCGCGGCTATCGATCGGCTGATGTTCGCAGTCGATACCCGACGCCGGGCTCGCTACCGATCAACTCCGGGTCGGCGCCCGCATCGATCAGCTTGCGACGCAGTCTCTGTATGTAGACGCGTATATATGCCGTGTCGTCGCTATGGACGTTCCCCCATATGTGCTCCATGAGGTGGGCGTGGGAGACGACCTTGTCCGGGTGGCGCATGAGTTCTTTCAACAGATCGAACTCTTTAGGCGTCAGACGTACGTTCACGTCTGCCCACGTGACTGTATGGGCCGCGTCGTCGAGCGCCAGGTCGCCGCATTTTAAAACGGCCGGGTTCGATGTTCCGAGTGCTTTGCGTCGATTGGCGCGCAGCCGCGCCGCCAGCTCCGCGAAATCGAACGGCTTGGTCAGATAGTCGTCGGCGCCTGCGTCCAGCGCGGCGATTTTATCGCGTTGCGCATCCCGCACCGACAGCACGATCAGTACGGCGTCGCTCACGCCGCGAATGGCGGGTACCAGGTCCTGGCCGTCCATATCGGGCAGCCCGAGGTCCAGTACGACGACGTCCGGGCGGCGGGCCGAGACCGCGCGCAGCGCCTCGCGGCCGGACGCCGCTTCGAGGACTTCGTAACCCTCGGTCTTCAGTCCGATGCGCAGGAACCGGCGAATGCCGGGGTCGTCGTCGACAATCAGGGCTTTCATGGCGATGGCAAGCTGACCTCGATGCGTGTACCGGAGCCAACGGCCGGCGAAACGGCACGGATGTGTCCGCCCATGATTTCGGTCAACTCCTTGCAGATCGCCAGCCCCAGCCCGGTCCCGGGTGCGTTGCGGTCCCCCTGTTCCACGCGATAGAACATATCAAACACACGCGATTGTTCGGCGGCGGGAATGCCGGGGCCGGTATCGCAAATCGCGATCGTGACGTCGCCGTCTCCCGACCTTGCTTCAATCAGGATCTCGCTGGCTGCCGGCGAATATTTGGCGGCGTTGTCGAGCAGGTTGGCCAGTACGCGCCGCAGCAGCGTGGCGTCGGCCAGCACCACACGCGCATCATAGGCGATATGGAACGCGAGCGTCTGGCTTGCTGAAGCGCCCAGCGACAGCCATGCGGCCTCGACTTCCGGACGGATCGGGCACGGCTTGAGCTCGGGCATGAGCGCGCCGTAGCCGACCCGGGTCATGTCGAGCAGGTTTTGTACGAAACGGTCGAGCCGGCTGGCTTCGTCGATCGTGCCCTCCAGCAGTTCCAGTCGTTCGCCGGCATCCAGCTGATCGAATCGATCGCGCAGCAGCGCCGTGCTGCCGATGATCGAGGAGAGTGGGGTGCGCAGATCATGCGATACCGAGGACAATAGCGCCGCGCGCAGACGCGCGGTTTCCTGGGCGAACTGAGCCGATTCGATCTCGGCGGCGAGCCGGGAACGACCGAGCGCGACCGCGGCCTGGTCGCGTACTGCGAACAGCAGCCGTTGTTCCTCGACATCGAGATGCCGCTTGCGATCCGGCCAAGCCACGCCGATGACCGCCAGCATGTCATCCGTGCCGCGCAACGGCACGAAAAACCAACGGGATCGCGGCAGGGTGCCGGTGCCACGGCCGGCCGGCATATTGTGCTCGTACACCCAGCGGGCGGCGACGTAATCCAGGTCGATCAGCCCTTCGCTACCGCTGTCGCCCGCGGCCAGCGCCAGTCCGCCATCGGCATCGGCATCGGGATAAAGCACCAGACTCTGCAGTCCGAGCGCGGCCTCCAGATATTCGGTGATGGTCCAGGCCAGATCGACCGGCCCCACGGCGCCGGCGATCCGGCGCGAGAAATCGTAGAGTCGGGCATGCCGTTCGCTCGCGGTACGAATCAAGCGCATCTGCGTGCGTATGCGCGCCGCCTGGCCACCGGCGATCAACGATACGATCAGGAAAAATACCAGCGTCAGGATGTCGTGGGTGCTGTAGACGGTCAGCGTCAGCCGCGGGTCAGTGAACAGGAAATTGAAGACCAGAAAACAGGCCAGACTCGCCGTGACCGCCGCGCCAATGCCCCGACGGACCGCGACCATCAATACGGCACACACGAAGATCAGCGATAACGAACCGGTATCCACGACCAGCGAAAGTGGCCAGGCGAGCGCGGCCGAGGCGGCGGTGGTCGCAGCCACCCAGCCGATGTTCGTGGTGTCGAGCCAGCGCACGCGGGGGGCTCGGCATGTGCGCGAGCCTGGCTTGACGGTTGCGTCATCGGAGCGCGGCGCCAGCGTCACCGTGAACTCGCCGGCCTCTCGAATCAGCGTGCCGGCCAGCGATCGACGGAACGCGAGCCAGCGCAGCCGTCGCTGTGACCGCCCGACGAGGATCTCGGTCACGTTCTGATTGCGGGCGAAGGCCTTGATTTCGGCCACCAGATCGATACCCGACAGGGTGGCGACTTCGCCGCCCAGGCTTTCGGCCAGTCGCAGTGCATTGCCGATCTCCGGCGCCTGCTCGGCGGCGGTCGCGTCACGCCGGACATGCGCGACGATCCAGGACGCCTGCCGGCGTTCGGCCAGCCGTTTGCCCAGCCGCACCATGGATTCCGCGGCCGGCCCTTCACCCACCACGACGAGCAGGCGCTCGTGGGTCGGCCATATCCCCGCTTCCGCCCGGGCGCGAAGATGATTGCGTACGTCGGCGTCCACCCGTTCGGCTGCCGCGCGCAACGCGATTTCACGCAGCGCCGCCAGATTGCCGCGGGAGAAGAAATGCTCCACCGCGCGGGCCGCCTGGTCGGGCACATAAACCTTGCCTTCATGCAGGCGCTGGATCAGCTCATCGGGGGGTAGATCCACCAGTTCGATGCTGTCGGCGGCCTCGATCACACTATCGGGCACGGTCTCGCGCACACGAACCCGGCTGATCTGCGCGATCACGTCGTTCAGGGAGGCGAGATGCTGGATATTGAGCGTCGTGAAGACATCGATCCCGGCATTCAGCAGTTCCTCGATGTCCTGCCAGCGTTTTTCGTGGCGACTGCCCGGGATATTGCTGTGCGCCAGCTCGTCGATCAGCGCCAGGTCGGGGGCCGCACGCAATACGGCATCGAGATCGAGTTCTTCAAACTGCCGGCCGCGAGAACGAAGCCGCCGGCGCGGTACGAGAGCAATCCCGCGTAACAGCGCCTCGGTTTCACGCCGACCGTGGGTTTCGACCAGACCGGCGAGGACCCGCACGCCCGAGCGTGCCAGGGCGGCCGCTTCGGTGAGCATTTCGTAGGTCTTGCCCACGCCGGGTGCTGCGCCGAGAAAAACCTTGAGCCGCCCGCGACCCGGTCGCCCGTCCGCTGCACGCGCGGCTTCGAGCAGCGCATCGGGATTGGGGCGTTGATCGGAAGTCGAGGCGGGCATGGGAGGCAGTCTAGCGCGTCGCGCGAGCGGCGCCGGTGCCATCGATCCCCATATTCAGAGCGAGCACATTGACCACCCGCGTGCCGCCACGCGGCACCGTCCAGCGCTCGCAGGCCGCAACTACGGCAAACAACAGTCCGGAACAGGCCAGCCCGATGCCGAGCATCACAATAATCATCGACCGCTCCCTGCGGGGGATTCGATGGCGCAATGCTTGACTAAGAATCTGTTTAAAACGGATGGCCAATTTTTAACGATCGCGAAAACAATCTATAAACGAATAATTTATGCCACGCAGACGAGCGCTTGGGCAGCCGGTTCGCGGGTGGTAGGGCGCGTGCTGGGTGGCTATTTACGGTTTGTTTACAGCGAGGCGTCATTTTGACTACGGCATTTAAACGGCGCCGCGGGCGAGAATTTCGTCCCCCTTTTCCATTTGCCGAACACCGTTTTGAGCAGTCAGCGTTTGTTGATCGTCGATCACCCCTGGGCGGTCGTGCAGCGTGTTCTGGGCGTTTTGCTTATCTTCTTTTCGGCCACGATGCTCCTGCCGGTGCTCATCGGCCTGATTTACCGCGACGGCGCCGTGGCAGCGTTCGGGACCTCGTTCCTCATTGCGTTTTCAACCGGGGTGGCGCTCTGGTTCCCGGTGCGTCGTGTATCCCGGGACATGAAGATTCGTGATGGTTTTTTGATCGTTAGCCTGTTCTGGACGGTACTGGGGCTGGTCGGGGCGCTCCCGTTGTTACTGGCGGATCGTCCGGGTCTGAGTTTCACGGATGCGGCATTCGAAGCGGTATCGGGTCTGACCACGACCGGGGCGACCGTCATCGTCGGTCTCGACACCCTGCCGCACGCGATCCTGTTCTGGCGTGAATGGCTTCACTGGATCGGCGGCATGGGCATCATTGTGCTCGCCGTGGCAATTCTGCCGATGCTCGGCACCGGCGGCATGCAGCTGGTCAAGGCCGAGACACCCGGCCCGATCAAGGACGACAAGCTGGCGCCGCGAATCAAGAAGACCGCGTCCGCACTGTGGTGGACCTATACCACGATCACAATGGCCTGCGCGGGCACTTACTGGCTGCTTGGCATGAGCCCGTTCGATGCGATTACTCATGCCTTCGGCACGCTCGCCACGGGCGGGTTTTCGAACTACGACGCCAGCATGGCGTATTTCCACAGCAACGCGATATTGATTGCCGCCACTGCGTTCATGTTCGTTTCCGGCGCGAGCTTCTCACTTCATTTCATTTGCTGGCGCAACGGGAGTTTCATGCCGTACCTGCGCAATATCGAATTGCGCACCTATACGCTGATCATTGTCGGCGCGAGCACCCTCGTGGCGGTCACGTTGTATGCACATGGGACCTACGCATCCATCAAGGACGCGGTAATTCAGGGCACATTTCAGGTCGTATCCCTGATGACCGACACGGGCTTTGGCAGTGCCAATTTTTCGCAGTGGCCGAGTTTCATCCCGATATTGCTGATGCTGCTCGCCTGCCTGGGCGGCTGTGCCGGGTCGACCTCGGGCGGCATCAAGATTGTTCGGCTGGTGCTATTGCTGAAACAGGCCTGGCGAGAACTGAAGTCGCTCGTGCATCCGAACGCCGCGTTTTCGGTAAAGCTCGAAAATCGCGTTCTGTCGGAGTCGATTCTGCGGGGCGTTTGGGCCTTCTTCTTTCTTTACGTCGCGGGCTTTGCCGTCATGGTGCTGATTCTCATGGCGCTCGGGCTCGACGGGTTGACCGCGTTCTCGGCGGTCGCCGCCTGTATCAACAACATGGGGCCCGCGCTGGGTGTGGCGGCCGCCAACTTCAGTCCACTACCGAGCCCGGCTAAATGGTTTCTTATCGTGGCCATGATTGGCGGACGGCTGGAGATTTTCACGCTACTGATCATATTCACGCCTGAATTCTGGCGCCGCTAGACCTGAACGGCGCCGAGCGGCCCCGATGTGGTTCGATGAGCGCGCGAAATAGCGGGCCGCGTCACACACGCTCTACAACCGAAACCTGCGCCGCGGTTCGAGTTAGCCCGATCGCAGCCGATATTGGGTCGAGCGGCAGCGGCTGACTGCCCCCGCACATGGCTTGTCGAAGTCTGATCGCGAGCTCAGTTCCGTACGCTATCGGCGCCGGCCATGATCTCGCGATACGCCATCTGATGTGCGTGCATCGCGCGATAGACTTGGTATTTGGCGTCATGAAAGGCGCGGCGCCCGGTACGGGGCTCGATCACGCGATCGGTGCCACTCATGGCAGCGGCCGCGCTGCGCAGATCCGGCTGATCGCCACAGGCGGCGACGGCGAGCATGGCGCTGCCGAGGAGCACGGTCTCGGGCTCGCTTGGTAGCTCGATGGGCAGATCGGTGGCATCGGCCATCTCGGTCAGCCAGCGTTCGTTCTTGAGAATCCCGCCGCACAGGCGCAGCCGTGTGACCTGGTGGCCGTTGGCGTTGAGGGCCTCGACGATGTGCCGTGTGCCGTAGGACACGGCCTGCAGCGTGGCCAGATAACGCACGGCGAGATCGTCGATGCTGGTATCCAGCGTCAGCCCGGTGACGATGCCGGTGAGCGAGGCATCGGCCAGCGGCGAGCGGTTGCCGTGGTGGTAGTCGAGCACGTGGACATCGAGGGCCAGCGTCGCGGCGCCGTGCTCGGCTTCCATCGCGTCCAGGCGGGCGTTGAGCACGTCGAAATGACTCACGCCCCGGGCTTTGGCCTCGGCCATGAGATCGCCATAAGCCGCGCTGTCGCGAATCATGTGGTCGATCAGCGCGCCGACCGCGCTCTGACCGCCTTCGTTGACCCAGCCGTCGGGCAGCACAGCACCCCAGTACGGACCCCAGACGCCAGGCGCGAAGCAGGGCTCGCGCGAAAAGGCGATATGACAGGTCGACGTGCCGGCGATCACGGCCAGGCTGGCCTCTGGATCGTCGCCGAGCATACCGAGCGCGCCGGCGTGGGCATCGATCAGGCCAGTGGCGACGGTGATCTCGCCGCTCAGGCCGAATGCTTCGGCCACGTCCGGGGCCAGTCGCCCGGCCGGGGCCCCCGGTTCGCGGATCGGGCCGGCCATGCGGGGCTTGTCGAGCAGACACTCCAATCCGAGCCCGGCCAGGAGATCGGTCGGCCAGCGGCCCTCGTGGGCGAGGTACAGCCACTTGCAGACCTGCGTGCAGGTGCTCTTGCCCGGCGTGCCGTTGCTGCCGAGTTCGCCGACCGCACGGGCCACCATGTAATCGGCGAGATCAAGATAGATCGCGGCACGTTCGTACTGATCGGGCCGATTTCGGGCCAGCCAGAGCAGTTTGGGCAGCTCCAGCTCCGGGCTGACCTGACCGCCGATGTAACGCAGTGCCTCGTGCCCGGTGGCCGTGATTTCCGCTGCCTCGGCCGTGGCGCGATGATCCATCCACATCACGATGTTCCGGGCGTCGTCATTGGTTGGCGAAACCGACACCGGCCGGCCGTCGGCGCCGAGCGCGACCAGCGAGCAGGTAGCATCGAAACCGATAGCCCGCACGCTGTCGGTCGGGGTTGCCGCGGCTTCGATCGAATCGCGCACGGCGGCAACGCAGGCCGCCCAGATCTCGTCGCTGGATTGTTCGACGAAGTTTGCCTCCGGCCGGAACTGAGAGATCGGATGGGCGGTCTGGGCCAGACAGCGGCCGTAGCCGTCGAAAACGCCGGCCCGGACGCTGCCGGAACCAACGTCGATGCCGAGATAGTGCGCGCTCATGGGTCTCCTCAGTCGAGAGTGGCCGGGTCTTGCGGGCCCGGGATGCGGTCGGGCGACTACTGTGCCGCGTTCCAGCCCGCCTTGCTCGTGATCGGTTTCCGACTTTAGTCGCTATAGCCAAAAGGCTAATTGTTTCGTTCCGGCAAGACAGGCTAGCGTGAAATGACAACGTTAACATTAAATCAGCGTTCTGGATCGTTGCATCATTCAATCAAGTGCAGCGCCGGCAACGCATCCACGGAGGAGAAATGACGATGCCGAGTATCAATCTGCGTTGCTTGCGCCGCGGTCTGGCGCTTGCCCTATTGCCCATTGCAGCTTTTGCGCTGCCTGCCGCAGCGGCCAGTGATCATAAAAAGCCAAACGACAAGCTCGTGATTGGCATGTCGTTCCAGGAATTGAATAATCCCTATTTCGTGACCATGCAGAAAGCGCTGCAGAAGCAGGTCGACAAGATGGGTGCCAAGCTCATCGTGACCGACGCGCATCACGATATTTCGAAACAGACCAGCGACGTCGAGGACATGATCCAGCGCGGCGTGGATATTCTGCTGCTCAACCCGACCGATACCGTGGGTGTGCAGTCGGCCGTGGTGTCGGCGCATAACGCGGGTATTCCGGTGGTGGCGGTCGATGCCCAGGCCGATGGGCCGGTCTCCGGCTTCGTCGGTTCGAAGAATTTCAAAGCGGGCTATCTGTCTTGCCAGTATCTGGCCAAGAGCCTGAATGGCAAGGGCAAGGTCGCAATCCTCAACGGTATTCCGGTGACGCCGATCCTGCAGCGCGTGAAAGGCTGCAAGAAGGCCTTGGGCAAAGCCAAGGGCATCCGGATCGTCGACGAGCAGAACGGTCATGAGGAACGTGACAAGGCCATGAATGTGACCGAGAACATGCTGCAGTCGCATCCGGATCTGGACGGCCTGTTCAGCGTCAATGACGGCGGTACGCTCGGCGCGCTGGTGGCGCTTAATTCCTCCGATAATCACGTGAAGCTGGCCACCATCGACGGCAATCCCGAGGTGATCAAGGCCATGCAGAAGGCGAACACGCCGATCGTGGTCGATGTGGCCCAGCATCCGGACGTCGAGGTGGTGAAAGCGTTGCATCTGGCGCTGAAGAAGTATCGCGGCGAGAAGAGCCCGGACACGATCCCGGTCGACGTCACCCCGGTGACGCCGAAGACCGCCGCCAGCTTCCACTGGGGCAGCTAGGCGCGGGCGTCGTATTGCGAGCGCGCGCCGGTGACAGGCCGGCGCGCTTCGCCTGTTGGAGGAGTTGAGCCATGACCGCCGTGCTGTCGCTGGAACGTGTGAGCAAGGGCTTTCCGGGCGTCAAGGCGCTCGACGATGTCAGCCTGACCGTCGAGGGCGGCGAGATCCACGCGCTGCTGGGCGAGAACGGCGCCGGCAAGTCGACGCTGATGAAGATTCTCTGCGGCATCTATCAGCCCGACGAAGGCACCATTCGCCTCGACGGCGAGGCCCGGCATTTTTCCAGTTATCGCGATGCCTGTGCCGCCGGCGTGGGTATCGTGTTCCAGGAATTCAGCCTCGTGCCCTGGCTGTCTGTGGTCGACAACATCTTTCTCGGCCGCGAGCCGCGCAACCGGCTTGGCCTGATCCGGCGCTCGGCGATGCTCGCCGAGGCGCACGAGCTGTTCGACCGGCTCGATATCGACATCGACCCCGAGATCCCGGTGCATCGCTTGAGCGTGGCCGATCAGCAGTTCGTCGAGATCGCCAAGGCGCTGTCCCTCAACGCCCGCGTACTGGTGCTCGACGAGCCGACCGCGCCGCTCACGCCGACCGAGGTCGAGCGTCTGTTCAGGATCATGCACAAGCTGCGTAGCGATGGTGTGGCGATGGTGTTCATCTCCCATCATCTCGACGAGATCTTTCAGGTCTGCGACCGGATCACCGTGCTGCGTGACGGCGCCTATGTCGCCAGCTGTCCGGTCACCGAGACCGACCATGATGCACTCGTGGAGATGATGATCGGCCGCAGGGTCGACAACATCTTCCCGCCGCGCGAGCCCCGCAACGCCGACGCGCCGATCCTGCTCGAAGCCGAGATCGGCATGAAGCACACCACGCATACCGATTCGCTCACGCTGGCGAAAGGCGAGATCCTCGGTTTTGCCGGCCTGGTTGGCTCCGGGCGCAGCGAGATGGCGATGGCGCTGATCGGCGCTTATCCATCGCGGGTCGCGCGGATCCGGCTGGACGGTCGCGAGATGAAGTTTGGCTCGCCGGCCGATGCGCTGGCCGCCGGCATCGGCCTGTTGCCGGAGGATCGCAAGCGCCAGGGACTGGTGCTGCCGTTTTCCTGTGCCGACAACATTACGTTGAATCACCTGGCCCAGTTCTATCGCCCAGCCCCGTTCATCAGCCGATCCCGCGAGGCGGCCATGGTCGAGGCGGCGATGGACCAGGTGCGAGTGAAGGCGCCGAGCCCGGAGACCCCGGTGCAGTCGTTGTCGGGCGGCAACCAGCAGAAAGTGGTAATCGCCCGCTGGCTGGATCGCGGTTGTCGTATTCTGATCTTCGACGAGCCGACGCGCGGTATCGACGTCGGTGCCAAATCCGAAATCTACGTCCTGATGAAGCGGCTGGCCCACCAGGGCATCGCCATCATCATGATTTCTTCCGAGTTGCCTGAAATCACCGGGCTGTGCGATCGCGTGCTGGTGTTCAGCCACGGCCGCATCGTGGCCGAGCTGGCCGATGACGCAATCGAGGCCGACACCATCATGCGCCACGCGGTGACTGAACCACGCCGCGATGCCGAGGCTGTTTCCCAACCTGTGACCGAGGACGCCCGATGAGCGATTCAACCCAATCCGCCGGGGTCGCGGCCCCGCGTCGCCAGCGCCGGTCGCGCTGGCAGCGCATGCTGCATTCGCCGATGTTCTTCCCGCTGCTGGGCTTCATCGCCGTGTTCATCATCATGAGTCTGGTCAACGACCGCTTTCTGGATGTGTCGAACATCGAGAACGTGGCCCGTCAGGGCTCGGTGATCGGCATCATCGCGGTGGGCATGAGCTTTGCCATCTTCACCGGCGGTATCGATCTGTCGGTGGGCCCGGTGATGGCGCTGTCCGGCACCATCATGGCGGGATTGATGGCGGCCGGCTGGCCGGCGCCGATCGCGATCGTCGCCGGGATGTGCGTCGGCAGCCTGTTCGGCGCCTTCAACGGCTTCTGCGTGGCCTTCGGCCGCATGCCGCCGATCATCGTCACACTCGCGACCATGGGCGCGGCCCACGGTCTGGCGCTGCTGTATACCGGCGGCTATCCGATCTCCGGGCTGCCGTCGTGGTTCTCGTGGTTCGGTCGCGGCAATCTGGCCGGCCTGCAGGTGCCGATCGTGATCATGCTGCTCGTCTATGCGGCCGGCTATCTGGTGCTGCATCACACGCCGTTCGGGCGCTATGTCTATGCCGTGGGCGGCAACGAGGAAGCCACGCGTCTGACCGGCATCCGCGTGCCGCGCACCAAGATGTTCGTCTACACCATCAGTGGCCTGACCGCGGCGATTGCCGGGCTGGTGATCACCTCGCGCCTGATGAGCGGCCAGCCGAGTATCGGCGAGGGCTTCGAGCTGGATGCGATCGCGGCCGTCGTACTCGGCGGCGCGGCGATCTCCGGCGGCCGCGGCGTGGTGCTGGGTACGCTGGTCGGCGCCATGCTGCTGGCGATCCTCAACAACGGCCTGAACCTGATGGGCGTGTCGTCCTATCTCCAGGACGTCATCAAGGGCGGCATCATCCTGCTCGCGGTCTATATCGGCCGCGGTCGCGAGGGCTAGCACAACCGCCATCCAGGCAAAGCCGCCATGCGGCATCGGCGGGCTGATCGCTGGTGGAGATGCCCGCCGATTTTTCTAAAAAAGATGTGGCAACGGCAGGCGGCTGAACGCGGATCGTCAATCGCAAAACCGGACAAGCCGGGCTTTGTTCGAGTGCGAGTGCGTGGCTGTTCGCGAACTGATGTTGTCCGTCGGATACGTGACGATTGAAACAACGAATACCACTTGGGAGAAACCAGATATGACAAACGAGCTACAGGGCAAGATCGCCGCGGTCACCGGGGCCGCCTCCGGTATCGGCTGGGCGAGTGCGCAGGCCATGCTCGATGCCGGCGCCACGGTGGTGCTGATCGATCGCGACGAGGCCGCTCTGAACGACGTGCGGCAGGGCTATGGCGAGCGTGCGATACCGCTGGTCATCGATCTGCTCGACCCGGCGCAGTGCGCCACCCTGCTCTCGGGCATTCTCGAAAGAGTCGATCATCTCGATATTTTTCACGCCAATGCCGGGACGTATATCGGCGGCGACTTCATGGCAACCGACGAAGCCACAATCGACCGCATGCTGAATCTGAACGTGAACGTGGTCATGAAGAATGTGCGCAATATCCTGCCGCACCTGATCGAACGCGGCACCGGCGATATCCTCGTCACCTGTTCGGTAGCCGGGCATCATCCGGTGTGGTGGGAGCCGGTTTATGCCTCATCCAAATGGGCTATCAACTGCTTCGTGCAGACGCTCCGGCGGCAGATGATCAAGCACGGCATCCGGGTTGGCGAAGTCGCGCCCGGCCCGGTCAGCAGCGCGCTGCTCAAGGACTGGCCCGAGGAGAATCTGCGCCAGGCCAAGGAATCCGGCAGCCTCATAGAGCCCCGGGACGTCGCCGAGGTCATCATGTTCATGTTGACTCGGCCGCGTAACGTGACCATTCGTGACGTCGTGGTGCTGCCGAGTAATTTCGATATGTAGCGGGATGCCGCCGCCGCAGCATGCCTGCGGCTATTCGACCAGCGTGCCGCGCACCGTGACAGTCTGCGGTGGCAGCTCCGGATCGGCGATGCGTTCGAGCAACAGTTCCAGCGCGCGCTGACCGGCATGGAAGCCGTCGTGCACTACGCAGGGCACGCGGATATCGAAGATATCCAGATAGGGCAGACGGTCGATGCTGATCACGCTCAGCGTATCCGGTGCGATGCCGTGGGCTTTCATCGCCTGCAGCGCGCCGAGCGTGATCAGCTGGTTCATGCCGAAGATCGCACCCGGCATGCCATGGGCCGCGATATAGGCGCCCACCGCCTCGCGCGCCGGCTCCAGCGTGTAGTCGCCCCAGAGCACGTCGACCTCGACCCCGGGCTCGTTTTCGGCCAGCGTGGTCTGTACACCGGCCAATCGCTCGCGGGAGATGATGGAGTGCTCCGGGCCGGCGGCCACGAGCAGGCGCGAGGGCTCGTCCGTCGCCGGTTCCGTCGCCTCGGCGAACACGCGCTTGAGCAGATGGTCGGCCACGCACTGGCCGGCCCAGACGTTATCCAGTACCACCGAGCTGAAATCGGCGTTGTAGAGCGTGCGGTCGAGCTGCACCACGGCCACGTCGCTGTTGTGCAGGCGTTCGATATAGTCCGGTCGATAGTCGGGTTCGTCGGATATTGGCGAGAGAATGATGCCCGCGGCCTGATAGCTCAGCAGCGTCTCGATGGCGTTGGCTTCGAGCCAGGCTTCGCCATCGGTGTCGAACAACATAATCGCGTAGTTGTGACGCTTGGCGTGGCGCGAAACGGCCTTGATCATCTCGGCGTAGAACGGGTTGTCCACGCTGGCGGTGACGAAGCCGATCAGCCGGCTTTCGCTGTGTTTGAGACCGCGCGCGAAAGCATTGGGTACATAGCCGAGCTCGCTGGCCGCGGCCTCGATCTTCGAGCGTGTTTCCGCCTTCACCATTTCCGGACGGTTGAGCGCGCGCGAGACCGTGATGTTGGTCAGGCCGACGCGGGCGGCGACGTCGGCGATGGTCACGCGGCGGTTCTTGGCCATGAAACAGCGTTATCCGAACGATAGGCGGGTGTGTCGTCCCATCTTAGACCAAATGCGATCGGTCCCAGGGTCTCTGCGTAGCCACGGTTTTCGCCATCGCGCCAAGCCACCAGCCGAGGGCCGCCTGACGCCCAGCCGAGCGCATGACCGGCCCATCGACTCAGGCCTCGTTGTCGCGCCCGGCGTTCGAGGCCGACTCGCCGCGTGCCGGTGCGTGCGCGTGCTGGCGGCGCTCTTGCCGATGCAGTATGCCCATGGCGATCGCCAACCCGACGCCGACGCAGAACAGCATGCTGAATACGACGAAGGTGTCGTGAAAGGCTTGGGTGATATCGGCCAGCGTCCGTGCCGACGGCGCCTGACCCTGGTAGAGCGAACGCAGGTCGACCCGGCCGCCCAGATGATGCGCGGCGCGGATTTCCAGCAGCAGGGCGAACAGGTTCACCCCCAGCGTGCCGCCGAGCTGGCGGGCGAAGCTGATCACGCTCGATCCCTGCTGGGTGAGGTCGGTCGGCAGTCCGCGCAGCCCGCCGATATTGAGCGCCGGCATCATGATGCCGAGCGCCATGCGGCCAACGGCGACCAGTGCCGCCAGCAGCCAGAACGGGGTCGACGGATCAGTCAGCGCCAGGCCCAGTGTGCCGAGGGCGAAACCGCCGCAGCCGACGATATTGAGCCAGTGGGCGGCGAATCGATCGGCCAGGCGGCCGCCGATCGGAAAGATCGCGAGCAGTGTCAGCCCGGCCGGCATCATCACCAGTCCGGTTGCACTCGGCGAAAGGCGTTGCACGCTCTGGGCCAGTAGTGGCACCAGATAGGTCGAGGCGTACAAGCCGGCACCGTAGAGCGCGGCGATGCCGCTGGCGAGCACGAAGCGCGGGTAGGCGAACACGGTGAGCCGGATCAGCGGGTGGGGCGAGGTGACCAGCCGGAGTACGAAGCCGGCGCCGAACACGACACCGGCCCCGGTCACCAGGCTACCGCGCAGCGTGGCGTATTCCGAAAGCTCGGTCAGACCCGTGAGCAGCAGTACGAGTGCGGCGCCGAGCAGCCCGAAGCCCAGCCAGTCGAAGGGTTCGCGCTGGCTGCTGCGTTCGCGCGGCAGGATGCGCCAGCCGCCCGCCAGCCCCAGCAGGCAGAACGGAATCGACGGCAGAAACACGGCCCGCCAAGACAGCCAGTCGATCAGCACGCCGCCGATGGTCGGTCCCAGCGCCGGTGCCAGCACCACGCCCATGCCGTAGAGCCCGAGCGCCCGGCCGCGTTCGGCGTCGTCGAAGCTGTCGAAGATCACCACCAGCGCCAGCGGCTGGATGATGCCGGCGGTGGCCCCCTGCACCACGCGGGCGGCGATCAGCACCCCGGCACTCGGGCTCGCGGCTGCCACCAGGCATGCCACCAGGAAGACCGACAGGGCCAGGGTGAACGTGCGTCGTTGCCCGAGGCGTTCGATCACCCGGGCGCTGGCAAGCATGGCCGCGGTCATGGCGGCCAGAAAACCGGTCGAAATCCATTGCGCGCCGGCTTGGCTCAGGCCGAAGTGGGCCATGATCGGCGGGATCGCTACGTTGATCACGGTCGCGTTCAGGACCACGGCGATGGTGCCCATCAAGACCGTCAGGGCGAGCGGCCAGCGCCGGTTTCGAGCGTCGTCGCGGGGCAAGGACATGCGGCATTCTAACGCCACCGGCGCGCGAACTCAGGGTTTGCCACCATATTCGAGCGGCGTCGTTGCCCCCATGCTGAGGGCAACACTTGTTACCAAGCGGAGTCGAGGGAGCTTATGCAGACCGATCGATTCATCGCCCATGTTTACGAAGATTGCCCGCAACTGGCGCCGGACGTGGTGCATCAGTGCACGCTGATCACGCTGGATTCGCTGTGCGAGCAGCTGCCCAAGGACCAGACCGCGCGTATGGCCGAGCAACTGCCCGACGAGATCGCGGACGCGATCCGCGCCGGCGGCGCGCGGTCGGATACGTCCTACGTTCCGATTTCGCTCGACGATTTCCATGGCAAGGTCGAATTCCGGACCGAGTTGCCCAGCCGGGATACGCGGCAACTCGTCGCCAGTGTAATCCGGACGTTGGATAAAGCGCTCAGCGACGGCGAGGCCGAAGCCGTGGCGCTGGATCTGCCGAGCGAGCTGGATCAGCTTTTGCACTAATCCGGAGCCTGCCGGCCGTGCGCGGCACTACTCGGCGAAGACGAGTTGCTCCGGCGGCTCGGTCAGGCGCACGGTGCTGCCATTCTGTTCGATCAGGTTGTCCAGATGCGTGGAATGCGCCTGGGGCAGCACCATCACCCGATCCGGATTGCGCGCCAGATACGCCTTGAACCCCTTCACCGTACCGCCGGTGCCGAGATATTCGATCAGGCGACGGAACAGCTTGGGCAGGATCACGGCGTCTTCGGTGATCGCGGCCAGAAGTCACACCGGCGTTGGTGCGATCGGCCGGCCACAGGCCGCGTTCGGCGTTGCGGGCAGCACGTGTCTGCTCGGCGAAACGGGTGCGCAGATCGTGGAACAGGCTGGTATACAACGTCGGGTAGGTCAGGCCCTGGTTGAGCAGCGCCGCATTGGCCGTGGCCGAGAGGTCGTCGGACGTGACGAAGTGCTCGCCGCCGTCTGTGAGCCCGAGTTGTTTGCCGGCGTCGGCGGATAAGGCGAACGAGACGGGCCGGCCATAGGTGCCGGTGGTCCGTGCCAGAATGAAACCGGGCACGTTATCGTCGGCGCTCGTGACTTTGTAGTGATTGGCGTCCCATTCACGTCGTGGATACCGAGCGCCGCGAACAGTTCATGCGCGGCTTTTTCGGCGTATTTCAGCGGCTGATGGTGGCCGCGGTAATGGGTTTCCAGCGTGTCGATGGCTTCCAGTCGGAGCTGGACGTGGCCGCGTGCGTTGGGCGTCGCCGGGCGCCCGGAAAGCACGTCCCAGGCCTGCTCGCGGTCCGCGGCAAAACGGATCGAATCGCCGTCCGGCGAATAGCCCTGAATATGAAACATGCCGGCGATGACATGAAACGACAAGATGACCCCGGGGGCGGGTTGCGCCATGGCCATTCATCCTGCGCGTGTCAGGTGACACGTCAATGACTTGGGCGCGGTGCTCCAGAGCATTTCCCGCTTTTCCCGACCCATGGCGTGCTGGAAGATATGCACAAAGGAAGGCGGATCGACGCCGGTCACAAGGCGCACATGGTATCTGCGTTAATCTGCGTCGATCTGCGGATAAATGCCTTGGGAAAATAGAAATCAGAGCCCGAGTTCGCTCAACCCCGGGTGGTCGTCCGGGCGCCGGCCCTGGGGCCAGAAAAACAGCCGCCCGGATTCGGTGATCGGAAGATCGTTGATGCTGGCCAGCCGCACGGCCATCAGGCCGTTGGCGTCGAATTCCCAGTTCTCGTTGCCGTAGGCGCGGTACCACTGGCCGGAGCCGTCGCGGAATTCATAGGCAAAACGCACGGCGATGCGGTTGTTATCGAAGGCCCAGAGTTCCTTGATCAGGCGATATTCCAGCTCGCGCTGCCATTTGCGGGTGAGAAACGCATGAATCTCGGCGCGGCCGTCGATGAATTCCGCCCGATTGCGCCACCGGCTATCCGGCGTATAGGCGAGCACCACCCTGTCCGGATCGCGCGTGTTCCAGGCGTCTTCGGCCAGGCGCGCTTTTTTGGCTGCGGTTTCGGCCGTGAAGGGAGGGAGCGGCGGCTTGGTTTCCATGGTCTGGGTTCTCCGGCAAGACAGGTGCTCGGGCGATCAGTCGTCGTCGTTTTCGATGCGCACCGAGGTCACCCCGGCGATCTCGCCGAGCGCGATGTGCAGTTGCTGGGTCGCCGGGCGGCCGATGACGTGCAGGGTGGCGCGGGCTGTGCCGCCCTCGTTGGAGGGATCGGGCATGGAAATGTCGTCGATAGTGAATTTCTGTTCCGCGCAGCGCTTGAACACCCGGTGCATTACATCTTCGCCTGCCCGGTAGGTCAACTGGACCACGAAGCCGCGATAGAGCACGCGGCGGTTGAAGGGCGTATAGACATAAACGGCGGTGAAATGCGCGGCTGTGGCGATGATGGCCAGCACCGGCAGGCCCGCCGCACAGGCCATGCCGATGGCCGCGGTCAGCCAGACCACCGCGGCGGTGGTCAGCCCGCGCACCGCATCGCCGCGCACGAAGATCAGCCCGCCGCCGATGAAGCCGATGCCCGAGACGATCTGGGCGGCCACGCGTGACGGGTCGAACGAGACATGGGCGCCGCCCGTCACATCGCCGAAACCGTATTTCGACACCAGCATGATCAGCGCCGCGCCGACGCCCACCAGGGTATGCGTGCGCAGGCCGGCGCTTTTCATGCGGAATTCGCGCTCCAGACCGATCAGCGAGGAGAGCACGAAGGCCAGCGCCAGCTCGCCGATCTGCAGCCAGCCCTGGCCGCCCGGGTCCGGAAAAAGAAAGTGGGTGATGCTCATGGAGGGGGCGATATTCGAAAGGGGCCGTCGGTCGTGGCTTGTGCCTTCAAGATATCGCTATCGGCTGGCTTCGATAAGAGTGGCCGGTTCGCCGGGTTACGTGGCCGCCCGATCGAGATGGGTATAGCCGCCGTCGACCACCACCCATTGCCCGGTGGTATGTGCAGCGCGCGGCGAGAGCAGGAACACCGCGTTGTCGGCGATCTCCTCGGGCCGGGTCATGCGGCGGCCGAGCGGGATACGCGCGGTGATGCGTTCGCGGGCGGCGGCCGGGTCGTCGAAGGTTTCCAGCCAGCGTTCGTACATGGGCGTGGCGACCTCGGCCGGCACCACCGCGTTCACGCGCACGCCGTGTTCGGCCAGCGAGACGGCCCATTCGCGGGTCAGCGCGAGGGCCGCGCCCTTGGCCGCGCAATAACCGCTGGTGCCGCCCTGGCCGGTCAGCGCGGTCTTGGAGGCAATGTTCACGATCGCGCCACGACTGGCCTTGAGATCGCCCTCGCACAGATGTGCCATCAGGTAGTAGTGCAGCAGGTTGCGATCCAGCGACTGCCGGAATGCGGCCAGACCGGCGCCCAGGCCGACGCCGTCGTTGGCCCCGGCGTTGTTGACCAGGCCGTAAACGGGGCCGGTTTCGGCGGCCGCCGAGACGGCCTCGCGACAGGCGGTTTCATCGGTCAGATCCGCCGCGATATGCCGGGTGCGGGGCTGGGTCGCCTGGAGTGCCTCGACGAAGGCGGCATCTTCACCGCGATCGACGATCACCGGAATCGCGCCCTCGGCGGCCAGCCGCCGGCTGATGGCGCCGCCGATGCCGGCCAGCCCGCCGGTGACGATCACGACCTTGTCGGTGAGTTCCAGATCCACGGGGCCTTCCTATAGCTTCAGCGAATAGATCGACGCAGCATTGGTGCCGAACAGCCTGGCGTGGCAATCGGCGCCCTGGGCGCGGGCCCAGGCATCGATCAGCGCGAACCAGTCGCCGTAGGTCATCGCCAACTGGCAGACCGGCCAGTCGGAGCCAAAGATGAGCCGATCCTCGCCGAAAAGTGCCAGCGCCGTATCCAGATGCCGATGAATGCCGTCGATATCCGGCGGTTCGCCCGGCGCGGCCTGGGCCTCGGTCGCCAGCCCCGAGATCTTGACCGCGACATGGGGCATCGCAGCCAGTTCGGCCATTGCGCGCCGCCAGGCGGCAAAGTCGGCTTCTGCCCCGGGGATCGCCGGTTTGGCCAGATGATCGAGTACCAGCGTGTGTCGATCGTGGTGGGCACAGAAGGTGACGGCATCACCGAGCTGGCGGTGATTGACCAGCACGTCATAGACCAGCCCGCGGCGCTGCACGGCGTCCACGCCGGCATCGAAGGCCCGGTCGTCCAGGCGCGCCGGGTCGCCTTCGATCTGGTGGCGCAGGCCGACCAGCGGGCCGGCCTGTTGCCAGTCGGCGATGCGTTCGTCGGCGTCCGCCGTCGCGAGATCGACCCAGCCGACCACGCCGGCGATCCAGTCCTCGGCCTCGGCCTGTTCCATCAGGAAGGCGGTTTCCGCTTCGTCGCCCGTGGCCTGTACGGCGACTGTGCGATCAATCCCGGTTTCGGCCATCGGACTGGCCAGATCGACCGGCAACCAGTCGTGCATCAGCTCTTCCATGCCGGGGCCGATCCAGTCCAGCCGGATCGGGTCGTAACGCCAGAAGTGCTGATGCGCGTCGATGATCATGAGGGGTGCTCAGTGGCCCTTGAAGCGATACTGCTCGAGCGACTCCGCTTTCATCTCGCCGGAATAGCCGGGCGCGCTGGGTGGCCTATAGGCCGCATTGCGCACCACGCAGGGGTCGACGAAATGCTCGTGCAGATGATCGACGTATTCGGTCACGCGGCCTTCGGTGGTGCCGGAGAAACACAGATAATCGATCATCGACAGATGCTGGACATATTCGCACAGGCCGACGCCGCCGGCATGCGGGCAGACCGGCAATTCGTATTTGGCGGCCATCAGCAGCACCGCCAGCACTTCGTTGACGCCGCCGAGACGGCAGGCATCGAGCTGCACCACGTCGATCGCCTCGCGCATCATGAACTGCTTGAAGAGCACACGGTTCTGGCACATCTCGCCGGTGGCGACCTTGACCGGGGCCACGCCTCGCCTGATCGCGCGATGGGCCTCGACGTCGTCCGGGCTGGTCGGTTCCTCGATGAACCACGGGCGGGCAAAGGCCAGTGCGTTGACCCAGTCGATGGCCTCGTCGACTTCCCACATCTGGTTGGCATCGATCATCAGCGCGCGATCCTCGCCGATCACTTCGCGGGCGATGGTCACCCGGCGCTTGTCGTCCTCGAGATTGCCGCCGCACTTGAGTTTGACGTGGTTGTAGCCTTCGTCGACCGCTTCCTGGCACAACCGGCGCAGTTTGTCCTCGCTGTAGCCGAGCCAGCCGGCGGAGGTGGTGTAGCAGGGGTAGCCATGGGCTTCGAGCGCGGCGATGCGCTCGGCCTTGCCCTGTTCGCGTTCGCACAGCAGCTTGAGCGCTTCGTCGCGTGTAATGCAGTCGGTCATGTAGCGGAAATCGATGCAACGCACGATCTCTTCCGGCGACATCTCGGCCACCAGCCGCCACACCGGCTTGCCTTCGGACTTGGCCCAGAGATCCCAGACCGCATTGACCACCCCGGCGGTCGCCAGATGGATCGCGCCTTTCTCCGGGCCGATCCAGCGCAGCTGGCTATCGCCGGTCACACGGCGCCAGAACGCGCCCATGTCGGCGGCGATATCCGCCAGATCGAGGCCGATCACCAGATGCCGCATCGATTCGATCGCGGCACAGGCCAGCTCGTTGCCGCGGCCGATAGTGAAGGTCAGTCCATGGCCTTCCAGACCTGCGGTATCGGTTTCCAGGATGCAATAAGCCGCGGAATAGTCCGGGTCCGGGTTCATGGCATCCGAGCCGTCGAGTTGCTCGGAGGTGGGAAAGCGCACGTCGATCACGCGCATGTCGACGATTCGGGTCATGCGTCCACCGTATGCTGGGATTGCTCGCCCAGGCCTTCGATGCCGAGCCGGAGTTGCTGGCCGGCGCGCAGGAAGACCTGCGGCGATTGGCCGGCGCCGACGCCTGGCGGGGTGCCGGTCGAGATGATGTCGCCGGGCTGCAGGCTCATGAAGCGGGACAGGTAGGACACCAGGTAGGCGACCTCATAAACCATCGTAGAGGTACTGCCGTTCTGGTAGGTCTTGCCGTCCACCGACAGCCACATGTCGAGCTGCTGTGGATCGGCGATCTCGTCGCGCGTGACCAGCCAGGGGCCGATCGGGCCAAAAGTGTCGCAACCCTTGCCCTTGTCCCAGGTGCCGCTGCGTTCGAGCTGGAATTCACGCTCGGAGACATCGTTGACCACGCAATAGCCGGCGACGTGATCCATCGCCGCCTCGGGTTCGATATAACGCCCGCCGCGGCCGATGATCACGCCGAGTTCGACTTCCCAGTCGGTCTTGTGCGAATTGCGCGGGATCTCGATATCGTCGTTGGGTCCGCAGATCGCGCTGGTCCATTTATTGAAAATCACCGGCTCGGGCGGTACCTCGGCGCCGGTTTCGGCGGCATGGTCGGAATAGTTCAGGCCGATGCAGATGAATTTTCCGACCCGCCCCACACAGGGGCCGAGGCGGGTGTCCGGGTCGACGGCCGGCAGGCTCGTCAGATCGTGCCGGCGCAGCCGGTCGAGCGAGTCCGGGGCGAGCATGTCACCGGCGATATCGTCCACCAGCGAGGAAATATCGCGGATCGTGCCGGCGGCATCGATCACACCGGGTTTTTCCTGGCCCGGTGGGCCGTATCTGAGCAGTTTCACAAAGCGCTCCTTGAATCAGAGAAAAGGTCCGGCTAGTTCGCCCAGCCCCCGTCGATGAGCTGGGCGGTGCCGGTGATGAAGGCGGATTCGTCGGAAGCCAGAAATGCGGCCAGCGCGGCGATTTCGTCCGGGGTGCCGAGCCGGGCCATGGGCTGACGGGCAATGAACTCATTGCGCACCAGAGCCTCGCTGCGGCCTTCGGCGGCGGCCTGGGCGGCGATGCGTTCGCGCAGCGACGGCGAATCGACTGTGCCCGGGCAGATGGCGTTGCAGCGGATCTCGGCGGTCATGAAATCGGCGGCCACCGACTTGGTCAGACCGATCACCGCGGCCTTGCTGGCGCCGTAGGCGCAGCGCTCGCGTACCCCTTTCACGCTGGAGGCCAGCGAGGCCATGTTGATGATGCTGCTGCCGGGTGGCATGTAACCGATGAAGGCGCGGATCATGTCGAACATCGAGGTGACGTTCAGATCGAAGGTGCGCTGCCAGGTGGAGCGCCCGCAATGCAGGATGTCGCCGCTCGGCACCATGCCGGCACAGTTGAACAGCACGTCCAGCGGCGGCAGCACCGAGGCCAGGTCGGTGATCGCCTCCGGGTCGGTGACATCGAGCGGGTAGGTCTCGATGTCGGTTTCGCCGGCCAGCGGGCCGATGTCGATATCGGTGGCGATCACCCGCGCGCCCTCGGCGCGAAAGCGCTCTACCGTGGCCCGGCCGATACCCTGGGCGGCGGCGGTAATGAGCGCCGTCTTGTTTTCCAGTCGCTGCATTGCACCTCTCCCGGCAGTTGCTCTACATCCAACGGCCTATTGGTCAGGCCAATGAGCCAAGCGTAGAGTGACCGTGGCCCGCTGGCAATCTTCGCGATGCCGGTTTGGGCTCGAACTTTTGTCTGATTCCGTGTCCGGAGCCGTCACGTGCCCATCGCCGCTGTCCGTTCAACCCGTCTGTACCGCCAGATCGCCGATCAGCTGCAGCGACTGATCCGCGACGGCGAGTTCCCGCCCGGCACCCGATTGCCGCCGGAGCGTGAGCTGTCGCAGCAGCTCGGCGTGAGCCGGGCTTCGGTACGCGAGGCGCTGATCGCGCTGGAAGTGGTCGGCGACGTGGAGGTTCGTGTCGGCCACGGCGTGGTGGTGCTGGATTCGAGCCATGCCTCGGCCGAGCCGGTGATGCGGGCGGCGGCCCGGAGCGAGCCGTGGCGGATCGATCCGGAATTCGCCAGCGAGGTCGAGCTCAACCTCGACGAGGAGATCCCGCCGTTCGCGTTGCTTCGGGCGCGGCGCCACATCGAACCGGAAACCGCCGCGCTCGCGGCCGTGAACGCCGATGCCGACGATCTGGCGGCCTTGCGCGACGCGCTGGATCGCAACATCGAGGACAACCGCGAACCCGGCGGCAATCGCTTCGTCGGCGACCGGCTGTTGCATATCCGCATCGCCGAGGCCTCGAACAACGCCGCCTATGCCCTGCTCATCAAGCATCTGCTGGGCCATCAATACGGCGTGATGTTCCGCCGGCTGCAGGCCTACTACATGGAAAACCGGATGTGGAACCGCTCGCAGACGGATCACGAGCGGATCGTGTCGGCCATCGCGGCGGGCGACGAAGCCGGCGCCCGCCAGGCGATGGAGAAACATCTGGATCACGTGCTCGGGGTGTTCTTTTCCGAATGAGGCGCCGCCGGTGCCGGCTTGTCCGGGGACAAGCACGGCGGCTGCCCCGTGCGCGGCAAAACCGCGAGTCGAGGACGGGACGTGCCACTAACGTATAAAGGTCAGGCCATTGGACGTTTGCTTCAATCGAAGACAGGGGCGTTCCGCACGGCAACTGACGCACAGACGCGTCGGCCGGCCCGCAATGTCATCGACACGGAAGTCGCCAGGGCCGGATACGCCGTTCCAGACAAGCCGCGCTAGACAGGGAGTAGACATGACGTCATCGAATGCAGCGCATACGGCGGGTGCCATGCCGCTGCTGTCGATGCGCGGTGTCAGCAAGGGTTTCCCCGGCGTGCAGGCCTTGTCCGGCGTCGATCTCGAGCTCTATCCGGGCGAGGTCCTGGCGCTGGCCGGCGAGAACGGGGCCGGCAAGTCGACGCTGATGAAGCTGCTCAGCGGTATCCACACCGCGGATGCCGGCGAGATCGTGCTCGAAGGCGAGACGCTGCATCTCACCGGCCCGGCCGATGCCCAGGCGCGCGGTATCGGCATCATCCATCAGGAATTCAACCTGATTCCGCATCTGACCGTGGCCCAGAACCTGTTCATCGGCCGCGAGCCGCGGCGCTGGGGCTGGCTCGATCACCGCGCGCTGAATCGCCGCGCCCAGGCCCATCTCGACGAACTGCAGCTGCCGCTGGGGGCGCGCCAGATCGTGGGTGACTTGACGGTCGCGCATCAACAGATGGTCGAGATCGCCAAGGCGCTGATGCAAAAACCCAAAGTCCTGATCATGGACGAGCCGACGGCCGCCCTGAACGACAACGAGGTCTCGCTGCTGCACGCGCTGATCCGGCATTTCATGACGCCGGACATGGGCGTGATCTATATCTCGCACCGCATGGAAGAACTGAAGGTGATCGCCAACCGGGTTTCGGTGATCCGCGACGGCGCGAACGTTGGGGTGCGCGCGGTGGCGACCACTGACATGGACGAGATCATCGCCATGATGGTGGGGCGCTCGGTTTCAGGCGAACACCGGCCGGAGCATGTGCGGCCGGACCGCGCCGAATTGCTGCGGGTGCAAGGGCTGTCGACGCGCGGCTTGCTGCGGGACGTATCCTTCGACCTGCGCGAGGGCGAGATTCTCGGCTTTGCCGGCCTGATGGGCGCCGGGCGTACCGAAGTGGCGCGCGCGTTGATCGGCGCCGACCGGATCGAGTCCGGCACGATTTTCCTGCGTGGGCAAAGCATTCGTATCGGCAGTCCGGCAGAGGCGGCCAAGCATCGGATCGGCTATCTGTCGGAGGATCGCAAGCGGCTCGGCCTGCTGCTCGAGCAGGATGTGAAATTCAATATCACGCTCGGCACCGTGACCGACCTGTTTTCCGCCGGCGGCATGGTGCGCGACCGGCCGATGGCCGAGCGTTCGCGGCAACTGGTGGAATCGCTGCGCATCAAGACCCCGTCGATCCGCCAGCCGGTGAAGAATCTGTCGGGCGGTAACCAGCAGAAGGTCGTCATCGCCAAGTGGCTGCTCAAGGGCTGCGACATTCTGATCTTCGACGAGCCGACCCGCGGCATCGATGTCGGCGCCAAGGAAGAGATCTACCGGCTGATGAACGATCTGGTGGCCGACGGCAAGTCGATCATCATGATCTCGTCGGAGCTGCCGGAGGTGCTGCGCATGTCGCACCGGATCGCCGTGATGTGCGAAGGCCGGCTGACCGCGGTGCTCGATGCCGACGATGCCGATCAGGAAAAAGTCATGCACTACGCCACGTTGTCGTCGTCGCCTGCGGCCGAGACCGCCTGAGGAGGGATGATGAGTACCGCCAGGGGAAACACGTCTATGGCAGAAAAGGACACACCGGCGGGTGCCGGGCGATTGCCGCCCGGGCTGCGCGGCAAGTTCCAGCAGTTTCTGGCTTTTGCCGGGCTGATCCTGATCTTTGCCTTCTTTTCCTTTGCCAGCCCGAATTTCCTGACCTTCGCCAACGTGATGTCGATCCTGTTGGCCACCGTGGTCATCGGGACGCTGGCGATCGGCACCACGTTCGTGATCATCTCGGCCGGTATCGATCTGTCGCTGGGCACCGGCATGTCGCTGTGCGCGGTCATGTCCGGTGTGTTCATCACCCACTGGGGCCTGCCCATGCCGCTCGGGGTGGTACTGACGGTACTCTTCGGCGGCCTGATCGGCTTCGTCAACGGCTTCAACGTGACCGTGCTCAAGATCCCGCCGTTCATCGCCACGCTGGCCATGATGCTGGTCGCCGAAGGGCTGGCGCTGGTGATCTCGGGCAGCGCGCCGATCTACTTCAGCAACACGCCGAGCTATTACATGCTGTCCAACGGCAGCATCATCCCGGGTCTGGCCATCCCCAACGCCGTACTGTTGTGGGCGGCGGTCGCGATTATCGCGGCGATCATCCTCAACAAGAGCGTGTTCGGGCGCTATACCTATGCCATCGGCAGCAACGAGGACGCCACCGCGCTATCGGGCATCAACACGCGGCGCTGGAAGATCCTGATCTACAGCTTCGGCGGGCTGTTCATCGGCCTGGCCGGGGTGTTGATCTCGGCCCGGCTGAATTCGGCCCAGCCGGCGCTCGGCATGGGCTACGAGCTGAAAGCCATCGCCGCGGTGGTGATCGGCGGCACCTCGCTGTTTGGCGGTGTGGGCTCGATCCTCGGCACGGTCATCGGCGCGCTGATCATGTCCGTGCTCACCAATGGTCTGCAGATCATCTCGGTGCCGCAGGAATGGCAGACGGTGATCCTCGGTGTCGTCATTCTGGCGGCTGTCTATCTCGATAATTTCCGGCGCAACGCCGCGGCCTGAGCCGCGTCCGCGCCAGACCAGAACGTCCACAAGAACGAAACGGAGGAGATCATGACCCCTATTCGATCCGCGCTGCTCGCCGCAGCCGCCGGGCTTGCCCTGTCGGTCGGTGCCGCGGCGCCGGCGCTCGCCGACAGCGGCAAACCTTATATCGCGATCGTCTCGAAAGGCTTTTCGCAGCAGTACTGGCAGGCCGTGAAGCACGGGGCCGAGCAAGAGGCGCAGAAAAAAGGCGCGCGCATCACTTTCGAAGGCCCGCCGACCGAGTCGGATGTCGCTATCCAGATGAATCAGCTCAGCGCCGTGCTCAACAAGCATCCGGATGCCATCGGCTTCGCCGCGCTCGACAGCCAGGCGGCCGCGCCGATGATGATGCAGGCCAAGAGCCAGGGCATTCCCGTGATCGCCTTCGACTCCGGCGTGAAGAGCAATGTGCCGGTATCCACCGTGGCCACGAACAACAAGGCCGCCGGTGCGGAAGCCGCCAGGCACATGGCGAAGCTGCTGCACGACAAGGGCACGGTGGGGCTGATCATCCACGACCAGACCAGCGTGTCGGGCACGGATCGACGCGACGGCTTCATGAACTGGATGAAGAAGAACGCGCCGAACATCAAGATGCTGCGCCCGCAATACAGCAACAGCGACATGTCCAAGGCCGCGGACATCACCAAGGCGATCCTTTCGTCGCACCCGCATCTCGATGGCATGTTCGCGTCCAACGAGGCCTCGGCCGAAGGCATGGCGCTCGGGCTCAAGGAAAGCGGCCGCAAAAACATCGTCGCGATCGGTTTCGACTCGGGCAAGGCCCAGATCGATGCGATCAAGAACGGCGTGTTGACCGGTTCGATCACCCAGAACCCGGTCGGCATGGGCCGCGACATGGTCGACACCGCACTCAAGGTCATCCACGGCAAGAGCGTGCCCAAGACCATCGATACCGGTTTCTACTGGTACGACAAATCCAATATGGATCAGCCTAAGATTCAGAAGAATCTCTATCAGTAGAGGGATCGCGCCACGGCGCGGCGCAGCCCGCGCCGTGGCGCTTCCATATTGCACGTCTCGTGGCGGGCATGGATTATCGAGTTCGCCGTCCATGTCATGCCGGAGGCCGTGATCAGTATTCGTCGCATACAGGCGCTGGCCGAAGAAGCCGAAGCCCGGCTGCCGGTTGCCGTTGCCCGCTACTTCCGTCAGGGCTCCGGTGCATCGGTGTCCGCGGCCGAGGCAGTGACCGCCTGGGAGGCCCGGCGTCTGCTGCCGCGCGCGCTGACCGATGTGTCGCGGATCGACACCGGCACGACCTTGCTGGGCACCCCCGTTCGCACGCCGATCGCCGTGGCCCCGAGCACCTTCCAGCGGGCGGCGGATCCCGATGGCGAACGGGCCATGGCCGCGGCGGTCGCCGATGTCGGCAGTCTGCTGACGGTCTCGAGCAACGCCGGCACCCGCTTCGAAGCAATCGCCGAAACCGGGGTCGCCTGGTGGCTGCAGGCGTATCTGCCGGCCGATCGGCAGGCCGCGCTGCCGCTGCTGGAACGGGCGGTGGCCGCTGGCGCCGGCGCGATCGTGCTGACCGCGGATACGCCGGTGGTGGCGCACAAGGACGACGACGGCGCCGAGACGATCTGGGAGATCGCCGCCGACGATTGGCTGCAGGTCAATTTCGAGCCCGGTTACGGCAGCCGGCCGGGGCACGCCAAGGCGCGTGATCTCGGCCCGGCGGATATCGCCTGGTTACGTGAGCGCACCGGGCTGCCGGTGGTGGTCAAGGGCATTCTGCGCACGGATGACGCCGAGCGTTGTATCGCGGCCGGGGCGGCGGCGATCTGGGTCTCCAATCATGGCGGGCGTCAGCTCGACGGCGCGGCGGCCACCGCGGATTGCCTGCCCGATGTGGTCGCGGCGGTCGGCGAGCGCGCCGAGGTCTATGTCGACGGCGGGATCCGCTCCGGGCGCCATGTGCTGACAGCGCTGGCCATGGGGGCGCGCGCCGTGTTCCTGGGGCGCCCGCCGTTATGGGCGCTGGCGGCCGGCGGGCGCGAGCGGGTGGTGTGCGAGCTGAATGCCCTCGGCGAGGAACTGGTCGAAGCCATGCAACTGGCGGGCATGCGTCGCCCGGGCGCGGATCCGAGCCTGTTGGCCGCGGTGCGTCGTTGAAATCACGGGTTCTGTTTCGAGTGGGCGGCCCGCCGATTTCTCAAGGCATATCACGCGGCGAGCGACGCAGATTGATCAACACGACCCCCGCGCCGATCAGCCCCACGCCGAGTATGCCCCGCGCCGAGATCGAATCCGGGTACCAGGGCAGCGCTGTACTGGCCAGATAAACCAGTGCATAACTCAGGCCCAGCAGCGGATAGGCCCGATTGAGGGGCAGGTACGCCAGCGCCCCCATCCAGCAGGCCATGGACAGCAGGTAGGCCAGCAGGCCGGACGCCACGAAAAACAGCGCCTCGGCCCATGCCGCGCCGTCCGCCCCGACCCAGGCGGCATAGTGCAGCGGCGGCAGGTGCGCCATGCCCCATTTCTGCGCCAGTTGGGCATAGGTGACCAGGGCGATGCTGGCGCCGGCCAACTGGAAGCCTGTTACAACGCCGGCGCGAGACATGAGATACCTGCGATGATCAACGCGATGCCGGCCCCATGCTGCCAACCCACCGGTTCGTTGAACAGGAAACGCGCGGCCAGCGTGACCCAGACGAAATTAAGGCTGAGCATGGGATAGGCCACGCCCACCGGCAGGACTCGGAGCGCGAGCAGCCATATCATCATGCCCAGGCCCAGAAAGACCAGTGCGGCCCACAGCCATGGTGAACGGAGCTTGATCGACAGCGGGATCGCCCGGTCCCGCCAGCCTTCCACCGCCTGCTTCTGACAAAGCTGGCCGGCGCATACCAGCACGCTCACGATCAGGACATAGGTCATGATTCAGGTCGTCGTCGGCGGGTAGACGAGCAGAATGAAATCGCCCGCGGCGGTGAGTTTATAGCCGGGCGGGAAGTCGCGGGTATATTGCGCCGGCGTTGTCCTCCGGCGATGAAACTTGAGCAGGAGGACGACCTTGCCTTTATGGCGCGTCTTTCTCAGCCAGCCGGGGAAGGCATCGCGGGCGATGTTCTTGTCGGTGGGGACATCCGGGTAATCCAGGCCGTAGGCCAGTTCGCCGCGATTATCCAGCAGCTTGATGTCGCTGCGATCCAGCGCCCAGGCCAGACTGTAGGCGACCCCGTCGTCGTTGGTGAGCACATCGACCGCCTGCGTGAACGCCGGCGCGTGCGCGTTGATGAACCAGCCTGGCTGCTTGGCATCGATAACCGACTGCGGCAGGGCCCAGGCCAGCAAAAGCGCGAGCACGCCCGGGCAGAGTGCGGCTGCCGCCCATCCGCGCAACGGCCAGCGCAGCTGCACGAGGCCGAACAGGCTCCAGCCGGCGAAGCTGACCAGGCCGAGCGCGAGCGCCCCGGTGTCGCCGGCGCCGTAGATATGTTGATCGGGCCGCGATAGCCAGTACACCGCGCCCACACCGATGAGGCCGAAAACGATATTGATGGCACCGTTGACCCGCAGCACCCGGGTCGCGGCGCGGTCCACCGCCGCCATCACGCCGTGGCCGGCAAGCAGGGCCAGGGGCGCGAAGCAGGGCAGGATATAGGTCGGCAGCTTGCCCTTGGCCGCGCTGAAAAACAGCAGCGGGAACAGCAGCCAGCACAGCAGATAAATGAATTCGGGCGCTTCGCGCCGTTCGCGCCAGGCGTGCCACCAGGTGACGGGGGCGACCCCCAGCCAGGGCAGGCTCCCTGCCAGCAGCAGGGGCAGGTAATACCAGACCGGCCCCGCGTGCTGGGCATGGGCGCCGGCGAAGCGCTTGATGTGCTGCACCCAGAAGAAGTAGCGCCAGTAATCCGGCGCCAGCAGTTGAATCCAGATCGCCCATGGCGCGCTGATCACGGCGGCCGCGATGACGGCCACCGGGCCGTATACGACCAATTCGGCGAAGCGTCGCCGATAGATCATGTACGGCAGGATCGCCACCACCGGCAGGGCCAGCGCGATGAACCCCTTGGTCAGAAAACCGGCGCCGCAGGCCAGGCCGAACACGATATAGCGCGCGATGCGGGCTCTGGGGGTCCGCGCGTCCAGGCACAGGCAGAACGTCGCCATGGCGGCGGTCATCCAGAACGAAAACATGGCATCGAGCACGCTCATGGTGCCGACGCCGTAGACCAGCAGCATCGATAGGTAGATCAGCGACGCGGCGACGGCGGTTTGCGCCGAGTGCCAGAAACGGCGCGCCAGCCAGGCCACCAGGGCCGCGCTTGCCGCGGTCGCCGCCACCGACGCAAAACGAACGGCGAAGTTGTCGTGGCCGAAGATCAGCTGCGACAGATTATTCAGCCAGTACCCGAGGACGGGCTTTTCGAAATAACGCAGACCCAGCAGGTGGGGCACGATCCAGTGACCGGTGGCCAGCATTTCCCGGCTGATTTCCGCATAGCGGGCCTCGTCGGGGATCCAGAGCCCACGGGTGGCGCTCGGAAACAGATAGAACAGCCCGAAGAACAGGGCCACGCTCCATTTATTCAGCCGCATCGTTGTTTGCGTCCTCGGGCGCCTGGTGTGCCAACCATCCTTCCCGGCCTTCGATAGGCCCCGGGGTGATCCGGCCCGGCGGTATGCCCGCCATATCCGTCGGGAGCAGCTCGCCGAGCGGGCGGAATCGAATGCCGCGTTCGTGCGCGCGTGCCAGCAAGCGGTCGAACGCATCGGCCAGCACACCGCCTTCGACCTCGGCATGCACGGTATACACGTTCAGCCGGTTCGGGCGGATCCGGTCCAGTAAGAGGTCGTTGAAGGCCGCGGCATCCACATCGCCTCCGGCGCGTTCGTCGTAGGTCGGCAGATCCACCGGGATCTGCGGTGCGCCGAGGCTGTGGTCGGTCAGTCGTGGCCGGAAGATCGAGTGGCCCCGGCAATCGCTGTTGTAGCGAAAACCGAAGCGCTGCTTGGCTTCGATCACGGCCGGCGTGGTCCGCCAGCCGGCGGTGGCGGAACAGTCGACGTCCCGGCCGAGGATATCGGCCAGCGCCTGTGTCCCGCGTTCGATTTCCCGGTCCAGCCAGCGTGCCGGCCGGCGATCCACGTTGACTTGCCAGCCGTGATGATCCCAGGCATGCAGGCCGATCTCGTGGCCGGCCCGGTCGGCGCTGCGAATGACGTCGGCCAGGCCGTGCCCGATCCGGCGCCCCGGCCAGGCCGTGCCCGCCAGCAGGATGGGCCAGCCATACAGCGCGGCCGCATCCGAACGCAGCATCTTGCGCAGGAACGCCGGCTTGAACAGACGCCAGACATGACGGCCCATGTTGTCGGGCCCGACCGAGAAGAAAAATGTCGCGCGCAGGTGGTGTTTGTCCAGCGTCCGCAAAAGCTGCGGCACGCCGTCGCGCGTGCCGCGAAAGGTGTCGACATCGATGCGCAGGCCGGCGTCAATCATCCGTGTTCGGGTCTTCGAAGACCCCGGTCAGGAAAAAGTCCAGCGTTTTCTCGACGGTCTCCTCCAGCGCGATGGTGGGCGTCCAGTCCAGCAGGCGCCGGGCGTTGTCGATGCTGGGCCGCCGGTGCGAGACGTCCTGGTAGCCTTTGCCGTAGTACGCCTGGCTCTCGGTCACGTGAAGGCCGGCGAACGGCGGAAATCGATCGCGCAGGGGATGCCGGTCGAAGCGGTCGACCAGCAGCTCGGCCAGTTCGCGGATGCTCGCTTCATTGTCGGGGTTGCCGATATTGATGATGCGGCCATCGCAGCGCCCGCCCTTGTTCTCGACGATACGAAACAGGGCCTCGATGCCGTCCTCGATATCGGTGAAGCAGCGCTGCTGCGCGCCGCCGTCGATCAACTGAATCGGCGTTCCGCTGACCAGGTTGAGGATGAGCTGCGTGATCGCGCGCGAACTGCCGATGCGGGCCGAATCCAGGCTGTCCAGCCGTGGCCCCATCCAGTTGAACGGGCGGAACAGCGTGAACGCCAGCCCCTCTTTCTCCCCGTAGGCCCAGATGATGCGGTCGAGCAGCTGTTTGGAGGTCGAATAGATCCAGCGCTGCTTGTTGATCGGGCCCACCACGAGCCTGGATGTTTCCTCATCGAATTTGTCGTCCTCGCACATGCCGTAGACTTCGGACGTGGAGGGGAAAACGATGCGTTTGCCGTATTTCACGCAGTAACGCACGATCCGGAGGTTTTCCTCGAAATCCAGCTCGAACACCCGCAGCGGGTTGCGCACGTACTCGATCGGCGTGGCGATGGCGACCAGCGGCAGAATCACATCGCACTTCTTGATGTGATATTCGATCCACTCATGATGAATGCCGATGTCGCCTTCGACGAAATGAAAATGCGGCCGGTCCAGGAAACGGGCGATGGTATGGCTGCCGATATCCATGCCATAGACTTCATAGCCGCCATCGGCGAGCAGTCTTTCCACCAGATGATTGCCGATGAAGCCGTTGACGCCGAGAATCAATACCTTGGTGCGTGGCTTTTGCCGTACGACGGTTCTGTCGCGCGGACCGAGCTGCATGCCGGCGACCAGCCCCATTTCACGCGCGAGCTGGGCGCCGCCGACCGGCAGCCCGCCACTGGCCTGGCCGGACCGGATTTCCAGCAGGTTTTCGCCGCAGGCGATACGCAGCGGGCTCGCCGATACGACCGTTCCCGGGGCCGGGGCTTGCTGGTCCGTGGTCTCGACAACCGCCGCCTCCCAGACCCACAGCTTGCGATCGCCGGCAAAGGAAAACGCCCCCGGGTAGGGTGCGGTCACCGCGCGTACGAGTCGCTCGAGCCGATCGGCGGGCAGCTGCCAGTCGAGTTCGCCGTCGGCGGGTGTGCGGCGGCCGAAATAACTGGCCGTGGTCTCGTCCTGCGGCGCGAGCGTCACGCGGCCGGCGCGAAAATCGGCAAGGCAGTCCGCGAGGAGTGCCTGGGCCGCGGCGTTGAGCTTGCGGTGCAGCGACAGCGCGGTTTCGTCGGCATCGATGGCGACCTCGCGCTGGGCGGCGATCGGGCCGGCATCCGGGCGCTTGATCATCTGGTGCAGCGTTACCCCGGTGCGCGGCTCGCCGTTGACCAGGACCCAGTTGGCCGGGGCCCGGCCGCGATAGGCCGGCAGCAATGAACCGTGCAGGTTGTAGGCGCCCTCGCCCGGAATCGCCAGAATATCGGCGCTGAGCAGGTTTCGGTAGTAGAAGGAAAAAATGTAGTCCGGCGCGAGCGCGCGAATATGCTCGACCCAGAACGGGCCGTTGACGTCTTCCGGCGCATGCACCGGAATGTCGAGCCGCGCACACAGGCGTGCCACGGATTCGAAGAACGGCACCTCGCCGGGGGCGTCGGCATGGGTGAACACGGCCGCGATATCGAAGCCCGCCTCGACCAGCGCGCGAATACCGGTACAACCGATATCGTGATAAGCGAATACGACGACCTTCACGATTCTTCTCCCTCTGACGGGCTGGCCGGCGCGTTGCTACGCACGACTTCCTGGACGAAATAACGGGGCCGGGCCCGGACGTCGTGGTACATGCGTCCGATGTACTCGCCGAGCAGGCCCATGGCGATGAACTGGGCACCGACGAAGCCGAACAGAATGGCGAACAAGGTGAAAACACCATTCCCGGACCAGGCGGCGCCGAACAGAATACGGGTCACGATCAGTAATGCGGCGAGCAGAAAACCACAGAAGGCGATCACACCGCCCAGGATGCTCAGCAAACGAAGCGGCGCCGTGGTCATGGAGGTGACCAGATCGAACATGAGATGGATCAAGCGCAGCGGCGTGTACTTGGACTCGCCGTAGCCGCGTTCTTCGTGGTTGACCTCGATTTCCGTGGTATCGCGCGCGAAGCTGTTGGCCAGGATCGGGATGAAGGTGCTGCGCTCGTGGCAACCCAGCATGGCTTCGACGATATGCCGACGGTATGCGCGCAGCATGCAGCCGTAATCGTGCATGTCCACGCCGGTCGAACGTTTGGCCGCGTAGTTGATCAGCCGGGAAGCCCAGCGCCGCGCCCGGGAGTCCTGGCGATCCACGCGTACTGTGCCGACGACGTCGTAGCCGCGATCGGCGGCCTCGACCAGTCGGCCGATCTCCTCGGGCGGATTCTGCAGGTCGGCATCGAGCGTGACCACGAGATCGCCCCGGGCCTGTTCGAATCCGGCCATGATCGCGGCATGCTGGCCGTAGTTGCGGTTGAGTATCACCGCGATGACTTGGGCATGCTCGCGGGCGGCTTCGGCCAGCACGCCGGGCGAACCGTCGCGACTGCCATCGTCCACCAGGATGATCTCGTAGCACCGGCCCAGCGCCTCGCAGGCCGCCAGGGTACGGCGCAGGAGTTCTTCCAGCCCCGGGCGCTCGTTGAACACCGGAATGACGACCGAAACACAGGCGATGGGATGACGGCTACGCACGATCGATATCCAGAATGTGGTGCAACGCCGCGCCCACGCGGTCGACGTCGGTGTGGGTCATGTCCGGGAACAGGGGCAGGCTCACCAGGCGTTCCGAATTCCATTCCGTATTCGGCAGGCTCAGGCCGCTGAAGCGTTCCCGGTAATATTTCTGTCGGTGCACGGCCTTGAAGTGGATGCCGGTGCCGATGCCCTGTTCCTGCAGTTGCCCCATCAAGCCGGCGCGATCGATGCCGCAGCTGTTTTCGTCCACACGCACGATCAACAGGTGCCAGGCGTGCGTTTCGGTATGGGCGGGCACGGCCAGCGGCTGCAGCGGCGTTCGCGCCAACCACGCCGCGTAATGTGCGGCGAGCGCGGCGCGGCGCGCATTCATATCGGCAAGCCGATCGAGCTGCACGATGGCGATGGCCGCGTTGATGTCCGCCAGATTGTACTTGTAGCCGGGCTCGATGACTTCCGCCTGCGCTTTGCGGCCGTGGCTCTGCCTGTCGTAGGCATCCACGCCCAGGCCATGAAATTTCAGGCTGCGCACCCGGTCGGCGAGTGTGGCGTCGTCGGTCACGACGACCCCGCCCTCGGCGCAGGTCGCGTTCTTGATCGCATGCAGGGAAAAGATGGCCGTTCCGGTCTCGCCGATCCAGCGGCCGGCATAGCGGGTGCCCAGCGCGTGTGCCGCGTCCTCGATCACGGCGATGCCGTGGCGTTCGGCCCGTTGGCGAATCGGATCGATATCGACCGCCGCGCCGGCGTAATGGACCGGCACCACGGCCTTGGTGCGCGGGGTGATCGCGGCTTCCACACGCTCGGCATCGAGCATCAACGTATCGCGATCGACGTCCACGAAAACCGGGCGCGCGCCCAGCAGGCAGATGAGATTGATCGTCGATACCCAGGTCTGCGACGGGGTGATGACTTCATCGCCCGGGCCGATGTTCAACGCCGCCAGTGTGACGTGCATGCCGGCGGTCGCCGACGACACCGCGACCGCATGGCGGCTGCCGAATCGCTGGCAGAAAAGCGCTTCCAGTTCCTGATTCCTGGCCCCGGTGGTAATCCAGCCCGAGCGCAGTACGGTACTCGCGGCCTCGATCTCCCGCTCGCCGATCGAAGGGCGGGAGAACGGGAGGAAGTCCGAATCGAAATCTGGCCCCACGTCTCAACCTCAGCAGTAATCTGATCGCCATGGTAGTGCCTTGGCGTCAAATAAAAGTTAACCCTGTTTCCCGCAACGCCGCGCAGCGCACCAGGCGCACCGGCGACCGCCCGGGTTCGGGCACAATTGCAGGCCCGACTCGTTCCGGAGCCTGTATGCGCCATGCCGAGCCCCGTTCAGCCGTCGCCACGGCCGATCCCCTGCAGGCCACGCGCTATGTTCTGCGAAGCCGCTTCTTCCGGTTGTTCGGCGGCGCTTACGAACTGCAAGACAGCCGGGGCCACCTGTGCCTGTACGCCGAGATGAAGCGCTTCCGGTTGAAGGAGGATATTCGGGTCTATGCCGATGCCGGCCGGCGCGACGAAGTCCTGCGTATCCGGATCGATAGCATCTTTGATTTCTCCGGCGCCTACGACATCGAGGACAGCCGCGCGCAGGCGCGTATCGGCACCCTGCGCCGCTCGGGTCTGCGCTCGACCTTCGTGCGCGATCATTGGCAGATGCTGGATGCCGCCGGCCAGCCCCTGGCGGAGCTGACCGAGGATTCGCTCGGCAAGTCGCTGTTGCGCCGGCTGATCGAGTTCGCCGGCGAAATACCACTGGTGGGGCTGCTCGGCTACTTCTTTCCGCAGCACTACGCGCTGACCCGGCACGACCGGCCCGTCGCGCATTTTCGCCAGCACTTCAATCCGTTCATCTACAAGCTCGACATCGACCTGTCGCCGGGCGAGAGCGGCGCGGTCGACCGGCGTCTGACGATCGCCATGGCCGTGCTGCTGGCCGCCATCGAGGGGCGGCAATAGCCCCCGGGCTCGGGTGCGCATCAGGCCGCCGCGACGGCCTGATGGATATCGTCGACCAGCGAATCGATCAGCTCGGGCGTGGTATTCCAGCTGCAGACGAAACGCACGCCGCCCTCGCCGATGAAGGTATAGAACGTCCAGTGGCGGGCCCGCAGCGCGTTCTGCAAGGCCGCCGGCATCTCCAGGAACACGCTGTTGGCCTGGACATCGAACATCAGCTTCACGTCCGCCAGATCGGCCACGCCGTCGGCCAGGCGCCGGGCCATGGCGTTGGCGTGGCGCGCGTTGGACAGCCAGGCGCCGGTTTCCAGCAGGCCAAGCCAGGGGGCGGCCAGGTAACGCATCTTCGAGGCCAGCTGGCCGGCCTGCTTGCAGCGGTATTCGAAATCCAGCGCGAGGCGCTTGTCGAAGAAGATCACGGCCTCGCCGAAGGCCAGGCCGTTCTTGGTGCCGGAGAAGCACAAGACATCGACACCGGCGCGCCAGGTCAGCTCGGCCGGCGAGACATCCAGCCCGGCGCAGGCGTTGGCAAACCGGGCGCCATCCATGTGCACGCGCAGGTCGTGGTGGTCGGCGACCTCGCGGATCGCGCGCAGTTGTTCCAGGTCGTAGACGGTGCCGACCTCAGTGGCCTGCGTCAGCGAGACCACCCGCGGGCGCGGGTAGTGAATGTCGCCGCGCCTGGTCACGGTGGTTTCGATGCCGCCGGGCGTGATGCGACCGGAGTCGCCCGGTACGGTCAGCAGCTTGGAACCGTTGGAGAAGAACTCGGGGCCGCCGCATTCATCGGTCTCGATATGCGCCAGCTGGTGACAGATCACGCTGTGATACGACTGGCACAGCGACGCCAGCACCAGCGAATTCGCCGCCGTGCCGTTGAACACGAAGAACACTTCGCAATCGGTCTCGAACAGATCGCGAAATGCATCGCTGGCTTCGGCGGTCCAGCGGTCGTTGCCATAGGCCAGATCGTCGGCCGCATTGGCACGATGCAGATAATCCATCGCCTCGGGACAGATCCCGGATGTGTTGTCGCTGGCCAGAAAACGGGGCATGCCGGCGTCGTCTTCGGCCAACGTTGTAGCGGTCTTGGTTGTGGACATGCGCAAACCTCGGTTCCTGGGCGCTTCAGCCGCGTATCGCAAGACGGCACGGTTGCTTCGTGAGGCGTCCGTGCCGGCCGTTGTCTTCGATGGCAAGCAGGCATCGTGCGACTGTGACGGCGATGGCAGGGCCGCGCGTTCAGACTGTGTTGCGCATCTTACACCCGCATTACTCTGGGGCGCGCCGAGGTTTGTTGCGTGCCTGCGGCCGGCCCTGCGTTGCCGTGTGCCGTGCAGCGTCACTGACGCCGTGGCCGCGTGTGCCTATGCCACGATCACTGCCCCCGGGAAAACCATGCAAAAACGCCGCCTCGCGGGCGGCGTTGCATGACGGTGCGATGCCGGCTGTGCCCGGCATCGGCGATGGCGTCGTCGCGATCAGATCTGGCCGCGAATGATGGCCAGCATGCGCTTGAGCGGCTCGGCTGCGCCCCAGAGCAGTTGGTCGCCCACGGTGTAGGCGGTGAGATATTCGCCGCCCATGGCCAGTTTGCGGATGCGTCCGACCGGTACGGTCAGTGTGCCGGACACGGCCGCCGCGGTGAGATGCTCGAGCGTGGCGTCCTTGTCGTTGGGCACGACCTTCACCCATTCGTTGTGGTCGGCCAGCATCTGCTCGATCTCGGCCGTGGGGATGTCGCGCTTGAGCTTGATGGTGAACGCCTGGGCATGGCAGCGCATGGAGCCGATGCGCACGCACAGGCCGTCCATCGGGATCGGCTGATCCTGGCGACCGAGAATCTTGTTGGATTCGGCCCCGGCCTTCCATTCCTCTTTGGACTGGCCGGATTCCATCGGCGCGTCGATCCAGGGCAGGGCCGAGCCGGCCAGCGGATATCCAAACTGTTCGACCGGGAAATCTGCGCCGCGCATGGTGGCGGTGACGTCGCGGTCGATGTCGAGAATCGCGGAGGACGGCGTGTCGAGCTGGGGCTTGACCGCGTCGTGCAGCGCGCCCATCTGGTTGAGCAGCTCGCGCATGTGGGTCGCCCCCGAGCCGGAGGCGGCCTGATAGGTCATCGCTGACATCCACTCGATCAGGTCGCGCTCGAACAGCCCGCCCAGGCTCATGAGCATCAGGCTGACCGTGCAATTGCCACCGCAGAAGGTTTTGGTGCCTTTTTCCAGCTCGGCATCGATCACGTCGCGGTTGACCGGATCGAGCACGATGGTCGAATCGTCGGCCATGCGCAGCTTGCTGGCGGCATCGATCCAGTAGCCGTTCCAACCGGAATCGCGCAGCGGGCCGTACACCTCGCCGGTGTAATCGCCGCCCTGGCAGGTCACGATCACGTCCATCTCGGCCAAGGCAGCGATGTCTTTGGCGTCGGCCAGGGCCGGTACGTCGCGGCCGATATCCGGGCCGGGCTGGCCGGCCTGAGAGGTGGAAAAGAAGACTGGTTCCAGCCCCTCGTAGTCGTTGTCGGCCAGCATGCGTTGCATGAGGACCGAGCCCACCATGCCGCGCCAGCCCACGAAACCGACTTTCAACATTGTATTACCTCGATCGTCGTCGGGTTGAGTCGTTTAGTGCATCAGTTTAACGCGGACCGGGGGTTTCGCCGAATCCGCCGCGAATTGCGCTGTCGGTCCGCAACGCGGAAGGGGGCGACCCGGCCGCGTTGCAGGCGGCGCGTGTTCTGGCCATGCTTGAAGCTCGTTTGATAAGGGGAGTACCAACGAATGCACGTTAAAATGCGCCGCCTCCGCGGCCTCGCCGTGGCTTTGCTCGTGACCTTGACGGCCAGTGGCACCGCGCTGGCGGCCCATGCGCCGATCACGATCTATACCGACAATTACGCTGCCGACGAGGCGATGAGCCGTATCGCGCGTGATCTGATCCAGGAGCATTACAACACCACGGTCGAGCTGAAGCAGGTGTCGGTTGGGGTGTCGTTTCTGGGGACCGCGCGCAACAAGAACAGCGTGTTCCTCGCCGCCTGGCTGCCCAAGACGCACGCCGCCTACATGAAGCGCGTCAAGGACCGGGTCGATACGCTCGGCGTTCTCTACAATGGGGCTCGTCTCGGCTGGGCGGTGCCGAGCTATGTGCCCAAAGATCAGCTGAACAGCATTAACGATCTCAAGAAGCCGGCAGTCGCCAAGAAGTTGGGTGGCCGAATCCAGGGTATTTCGGCGGGCGCCGGGGAAATGCGGCTATCGCACCAGGCCCTGAAGACATACGGGCTGGACAACATGCGCCTGATCACGGCCAGCAGCCCGGCCATGACCGCGGCGCTCAAGCGTGCGATCGACAATCACCGTTGGATCGTGGTGACGGCCTGGAGCCCGCACTGGATATGGGAACGCTTCCACCTGCGCTATCTCAAGGATCCGAAAAAAGCGCTGGGCGGCGAGGAGCACGTCGTGACCATCGCCAATCCGTCGATCAAGAAGAACAAGCCGCAGATCGCGGCCTTCCTGTCGCGGATGCATTTTGATCTGGACACCACCAATGCCTTGCTGGCCGATGCCAACAAGACGTCCTACGAGGCGGCGGCCAAGCGCTTCATCGCGCAGCATGCCGATACAGTGAAGCAATGGCTCGGCCAGTCGTGAGCGCGGTGTGCTGACCATCTTCGCGACCATGTGACCTGGCGAACGCCGGTCGCCGAAGCGACCGGCGTCTGTATTCACGGTCGGTTCATTGCCGCAGCGCGTAGCGCCGCTCGACCTGATCGAGTACCAGCGTGATCGCGCTGACCAGTACCAGATAGATCAGCGCGGCGACCAGAAAGATCTGGAAATACTTGAAGCTGTCGGCCCCGATCATCTTCGCCTGGCCCATGAGTTCGGGCACGCTGATGGCGAATGCCACCGAAGTGTATTTCAGTTCGATGATGACTTCGTTGGACCACTGCGGCAGGGCGATGCGCCAGGCCTGCGGCAACACGATGTGACCGATGGTTTGCATCCGGGTCAGCCCGATCGCGCGTCCGGCGGCGAGCTGGCCCGGGCGTACCGCGCGAATGCCGGCGCGGAAATACTCGGCCTGGTAGGCGGCGGTGTTGATGCCGATCGCGACCATCGCCGCGGTGAGCGGCGCGAACACGATCCCCACCTGCGGCAGCCCCTGATAGACGATGAACATCTGCACCAGCAGCGGCGTGCCGCGGATGAGTTCGATATAGCCCGTGGCCAGCGCGCGCGAGACCGGGTCGCCGTAGACCCGGGCCACGGCCAGAATCCAGCCGGCGATAAACCCGCCGATCATCGCCACCGCCCAGATCGCCAGCGTGTAGCCGGTGCCGTGCAGCAAGGCCGGCAGATTCGCCCAGGCGAAGGCGAACCAGCCACTCATCGCGCCCGCCCGGTGTCGTCGGCCTCGCCGACCAGCGCGGCGGCGATGCCGTCGATGAAGTCGCGGGTGCGTTGTTCGCGCGCTTCGTGGAAGATCTGGCGGGCCGGGCCTTCTTCCACCACGCGGCCCTCGGCCATGAACAGCACGTCGTCGGCCACGGCCTCGATGAAGGCCATCTCGTGCGAGACGATGATCATGGTCATGCCTTCGGCCACGAGTTCGCGCATCACCCGCAGCACGCTGCCCACCGATTCCGGGTCGAGTGCGGAGGTGGGTTCGTCGAACAGCATCAGTTCCGGCTGCATGGCCAGTGCCCGCGCGATCGAAACACGCTGCTGCTGACCGCCGGACAGCTCCGCCGGAAAGGCCTGCCATTTCGGGGCCAGGCCGACGCGCTCGAGCTCGCGCCGGGCGATGGTCTCGGCCTCGGCGCGCTTGAAGCCGCGCACCCGGCGCAGCCCGAGCATGAGATTGTCGGCCACGGTCAGGTGGGTGAACAGGTTGAAGTCCTGGAACACGAAGCCGATGCGCGAACGCAGGGCGTCCAGGTCGGCTTTTCTCGCCGTGAGCTCGGTGTCATCGAGCCAGATCTCGCCCGCATCGATCGGTTCCAGGCCGTTCAGGCAACGGATCAGCGTCGATTTGCCGGCCCCGGACGGGCCGATGACGCCCTTGACCTCGCCGGCGGTGACGTCGAGCGACACGTCGTCGAGCACGGTATGCTCGCCGAAGCGTTTGGTCAGATGCGAAACCCGCATCAGGTGCGTGGCGGATACAGTCATGGCGGACGGCTAGTGGGCGAAACCGGGCACGCGCAGACGGCGATCGAGCCGCGACAGGCCCCAGGTCGCGGTGAGCGAGAGCACGAGATAAACGGCGGCGGCGGCCGAGTAGACCGCCAGTGTATGGCCGTAGTTGGCGGATACGATGTAGTCGGCCTGACGCATCAACTCGACCACGCCGATGGTGTAGGCCAGCGAGGTGTCCTTGAGTTCCGACAGCGCCTCGTTGGTCCAGGGGCCGAGCGCCTGGCGCATCGCCTGTGGCAGCACGATGTGTACGATGGCCGCGCGCCGGGTCAGCCCTATGGCACGGGCCGCGGCCATCTGCCCGGATGGCACCGAGGCGATCGCGCCGCGCACGATCTGCGATTGATAGGCGGCCGAACGCAGGCCCAGCGCAAGCGCGGCGGCCGCGAACGACGAAATATCGTAGAACCCGGAAATGCCGTAGTAGAACAGGAACAGCAACACGACCGCCGGTATCGCGCGGAACAGGCGCTCGACGAGCGTGGCGCCGACACGCAACGTCCAGTGGCTATAGCTCTGCGCCAGCCCGAGGGCCGTGCCCACCACCACGCCGATCGCGAGCAGCGCCACGGCCAGGGCAACCGTGACCGCCGCGCCTTCGGCGAGGTAGGGCAGATTTTGCCAGAGGGCCTGATAGATCATCGGCGTGACGGCGCGCGCAATCGAATCAAAAAAGCCGGCGATCGCGGTGGGCGACCGCCGGCCCGTTCATGGCTGGAGGCTTACTGCGACAAACCGGGAATCGGCTTGTGATAAGAGGGGATGCTGGCCGGCATCGGGCCCGGCACCGGCGTGATCTTCGCGCTCGGCATGTACTTGTGGACGATCCGGGCCCATTCGCCGGACTTGTAGATCGCCACTTCGCCGGCATTGAGCTTCTTCAACAGCGCCGTGTTGCCCTTCTTCACGCCAATGGCATACACCTGCGGCGGCTTGGGGCTGATCTCGCCGGCGATCTTGACCTTGCCCGGGTTGTCGGCGACGAACTTCCGGGCGGTATCGTCGTCCAGGAACTGGGCGTCGATACGCCCGATCAGCAAGTCCTGCAGGGCGGTGGTGCCCTGTTCATAGGTCTTGATATGGATGTCGCCGCCCTTGTCCACGATCTGATTCTTCAGATAGTCGTAGTTGGTGGTGCCGGTCTGCACACCCACCGTGTGGCCGCCCGACAGCGCCGTTTGGGCGGTGAGTCTGGAGTCGGCCGGCACCAGCACATCGAGCTTGATCTGCCACCAGGGCACGGTGAAGTCGATCTGCTGCGCGCGCCGGGGCGTGACGGTCAGCCCCGTGACCAGCATGTCGATCTTGCCGGCCTTGAGTGCCGGGATCAGCGACGAGAACGACATCGAGCGAAACTTGACGTCGAAACCCTGTTGCTTGGCGATGGCCCGTACGGCGTCCGGCGCAATGCCGACCACCTGACCGTGATCGACCGCGGCCCACGGCGGGAAGGACGGTTCCACGCCGGCGATATAGGTTTTGGCCAGCGCGGCCGTGGAGCCCAGCATCGCGGCCAGCGCGATCGAGAGAATACAGATCAGGCGCATCGCAAGTTCCGGTTTTTAAAAAAAGAAGAAATCCACCCAGGCCCTGCCGGCGACTACCCGAAATCGCGGCGGCGACCGCTTATTGAAGCATACCGCGATCGGAGATTCAGCCATTGCAACGATGGATCGTTGTCCCGCACGGCGAAGTCTGATTAGTTACTTGCCCGGATCACATCGGCTGGGGAGGCGTTTTGGGCTTGCTGCTGTTATCGACCATCGCTTATTTGCCGCTGGTCGCTGTTGTGCTGCTTAACCTGATCGTGCCGGCGCGTCGCGTGCTTCACGCCAAAGCGTATCAGGATTTGCCCGACGAGGAGGCCAGCCGGGATGCGTCGCGACAGACACGGGTCGGGATTGCGTTGCTTGTCTGCCTGACGCTCGCGCAATGCTGCGCGCTGGTCTATTCGCTGCAGACTCAGCAACGCGCGGCCGGTAATGATCGTGGCGCCCGGGCCCTGCATGGCATGGATCTGGCGGAGCCGTCGGACTAGCCGTGGGCTGACGGGCGCCCTGACGCCGGCGCTGTGTGACCATCGCGTATCGGCTGGCGTGTTTCAGGTGCGCCGGCATCGGCCGGCGGGTGCGGTTGGCCCGATTGAATAGCCGGATCGTACCGGTGTCGTGACGCGCTACACTGGGCGAATCACGCCCGCGTGGCGTAGGGAAACAACGTCTCTTGGGGGCAGCGTGCGTCGTACGACCAGCCAGCGCTCGGGCATGGCCGAGCTGACCGTCCGGGGTATTCTCCTGGGCGGCTTGATTACCTTGTTCTTCACCGCGGCCAACGTCTATCTCGGCTTGAAGGTCGGTCTGACGTTCGCCACCTCGATTCCCGCCGCCGTGATCTCGATGGCGGTGCTGCGGGTGTTTTCGGATTCGACGATTCTGGAAAACAACATCGTCCAGACGGTGGCCTCGGCCGCCGGCACCCTGTCGGCGATCATCTTCGTGCTGCCCGGGCTGGTGATGATCGGCTGGTGGCAGGGCTTCGATTTCGTCACCACGGCCGTGATCTGCGCCACGGGCGGGCTGCTCGGCGTGATGTTCTCGGTACCGCTGCGGCGAGCGCTGGTGGTCGATACCGATCTGCCCTATCCGGAAGGCCGGGCGGCGGCCGAGGTGCTCAGGGTCGGCGCCGGCTCGCGCGAAGGCGCGGCCGAGAGCACGGCCGGGCTGGCGGTAATCGCGGTCAACGGCCTGGCCTCGGCGGCGTTCGCGCTGGCCGCCCAGATGAAACTCGTGGCCGGCGAGGCGTCGCTGTGGTTCCGCACCGGCGCCGGCGGCGCCACCGGCATTTCCGGCAGTCTCTCGTTCGCGCTGCTCGGTGCCGGCCATCTGGTGGGGCTGTCGGTGGGCATGGCCATGCTGGTCGGCCTGGTCATCGGCTGGTGGGTGGCGCTGCCGCTGCTCACCGCCATGAGTGCCGTTACCGGTTCGCCGGCACACATCGCACACACCGTATTTTCCGCCGACGTGCGTTTCCTCGGCGCCGGGGTGATCGGAGTGGCTGCGATCTGGACGCTGCTGCGCATCATCGGCCCGGTGCTGGCCGGCATCCGTTCGGCCCTGGCGGCCTCGTCCGCGGTGCGTGCCGGCGGCGAACGCCCGGTCGAGGAACGCGACATACCCATCGGCATCGTCGGCGCCGTCGCGCTGGCCACGCTGGTGCCGATCGGCGTGCTGTTCTGGGTGCTGATCGCCGGCGGCGCGCTGGCCCCGGCCGCCGTGCCGTTGATCGCGGGCTCGCTCGTGTTCGTGGTGGTGGCCGGGCTGATCATCGCCGCCGTTTCGGGCTATATGGCCGGGCTGATCGGCTCGTCGAACAGCCCGATTTCGGGCATCGGCATTCTCTCGATCGTGGCGGCCTCGTTGTTGCTGGTGGGTCTGTTCGGGCGTGATCACGCGCCGGCGACCACGCAGGCGCTGGTGGCCTACGGGCTGATCGTGACCGGCGTGGTGTTCGGCGTGGCCACCATTTCCAACGACAATATGCAGGATCTCAAGACCGGCCAACTGGTCGGGGCGACGCCGTGGAAACAGCAGGTGGCGCTGGTGTTCGGCGTGGCCTTCGGTTCGCTCGTGATCCCGCCGGTGATGGAGCTGCTCAATACGGCCTTCGGGTTCGCCGGGGCGGCGAATGCGACGGCCAATGCCCTGCCGGCGCCCCAGGCCGCGCTGATTTCATCGCTGGCCAAGGGCGTGCTGGGCGGCAATCTCAACTGGGGCATGATCGGGCTGGGCGCCGGCATCGGTGTGCTCGCGGTGGCGGTCGACGAGGTGCTCGAACGCACCGGCCGTATGCGCTTGCCCCCGCTGGCGATCGGCATCGGCGTGTATCTGCCGATGAGTGTGACGCTGCCGGTGGTAGTCGGCGCGGTGATCGGGCGGTTCTACGATCGCTGGGCCGCGCGTCGGCAGAACGCGGAATTCGCCAAGCGGCTGGGCGTGCTGACCGCGACCGGGATGATTGTCGGCGAGAGCCTGTTCGGTGTGGTGTTCGCCGGCATCGTGGCGGGCAGCGGCACCGATTCTCCGCTGGCCGTGGTTGGGCCCGGGTTTGCGCCGACCGCGCTGGTGCTCGGCACTGTCGTGTTCTTTATCGTCACCGCTGCGCTGTATCGGGCCACCATGCGGCGTGTGCGCGACTGATCGGGTCTCTGCCGGGACGGCACCGGCGTTCGGCGCCGGTTATTAGGCTAAAGTATGATGCGCTTGAGTAACCGCGTCATGGAAAGTGGCTCGGGCCTGGTTCTGTCGGTGCTTGATCGTGCCGGCCCGGAGGAACGACAGCGATATGTCCGATACACCGCGCATTGTTGTCGTCGGCGGCGGCGCCGGCGGCCTGGAACTGGTCACGCGGCTGGGGCGCAAGCTCGGCCGTCGCGGCAAGGCCGACGTGACCCTGGTCGATGCCAATCCGACGCATATCTGGAAACCGTTGTTGCATGAGGTCGCGACCGGCGCGCTGGACCAGAGCCTGGACGAAGTGTCCTATCCGGCGCATGCGCGCACCCACGGCTACCGTTACCAGCTGGGCGCGATGACTGGCATCGATCGCGCCGAACGCCGGGTTCGCCTGGCGCCGATTCACGATGAGGACGGCACGCAGATCCTGGCCGAGCGCGAACTGGCCTACGATTATCTCGTACTGGCCATCGGTAGTGTGTCGAACGATTTCGGCACGCCGGGGGTGGCCGATCATTGTTATTTCCTCGACAGTACGCGCCAGGCCGAAACCTTCCGGCGCGCGTTGCTCAATACATTCCTGCGCCATAGCGACGGCGGGCCCGGGCATGCGTCCCAGCTTTCGATCGCGATCGTGGGGGGCGGCGCCACGGGCGTGGAATTGTCGGCCGAGCTGTTGTCTGCCACCGACATGCTCTCGTCCTACGGCTATTCGAAGATCGATCGCGAGCAACTCGATGTGCACCTGATCGAGGCGGCGCCGCGGATCCTGCCGGCGTTGCCGGAGCGGATCAGCCGCTCGGTGGCCGGCCAGCTGGACAATCTGGGGGTGACGATTCACACCGAGACCATGATCACCCAGGCCGATGACAGCGGCTTCCTGACCAAGGCCGGCGAGCGTATCGATGCCGATCTGACCGTCTGGGCCGCCGGGGTGCGCGGCGCCTCGGTTCTCTCGGAGCTGGGGCTGACCACGCGACCCAATAATCAGATCCGGGTGCGCGATACGCTGGTGAGTATCGACGATGAACGCATCTTTGCCATCGGCGACTGCGCCGCCTGCCCGATGGGCGAGGACAAATGGGTGCCGCCGCGCGCCCAGTCGGCGCATCAGATGGCAAGCACCGTCTACCACAATCTGCTGGCCACGATCGAGGGCAAGTCGCCGAAACCGTTCAAATACCGTGATTTCGGCTCGTTGATCTCGTTGGCGCATTTCGATGCCGTGGGCAGCCTGATGCGCGGACGTGCCGCCGGGCGCAGCCTGTTCATCGAAGGCAAGCTGGCCAAGATGTTCTATGTGTCGCTGTACCGGATGCACCAGCGGGCCATCCACGGCATCTTCAAGACCACGCTCAAGGCGGTCGTGGATGGCCTCAACAGTGTGCTTCGACCTCGTCTGAAGCTGCATTAGCGAGACCCGGTGTGGGTTTATCCGGGCCGATTCGGGCCCGGCTTGTCGCGGCCCGGCGAGTTGCCGAGCGCGTAGGCCGCGATCAAGCGCCGGGCGGCTTCGCGGCCCGACAGCCAGGCGCCTTCGATGCGGCCGCCGGCGAGCCAGTCGCCGGCGATCGCCAGCCCGGCCGCGGTATCGGTCCAGCACAGGTCGTCGGCATCCGGGGCGCCCGGGCCCGGCCGGGCGTAACGCCAGCGATGGGTGCGCACGATTTCCATGTCGCTGGCGCGCTGCGCGGTCGCGGCCGCGAATTCCGAGATCAGCGCGTCTGCCAGTTCCGCGGTGGGTGTTTCGATGTGGGATTCGCTGAATTGTGCATCCGCGTGCAGCGTCCAGAGATGGCGCTCGCCGCTGCGCCCGGCCTTGTGTGTATTGTCGGCCACCCAGGACAGCAGGCCCGATTTGAAGAAGATCGCCTGGCGTTCGGGCAGGGCCGGCGCACGTACCACCACGGAATGACAGGCCGCGAGGGCGGCCTCCGGGTGCGCCAGCGCATCGATACCCACGGCGCGCGGCCCGAGCAGCGCAGCGGTTTGTACCGCTGGCGGGGTGCAGACGACGACGTCGGCCCACTCGGCGCTGCCGTCGGCGTAGTCGATGCGCCAGCGCCCGCGCTCGGCGATAATCCGCTGAACCTGGCGCTCGGTTGCGACCTCGAGGCGGGCGGCCTGCAGTCGCTGGCGAACCCAGGCATTGAGTCCGCGCGGTCCGATCAGGCGTTCGCGATCATCGGGCGAGGGCGTCAGCAGCCAGGTGCCGGCCACCCGCTCGGCGCTGGCGATGGCCGGCGACCAGTGCGCGAGACGCCCGGCCTGGAGGTCGGCATCGACCAGCGCGCGAAATCCCTCATCGCGAACGGTGAAATACTGCGCGCCGTAGTCGAACCAGTCGGCGTCCAGCTCCGCGGCAATCCGCCGTGTGGCGCAGCGGCCGCCCGGCCGTGCCGCCTTGTCGACCAGCTTCGGCGCATAGCCGGCAGCGGTCAGGTGCTCGGCGGCGGCCATGCCGGCCACGCCGGCGCCAACGATCAGAATCTGGGTCATGGGCAATACTCGGAAATAACATCCCCCCCGGCGAACCGGTTGTCGGTATGATGAAGCAAATTTTGAGGTCGTTCAGGTAGGCCCGTGTTTTCAGTCTCATGCCGGCGATTCATGGCCGGTCTGCTGCTTTTGTCCGCCCTGGCCGGGTGCGCCACACAGGGCGGCCCCCCGCCCGCGACGGCTAAAGCGGAGGCATCATCGAGCACGCATCGTGCCGCCGCCCAGGGTTCCCATGTCAAACCCTATCCGTTCAAGAACCCGCTGACGGCCACGGTGCTCGGTACGCCGGACCGGCTGAAAGCCGAGCTGCCGAAGAAAGCGAATTTGTCGATTCGCAGGCTCAAGCCGCTGGTCGATCGTAAAACGCCGCCCACGCTGCGCTATGCCCGCCCGCTGAAGTATATGCTGGCCGCCCAGAATCACCCGGCGCCGCTGGCGTTCGTGATTGCCGGGACCGGCGATTCGGCGCTGTCGAGCAAATGCGTGCTGCTCTCGCGCGCCCTCTATCAGGTGGGTTACAGCGTGGCCTGCCTGCCGTCGCCCACCAGCGTGACATTCATGCTGGGCGCCGCCAAATACCCGGTGCCGGGGCGCATGAAGACCGACGTGGCCGATCTGTATCGGATGATGCAGGCCGTGCGCGACGATGTGTCCGGGGATATCGATATTACCGGATATTCGTTGACAGGCTGGAGTCTGGGCGCGACCGAGGCGGCGTTCGTCGCCCATCTGGATCAGAAGCGCCAGGTTTTTCATTTCCAGCACGTATTGCTGCTCAACCCCGCGGTCAGCCTGTGGGCCTCGGTCGGTCGGATGGACAACCTGTTGCAACGGAATCTGCCCGGTGGCTTCGATGCGCTGCCCCGGTTCCTGGCGCAGGTCCTGGGCAACATCCAGCAGAGCGAAGGCCACGGTAAACCCTTGCGCTTCAATGAAGATGCGCTTTATCAGGCCTACGAGAAAGGGGCCTTCGACAAGAAGGATATCGGCGCCATCGTGGGCCTGGCATTCCGGCTGTCGCTGGCCAACATGGCGTTCGCCGCCGATGTGCTGACGCATTCCGACGTGATCGTGCCGAAGAACGTCAACCTCGGGCCCTATGCTTCGCTCGGGGTCTATTTCCGTCGTTCCTTCCGGATGTCGTTTTCCAATTACATCAACCAGCTGTTGGTGCCGTACTGGAATCGCGACGGCCGGCATGTGAGCAAGGCGCAGTTGATAGCCGAGGGCGATATGCATCGCATCGCGCCGTTTCTGGCCAACGATGACCACATTGAAGTGTTCACGAACGCGGACGATCCGATCCTGAATGCCGACGAGGTCCAGTTCCTGCGCCATACCTTCAAGGGCCGTGCGCGGATCAGGCCACATGGGGGCCACCTCGGTAACCTGAGCTACAAGAAGACGATTCACGCGCTGCAGGATTACTTTACCCAATGAATGCCTTGCAACACGCCCGATTCCGCCGGCCGTTGCCCCTGGTGATGGCCCTCTGCCTGTTTCTGGGGGCCTGTGCCTCGACACCGCCGCCCAAAACCATCGACAATTCGACGCCCGCCAGCACGCCGGTGAGCCAGACCACGGCCAACCCGCTGGCGATCTCGGACCCGGTGCAGGGATTCAATCGTCGTGTCTATCGCTTCAACGCGCTGACCGATGAGTACGTCCTTCTGCCGGTGGTGCACGTCTACGATCGCTACACGCCCGGGTTCATGCGTACCGGCGTGGCCAATTTCTTTTCCAATATCGGCGAGATCACGACCTTCACCAACAGCGTACTGCAGCTCAAGCCGAAGAGTTCGGCCGTGACCGCATCGCGTTTCGTGATCAATTCCACGATCGGTATCGGCGGGCTGTTCGATCCGGCCACGCATTTTGGACTCAAACAGCGCGACGAGGATTTCGGCCAGACCCTCGGCCATTACGGCGTGGGTACCGGGCCCTATCTCGTGCTGCCGTTCTTCGGCCCCTCCGATGTGCGCGACGCGACCGGGCTGGCCGCTGACCAGGGCTTGTTGTACGTGCTCGATCCGACGCAGACCAGCGGCAACGTGCCGGCCAGTGTGGCCTACAACCTGATGTACGTGATCAACAAGCGCGACCAGACCAACTTCCGCTACTACCAGACTGGCTCACCCTTCGAGTACACGCTGGTACGGCTGGTTTACATGAACTATCGGGCGTTGCAGGTCGCGCACTAGATCCGTGGGAAGTAGCCCCGGAATGGGAACAGTCGGCTTTGGGCCGACTACGACCCAAAGCGAACTCATGAATCGGATCACCCCGGTCTCCTCATGGCGTCCTGGTGGGCGACCATCCAGCCCGGATAGTGGGGCGGCAGCCGGCTGATCTCTTCAAGACAAGCGAGCTCGTCTGCGGTCAGGCGAATATCGACAGCGCTAATGTTGTCCTCTAGCTGTTCTAAGCGTTTCGCACCGACAAGGACGCTTGTGACATGACGCTGTGAAAGCAGCCAGGCGAGCGCGATGCGGGCGACGGAAACTCCGCGCTGGTCGGCCATGGGCCGCATCTGCTCGACGCATGCCCAGGCTCTGTCTTGATCCACGGGCGGAAAGTCGAAGTGGTTGCGACGCGCGTTGTCTCCGGTCGATTCGCCGCGCCCGAACTTGCCGGAAAGCAAGCCGCCGGCCAAGGGCGACCAGACGAGAAGTCCCATCTGCTCCTCGGTGATCAGCGGCACCAACTCGCGCTCGATGTCACGTCCGGCGATGGAATAATAGGCTTGCAAGCTTTCAAAGCGGGCGGCGTGTTGCGCCGCGCTCAGCCCGAGCGCCTTGCCGATCCGGCCGGCATGCCAGTTCGATACGCCGACATATCGAATCAGCCCTTGGCGTGTCAGATCGTCGAGTGCGCGCATCGTCTCCTCGATCGGCGTGATCGGATCACTCGCGTGAATCTGGTACAGGTCGATGTGGTCCACCTGCAGCCGCTCCAGGCTGCGCTGCACCGAATCCATGATATGCCCGCGCGATGCACCTTGATCATTGGGCTGGCTCCCCATGACCCCGCCGGTTTTTGTCGCGAGCACGATCTTGCTGCGCGGCACGTCGAGATCTTTCAATGCCCGGCCCACGAGACGCTCGGACTCGCCGAAGGAGTAGATATCGGCGGTGTCGATGAAGTTGATGCCGGCATCGAGCGCGCAGGCAATCAGGCCATTGGCTTCTTCTCGACCCAGCGTGCCAATCGATGCCCAATGCCCAGCGTCAGAGTTGCCGCCCAGCGTCATGGTTCCCAGGCAAAGTTCGGAGACGTATAAACCCGTGCGACCCAATTGGTTGTATTTCACAAAAAACCTCGAATACGCATGGTGTAAGTGAGGCGGGCGCTTGATCTCTGCGTCCGCCGAAACGATGCGAGACAGAACGGTGCTAGCGGCGGAACTGTCCTGCAATCGATGCCACGCGATCGCCATAGCGGCGGGCCGTGTCAAGATCGCCGGGCGACATCTCGTCGGGGGCTGCATCAGCCGGCGACTGCGCCATGGCGCCGATGTAAGAGCCCATGCGATTGGGGTCGTCGCGCTTGGAATCCTTAGCGTTGGCCGGTTTAATATCCATACTCACCCAGATTCCGCCGTGCTGCCCGGCCAGCAGAAAGAAGTATTCGAGCGTATTGAGCTTGTCGCCGTTGATGCTGGCGCTGTTGGTAAAACCACCGAAGATCTTGTTTTGCCATCGACCTTCGAACCAGGCTTTCGAGGATGCGTCTGCGAATTTCTTGAACTGCCAGCTTGGACCGCCCATGTAGGTCGGTGAGCCAAAAAGAATAGCCTTGGCATGGTCGAGCGTTTCCCAGTCGGCGTCAGCGATCTGGCCTTCATCGTCGATCGCCGCAAGTAAGGCCCCGGCCCCTTGGGCGACCGATTGGGCCATCCGTTTTGTATGGCCGTATCCCGAGTGGTAAACGACGACGATGTCTGTCGGTGAGGTTTGTTGCGTCATGGTGATTCCGGTGATCGCGGTAGGGCGCTATCCAGCGCGTGCCCAATCAACCTAAGCCACACGAATGCGGGTATAAATACTCACAAACAGAACGCACTGTTCTCTATTTGGTGAACAATGAAAGACCTCGACGCGCTCTCAGTATTTGTCCGCGTGGCCGAAATGCGCAGCTTCACTCAAGCCGCCCAACATCTCGGCATACAGAAAGGCCGTGCGTCGACGTTGGTTCGACGGCTCGAGCGGGAAATAGGGGTAGCTCTGCTGCATCGCACGACCCGGCGAGTGCAGCTCACTGCGGATGGCCACGCCTTTTACAGTCGCGCACGCGATCTTCTGGCTGATGCCGACGACCTGAACTCGATGTTCACGGCCGAGGGTACGCCGCTGCGCGGCCGGCTGCGTGTGGACATGCCGACCGAGCTGGCACAAAGCGTTGTCATACCTGCGTTACCCGAGCTGACGCAAGCGCATCCGGAACTTGAGCTGGAACTGTCGAGCACCGACCGTCAAGTTGATCTCGTGGCGGAAGGCTTTGACTGCGTCATTCGTTTGGGGCCGATCGTCGACGACATGCTCGTCGCCCGCCCTCTTGGCAGCCTGCGAATGATCAATGCGGCCAGTCCCGATTACCTGGCGCGTTTCGGAACGCCGCACACGTTGGACGACTTGCATGGGCAATCCCATCGCATGATCCATTACACGCCTACGCTCGGCGGCCGCCGTTTCGGCTGGGAATATCCAAACAACGGTGAGTACGCCGCTTTTGCCATGCCCGGCACGGTGCACGTTAATAACGTGCAGGCCTACCACGCAGCGGGTTTGGCCGGGCTGGGTTTGATTCAAGCTGGCTATTCAGCGCTTGCGCCGCAGATCGCACGCGGTGCCATCATTGAAATTCTTCCCGATCTGAGACCACAGCCTCTTGCGGCATCGCTCGTCGTGGCGCACCGAAGGCACCTGTCGCCGCGCGTCCGGGCTTTTACGGAATGGGTCGAACGCATCCTCGCTCCGTATCTTGATTGCTAGTCCAACGATCGACACCGACGATATCACTCTCGTCAGATTGGTATTTCACGAAATGGTCAAGGCTATGCCATGGCAAAATCGAATGATTGCTGCCTGAGGACGACCCGCCGGCGTGAAGGCATGAGAGAGAAACACGTTCAGGCTTTCGGGTTATTTACAATTAAGTTGAGCAATTATGTAGGCCGGATTAGGTGCTTGCACCGTAATCCGACAGCCGGGCCCCGGCATTTGCGGATTGCACGTCGGATCAGGTGTGCCGCGCTGATGCGATCTGCCGCCAAAGCATTGTTTTAAAGCCGGTATGCGGAGGACGATCTGCATGCACCGGCTTTCGTTCGGGCAAGCCAACGCAAGCGACTCGCGCTACGGTACGAAACCGAACTTCGCTGCATTGCGTGGCTCGACGCAAACAACGTCGAGACCGTAGCCGTTGTGAAGGTTTGCCATCAGACGGGCCGCTCGAAGTCGACCGCATGCCGGCAGGCGCCGGCGCCCATCCATCCCGTCAGAGCCAGTTCTTGTGCTTGAAGTACAGATACGGCGCGATGCCGGCGGCGACCATGAGCCCGAGCGCCATCGGATAGCCGTAATGCCAGGATAGCTCGGGCATGTGCTGGAAGTTCATGCCGTAGATGCTGGCCACCAGCGTGGGCGGCAGGAACACCACCGCGGCGATCGAAAAGATCTTGATGATCTGGTTCTGCTCGATGTTGATGAAGCTCACGGTGGAGTCCATCAGGAAGTTGATCTTGTCGAACAGGAACGCGATGTGGCTCATCAGTGTTTCCACGTCCGACAGGATTTCGCGGGCGGTTTCGCGCTCGGGCGCACGGGCCGGCAGATGGCGCAGTATGAACGAGATGGAGCGCTGGGTGTCCATCAGACACAGCCGGATCTTGCCCGAAGAGTCCTCCAGCTTGGCCAGGGCATCGATGGCGGCCTCGTAGTCGGCATCCTCGTCCTCAAGCACGGTATGGCTGACTTTTTCCAGATCGAGGTGGATGTCCTCGACGGTGTCGGCCAGGTTCTCCACCTTTTGATCGAAGATGGTGACCAGCAGCGATTCGGGCGAATCGACCTCGAGCTGGCCGGCGCGGGCGCGCAGGCGCAGTAGCCGAAAATCGGCCAGGTCGTCATCACGCAGGGTGATCAGGCGCTCGGGCTGCAGAATGAACGCCACGGTTTCGGTGTCGTGCCGGCCCTCGCTCTGCGCGAGGAACAGCGAATGTACGTGGATGCCGTCGGGGTCGACGAAGTAACGCGCGGAGGCTTCGATTTCCTCGACGTCCTCGTCCTCGGGCAACTCATCGGTGAGGAATCGAGTCAGTTCGGCGCGTTCGGCTTCGTCGGCCTCCAGCGCGTCAATCCAGTGGGCATGGGCGAGCCGTTCGGCGACCGGGGTGTCCTGCGAACGGTCCTCGACGATACGGCCGTGGTCGATGGCAAAGCTGCGCAGCATGGCCAGTCTCCGGTCTGTGGGGCGAGCGAGCGCGGCCAATGATAGGGCAGCATCCGGCGGATGTCGCCCCGGCCCGACGCGCTATCGACGGATCACACCGGGAGCTCGGCGATCACGTCGGCCAGGTCCGCGCCGATCTGGAACAGCCAGCGCCCGGGTGTGGCGATGGCGGCCTCGATGCTGCCGGCGCGTTCGACCAGTGTGTAGGTGCCGGTAAAATGGGTTTCCAGTTCGCGGCGTGCATCGTCGGCGATGTCGCCGCAGACCAATAGCGTCGGCGTGGGTCGGGCGGCGCGGGCCACGGCGAGCGGCAGTTTGCCGGACAGGGTCTGGCGGTCGGAACGGCCCTCGCCGGTGATCACGCAGCGGGCCTGGCGCATGTGCCCGGCCAGCCCGGTCATCTTCAGTACGGCTTCGGCGCCGGATTCGAGCCGGCCGCCGACCCGTGCGAGCGCGAAGCCGAGGCCGCCGGCGGCGCCGCTGCCCGGCCATGCCGCCGGGTCGCGTGCGCCGGTGGTCTCGGCCAGGTGTTCGAAGGCGGCCTCGACCTCGACGATGTCGCCGTCGGTCAATCCTTTTTGCGGGCCGTAGACGCGGCTGGCGCCGTTTTCGCCCAGCAGCGGGTTGTCGACATCGCAGAGCACACGGATACGGACATCGGCCAGGCGCGCGTCCAGCCCGGACAGGTCCAGCCGCGCGAGCGCCAGCAGGCCGTGCATGCTCGGCGCGATGACCTCGCCCGCGGCGTTGTACGGGGTGGCTCCGAGCGCGGCCAGCATGCCGAGCCCGGCGTCGTTGCAGGCACTGCCGCCCAACCCGATGGCGATATCCGTGGCGCCGGAATCCAGCGCATCCGCGATCAGCATGCCGAGCGCGTAACTGCTGCGTTCGGCCAGTGGCGGGGCGTCGTCCACGGCCTCGATCAACGGCAGGCCCAGCACGGTGGCCGATTCCAGCACCACCGGGCCGTCGGCCATGACGTACCAGGGCGCATCCAGCGACCGGCCATGAATGCCGACCAGCGTTGTCGTCTGCCAGTGACCGTCGCAGGTTGCGGCCACGGCATCGAGCAGGCCTTCGCCGCCGTCGGCCATGGGCGCGATCAGCGTGCGCGGCGGATTGTCCTGGGCGGTCAGGCCCTCGGCAATCGCGCGGGCGACGTCGATCGCCGCGAGGCTGCCCTTGAAACTGTCCGGAGCGATCACGACGGTATTTTCGGCCATACCTCGTCTCCTTTGCCGGCCGTGGGCCGCCGGCCGGTTGGGTGTAGGGTGGTCCGCACCGCCATAGTACGATATCGGCCGATTGGCCGGTTCTACCTCGATGCCTATGTATTACTTCGCTTACGGGTCCAACATGTGTACCGCGCGCCTGGCCCGGCGCGTGCCCAGCGTTCGACCGGTCGGGCCGGGCTGGCTCGACGGGCACCGATTGTGCTGGCATCTCGCCGGTGATGACGGATCGGGCAAGTGCAACGTGGTCGCGACGGGCGACCCGGACGATCGGGTGCATGGGGTGCTGTTTGAGCTGGACGCGACGCGCCTGGATGCGCTGCATGCGGCCGAGGGCCCGGCCTATGATTTTCTGGAGCTGGCGACAGGCCATGCGGGCGGCGAGATCACGGCGGCGATCTATCGCGGGCGCGCGGCGTGGCTGGACGATGCGCTCACCCCGTTTGCCTGGTATCGCGATTTCGTGGTCGCCGGCGCGGCCGAACATGGCCTGCCGGTCGACTGGATCGCCAGCCTGGGCCGCGTGCTGACGCGCCCCGACCCGGATGTCGAGCGCGCGAGCGATAACCGGGCGATTCTCGAGGAAACGCCCGACAACGTGGTGACTACAGCCGGCTGACCCGCGGGTTCGTCTGCCGGCGGCGGGCGGTCCGCTCGGCCAGCCGTTGCGCGACGTGCGCCGGCGTCAGTTCGTCGCCGGCGACGGTCTCGCAATCCTGGCCGAGCGGGGCATAGTCGCTGGGCAGGGTGGCCCGGAACAGCCCGATGACCGACGTGCCGGAGGCTGCCGCCAGGTGCATCGGCCCGCTGTCGGCGGCGACGAACTGATCCAGGCGCGACATCAGTGCGGCCAGCTCCGTCAGCGGCTTGATCGCGACATGCGCGATCTCGGGGATCACCGGCTCGGCGTCCGCGCCGGGCAGTATCTCCAGCAGTATGGCTTCCGGGACGGCGCGGCGAACCTCCAGAATCCAAGCCTGCCACCAATGACGCGGCAGCATCTTGCGCCCGGTCGCCCGACTGAAGAAGCCGATCACCGGCGCGCCGGGGGGGCGCTCGCCGAGGGCGGCCTGCCAATGGTCGTCAGCGGCCTGTTGATCGGCCGCATCCGGAAAGACGGCCAGCGTGTCGAAGGTTGTGACCGGCGGTTGCGAAACGGCATTCGTGAGCAGTTCCACGGCCTGCAATGCCTGGTGGCGACTCTTGCTTTTGCCCGCGGCATGGGTCAGCGGCAGCCACTGGTCGCTCCGGGCGAAGCCCATGCGCTGGCGTGCGGGGATGAGCACCATGCCGAGGCGGTTGCTGGTGGAATTACCGGTCGGATCGATCGTCAGGTCGTAGCGCTGTGCGCGGATGGCACGCAGCGTGCGCACCATCGACAGCAGGCGGTTTTCCTGAATCCAGATTCGGCCGATGCCGGGCAGGCTCTGCAACAGCTTCGCCTGGGCCGGGGTCTGGATGAGCACATCGATCCGGGCCTCGGGCAGGGTCGCGGCCAGGCTGCGCAGCATCGGGGTGAGAAACAGGATGTTGCCGAGGCGCTTGTTCAGGCGCACCACGAGTATGCGCCGGGTGTCGGGCGCCAGCGGGCGCCGCCGGGCCTCGGGTGTGCCCAGCAGGCGGGCCAGCAGACGATGGAAACGACGCCGGTTGTTGCGCTGCCAACGTTTGCCGGCCGCGCGTAGGCCTTCGAATGGTACGGTGCGCTTGTTGCTCACGGCTCGGTTCGGCGGGTAGAAGTTTCGGGGTTGTTGATGTTGCGTCGGGGCGCCGCGCAGGGCGCGAGCCGCCGCCGGGGCGAAAGGCCCGGTCGTGGCGCGGGCCGGACATGCCCGGGCCGCAGGGCCGCGCGGCGGGTGCTACGCCTCGTCTTGCCGTCCATGGTCAATTTTCAGGCCGCGCCCGGCGCGGACTCATACGAAACATCAACGAGCCCCAGGATGACCAGCGTCGTCTGCCAACGCTGTCAGCGATATGTCAGGCGAAGATTAAACCGGCCCGGGCCCGGCGTCGATCACGATAAACCCCGACCCGGCGCCGGCGCTCAGACCAGTTGCAGCTCGATTCGTGTGCCTTCCTCGGGCCGGCTGGCCAGTCGTATGCGCCAGTGGTATCGATCGGCCACGCGCTTGACCAGATAAAGCCCGAGTCCGAGCCCGGCGCCCGGGCCGGAGCGATAACCGCGCACGAAGGCATGCTGCAGTGCTTCGGTGGTCATGCCATCGCCATTGTCGGCGACGGTCAGACGCCGGTCGGCCAGGGTTATGCGGATCTCGTCGCCCCCGTGGCGCAGGGCGTTGCGCAGCAGGTTGCCGAAGGCGATAACGACGGCGATGCGGGGCGCCCCGATCTCGCAGTGATCGAGCGTGCTGATCTCGATCGTCTTGCGACCCATCAGCGGACGGTAGGCATCCACCACTTCGGTGATCACCTGATCCGCCCGGCAATACGGGGTGGCCCCGTCGGCCTGCTCGTCGCGGGCGAGAAACAACAGCGACTCGATGAGCTCGGCCATCTGATGCGAAGCGCGATCAATACGGGTCAGCGGGCCGCTGTCGGCGAGTTGGGGGTTCTGTTGCAGCACCTCCACCGCTCCCTGGATCACTGCCAGCGGGGTACGCAGTTCATGACTGGCATCGGCGGTGAAGTTGCGTTCGCGCTCGACGAATTCCTCCAGCCGGCTCATGAAGCGATCGAAGGCATGGGCAATCACGCCGACTTCGTAGTGTTCGAATTGCGCTGCGAGCCGGGTCGAGCCGGCGCCCGGCTGCAGGTTGGCCACGTGTTCGGCCAGGGCGTTGATCGGCTTGAGGCTGATGCGGGCGATCCACGCGCCGAGCGGCACCGCCAGTGCCAGCACCAGCAGTGCGGCGATGATGGCGATGAGCTTGAACAGCGATTCTCGATTTTCGATCGCGGTGATGTCGTACGCCAGATACGCCTGCTTGTTGCCGATGGCCTGGGTGCGTACCCGATAGGTGTGATGGTCGAAGGTCAGCGTCACGCCCTTGACGTCGGGCCCGAGACCACGCAGCGCGTCGGGCAGCTCATCGTGCTGGTTCGGGCCCACGACATAGCCGGTCAGGTTGGCCGAATGCGGGATCGCGGCCGCGCCTTCGGTGGGGTAATCGGCGACCAGTTCCTTCATTTCGTGGGCGACGAGAACGTTGAGTAGATCGGCCTTGAGCCGGCCATTGATGGTGAACAAGGCCAGCAGGACAGTGCTGACCACCACGGCCACGAACAGGGCCAGCGCGAATGCGACACGAAACTGAAGGCTGTCCCAGGGATTGCGCAGCAGCCGGCCGATCGCTGTCTTCATCGGCCTTGGTCCCGGCCACCCATACGAAATCGCCGTCGCAACACGCGTCAGGCCGCGTCCGGAGCGACCAGGCGGTATCCCATGGTCGGCACTGTTTGCAGCATGGGCTTGGAAAACGGCTTGTCGATGGCCGCGCGCAGGGCGTGGATGTGGGTGCGCAATGCCTCCGAATCCGGCGGATGATCGCCCCAGATGGCGGCTTCGAGTTCGGCCCGCCGCACCAGGCGGGGCGAGGCCCGCAGGAGCACTTCCAGCAGCCGCAGGGCGGTGGGCGTGAGCGTGAGTGTCCGGCCCTCGCGTTCGGCCTGCCAGGTGTCCAGGTTGAGGCTGAGTTCGCCGGCCTTGAGCTGGTGGTTGCTGCGCCGCGGGCCGCGATTGCCGAGTGCGGCCAGTCTGGCCTCGAGCTCGAGCAGCGAAAAGGGTTTGATCAGGTAATCGTCGGCGCCCGAGGCAAACCCGGCGAGCTTGTCATCGATTGTGTCGCGGGCGGTGAGCATCAGAATCGGCGTCTGTTTGTCCGCCTCGCCGCGCAGGCGTTCGCACAGGGCGATACCGTCGATTCCGGGCAGCATCAGATCGAGCACGATCGCGTCGAAATTATCCACCACCGCGAGATGCAGTCCGGTGACGCCGTCGGTCGCACTGTCGACCACATGCCCCCGGGCGGACAGGAATTCGATGATGTTGGCCGCGAGGTCTTCGTTGTCCTCGATGACGAGTATGCGCATGGGCTGTTTCCGACGTTGTTGCGCCGATTCTAGGGTCTGTTGCCGTTTCGTGCGAGCGCCGCGTTGGAGACCGCTGTCGGCGCGCCGACCAATGGACGAGCGCGCGGGCGGCTGGCCGGCACCGGGGCGGCGAACAGATCGGGCCGGATGCAGGCAAGCGGCCGGACAGCCGGCAATTATTGGTCCGGCATCAAAACAGCCGACTTCATCCGCTGTTTTCAACGCCTTCAAAAATAAAAGCCGGCGCCTGTCCGTCTTTTATTTTCAAAGGCTTCGCGGCCAATGGCCGCGGCGAGCATGCGATCGCATACTCGCGCTATTAACCCGAAAAATCATCTATATTTTGTGCCGGGTTAATAAGGCAAACTGGGACGTATCGTCCCGGCCTCTGTTGTCATGTCCGAACCGCGCCCCCGGCCCGTCGTGTTCACCGATCTCGATGCCACGCTGCTCGACCACGACAGCTACGACTGGTCGCCCGCGGCCGGCGCGTTGGCCGCCCTTGCCGCACGCGATGTACCGGTGTGCCTCTGCACCAGCAAGACCGCGGCCGAGATTCGCGTTTTGCGCCGCGCGCTCGGCAACAGCGCGCCATTCGCCGCCGAGAATGGCGGTGTGGTCGCGGTGCCGCGGGGTTATTTTGCGCCCGAGGGCGCCTCCGATCCGGACGATCTGGTGATCACGACGCTCGGGGCCGATCGTGACAAGCTGCGCGAACTGGCCGTGGCCCTGCGCCAATCGGAAGGCTACCGCTACACCGGATTCGGCGATATGAGCGTCGGGCAGGTGGCTGCCGCCACCGGCCTGGATCGTGAAGCCGCCGCCGCCGCGAAGGCGCGCGATGCCTCCGAGCCGCTGCTGTGGCAAGACAGCGAGGCCGCGGAACGGGATTTCGCGGCCCGGGCCGAAGCCGCCGGCTTCACCACCCGACGCGGCGGGCGGTTCGTGCATCTGCTCGGCCGTGCCGACAAGGGCGATGCGCTGAACTGGCTGCGGCGGCGCTTTGCCGCGGCGTGCGGCCCGATTCTTGCAATTGCACTGGGAGACTCCGCCAACGACGCCGACATGCTCGCCGCCGCCGACATCGGTTACTGGGTGGCACGGCCGGACGGCAGCTACCAGGCGCCGGCCACCGGGCGGATTCGCCACGCGCCGGGGATCGGGCCGGCCGGTTGGGCCGCGGCCATCCAGGCGCTGATCGACAACAAGGAAATCTAGCCCGCAACGCCGGTCTTCTCGAGCGGCGATTCGGGCGGGGAGACACCGCATGGCCGATTTTCATCAGAACGGCATCATCACCACCCTGCATCGTCTGCACGAGCGGCCCATCGCCGATCTCGAGGCGGAACTGGCCAAGTATTCACGCCGGCGGCCGATGTCGCTGATCCTGCCCTGTCTTTATTCCGAACTGGAGGGCGACGCGCTGCCGGCGATCGTGGACCAACTCTCCGGCGTGGATTATCTGTCGGAGATCATCATCGGTCTGGACGGCGCCAACGCCGAGCAGTATGCCCACGCCCACGAGTTCTTCAGCGGGCTCGGCCCGCGCCATCGGCTGCTCTGGAACGACGGCCCGCGACTGCAGTCGCTCTACGATCAGCTCGACAGCGAAGGTCTGGCCCCGGCGCGCCCGGGCAAGGGCGCCAATGTCTGGAACTGCATGGGTTATTTCCTGGCCTCCGGCCGCGGCCGCGTGCTGGCCATGCACGACTGCGACATCCGCACCTATAACCGCGACATGCTGGCGCGGCTGTTCTACCCGATGGTGCACCCGAACTTCACCTACAAGTTCGCCAAGGGCTATTACGCGCGCGTGGCCGAAGGCAGCATCAACGGTCGCGTGGTACGTTTGTTCATGACGCCGATCCTGCGCGCGCTGACGACCGTGGTCGGCCATATGGAATATCTCGATTACATGGACAGCTTCCGCTATCCGTTGTCCGGTGAGTGCGCGATGAGCGCTTCGGTGGCGGAATCCATCCGCATCCCGAGCGACTGGGGCCTGGAAGTCGGCATTCTGGCGGAAGTGCATCGCACTTACGGGCCGAACGCGGTCTGCCAGGTCGATATCGCCGACCACTACGATCACAAACACCAGGACGTCTCGAACCACGAAGCCAACGGTGGCCTGGCCAAGATGAGTGCCGACATCGCCAAGGCGCTGTACCGCAAGCTCGCCACCTACGGCGTGACCATGAACCCGGAAACCATCCGTACGATCAAGGCGGTGTATCTGCGCAACGCCCTCGACGCCGTGGAACGCTTCTATTTCGATGCCCAGATCAATGGCCTGACGCTGGATCGGCACAAGGAGGAGAAGACGGTCGAAGTGTTCGTCGAATCCATCATCCATGCCGGCGATGAATACCTGGCCAACCCCATGGAAGTGCCGTTCATGCCGACCTGGAACCGGGTGCGCGCGGCATTCCCGGATTTTCTCGACCACTTCTACGATGCCGTGGAAGCCGATCATGACGAAGCCGTGGGCAAGCGGCGCGGGTAGAACAGGCGCCCGGCCGTAAACGTCGGGGCGCGACGGGTGGCGTATTCTCGCTTGCGGACCGGCTTCGGGCGTGGCTCGCGTCAAGCCTGTGGCGCTTGTCCCCGGCCGGCTGTTTCATCATCCAGGAGTCACCATGCGCCGAATCATGTTCGCCGGTGTTGTTCTCGTCGTTTCGCTCGCAACGGCCACGGCTTCCGCCGCCGCCTCGGATACGGTTTATCCAACGCAGTGGCTCAAGGCCAAGCCGGCGCGGATGACCCAGTATGAAAAGCTCGTGGCGCCGATCCAGGCCAAACACGGCTGGGTCGCCTCGACGGGCACGGAAACGCCCGTCTCGCACATCAACCTCGAGGGCCAGCGCTATGCCGTGCTCACCGTTTGCAAGCCGCACGACTGTTCCGGCCAGAGCCTGGTAAGCCTGATGACGCCGTCATCGAATACGGCCGTGGGCGCGCTGGTGGTCAACCAGGGCCAGCAGGCGATGGGCCCGAAATCCTCGAAGATCACCTGGCTCGGCCAGCCGGATCGGCCGCAGCGCCGTTTCATCGCGGCCTATCTGTTTCGCTGATCGGCCGGCGGCGCGGGGCTTGGCGACAGCGCGCCCCGCGCGGCTTGTGTTGCGGCCCTAATCGCTGATCCAGGCGATTTCGTAGGGCGCCAGCGAAATCGTGCGCTGGGCGCCGCTGATCTGGGTGCCCGCCGTGACGTTCCGGCGCACGCGCGCCTCGGGCAGTATGTGCCCCGGTACCTTGACCGGCTTGTCGGTGACGTTGTGCAGCGCCAGGATCGTCTGGTCGCGCGTGGCGCGCTGCACCGCGAACAGCGAGGGGCCGAGGTCGACGATGGACTGGGCCGCGTCGGGGTGAAAGGCCGGCTGGCGGGCGCGGACCACGAGCAGGCGCTTGAGCCGGGCCAGCACGCGGGCGTGGTGCGAATCGATGCCGAGCTGGTAGTTGAGCTCGCCGAGATCGTAGCGCCGCCGGTTGATTGAGCGGCTGTGGCCGGAGGCTTCCACCCCGGCCAGGTCGTTGTGGGTACCGACCAGACTGTGGAAATACAGCGCCGGGATGCCGGCCAGCGCCATCGCGATCGCCTGGCTGACGACGAACTGGTCGATATGGTTCAGGCTGTCGCGTTCCCCAGGCGCGCCCAGCAGGTCGTAATAGGTGATGTTGAGTTCGTAGGGACGCGTGCTGCCGTCGGACATGGCCCGGGTCGACACGAAGCCGCCACGCTCGCGGGTGGTCGCGACCAGTGCGTCGCGCTGGTCGTCGGAAAGAATCGATTCGACCGAGCGCAGGCCGATGCCGTCGTGGCTGGCGGTGAAATTCAGAAAATGACAGCCCGCGGGCAGCGGCGGCAGGCTGGAGGCCCATTCGGTCAGCCGCGTGGCGTCGCCGGTGAGCAGGGTATGGGCGGCCAGCGGCGGAAGTACGAATTGGTAGGCGACGTGGGCCTCGTCGCCATCGGTGAGGTACGAGATGTTTTCGGCGTGCGGCACGTTGGTTTCGGTGATCAACTGCAGGCCCGGGGCATAGTATTCGAGCACCGCCCGCAGGAACTTGATCACGCGGTGGGTCTGCCACAGGTGGATGCAGGGCGTGCCGATCTCCTTCCAGAGAAAGGCCACCGCATCCAGGCGTAAAAGCCGCGCGCCGTGGGCGACGTACCCGAAGATGATGTCGATGAATTCGTTCATCACTCGCGGGTTGGCGAAGTTCAGGTCGATCTGGTCGTCCGAGAAGGTGGCCCAGAGATGTTTCGTGCCGCGGGCCGTGACCACTTCGGCCAGTAGCGGTGTGGCGCGCGGGCGAACCACCGAGCGCAGGTCCGTGGCCGGGTCGACCTCGATGAAATAGTCGCGCCCGGGATCGGCGTCGGCCAGATAATGCGCGAACCACACGCCCTTGCGCGAGGCATGGTTGAGCACGAGATCGAACATCAGCGGCTTGTCGTCGGCCAGCGCGTGGATGTCTTCCCAGGCGCCGAAATCCGGGTTGACCTCGCGATAGTTCATCACCGAAAACCCTTCGTCCGAGCTGTGCGGAAAGAACGGCAGGAGATGCACGGCGGTGATGGCATCGCCGATGTTCTGGGCGATGAAATCGCGCAGGGTGGCCAGCGGCGCTTGACCCGGGTGCTGGACGATATCGGGGTACGTGATCATCAGGTTGAGCGACTGATCGACCGCCATGTCGGTGCTGCGGGGCAGATTGTGGTGCCGTGCCGACTCGGCCATTGCGTCGATGCAGTCGCGGGCGGCGCCGTCGCCGTAGAGCGGCGCGAGCCACTCGATGAAGGTTTCCTGGGTCGCCTCGTCGGGCGTGGCGCCTCGGGCAGCATCGGTCATGGAGTCAGCCTGTTCTGATGTCGAGCGCCGTGATGGTGCGTATGCACGCGCCGGCGCGCTATAAAAGTGCAACGGCGCAAACGCGCCGGTTCCGGGACAGTCGTATCAAGATACATACCAGACCGGCGCGGTCCCCACCGGAATGCATCGGCGCGCCGGGGCCGACTTCGCGGTTGCCGCCGACTGCGCCTAATATGCGATTTATGAACGGTCGGCGATTCCGGGTTCGAATTCAGCGCGTGGCGCGTGCAGGCGCGACCGATGGCCGGGCGTTGTTTTGCGGCGGCTGATCAGGACGCTGCTCTGGGGCCTGGCGGCGCTCACGCTGCTGGGCGTGGCGGCGCCGTATGGCGTTGGTTGGCTGCTGGCTGCGCGTTTCGATGCCGTCGTGGCGCATCTCGCGGTGCCAGGCTACCTGCAAGTGGTGCGCCGGACTTTCGATCGCGGTTGGTTCGTCTCGCATGCAACCGTCGTATTGCGCCCGATCGGGCCGCTCTGTCATGCCCAACCCTGCCCGGTGATCGCGCTCGCCAGCCGTATCGATCACGGCCCGCTCGCCTGGGGCGCGGCATCGGTGTCGCGCATGCCGGTGCTGGCGATGGTCAGGACTCACGCCGATCTGACGTCGCTCTGGCCGCATTATGTCTTCTCGCCGGCGCCCGGTCCGCTGACCGTCACCTCACGTATCCGGCTGGACGGCCGCGGGCGGGCGCATCTGTCGCTCAAGGGGATGACCTTCAGTGTCGCCCGTCGAAAGCCGGTGGCACAGGTGGAGACCGCGACCGTATCCGGGGCGCTGCAGTTCGGCTGGCTCGCCCGCCGGATCCATGGCGTGAGCCTGGACTGGCCCTCGTTTTCGTTGGTGCGCCAGTCGGCGGGCCATATCGCCTGGCGCCATCTGCATTTCCAGGCGCACCCGGCACCCGGCGGAGAACTCGCCAACAGTCGATTTACCGCCGATTCGATCACGTTGGACAACGGTCACGGACACGCGACTCGGCTGAGCCATTTAAAATTGGCCACTCGCCGTCCCGCACCGGGCACCACCGCGGTCTCGCTCCATATCGGGAAACTCGTGCTGCCCGACAGCACCCAGGGCACGGTCACTCTCCATGCGCGCCAGCACGGCCTGCATCCGCTGGCCTGGGCCGCACTGCCCGACCGCTGGCGCCGGCTGGGCGGCTGGTCGGGCGGGGCGCTAGACGCCCCCGAACTGTATCACGACATCCTGCCCGGGTTGTTGCCGCCGGGCTCGCAAGTGCAGGTCGGCCGGTTCGAACTCGCCACGCGCGACGGCGCAATCCGGGCTGGCGCACATATCCAGGTGCCACAAGACTTCAAGCCTCCCCGCGATGCGGCGGCGGCGTTGTCTCAGCTGCAGGCACAGCTGCGACTTTCGTTGCCACGGCCCATTCTGCGCCGGTTGCTGGGGCGTACGCTCGGGGCCACGGCCGGCGCGCCGCCCGAGGCGGCCATCGATGCCCGCGTGCAGGCACTGGTGGCGCGCGATCTGATTGTGCCGTCCGACGACGGGCAACGTTACCGCATGCGGCTCGTGCTGGGCGACGGCCGGATGCGGATCAACGGCCGCAATCGCCCCCAATGGCGTGCGCTGGTCGGCCAGTTCGTCGCGGCGGCGCAGGGCCTGTAGTCGACCGGGTCGAAGCCGCCGTAGCGGCTCGGCGAACGGGCGATAACATGATGCGGTGCCGGCTGTTGCGGCGCGCGCATGGGCCGGCCCGGCGCCGTGAGCTGAAATTCGGCCGGATTCGTCTCGGGACGTTGTGCGAAGCGTTATAATCCGGCGTTTCAGACACGGCGCCCACACGCGTCGTTTGCTGGCAAGACGGCATGCAGGGCGCGCATGCGCCCGCCGCGATCCATTCGAACAACACGCCCGCGCAGGGTGCGAATTGCCATGATCCAGAGTCAGACCCGGTTCGACGTCATCGTGGTCGGCGGCGGCCACGCCGGCACCGAGGCCGCCACCGCGGCGGCCCGGGCCGGTGCGCGCACGCTGCTGCTGACCGACAACATTGAAACCATCGGCCAGATGTCCTGCAATCCCGCCATCGGCGGTATCGGCAAGGGCCATCTCGTGCGCGAGATCGATGCGCTGGGCGGGGTGATGGCGCGCGCCGCCGATCGCGGCGGCATCCAGTTTCGTACGCTCAACGCCCGCAAGGGCCCCGCCGTACGCGCCACCCGGGCCCAGGCCGATCGCGCGTTGTACAAGGCGGCGGTGCGCGAGATCGTGGAAAACCAGCCGAATCTGCATCTGTTCCAGCAGTCGGTGGCCGATCTGATCGTCGATGACGGGCATGTCGCCGGCGTAATGACGGCGATGGGGCTGGCGTTTCACGCGCCCACCGTGGTGCTGACCGTCGGCACGTTCCTGGGCGGCACGATCCATGTCGGTGAAAAACGCTTCGGCGGCGGGCGCGCGGGCGATGCGCCCTCCAACGCGCTGGCCGAGCGCCTGCGCGCGCTGGATCTGCCGGTCGGCCGGCTCAAGACCGGCACGCCGCCGCGCATCGATGCCAAGTCGATCGATTATTCGCGGCTGGCCGGGCAGCCGGGCGATACGCCGGCGCCGGTGTTTTCGTTCATGGGCAGCCGGGACGAGCATCCGCGGCAGATTCCCTGCCACATCACCTACACCAATGCCCGCACGCACGAAATCATCCGCGAGCGGCTGCATGAATCGGCGATCTATTCCGGCGCGATCGATTCGGCCGGTCCGCGCTACTGTCCGTCGATCGAGGACAAGGTGGTGCGCTTCGCCGACAAGGACAGCCACCAGATCTTCATCGAGCCCGAAGGGCTGACCGCGGCCGAGGTTTATCCCAACGGCATTTCCACCAGCCTGTCGTTCGCCACCCAGCTGGCGCTGGTGCGCACCATCGAGGGTTTCGAGAACGCGCATATCACGCGTCCCGGCTATGCCATCGAATACGATTATTTCGACCCGCGCGCGCTGAACTACAGCCTGGAAACGAAAGCCATCGGCGGTTTGTATTTCGCCGGCCAGATCAACGGCACCACCGGCTACGAGGAAGCCGCCGCCCAAGGGCTGCTGGCCGGCATCAACGCCGCGCGGGCGGCCGCGGGCGAGCCCGCCTGGTGGCCGGGCCGGCACGAAGCCTATATCGGCGTGCTGGTCGATGACCTGATCACCCGTGGCACGATCGAGCCGTATCGCATGTTCACCTCACGCGCCGAGCATCGCCTGCTGCTGCGCGAGGACAACGCCGATGCCCGCCTGACGCCGGCCGGGCGGGATCTCGGCCTGGTCGACGACGCGCGCTGGTCGGCGTTCACTGCCAAGCGCGATGCCGTGGTCGCCGAACAGGCGCGGCTGGCGGCGATCACCATCAAGCCGCACGATCTTGGCGCGGACCGGGGCGAGGCGCTGCTCGGCGGGCCGCTGAAGGAAGCCACGCCCGCGGCGGAGCTGTTGAAGCGCCCCGGCATCGGGCATGCGGATCTGGCCGGGCTGGCCATGATCGGCCCGGCCAACACGGGCGGGCTGTCGGCCGAAGCCGCGACAGCCGTCGGCGAGCAGGTCGAGATCCAGGCCAAGTACGCCGGCTACATCGCCCGCCAGGCCGAGGAAATCGAGCGCGCCGCCGCTCACGAAGCCACCGTTTTGCCGACGGATATCGAATACAACGCGGTCACCGGCCTGTCCAACGAATTGACGGGCAAGCTCGCCGAGGTTCGCCCGGCGACCATCGGCCAGGCCACGCGTATCCCGGGCATGACGCCGGCGGCGATTTCCCTGCTGCTGGTACACCTCAAGAAATCCGGCGCGAAACTTGCTAAGAGCGCGTAGTCCGCGACCGGGGCAGGTTCAGTGCCTTGCCCGGGTGGCCGGCGCTACGCGTTTCTTTGCTGTAATCTGGCCGGCTGTGGGGCCAGGGATAAAGGGGTTTCATGGGCCGACTTCGCATAATCAGCGTGGTGCTGCTGGGCTGCTTCGGGCTCACGGCCTGCGGCAGCGGCGATAACGCGGGCTTCCCCAACCGCATTCAGCCCGATATCGCGCCCGACGGCACCAAGACGCTGCGCAAGGGCAACGGCGCCGAGCCGCAGACGCTCGACCCGGCCAAGTCTTCGGGCGTGCCGGCCGCGAACATCCTGTATGACCTCGACGAAGGCCTGGTCACCTATTCGCGCCAGGGCGACATCATCCCCGGCGTGGCCAAGTCCTGGGATATCAGTCCCGATCACACCACCTATACCTTTCATCTGCGCCACGATGCACGCTGGTCGAACGGCAAGCATGTGACGGCGCCGCAGTTCGTGTTCAGCCTGCGCCGGGCGGTGGCGCCGAAAACCGCCTCGCCCTATGCGGATATTCATTCGCCGATCGTCAATGCCGCGGCGATCACCAACGGCAAGAAGGATCCCGACACGCTGGGCGTCAAGGCGCTCGACAAGTACACGCTGCAGATCAAGCTCAAGCGCCCCACGCCGTTCTTCCTGAAGACATTGGCGCACCCGAGCAGTTTCCCGGTGTATCCGCCGGCGGTGAAAAAATGGGGCAATGCCTTTACCCAGCCGGCGCATGCGGTCAGCGACGGCGCCTACAAACTGGCGTACTGGCGCGTCAACAACAAGATCGTGCTCGAGCGCAACCCGTACTACCGGGACAACAAGGACACCCACATCGACCGGGTGGTTTATTACCCGATCGGCGATCCGAATTCCGAGCTGTCGCGCTACCAGGCGGGTTCGCTGGATTTCACCAGCACGGCACCGTCATCGAAGCTGGAAACGATCAAACGGCATATCCCGCAGCAGGATCATGCGGTGCCGTATCTCGGTCTGTACTACTTTGTATTCAATCTGACGACCTCGCCGTTCAAGCATCACCCGAAGCTGCGCATGGCGCTGTCGATGGCGCTGGATCGCGGCATCATCACCCAAAAGATACTGCGCGGCGGGCAACTGCCGGCCTACAGCTATGTGCCGACGGTGATGCACGGCTATCAGAGCGTGACCTATCCCTGGGCCAGGCTGTCGCGGGCCAAGCGGCACGCGCTGGCACGCAAGCTCTACCACGAGGCCGGCTACTCCAGGGATCATCCGTTGCACGCGGTATTGCTGTATCCGACCAGCGAGGCCAGCAAGCAGCTGGCGATCGTGGCCACGGCGATGTGGCGCAAGGTGCTGGGCGCGGACATCATCACCCGTAATCAGGAATGGAAGGTGTATCTCAGCACCATTCACAGGCACGATCCCGACGTGAATCTGTTCTTTGCCGGCTGGGTCGGCGATTATCAGGATCCGAACACCTTCTTTTCGATCCTGAATTCGGCCTCGGGCAATAACGAATCGGCCTACGACAACCCGGAATACGACCGGCTGCAGTCCGAGGCCGAACACATACCCGACGGCCCGAAGCGCACCGCCGTGATGCACAAGGCCGAGGCCCTGATCCTCAAGGACAACCCGGTCATTCCGCTGTATTTCCCGGCGGCGCATCACCTGATCAAACCCTATGTAAAGGGTTTCGTGGGCAACCCGCTCGAGGTGTATCTCACGCGGTATCTGGATATCGAGCCCCAGTCCAAAACCGGGGAGAGCGCGCAATGAGCCGCCCGGTGCCCGGCCCGCTATCGATGCTTCTAGGGACGATCTAGATGTTGGCCTATACGATCAAGCGCCTGCTCGGCGCGATCCCGACGTTGTTCATTCTGCTGACCCTGTCGTTCATCCTGGTGCATACCGCGCCCGGCAGCCCGTTTTCCATGGCCCGCCAGATGCCGCCGGAGGTCAAGGCCCATCTGGAAGCCCAGTATCACTTGAACGAGCCGATCTACGAGCAGTACGGGCGCTACCTTCTCAACATCGCGCATTTCGATTTCGGGCCGTCGTATCAGTATCGCGATACCACGGTGAACGACCTGATCGAGCAGGGCTTTCCGGTATCGCTGACCGTCGGCGGTTTCGCCCTGTTGCTGGCCCTGGCGCTGGGGATACCGCTCGGCATGCTGGCGGCGGTGAAACAGAACCGGGCCACCGATTATCTGGCCTCGGCGCTGGCGCTCGGCGGTATTTCGGTGCCCAATTTCGTGATCGCGCCGTTGCTGATTCTGTGGATGGCGGTCGAGAACAACTGGCTGCCGGCCGGCGGCATCGACAGTTGGCAGAGTTATATCCTGCCGGTGGTTACGCTCGCGGCGATGTTCACCGCCTATATCCTGCGCATCATGCGGGCCTCGACGATCGAGGTGCTGCGTTCGAACTACATTCGCACCGCGCGCGCCAAGGGTTTGTCGACCGCCCGCGTATATCTGGTGCATGTGCTGCCGGCGGCGATCCTGCCGGTGGTGTCGTATCTGGGCCCGGCCACGGCGGCGATTCTCACCGGCTCGGTGGTGATCGAGGAGATCTTCGGTCTGCCGGGCATCGGGCGTTTCTTCGTCAACGGCGCGCTCAATCGCGACTACACCCTGGTGCTCGGCATCACGCTGTTCTACGGCGTGATCGTGATCGCGTTCAATCTGCTGGTCGATCTCATCTACGGCTGGCTCGATCCGCGGGTGACGTACTGATGGCGAAATCGAACAAACAAGAGGCGCTCGAGCAAGCCGTCCAGGGCAACAGCCTCGGCCGCGACGCCATGCGCCGGCTGCTGGCCAACAAGGCGGCCATGGCGTCGCTGGTGGTACTCGGCCTGATTCTCCTGGCCGTGATCGTGGGCCCCTGGCTGACGCCCAACAACTACTACAGCCAGGACTACGACGCGATCTGGCAGGCGCCGACCTGGGCGCACGCCCATATCTTCGGCACCGACAGCGTCGGCCGCGATCTGTTCGTGCGCTGCATGATCGGCGGGCGCATCTCGCTCATGGTCGGCATCGTCACCGCGTTCGTGAGTCTGCTCATCGGCGTGACCTACGGCGCCACGGCGGGCTATCTGGGCGGGCGCATCGACGGTTTCATGATGCGCACGGTGGATATCCTCTATGCGTTGCCGTTCATGTTCCTGGTGATCCTGATGGTGGTGTTCTTTGGCCAGAGCCTGTTGCTGATGTTCATTGCCATCGGCGCGGTGAGCTGGCTGGACATGGCGCGCATCGTTCGCGGCCAGACGCTCACCATCAAGCAGCAGCCCTATGTCGAGGCGGCCCGGATGGCCGGGGCCGGCGGCGGCGCCATCATCGCGCGTCACGTGGTGCCGAACCTGCTGGGGCTGATCATCGTCTACGTCACCCTCACGATCCCGCAGGTGATTCTGTTCGAGTCCTTCCTGAGTTTTCTCGGGCTCGGCGTGCAGGAGCCGATGACCTCCTGGGGGGCGTTGATCAACGATGGGGTCGGCGAAATGGGCCGCGCGCCCTGGCTGCTCGTGATTCCGTCGATCTTCCTGGCGGTGACGCTGTTCTGCTTCAACTTCATCGGCGACGGGCTGCGTGACGCCCTCGATCCGAACGATCGGTAGGGGCGATCATGCTGCTTGACGTCCACAACCTGAAGATCGACTTCAAGACCCACGACGGCACGATCGACGCGGTGCACGATCTGTCGTTCTCGATCGAGCGCGGCGAGGCGGTCGGCATCGTCGGCGAGTCGGGGTCGGGCAAGAGCCAGAGCGTGCTGGCGCTGATGGGTCTGCTGGCCGGCAACGCCCGGGTCACGGGCTCGGCGCGGCTGGCGCCGGGCAGCAAAGGCGGGGCGCCGGTCGAACTGCTGGGGGCGAAACCGCGGGTGCTGCGGCGCGTGCGCGGCGCGCGCATCGCCATGATCTTCCAGGACCCGATGACGGCGCTCAACCCGCATCTGAAAATATCCACCCAGATGATCGAGCTGCTGCGCGCGCACCGCGGCATGGGCAGGCGCGCCGCGATGCGCGCCGCCATCGACATGCTCGAAGCGGTGCGCATTCCCGAGGCGGCGCGGCGTATCAAGTACTACCCGCATCAGTTCTCGGGCGGCATGCGCCAGCGCGTGATGATCGCCATGGCGTTGTCCTGCGAGCCGGAGCTGTTGATCGCCGACGAGCCCACCACCGCGCTCGATGTGACCGTGCAGGACGAGATCCTCGAACTGATCGCCGAGCTGCGCGAACGCAGCAACACGGCGTTGTTGCTGATCACGCATGATCTGGGCGTGGTCGCCGGCCAGTGCAGTCGGGCGCTGGTCATGCGCGGCGGCGATCTGGTCGAGCACGGCTCGATCGAAAAGGTCTTCAACGCACCCGAAGCCCAGTACACCCGCGATCTGCTGGCGGCGATTCCGCGTCTGGAAGGCTGAATCCCGGGCTCGCTCCGCGCACTCGTTGCCGTAGCTTGCGGACATTTCGTCCCGGCGGCGCGCGTTGGTCATCCGCGATGCGCCCCGGTGCGCCGCGCGCCGTGAGTGCATGTTTTTCATTCAGGCCCTAAGATCGACGCCGGCCGCCGCGATCGAGGGCGGACATCGTTGGGAATACGGGTGACGGGAATGACCAGCCGGCAGTCGACAGGTGCGCGGGAATCCGGCCGATCGCGGAGCCGGCCGCGATGAGCACGCCCGAGGCGGTGCTGGCCGGCATCGAATTCTGGCTGCCGATCGCGATCGTCGTCGGTAGCGCCGTGACCGCTGCCGCGCATGCCTTGCTGACCCGCGAAACACCGAGCAGCGCCTTCGGCTGGATCGGGATCTCGCTGCTGTTTCCGCCGCTCGGGCCGTTGCTGTACTACATGTTCGGCGTCAATCGCGTGCGCATTCGTGCCCGGCGGCTGGATCGCGCCTCGCGCCACGGGCTGGGCGCGCGCCGGCCGGGCGCGAATGCGGTGCTGCGCGATTATCGCGGCTTCATCGGGCATCGGCGGTTGGGCCTGGCAGCCGCCGGCGATCGCCTGTCCGCCTGGCCGGTGGTCGGCGGCAATCGGGTGGATGTGCTCAACAATGGCGACAAGGCCTATCCGCCGATGATCGAGGCGATCGAGGCGGCCACGGATTTCGTCTATCTGACCACCTATATCTTCGAGACGAACCGGGTGGGGCAGCGATTCATCAAGACGCTGTCACGCGCCGTCGACCGCGGCGTGGACGTGCGCGTGCTGATCGACGGCGTGGGCGAATGGTATGCATGGCCGGGCAAGCGTCCGGTTGGCGAGCTCGAAGCCGCGGGGATTACGGTCGCCCGTTTCCTGCCGCCGCGGCTGTGGCCGCCAGCGCTGCGCCTGAATCTGCGCAATCATCGCAAGATTCTGGTCACCGACGGCGGCATCGCGTTCACCGGCGGCATGAATATCGGGGACCGGCATTTCGTCTCCAGTGCGGGCGGCGTGGCCGACATGCATTTCCGGCTCGCCGGCCCCATCGTGCGCCAGATCGAGGCGGTGTTTTTGTCCGACTGGGCGTTTGCCACCGGGCAGCAGAGCGCGGTCAGCGAGCGCGTGCTGCCGGCGATGGGCCATGCCGCCTGTCGCACGATCGAAAACGGGCCCACCCACGACATCGAGCGTCTGAGCACGCTGCTCGTGACCGCGGTGTCCAGCGCCTATGAGCGGGTGTTGATTGTCACCCCGTATTTTCTTCCGGGCTCGGCCCTGGTGGGCGTGTTGCAGGCCGCGGCGCTGCGCGGTGTCGAGGTTTCGATCGTGCTGCCGGAGCGCAACAACCTGCCGCCGGTGGCCTGGGCGGCGCACCACGATCTGGGCGAACTGGTGGCGCGCGGGGTCCATGTGTACTTCCAGCCGCCGCCGTTCGCGCATACCAAGCTGTTCATCATCGACCACGATTATGCGCTGATCGGTTCACCGAACATCGACCCGCGCAGTCTGCGCCTGAATTTCGAGCTGGCCGTCGAGCTGTTCCACGTCGAAACCATCGCGACGCTGGCCGCACATGTGACCGCCACCATCGAGCGCAGCAAAATGTACACGCACAAGGACGCCACCGCCCGGCGTTTGCCCACGCGCCTGCGCGATTCTTTCTTCTGGTTGTTTTCGCCGTATCTATAGCGCTCGGGCCGTGCGTCGGCGCCTGTGGCCATGGGCTTTTCAGCCCGCCGCGGCCGAATCCGCGCCCGCCAGGGCCTGGCCGAGATCGCGCGGCAGACCGATACACATCTCGACCGGGCGGTGGTCGGAGAGCAGGGTGTCGACCACGCCGGCCCGCTGCACTGGCAGTGAGGCCGAGGTAAGGATATGGTCGATGCCGCGCCGGGGGCGCCAGCTCGGAAACGTGGGCAGCGGCCGGTCGTAGACGCACAGGCCGCTGGCGGCCAGCGCGGGGTCGGCCAGTAGATCGTACGCGCTGCAATTGGTGTCGCCCATGACGATGACATGCGTGTCCTCGGCCACCATGTCGCAGATGGCCGCCAGTTGCTGGCTCCGGCTGCCCGCGCCCAGCGACAGATGGGTGACCACCACGGTCAGCGCGTGCTCCGGCGAGCCGAAGCGCGCCACCAGCGCGCCGCGCCCCGGCAGGCGTCCCGGCAGCTTGTGCTCGGTGACTGAAAATGGCTGGTATCGGCTGATCAACCCCAGCCCGTGCTGGGCCACCCGGCCCAGATCGCGATTGACCTGGACCCGCCAGTAGGCGAAGCCCGCCTGCTCGGCCAGCGCCTGGATCTGGTTCTCGTAGCGGCTGCGGCGGCTGCCGGCATCGATCTCCTGCAGGCCGATGATGTCGTGATCACCCAGCAGATCGGCGATGCGCGCGAGGTTGTCGCGCACGCCCTGGCTCGGCAGTACGTGCCGCCAGCCGCGCGTGACGTACTCGCGATAGCGCTTGGTGCCGACGCCGACCTGCATGTTGAAGCTCAATACGGATAGATCCGTCGGTGCCGCGCGGTTCATGCCTTACCTTGTTGATCGTCACGCTTCGCTGATGGTGGAAGCGACTGTCTGGCCCGGTTCTTGTATGGTGGCCTGCCGATAGCGGTACGCAAGCAATGTTCCGTTCGCGCTCTTCGGGGCCGCATCCGGGTGGGCGCGTATGCCGGGCCAGCGTACCATTCGATGTCTGCCGTTCTTCGCGAGTGCCGCCCCATGCCCAGCCCGCCGGTTCTTTCCGCTTACGATATCAAGGTCCATTTTCCGCTGCGTGCGGACTGGCCCTGGCAGAGCGCCCCGGTACTGCGCGCCGTCGACGGGGCGAGCCTCGAACTGCGGGCCGGGCACACGCTCGGATTGGTCGGGGAGTCCGGCTGCGGCAAGTCGACCCTGGCCCGGGCGCTCACCGGGCTGGCGCCGATCACCGCCGGCACGCTGCATCTGGGCGAGCGCGATATCACGGCCGGTTCGAATCGCGAGTGGCAGGCCCTGCGCCGCGAGGTGCAGATGATTTTCCAGGATCCGCTCGCCAGCCTCGACCCGCGCATGACGGTCGGCCAGATCGTGGCCGAGCCGCTGCGCCATCTGCATCCGGCGCTATCGCGCGCCGAGCGTCGCCAGCGTGTGGCCGAGATGCTCGATCGCGTGGGGCTCACCCGGGCGCAGCTGAACCGCTACCCGCACGAGTTCTCCGGCGGGCAGTGCCAGCGCATCGGTATCGCCCGGGCACTGGTGGTCGAGCCCAGGGTGCTGATCTGCGACGAGCCGGTATCCGCGCTCGATGTTTCCATCCAGGCGCGTATCGTCGACTTGCTCAGGGAACTCCAGCGCGAGACCGGCGTCGCCATGCTGTTCATCGCCCACGATCTGGCCGTGGTGCGCCAGATCAGCCACGACGTGCGCGTGATGTATCTCGGTCGGCTGATGGAACAGGCGCCGGCGGATCAATTGTTCGATGCGCCGCGGCATCCCTATACCAAGGCGTTGCTGTCGGCCGTGCCGCGCCCCGACCTGGACGCCGAGCGCGCGCGTCGGCGTATTCGCCTGCCGGGGGATCTGCCGTCGCCGGCCGATCCGCCTTCGGGCTGTGTGTTTCGGACGCGCTGCCCCTGGGCGCAGGCCGATTGCGCCCGTGAGGTGCCGCAGGCACGTCCGTTGCGCGGCGGCGTGGTGGCTTGTCATCACGCCGAGTCGATTGACCGGGCCGCGGCCGCCTGAGGCGTGCGTATGCGACGGTTCATTGCCCGGCGGCGAACGACGTTGGCGTGGGGCCTCCTGACCGCGGTGCTGGCCCTGGCATTGCTGGTCGTGTTGTGGTGGCCGCGCTGGTTGGCCCGGCATGGCGCAGGCTGGACGCATGCCCCGGAGGACGCGGCCTGGGTGCTGCCGGCCGCCTCGCAGAAGCTGATCAAGCAGGCGTTTGCCGGCACCGACGGTCACGCGGTGGTGGATCATGGCGTCGGGATCGTATCGCGCGGGCAGCTGTCCGGGCCGAATTTTGCCAACGACAGCCAGGAACGGGGCCATGGCGTGCCGGCGATCGGCGTATGGCTGTCGCGGATGCTGCGCGACCGCGCCGCCGGCATCGTCAGCGACGATACCGCCGATGCCGACTATATCTCGCGCCTGCTGCGCCAGATACGTGCCATGCCGAAGCCGTATCGCGCCGAGATCACCGGCCGGGCCGGCGTGTTCGACAAGCAGGGCGCGCCGCTGGACGATCAGTCCGAGCCGATGGTGTCGAATCGTTATGTCGCCTGGCTTGCCAAGCGCGCGCCGAAAGCGCTCGTGGCCGAGGTGTCGATTCACCCGCGCCAGCCGGATGCACTGGCCGCGATCAAACGCTGGGCCAAGGCCGGGGTCAAGGACGTGCGCTGGTGGCCGGTCGCGCAGCGGATCAACCTGGATGGCAAGGCCGCGAAGGCGGTCTACAAGGTAATGGCCGCGCACCACATGCGTCTCGATGTGGCCGTGGGCCAGCTGCGCCGCCCCGATCACGATCCGGCCTGGGTGGCGCCGGCGGCGGTCGAGCCGGCGCTGGCGGCCGGCGTCGCCGTAAGGCTGCGCCTGGGCGGCGCGACCGGCGGCGGTGGCCAGCAGCTGATGCCGGCCCTGTTCGCTCTTTTGCGCCGCCACGGCCAGACCAAGCCGGCGCTGACGATAAGCCTGGCCGGCCTGTTGACCGGGAATCGGCCGAAGACCGAACTGGAGCCGCTGCTTCAGCATCCCCAGTTTTTCGGCCATCTACGCTACGGCAGCGCCTATCCCGCGATTGCGCGGGCGGATGCCATCGATCTGGACGCATTGGCCGGCGCCGGCTTCATCACCCGCGCCGAGGTCGCGCCGTTGCGCGCGATCTACGACGTCAACCCGCTGCTGTTCGCGCTGGTCGTGATGCGTCGCGTGCATCTGCCCTACACGACGCTGCGTTTTCCGGCCTCGGTGTTCACCGCTGGCGGCGATTGAACACCCGAACCATCGGCGCGACACGAAAAAAGCCGGCCATGCGAACACGACCGGCTCGATGCACACGCGCGGACCGGCGTGCAGCCGACCCGCTACGATCAGCGGTTATATTTTAGAAGCGACGCGGGCCGCGGGGGCGATCATCACGCGGACGGGCTTCGTTGACACGCAGCGAACGACCCTGCAGGTCCTTGTCGTTCATGCCTTCGATGGCCTGGCGGGCCGCGTTGTCATCGGACATTTCTACGAATCCGAAACCGCGCGAACGCCCGGTCTCGCGATCCATGATGACCTTCGCGGAAGACACTTCTCCGAACGCCTCAAAGGCGGTGCGCAGGTCGTCGTCCGTGGTGTTCCACGACAGGTTGCCGACGTAAATATTCATCTGGACTGATCCTAGCTAACAAACGTGTGTCATTACTTTAAAACCGTCCGGACTCGTCAATGACACCAAAACTAAGACCAACGGAATGTGGCACGAAGCCACCTTGATCGAAGTCTACCGCTTTTGCAGCGCACCGCAATACCCGTTTGGGTCAAAGGCGACTGGCAATCGCCCGCACGGCGTCGCGGCCGGCAACGTGCGAGCCACGCGCTGCGATGGACCGCCGAACCAAACGAGCGGCGGCAACAGGCTCCCGGGGCATGCGCCGCGATGGCTGGTGGCCCATATCGCTGACGCTGTGTCGTGCGATACAGCGACCCGCGCTATGGGTGCGGGCAGTTCGGATGATGGCCGGCCTGCTCGTATAGCTGCATCGCCTTGTTCATATGCGCTTCCAGCGCCTGGATCCGGTTGTTGTTCGACGGGTGCGTCGAAAGAAACTGATTGGGCTGCTGGCCATGCGACGCGGCCGTCATGTTGCGCCACAGCTTCACCGACTGGCGAGGGTCGAAGCCGGCCCGGGCCATGAGTTCCAGCCCGATGAGATCGGCCTCGCTTTCCTGGGCGCGCGAGAACGGCAACAGAATGCCGACCTGGGCGCCGACGCCGAGTGCGGACATGATGGCCTGGCTGCCCGCGCCGGAGGCCCCGCCGAGCGCGGCGGACAGCACGGACAGGCCGCCTTGCGTGGCGTATTGTTCCGACATCCGTTCGTTGGGGTGGCCGGCCAGAACGTGGCCGACTTCGTGGCCGATCACGGCGGCGAGCTGGGCGCCGTTCCGGGTGACCGGCAGCAGCCCGGAGTAGACGCCGATGTTGCCGCCGGGCAGGGCGAAGGCGTTGATCTGCTTCGACTTGAACACCGTGACATGCCACGGTCCATTCGTGGCCTTGTCGACGCCGGGCACCGACGTGATGGCGCGGGCGACGCAATCGACGAAGCGATTGTCGGCGGCGTTGTGGTCGATCGGCGTCTTCTGCTTGAGCTCGGCATAGCTCTGGCCGCCCATGGCCGCCATTTTCCGGGCGCCGAACAGCTTGAGCTGGCTGCGCCCGGTCGGCGATGTGGTGCAGCCGACAAGCGCGACCGTAAACAGGACGATCACCAGCAGGCGGTGCATCGGACGGGTCATGGGCTCGGCGTTGAATGACTCGGTAGTCAAAGATTACCAGCGTCTGCTGAACTGCCGGTGTCCGCCTTTGGTTACAATCCGCGCATGGACGATGTATCCGCAATCCTCGACGGTCTCAATGATGCTCAGCGCGAAGCGGTCGGCGCGCCGCCGGCGCACCTGCGCGTGCTGGCCGGCGCCGGCTCCGGCAAGACGCGCGTGCTCATCCACCGCATTGCCTGGCTGATCGGTGTGGAAGGGGTTTCGCCGCAGTCGATCCTGGCGGTGACCTTCACCAACAAGGCCGCCGGCGAGATGCGCGCGCGCCTCGAACCGATGCTGCGCGTGCCGGCCCGCGCCATGTGGGTGGGCACGTTCCACGGTATTGCGCATCGGCTGCTGCGCCTGCACTACAAGGAAGCGAAGCTGCCGCAGACGTTCCAGATCATCGACTCCGACGATCAGCTGCGCCTGGTCAAGCGCGCCATGCGTGGTCTGGAGATCGACGAACAGCGCTGGCCGCCGCGCCAGATGGCCGGCTTCATCAACAGCTGCAAGGAAGACGCCGAGCGCCCGCGGGACCTGGCTGATACCGGGGATTACGCCCGATCCCAGATGATCCGGGTGTATACCGCCTACGAGAACGCGCGCGAGGCGGCCGGGCTGGTCGATTTTCCCGAGCTGTTGCTGCGCGCCTACGAGACCTGCCGCGACAATGCCGACCTGCTGGCGCACTATCGTCGCCGTTTTTCGCATCTGCTGGTCGACGAGTTCCAGGATACCAACGCGCTGCAGTACGCCTGGATCCGGCTGCTCGCCGGGCCCGAGGGCAAGGTCTTCATCGTCGGCGACGACGATCAGTCGATTTATTCCTGGCGCGGTGCGCGGGTCGACAATATCCTCAGCTTCGAGAATGACTTCGCCGGCACCCGGACCGTGCGCCTGGAGCAGAACTATCGCTCGACCGGCACCATCCTGGCCGCGGCCAACGGGCTGATCGGGCACAACCTGTCGCGGCTCGGCAAGGAGTTGTGGACCGCCGGCGCGGACGGCGAGCCGATCGACGTCTATGCCGCCTTCAACGAATACGACGAGGCCCAGCACGTCGTCACCCGCATCCAGAACTGGATCGCCGACGGCGGGGCGCGGTCCGACGTGGCGATCCTGTATCGCTCCAACGCCCAGTCGCGGGTACTGGAAGAGCGCCTGATCGCCGCCGAGATCCCGTATCGCATCTACGGCGGCCAGAAGTTCTTCGAGCGCGCCGAGATCAAGGACGCGCTGGCCTATCTGCGGCTGATGCAGTCGCGCTCCGACGATGCCGCCTTCGAACGGGTAGTGAACACACCCACCCGCGGCATCGGCAACACCACGGTCGACAAGATCCGCACCCACGCCCGGGCCGGCGCCATGAATCTCTGGCAGGCGGCCCATGAACTGGCGGACCCCGATAACCCACAGCGCCTGCCGGCGCGCGCCGCCAACGCGGTGCTGAACTTCATCCGGCTGATCGACGAACTCGATACCAGCGCCGAGGGCATGGCGTTGCACGAGGCCACCGAGCATGTCATCGCGGTTACCGATCTCAAGACGCATCACGGCAAGGGCAACGACGAAAAGGCCGAGGCCCGCAAGGACAACCTTGACGAACTGGTTTCCGCCGCCCGCGCGTATACCGCGGACGACGACGAGACCATGGACGAGATCACCCAGTTCCTGGCCTATGCCTCGCTGGAAGCCGGTGAGGCCCAGGCCGGCGAGTGGGATGATTCGGTCCAGCTGATGACGCTGCATGCTGCCAAGGGCCTGGAGTTCCCGCTGGTATTCATGGTCGGCATGGAAGAAGGCTTGTTTCCGCACCAGCGCTCGGTCGCGGACGACAATGGCCTCGAGGAAGAGCGCCGGCTGGCTTATGTCGGCATGACCCGGGCGATGGAAAAGCTCAATCTCTCGCACGCCGAAGTCCGCCGGCTGCACGGCCAGGAGAATCTGGCCGCGCCGTCGCGCTTTCTGCGCGAGATCCCGTCCGAGTACCTGCGCGAAACCCGCCCCCAGGCGGGCATCTCCCAGCCGGTGTTCCGGCCTGGCCCGATCGGCCGCAACGAAGGCAAATCCGCTGGGCTCGGGCTCGGTCAGCGTGTCATGCACAAGAAATTCGGCGAGGGCACGGTACTGGCCTTCGAGGGCGACGGCGCGCGGGCACGGGTCCAGGTCAACTTCGATGGCGCCGGCAGTAAATGGCTGATCGCCGGCTACGCCAAGCTCGATCCGATCTGAATCCCGCTCGCCGATAATCGCGGTAACCCGCGCTATACTCGTGCATCGATCGAATTTTGGTATCGGGGGGATCGATGCGGTATCGGGGGAGGGTCGCACGTGCGGTCGTGATTGTGCTGTGTCTGCTGGGTGGACTGTGCCCTGCGGCGGCATCGGCGCAGGGCCCGGCGTCTAGCGGCGCGTCGACCGACAAAGCGAGCATCGACAGCGCGCTGCCGCCCGGTGAGCGCGGCAAGACACTGACGGTGGGCACCAAGCTCACGCCGCCGTTCGTCATGCGCGACGGCGCCAACGGCTATACCGGCCTGTCGATTGCGCTGTGGCAGCGGGTGGCCGCGAAACTGCACCTGAAAACCCATTATGTCGAGCGCGATTTGTCGGGCCTGTTCACCGGGCTGGAAAACGGCAGTCTCGATGTGTCGGTGGCCGCGCTTACGGTCACCGAGCCGCGCGAGGCCCGGGTGGACTTCAGCTATCCGTTCTATACCACCGGTCTGGCGATCGCCCTGCCGGCGTCGCAGGGCAGTAGTCTCTGGCTGACCATTCGGCGTCTGTTCTCCTGGCAGTTTTTCACCGCGCTGGCGGCGCTGGCCGGCGTGTTGTTGCTGGTGGGCGTGGTCGTCTGGGCCTTCGAGCACCGTCACAATCGCGAGGAGTTCGGCGGCGGTGTGTTCAAGGGGCTGGGCAGCGGCTTCTGGTGGGCCGCGGTGACCATGACCACGGTCGGCTACGGCGACAAGTCGCCGCGCACATTGGGCGGGCGCCTGGTGGGTCTGGTCTGGATGTTCGCGGCGATCATCATCATTTCCAGCTTCACTGCCGCCATCGCCACGTCGCTGACCGTGAACAGGCTCTCGACCGGAATCCAGGGCGTCAGCGATCTGGCCCACGCCCGGGTGGCGACGGTGAGCGGCTCCGCCGCCGCCGCCGCCCTCGCCGATCGCGGTATCGGCTTTCGTGCCACGCATTCGCTGGACGCGGCGCTGACCGCGCTGGCCGATGATCGCGTCGATGCCGTGGTCTACGACGCGCCGTTGCTCAAATACCGTATCCGTAAGGCATTTCCCGGCCGGCTGCGGGTGCTCGCCACCACCTTCGAGCGTCAGGACTATGCCTTCGCGCTGCCGCAGGGCAGCCCGCTGCGTGAGCCGATCGACCGGGCGATTCTGGCGACGCTGGCCGGCAGCGACTGGAATCGGCTGGTGGCCCGCTTCGTCGGCTCATCCTGAGCGGGTCAGTGCGTTTGCCGCACCATGGTCTCAATGCCGTGCGATTGCAGCCGCTGGGCGAGCGAGTGCGCGGTATTGCTGGATTCGAGCGTGTTGCTCTGCACCCGGTAGACCGTTTTGCCCGACGAGGTCCGGACATCGACGATATCGGCGGTCACGCCGAGCAGGGCGAGTTGGGCCTTGCGGTGATCGGCATCTTTCTCGGTGGAGAAGGCGCCGGCCTGGATGACGTAACCCGGGCCCGCCGGGCCCGGCTTCGATGGTGTCGACGCGTGCGCAGTGTCATTGGAGTGGTTGGTGGGATGGCTCGGCGCGCTGGGCGCCGGTGTATTGGCGGACGGTTCGACTTCGTGCGGCTCTTTGTTGTCGGTGAACGGCTGCTGGGCTTGCTGTCCGGCCGGCACTTCCACCTTGTAGTTCGGCAACATCTTGTAGAACGAGAACCGCGGGTGGTTCTGTTTTTGCTCCGCGGACGCTGCCCCGGACTTGTCCGCGCCGCTGCTCGAAGCCCGGTTTGCGCTTCGGGCGTTGTTGCCCGAACTCGCGCCGGACTGATTGTCGGGGAGCTCGACGTTCACGCTTTCCGGGCCGTGGCCGGCCGGCCGGCTGGCGATGTAATAGACCGATACGCCCACCACCCCGAGTAACAGAGCGCACAAAAGCCAGATACAGCCCGTAGCGCCTGCGCCACGGTTCGCTGCGCCGCCGCCACTGCCGCCGGCCTTTTTACGCGGCGGGGTCTTCGGCTTCGAGCGTACCGGGCGCGCGGCGGGTGTCGGCCGCTTGGCGGGCTTGCGCTTGCCGTTCTTGTCCGGCGGATTGTTACGGCGCGAAGAGTAGTCGCGGGCCATTTGCCACACCTTCTCGATCGAAGCAGACTGCGTTACATCCGGTCCGGTGCTGATACACCCAGCAGCGCGAGACCGTTCGCCAGCACCTGACGTGCGGCCGAGATCAGGGTCAGGCGGGCGTTGCGTAACGGCTCATCATCGATAACGAATTTCTGCGCATTGTAGTAGCTGTGAAATGCGTCGGCGGTATCCCGCAGATAATGCGCGACGCTTTGCACGGCCGAGTCCGCGGCCGCGGCGGTCACCACTTCCGGAAAGCGCGACAAGGCCGTGATCAGGCGCTGCTCGTGTTCCGAATCCAGACGTGCCATGTCCGCCGAATCGCGATCATACGCCAGGCCCTGTTCGTCGAGCTGACGAAACACGCTGGCGATGCGCGCGTGGGCGTACTGGATGTAGTAGACCGGGTTGTCCTCCGACTGGCTGCGGGCCAGGTCGATATCGAAGGTCAGATGCGAGTCCGACTTGCGCGCGACCAGGAAATAACGCGTCGCATCGCGGCCGACCTCGTCGATGAGATCGCGCACCGTCACGTAGGAACCGGCGCGCTTGGACAGTTTCACTTCCTCGCCGCCGCGCATGACGGTAACCATCTGGTGCAGCACGTACGCCGGCCAGCCTTCCGGAATGCCGACATCCAACGCCTGCAAGCCGGCGCGAACACGAGCGATGGTGCCGTGGTGGTCGGCGCCCTGGACGTTGATGGCGTGGGTGAAGCCGCGCTCCCACTTGGCGCGGTGATAGGCGACATCCGGCACGAAGTAGGTGTAACCGCCCCCGGCCTTGCGCATGACGCGATCCTTGTCGTCGCCGTAGTCGGTGGTCTTGAGCCACAGCGCGCCATCGGCCTCGTAGCTGTGCCCGGCGGCGACCAGCGCGGCAACCGTCTGTTCGACCCGGCCGTCGGCATACAGGGCCGATTCCAGCGCATAGTTGTCGAATACCACGCCGAAGGCGCGCAGGTCCTCGTCCTGTTCGCGGCGCAGATAGGCCACCGCGAATTCGCGAATGGCCTGCATGTCGTTCGGGTCGGCCGCGCCGGTGACTTCGCGATCGTCGGCGACCACGGTGGCGCCTTCGAGATAGGCGCTCGCCAGATCCGACAGATACTCGCCGCGATATCCGCCTTCCGGCCAGTCGGCGTCCTCGGGGGTGAGCCCGGCGCAACGCGCGGCGACCGATTTCGCCAGCATCTCGATCTGGTTGCCGGCGTCGTTGTAGTAGAACTCGCGGGTGACGTTCCAGCCGATCGCCTCGTAGAGCCGGGCCAGGCAATCGCCGATCGCGGCCTGGCGGCCATGGCCGACGTGCAGCGGCCCGGTCGGATTGGCCGAGACGAACTCGATCAGCACCTTGCGGCCCTGGCCTTCATCCGAGCGGCCGTAGGCCTCGCCGGCCGCCAGCACATCGTCGATCACCGATCGGAAAGCCGCCGGCGCCAGGAAGAAGTTGATGAAGCCGGGCCCGGCGATCTCGACCTTGGCGATGCGTTCGTCGCCGCCGAGCTGATCCACGATCGCCTGGGCGATCTCGCGCGGATTGCGGCGTGCCGCCTTGGTCAGCTGCATGGCCAGGTTGGAGGCGAAATCGCCGTGCGCGGCGTCGCGCGTGCGCTCGACGTGGGGATCCGCCGGGATGTCGATATCGGGCCAGGCTCGGGTGGCGGCGTCGACGAGCAGATCTTGGACTAGTGCTTTCACGGCGAGAACAACGCAGAGGGTCGGGTGAAAACCGTGCAGTCTAACGCCGCCCGGTGGCGCGGGCCATGTTTCAGCCCCGAGTAAACTGGATCGCAGCCTCGGCACGCGGCTCAGGCCCGGGTCGCGCCGGTCGCCGCTGGTTCGTTGGCATTTCACGTTTTCAGTCCGCAAATCAACGCAAAAAGCGCAAATGGCGGATTGGGTTCTCGGCCTCCTTGGTTTCGGTGCGCCGCCTGACCTGTCTCTTCGTTCCTTAAGGCATTTGTCCGCAGATCGACACAGATTCACGCAGATGGCGGTGAGTCATTTGGGGGCACTGGTTCGATCGTGGCGCAAACGGCTGCCTGCTCTTTGTTCTCCGCCGGGCTTGCTCACTTTGAGCCTATCCGACGCCGTCGCCGGTTTGCGCCTCGAATCTGCTACGTCACGAAAGCACAACCGCATCTGCGTGAATCTGCGTCGATCTGCGGACCGTTTTCTTCGCCGAACGAAGCCCGAAAAGCACAACGGCGCCGCTCATCCGTCAGGTCGAAATGCCAGCCCGCCATTGGCGTACTTCGCGTTCATTTGCGGACCGGTTCGCGACCGGCCTGGTTTCGGGGCGCCGCTTGACCTGTCTCTTCGTTCCTTAAGGCATTTATCCGCAGATCAACACAGATGCACGCAGATGGCGGTTCGTCATTTGCGGCATTGGTTCGATCGTGGCGCAAACGGCTGTACGCGCTTCGCCCCCAAACCAGTTATTCGAGTTGCAAGCTTCGTTCAACTCACTCGCCTTTTAGCGCCTCGAATCCGCTACGCCGCGAAAGTACAACCGCATCTGCGTAAATCTGCGTTGATCTGCGGACCGTTTTCTTCGCCAAACGAAGCCCGAAAAGCACAACGGCGCCGCTCATCCGTCAGGTCGAAATGCCAGCCCGCCATTGGCGTACTTCGCGTTCATTTGCGGACCGGTTCGCGACCGACCTGGTTTCGGGCTCCGCGTGACCTTTGTCTTCGTTCCTGAAGGCATTTGTCCGCAGATTACGCAGATTATGCAGATGGCGGTGAGTCATTTGCGGCACTGGTTCGATCGTGGCGCAAACGGCTGTACGCGCTTTGTTCTCCGCCAGGCTTGTTCACTTTGAGCCCATGCGACGCCGTCGCCGGTTCGCGCCTCGAATCCGCTACGCCGCGAAAGTACAACCGTATCTGCGTGCATCTGCGTCGATCTGCGGACAGTTTTCTTCGACGACCGAAACACAAAAAGAATAGCGGCGGCTAGAGCAGATCCTGCGGATCGACATCGATCGACCAGCGCACGCGCCGGGCGGCCGGCAGCTCGGCCAGCTGGCTCTGCCAGCGGTCGAGCACGGGATGCAGCAGGGCCCGACGCGCCGCATGCAGCAGCAGATGCGCGCGGTAGCGGCCGGCACGCCGGGCCATGGGGGCCGGCACCGGCCCCCAGCACGCCAGCTCGCCACCCATGGGGACCGTTTCAGCGGCCGCCGCCAGAAAGGCGTGGGGGTATTGCTGCTCGTGCGCCTCGGCACGCAGCAGGGCGAGATGGCCGTAGGGCGGCAGCGCGGTGGCCTCGCGTTCGGCCAGGGCGGCCTCGGCGAAGCCCGGATAGCCGCCGCCCAGCAGGCGTATCAGCATCGGGTGTTCGGGATTGCGCGTCTGCAGCCAGACTTCCCCCGGCCGGTCGGCACGGCCGGCACGACCGGCAACCTGGGTGACGACCTGGGCCATGTGCTCGGTGGCGCGGAAATCGGCCGAGAACAGGCCGCCGTCGACATCGAGGACGCCGACACAGGTCAGACGCGCGAAATCGTGGCCCTTGGCCAGCATCTGGGTACCGACCAGCAGTTGTGTCTTGCCGTTGGCGACATCGGCGAGTTGGGCTTCGAGCCGGCCGCGGCGGCTCATGCTGTCGCGGTCGAAGCGGGCGATGGAAACGTCGGGGAAATGACTGCGCAGCGCGCCCGCGACGCGCTGGGTGCCGGCGCCGAGTGCGACCAGTGTCTCGCTGCCGCACGATGGGCAGGTGGTCGGCGCATTTTCGGCGCTGCCGCAGTGGTGACAGATCAGCCGGCTCATCGCGCCGTGGATGGTCATCGGCGCATCGCAGCGATGACAGGGCGCGCTCCAGCCGCAGTCGTGGCAGAGCAGGGCCGGGGCGAAGCCGCGCCGGTTGATGAAGATCATCACCTGGTTGCCGGCCTCCAGGTGCGGCCGGATGCGGTTGATCAACGGGTCGGACAGGCCACCGTCGAGCGGACGCGAGCGGATGTCGATCAGCCGGATCGCCGGCAGGGCTGCACCGGTGGCGCGCCGGGCCAGCCGGAGATGGTCGAAGCGCCCGGCGCGGGCGTTGTGCAGGGTTTCCAGCGCGGGCGTGGCGCTGCCCAGTAGAACCGGAATAGCGGCGTCCTGGGCGCGCTTCAAGGCCACATCGCGGGCGTGGTAGCGCAGGCCATCGCCCTGCTTGTAGGAGCCGTCGTGCTCTTCGTCCACGATGATCAGGCCGAGCCGCGGCATCGGCGTGAACACGGCCGAGCGCGTCCCGATCACGATATCGGCCTCGCCGGCCGCGGCCGCGCGCCAGACATCGGCCCGTTCGCCGTCACTGCGCTGGGAATGCAGCACGCCGATGGCCGCGGCGAAGCGCGCGCGCAGACGATCGATGAGCTGCGGCGTGAGACCGATCTCCGGCGCCAGAAACAGCACCTGGCGGCCGGTGGCCAGGGTGTCGGCCATGCGCTGGAAATAGATCTCGGTCTTGCCGGAGCCGGTCACGCCTTCGATCAACGCCGGCGCAAAGCCGTCGGCCTCGCGCAGCCGATCCACCACCGCCTGTTGGTCGGCGGTCAGCGGCGGCGGGGAGCCGGCGCTGCCGGTCTCCAGCCCGCCCGGCAGCTCGATGGCCTCGATCAGGCCGCGCTCGGCCAGCGCCTGCAGTGGCCGCCCGGCGCCGGGAAAGCGGGCCAGCAATGTGCTGTGGGCCACGGCGTTATCGGCCGCGCGAATCACAGTGAGCAGCTCTTGCTGGCGTGGCGCACGCGTGAGTGTGGTCTCGGCATCGGCCGGCGGCTCGGCCACGGCCTGCCAGCCGCGATTGCGGGTACTATCGTTGTCGGCAGCGCTCCCGGTCCGCCGCAGGGCCGCCGGCAACGCGGTGGCCAGCGTATCGCCGAGCGGGTGGTGATAATAACGGGCGGTCCAGCGCAGCAGCTTGAGCAGCGCGTCGTCGAACAAGGGGGTGTCGTCCAGCACCCGCAACACGGGTTTGAGCTTGTCCACCGTGACCTGGCTTGCCACATCGACGGCCACGATCACGCCCACCAGCGGTCGGCGCCCGAAGCGAACCTGGACACGCGCGCCCACCGACACCGCCGCATCCGGCGCGATAAGGTAGTCGAAAGTGCCGTAAAGCGGCACGGGGACGGCCACTCGAACAACGGGGTAAGCCTGCTCGCTCAACGCTCTGGCGCCTGTGGATAAGTACGTGGATGAAATCGGGACGGTTCACTCATGGGAACAAGCCAATATTGCCTCCATCATGATTTTTTTTATTAAAATATAATTTAATCAGATGCTTGCGATCGTATTTTGCGCGGCTCATGCGCGGCGCGTGGGTTTGCGACAAGAAGGCAACACTGTGGATTTGTGCACAATTTGTTGTGTATTCGATGCCATGGCCGTGGCCGCAGCGCCTGATGCGGCGATACGGTATGTGACGCGGGCGGACAGTTTTGATGCCGTCATTCGCGCCCCCCGGGGCCGGCGCGGCGCAGCTCGTCGAGCATGCGCAGGGTCAGCCCCCAGATCCGGCGACCATCGCCGCAGTCGTAGCAGGGCATCGACTTGGGCACGCCGCGAACACGCCAGGTGAACTGCCCCCGATTCGCGGGCTCGTCGAGCCAGGCCAGCGGTACCCAGGTCCAGTCGGCGATTTCGGCGTTCGGCGTGATCGTCGCATCGCGCGGCCAGCGATAAACGAACGGCGATATCACCATTGGTCGACGCCGACGATGATCGAGTGTGAGCTGGTCGCGGAGCCTGCCGATGCCGAGTGATCGATCGATCGCCACGCCAATTTCCTCGGCGGTTTCGCGACAGGCCGCGCGCGACGCGCTGGCTTCGTCGACGGCCTCGATGCGCCCGCCGGGCAGGGCCATGTCGCCGGACCAGGGATCGCCCGGGCGATGCGCGCGTTCGACCACCAGGACTTCGACGCCCTGGCGCGAATCGCGCAGCAGTGCGGCCACCGCGGCGCGCTTGAGTCGCCGACGCAACGGATTGCGCCGCGCGCGATGGCGCTGCAGGCGGGCGATGAGTGGGGCGAGCTCATGCATGACCGTCGAGGATACGGCCGATCGTCGATGGCTGCATCGGGACATGAAAAAAGCCGCCCGGATGGGCGGCTTGTGCGCACGATTCGACGGCCGGAGCGCGACTAGATCTGTTTGAGCCCGCTGGTCAGATCGGCACAAACCTGCTTGGCGTCGCCGAACACCATGCGGGTGTTTTCGCCGAAGAACAGATGGTTGGTCACGCCGGAAAAGCCCGTTCCCTTGCCGCGCTTGATCACGTAGACCTCGCGCGCGGCATCGACGTTGAGGATCGGCATGCCGTAGATGGGGCTGCCCTTGTCCTCCTTGGCGGCCGGGTTGACCACGTCGTTGGCGCCGATCACGAGCGCGGCGTCGGCCGCGCCGAATTCCGGGTTGATTTCTTCCAGGTCGTAGATCAGGTCGTAGGGCACGCCGGCCTCGGCCAGCAGCACGTTCATGTGCCCGGGCATGCGACCCGCCACCGGATGGATGGCGAACTTCACATCCACGCCGTGTTCCTTCTGCAGTGCCTGCACGAACTCCCAGAGCTTGTGCTGGGCCTGCGCGACCGCGAGACCGTAGCCGGGAACGATGATCAGGCTATCGGCATAGGCCATCGACGCCGCGGCGTCGAAGGCCTCGACCGACTTCATTTCGCCCTCGGGGTCTTCGGCCTGACTGCCCTCGTCCACGCCGAAGCCGGCGAACAGCACGTTGGTCAGCGAGCGGTTCATGCCCTTGGCCATGAGATAGGTCAGCAGCGAACCGGCCGCGCCCACCACCATGCCGGCGATGATCATCGCCGGGTTGTCGATGACATACCCTTCGAAGGCCACGGCGAGACCCGTGAAGGCGTTGTACATCGAGATCACGACCGGCATGTCGGCGCCGCCGATCGGGATCGTCAGCAACACGCCGAAGGCCAGACTCATGAAGAAGAACACCGTGACCAGCACCGGCGCCGAGAAATCGGACGCCACGATCGCCCAGCCGAAGATCACGATCAGCACGGCCAGCGCCAGCGTCGCGATCTGCTGGCCCGGGATGCGGAACGCACGGGTCAGCTTGCCTTCCAGCTTGGCCCAGGCGATCAGCGAGCCGGCGAACGACACGCCGCCGATGAGCGCGCCCACCACGGCCATGATGATCAGCGCGAAACCGGCCGAAAACGCCTCGTGCGAATACATCTCCACCAGCGCGATGGCCGCGGCCGCGCCGCCGCCCATGCCGTTGTACAGCGCGACCATCTGCGGCATGGCCGTCATCTGCACGCGTTTGCCGGAGATCCAGGCCGCCGAGCCGCCGATGGCGATGGCCACGATCATGAGGATGTAGTGCCAGGCGCCCGCGTGGATGGCCGGATGGAAGAAGGTGAAGAGGGTCGCCACCAGCATGCCGGCGCCGGCGACCTTGATGCCGTTGCGCGCGGTGCGCGGCGAGCCCATCTGCTTCAGGCCATAGATGAACAGTACCGCGGCGACGAAATAACTCGCGTTGACGAGAAAGCCCCAGAAACCCATAGGTGACCCCTTTTATCGTGGTTGTTCTCGGATCAGTCCTTGGAGGACTTGAACATTTCGAGCATGCGCTCGGTCACGACATAACCGCCCACCGCGTTGCCCGCGGCCAGCATCGTGCCCACGAAGCCGATTAGCGTCTCCCAGAAACCGTCGGCGTTGCCGAGCGCGACCATCGCGCCGACCAGCACGATGCCGTGCACGAAGTTCGAGCCCGACATCAGCGGCGTGTGCAGGATGCTGGGTACACGGCCGATGATCTCGTAGCCGGTGAAAGCGGCCAGCATGAAGATATACAGCGCCACAAAACCCGTAATCATGATTCTCTCTCCCCGAATGCCGTCTCGAATCTAAGTTTTCTGTTTGGCGTTGCGCGCGTCACTGGCGGCGCCGAGCGCGGCCTTGACCGCCTCGTTGACCAGTTCACCGTCGCGGGTCAGCACCGACTTGGCCAGGATCTCGTCCTCCCAGTCGAAGGCGAGCTTGTGTTTCTTCTCGCCCGGCTTGGCGTCCTCCTGGCCTTCTTCCTCGACCACGATCAGCTGCAGGAAGTTGAACACGTTCTGGGCATACATTTCGCTCGCGTGCTCGGCCAGCAGGGACGGTACGTTGGACGGACCGTGGATGGTGACCGCGCCGTGGGTGACGATCTCGTCGGGTTTCGTCAGCTCGCAGTTGCCGCCGCCGGCCGCCGCCAGATCGACCAGCACGGCGCCGGGCTTCATGGCCTCGACCATGGCCCTGGACACGATCCTGGGCGCCGGCTTGCCCGGTACGGCGGCCGTGGTGATCACGGCGTCGGCGTCGGCCATGTTGTCGACCAGCATCTGTTGCTGTTGGGCTTTCTCGTCGTCGGTCAGCTCGCGCGCATAGCCGCCGTCGGCCTCGGCTTTCACGCCCTCGGCCACCAGGAATTCGGCGCCGAGCGATTCGACCTGTTCCTTGGTATCGGTGCGCACATCATAGCCATACACCTTGGCGCCGAGCCGCCCGGCGGTGGCGATGGCCTGCAGGCCCGCCACGCCCGCGCCGATGACCAGCACCTTGGCCGGCCGGATGGTGCCGGCGGCCGTGGTCAGCATGGGCAGGAAGCGTTCCAGCGCATTGGCGGCAATCAATGCCGCCTTGTAGCCGGCGGCATTGGCCTGGGAGGACAGCGCGTCCATCGACTGGGCCCGGCTGATGCGCGGGATCAGTTCCATGGCGAAGCAGGTGATGCCGTTGTTCTGCAACGCTTCGACCACGTCCGGGTTGTTGTGCCCCTGGACGAAGCTGATCAGCACCGACCCCTTCTTCATTTTGTTGATTTGTTTGACTTCCGGCGCATTGACCGCGAGCACCACATCGGCGGTGTAGATCTCGTCGGCCCGCCCCGACAGCGTCACGCGCTCGTCGTAGGATTCGTCGGGAATGCGGCTTCCCTCGCCGGCGCCCTTGGCGACGGTGAGCGCCACGTCGAGCTTGGTCAGCTTCGCGGCGATCTTGGGCACCATGGCAACGCGCTTTTCGCCCGCTGCCGTCTCCTTCGCTACAGCAATCGATACGGTCATATTCTTGTTCGGCCCATGTTCGAGTCGTCGATGGTGTTGTTATATGTCGGCCGGCGGGCGGCCGTATCTCCGTGGCCGGTGACGCACCGGTGGCTAAAGTCTAACCATAGTTTCGGTTAGATAGCGAGGGCATAAGAATATACTTTTCATTCATTTTGAATGAGAATTGATATTCCGGGCCGTTCATTGTTTGCGCTGTGGCTTTAACGACCGGCGGACGCGGCCTCGGGTTTTTTCTCGACATAGTTGCCGGGAATGGCGAGGCGGCTGGCGGCAATGGGCTTGTGGTTCAACGCGGCGAGGGCGCGTTGTTCGCCGGACAGACTGTCGTGGAAGCGAATCGGCATGCCCGAAAGATTTCGATATGGCAGGCCGATGCCCTCCAGGCCGGTGCCGCTGAGCATCTCGCGCAACAAGGCGAACATCGATTTCACGGTGCGGAAGCTAGCGTCGGACAGCCCCAGCGCCTCGGCGCTGGCCACGCACATCTTGTGCGCCGGTCGGCCGCCGCGCACGATCTGGATGACCTGGCAGGCAATGCCATCCACCTTGTCGGTGGCCCCGGTGTGATCCAGTCCGATGGACTCCCGCTTGCCGTTCAGTCCGGGTATTTTTTCGGCCATGGCCGCGCGGGCGGCCGGGCGTTGATCCGGCGGCAGCTGTTGCAGGCGATTTTCGATTCGGGCGCGCAACGCACTCATCTGATGGCGGATTTCGCTGGCCGTGTTCTTGTCGAGCCGGGTATAGGTCTGATCCTTCGGCGACACCGAGATGATCGCCGGGTCGCCGCGTTTGTACAGCTGCCAGCCGCTGCCGTCGCCGTCGATGCGCACGGCCTTGGGCGTGATATAGACCTTGTACTGGCCACTGGCGCCCACGTAGGTCAGGGTGGTATCGGCCTGAACAGCGCTTGCCATGCTGGTGAGGCCGATCAGGGCAGCCATGGCGAGCGCGCGCCACATCGTGCGAATCATAGAACGTCTCCGAATGGGATGCCGGTAGCGCATGGCGCGGGCCGGGCGTCGGTCAGTACACTACCCACATGCTGCTGATCGACGCCAGTGTCTATATCTTCCGGGCGTTCCATGCGCTACCGGACTCCATCACCGGCGCCGATGGCCGCCCGCTGAACGCCGTGCACGGCTATGTCGGGTTTCTGACCGCGCTGCTCGCGGCCACCGACGAAGCATACGTCGCGGCCGCATTCGACGAATCGTTGACCCATTCGTTTCGCAACGAGTTCTTCGCCGATTACAAGGCCAACCGCGAACAGCCGCCGGCGGAGCTGGTGAGTCAGATCGGCGTCTGCCGGGCGATCACCGAAGCGCTCGGCGTGGCGACCCTGTCCAGCCCCCGGTACGAAGCCGATGATCTGATCGCCACGCTGGCCGCCGCGGCCGACGAACCGGTCACGGTGGTGACCTCGGACAAGGATCTGGCCCAGATTCTCGGTCCGGGCGATATCCTCTGGGACTACGCCCGCGAAACCCGCTACGACGCGTCGGCGGTTCGCGCGCGTTTCGGCGTGGCGCCGGCTGCGATCCCCGATTATCTCGCCCTGGTCGGCGACACGGTCGACAACATCCCGGGCGTGCCCGGCATCGGCGCCAAGACAGCGGCGGCGTTGTTGTCGCGCTTTGCCGATATCGACACCCTGCTGGCCGATATCGACGCCGTGCGCGTGGCCGACCTGCGCGGGGCAAAATCGCTGGCCACGCGGCTCAAGGCACACGCCGACCAGGCGCGTCTGTCGCGGCGCCTGGCCACCGTGGTGCGCGATATCGCGCTCGATGCCGCGCAGCGCGACATCGCCCGACGGGTGCCCGATACGGCGCGGCTGCAACAACTGTGCAACGAACACGGCGTGGGCCCGCGGCTGCGCGGTCAGCTCGGCCTCGAGGCCGAGAGTGAGACGATATGAGCGACTGGGCGGTCATCGAATCCGCGATCGGCGCGGCCACCGGACGCCCGTTCACCGTGGTCGATCACCGCACGGCGCTCGGCGGCGACATCAACCAGGCACACGTGGTTTCCGACGGCGACCGCCGTTTCTTCGTCAAGACCAACCGGGCCGACCGGCACGCCATGTTTCAGGCCGAGGCGGCCGGGCTGTCGGAGCTGCGACAGGCCACCCTGCTGCGGGTGCCCGAGCCGATCGCGGTCGCGGCCAACGGTGATACCGCCTTCATCGTGCTCGAATATCTCGAACTGGCGCGGCCGACGCGAGCCTCGATGACGCGGCTCGGCGAAGGGCTGGCCGAGATGCATGGCATCGTGGCCACGCGCCACGGCTGGGAGCGCGACAACACGCTCGGCCCGAACACCCAGCACAATGCCCGCCACGCCGACTGGACCGAGTTCTGGCGCGAGAATCGCCTGGCCGTGATGCTCGACGCGCTCGCGCCGGATTATCCCGAACTCGCGCGCGCGGGCGATCGGCTGCTGGCTGTCCTGCCGGATCTGCTGGCCGGACATAAACCCGAGGCCTCGCTGCTGCACGGTGACCTCTGGGGCGGCAACGCCGGGGCCGACCGTGCCGGCCGGCCGGTGATCTTCGACCCGGCCGTCTATTATGGCGATCGCGAGACCGATCTGGCGCTCACCGAATTGTTCGGGGGCTTCTCCCCCGATTTCTACGAAGCCTACTGGGGGGCCTGGCCGGCATCGCCCGGCTATCGCGAGATCCGGCGGCCGTTGTATCAACTGCATCACCTGCTCAATCACGCGCGTCTGTTCGGCGGCGGTTATGCGGCCCAGGCGCGGCGCGTGATGGCCCAGCTCGTCGCGCGTGTCTGAGTTCGTTGCCGGCGCACGCCGACCGGGCGTAGCGGCGCCGATCGACACGCCGGTACAATGAGCGTCGATTCATTTCCAGCGCGCGGCGCGCCATGAGCGATATTCCCGTTCTCGATACCCGGGCCCCGACCGGACTGACGCCCGGTTCGAATGCGGCCGAAAAACTGACCAAGCGGCTGCGTCGCCAGGCCGGCCAGGCGATCGTCGATTACGGCATGATCCGCGACGGCGAGCGCATCATGGTCTGCCTGTCCGGCGGCAAGGACAGCTATACCCTGCTGGATACGCTGCTTCATCTGCAGCAGGTCGCTCCGGTGTCGTTCACCCTGCGGGCGGTCAACCTCGATCAGAAACAGCCCGGTTTTCCCGAGCATATCCTGCCGAATTACCTGGCCGGGCTCGGCGTCGACTACGAGATTATCGAGCGCGACACCTACTCGGTGGTCACGGAGAAGATCGCGCCCGGGGCCACCATGTGCGGGCTGTGCTCGCGTCTGCGCCGCGGCATCCTGTATCGCTATGCGCGCGAGAACGGCTTTACCCGCATCGCGCTCGGCCATCACCGCGACGACATCGTGGAAACCATGTTTCTCAACATGTTTCATGGCGCGCGCCTGGCCGCCATGCCGCCGAAGCTGAAGTCCGACGACGGCGACAACGTCGTGATCCGGCCGCTGGCGTACTGCGCCGAGGCCGAGATCGAGAAGTATTCGCGTCTCAAGCAGTTCCCGATCATTCCCTGCAATCTGTGCGGCTCGCAGGAGAACCTGGCGCGGCAGAACGTCAAGGCCATGCTGGCAGGCTGGGAGGCCGAGGACCCGGGGCGCAGCGAGCGCATCTTCCGGTCGATGACGCGAATCGCGCCGTCGCAGATGGCCGATGGCGCGCTATTCGATTTCGCCGGCCTGGAAACCGACGCGGACACATGACGATCCGTGGCCCGGCACCGGTGTCATGGACGAACAGGAGGGCGAGTTCTTGAAAACGATTCTCAACCTGCGCATACTCACGGACACGCTGTGCACGTTTGTACACTGCGGCTAAAAGACTGACGATTTCTGACGAGGCTCGCCAAGCAATGAGCGAAAAGACCAAGCGGTTGCGGTTCCCCCAGAACCAGCACATGGACGACCACTTCGATTGGTGGAACTTCCTGCCCATGGGGATCATGCACCTGGGCCTGATCGGTATCTGGTGGACCGGCTTCACCTGGGTATCGGTGTCGCTGTGCGTTTTCCTTTACGTGGCACGCGTGTTCGGCATCACCGCCGGCTATCACCGCTATTTCTCGCACCGCGGGTACAAGACCAGCCGCGTATTCCAGTTCATTCTGGCGTTTCTCGGCGCCACCGCGATGCAAAAAGGCCCGCTCTGGTGGTCGGCCAAGCATCGCGAGCATCATCGCGATACCGACGAGCCCGAGGATGCGCATTCGCCGCGCCACTACGGCTTCTTCGACGCCCACATCGGCTGGGTCTATCGCGAGGCGCGTTCCAATCCCGACATGGACCTGATCAAGGATTTTTCCAAGTATCCGGAGTTGCGCTGGATCGAGCGCCACCAGTACATGCCGGGCATCATCACGGCCGTGATCTGCACGCTGCTCGGCGGCTGGTCGGGCTTTCTGGTGGGCTTCCTGCTGTCGACCATCCTGGTCTATCACGCCACGTTCACGATCAACTCGCTGGACCACATGTTCGGTCGCCAGCGTTATCTGACCGGTGACGACTCGCGCAACAACTGGCTGGCGGCGATCATCTCCCTGGGTGAGGGCTGGCACAACAACCATCACTATTATCCGGCCACCGCCCGCAACGGCTTCTTCTGGTGGGAGTTCGATCCGACCTACTACATGCTGGTCGCGCTCTCCAAGGTGGGGCTGGTCTGGGATCTGCGCCAGCCGCCGAAGTCGATTCTCGCCAACGAGAAGCCGCCCACCCAGAAGATCATCGACAAGTGCGCGGTCTACATCGCGGCCGGCTTCTCGCCCGATCGCATCAGCGCGAATATCCGTGAGCGCTGGGAAGGCAGCCACGTCATGGACGACCTGCGCAACCATGCGCGCGACAAATGGAGCGCGGCCGAGGCCTATCTGGCCGAGGTCGAGTTGCCGGAATTCCCGAGCGTGGATGAGCTCAAGGCCCGCGCGCACAAGCAGTTCAAGATCCGCCATGAAGGTCTGGACCGGGCCATCGAGCGGGCCCAGGACATGCTGCGTCGTTCGGTCGCCCATCGGCTGATCGAGCAGGCGCAGTCCGACCAGGGGCGCGTGCAACAGATCTGAGGGCTCGAAGGATCGAGACGTTGGTCATCATCGGCCCGCGACGGTTACCGTCGCGGGCTTTTTTTGGTTCATCGCAGGGCAGCGGGGCGCGCTATCGTGAAGGGTGTGCCGAACACGGGCCGCGGCGTGTCGCCGCGATCGGCGATCACATCTGGCGATTGCCCGGAATGCGCCGTGCTTGCCAGTAGTGATTGCGCCAGTACACATTGTCCAGGCGCGAGATGGTTACGCCCTGGCTGCTCGATGCATGCATGAAGCGCCCGCGGCCGAGGTAGATGCCGACATGATGCGATATGGCGCCGGTCTTGAAGAACACCAGATCCCCGGCCTTGAGTTTGCGGCGCGGGATCGACATCCCGACCTGGGCCTGTGCCGCGGCGGTACGCGGCAGTTCGTAGGACTCAACCCGATCCACCGTCTGGCGCACGAAGCTCGAACAATCAACGCCGTTGCGGCTCTGGCCACCGTAACGATACGGCGTGCCGGCCCAGCGTTCATAGACCCGGTGCAGCGCCGCGTCCAGCCTGGCCGTCGCGCCGGCGCGCATACCGGGGTCGGATTCGGCGCTTTCGTTTTTGTCGCGATACTTCGAGCCGCCACCGGTCCGGCTCAGGTCGGAATGGCCCCGTTGCAGTCCCTGGCTGGCGCATCCGCTGGCCACCAGAGCCACGGCGGCGATCATGAGCAGGCGGTAGCTGCGCAGGCGGGGCAGTGTCGCCGCCCGGCCGGCCAGCGCCATGGCTGTCGGGCTTGTGCCCTCTGTTGTCGTGCTCCCCAAGCCGTGCCCTCGCAACCCCTGCCCAAGCTGCTTAAGATAGTCGCATGAACTGCGCCTTGAAAAGCCCCGCCGTATGAATCTGCCCGTCACGGTCGCCGCCGTCGACCTCGGTTCCAACAGTTTTCACATGCTTATCGTCCGGGCCGAGCAGGGCCAGAGGCGCGTACTGGATCGTATCAAGGAGTCGGTACGACTGGCGGGTGGGCTTTCTGCAGACGGCCGGATCGATGCGGCAACCCAGCAGCGCGCGCTCGATTGTCTGGCCCGCTTCGGCCAGCGACTGGCCCAGCTTGACGAGGCCCGGGTGCGCGTGGTCGGGACCAATACCCTGCGCCAGGCCCGGGGCGCCGATGAATTCATCGCCCGCGCCGAGGCCGCGCTGGGGCATCCGATCGAGATCATCTACGGGGTCGAGGAGGCGCGCCTGATCTATGCCGGGGTGGCCGAAGACCTGGAAGCCGTCGATGCGCAGCGGCTCGTGGTGGATATCGGCGGCGGCTCGACCGAATTGGTGATCGGTCGTGGTGCCCAGGTGCGCCGGGCAGAGAGCGTGGCGCTCGGGGCGGTCACACACACCACGCGCTTCTTTGCCGACGGGCGTGTCGACAAGACGACGTGGAAGGCAGCGGTCACGGAGGCGCGCCTGGCGCTGGAACCGCTGGCGTACGATTACCGCGAACTGGGCTGGTCGGTGGCGCTGGGGGCCTCCGGCAGCATCAAGTCGATCGCGCGCGTGGTCGGCGCGGACGCGCCCGGGGCGACGATCACGAGCGAGGCGCTCGCCAAGCTCGCACGGCGTCTGTGCAAGGCGGGCTCCGTGGACAAACTGGCCCCGGACGGGGTCTCGAGCGAGCGCCGCGCGATCTTCGCCGGTGGTCTGGCAGTGCTTGTCGGCATATTCGAAAGCCTTGGCGTCACCGCCATGCAGGTCTCGGACAAGGCGCTGCGGGAAGGGGTGATCAGCGACCTGCTGGGCCGTCTGTCGGCGCACGACTCGCGCGACGACGGCGTCGACGATGCCGCGCATCGTTTCGTCATCGACCGCGATCATGGCCGGCGCGTGGCCGAAACTGCGGCCCGGCTCTGGCGATCCGGCCACCAGGGCCACCAGGGCGACCAGCTCCCGGCGGGGATGGCAGAGGCGGTCCGGGTGCTGCGCTGGGCGGCGATGCTGCACGAAATCGGCCTGGCCGTGGCACACCGGGCCTATCACAAGCACGGCGAGTATTTGCTCAACAACGCCGATATCCGCGGCTTCTCGCAGATGGACCAGCACCTGCTGGCGACCATCGTACGACTGCACCGCGGACGCCTGCGTACCGAGCTGATCGATGCGCTGCCGTCCGCCTGGCAGACTCGAACCCGGGATATCGTGCTGGCGCTACGCATTGCCGTGATCCTGCATCGCGGACGCAATCCGGCCACGCGACCGCCGGTGACGCTCGCGCACGGCGATGCCACGCTGACGGTTTCGATCGACGCCGACTGGCTGGCTGAACGCCCGCTCACCCGGGCCGATCTGGATCGCGAGGGCGAGCGCCTGGCCAAGGCCGGGCTCGCCCTCGATCTCGTGGAAACGACAATCCCGGAGGCGGCGACCGTTCGCTAGGCCCCGTTGTGCTTGTCGGGCTTCGCTCGGCGAAGAAAACGGTCCGCAGATCAACGCAGATTTACGCAGATGCGGTTGTGCTTTCGTGGTGTAGCGGATTCGAGGCGCGAACCGGCGACAGCGTTGGCCAGCACGCCGAACTCGAAGGCTATCCTTGGGAACAAAGAGCAGACAGCCGTTCGCGCCACGATCGAACCAGTGCCCCCAAATGACTCACCGCCATCTGCGTAAATCTGTGAAATCTGCGGATAAATGTCTTAAAGAACGAAGAGACAGGTCACGTGGCGCCTCGAAACCATAGAGATCTCGAACCCAATCCGCCATTTGCGTTCATTGGCGGACTGAAAACGTGAAATGCCAACCCTCAACGACCCACCACCACCTGCGTGAATTGTGGACAATGTGGTGGGTTTACACGCTTGGGGTTGCGCCGCGGGTGGTCTCTCATGCCTGGGTGCCGGTGTTGAACTCGCGCACGTTGGCAAACGTGATATCCGGCCAGCGTTCCTCGGTGAGCTGTAGCTTGACCCGAGAGGGGGCCAGATACACCAGTGCCCCCGAGTGGTCTTCCGCCACGCCGGTATCCATGCGATTACGGAAGCGCTCGATCTCGCGGGGCTCACCGTAGATCCAGCGGGCGGTGTAGACCTCGATTCCCTCGAAGCCGGCGTTGACGTTGTATTCCGTGCGCAGGCGCTCGGCGACCACGTCGAACTGCAGCGTGCCGACCGCCCCCAGAATTACGTCGTTGTTGTGCAGGGGCCGGAACACCTGGGTCGCGCCTTCCTCGCAGAGCTGGTCCAGACCCTTGTGCAAGGCCTTGGCCTTGAGCGGGTCGCGCAGGACCACGCGCTGGAACAGTTCCGGCGCGAAGTTCGGGATGCCGGTGAAGGCCAGATCCTCGCCTTCCGAGAAGCAATCGCCGATGGCGATGGTGCCGTGGTTGTGGATGCCGATGATGTCGCCCGGCCAGGCGGTGTCGGCTGCCTCGCGGCGGTTGGCCATGAAGGTGATGGCATCGCCGACGCGGATATCCTTGCCGGCGCGCAGATGCCGCATCTTCATGCCTTTCCTGTAATGGCCCGAGCAGATGCGCATGAAGGCGATGCGGTCGCGATGCTGCGGGTCCATGTTCGCCTGGATCTTGAACACGAAGCCCGACAATGGTTCTTCGCTGGGGACGACTTCGCGCGAGGTGGCTTCGCGCGGTCGCGGCGCCGGCGCCCATTCGACAAACGAATCGAGCAGGGGCCGGATGCCGAAGTTGTTGACCGCCGAGCCGAAGAATACGGGCGTGACCTCGCCGGCCAGATAACGATCAAGGTCGAAGCCGGAGCCGGCCTCGCGCACCAGCTCGATTTCCTCCAGCAGTTCGTCGTAGTAGTCGCCGGCGATTTCCTTGAGGCGCGGATCGTCCAGGCCGTCGAGGGTCACGGTCTTGCCGCCGGCCTCGTTGTCGGAGCCCTCGTAGAGATGCACCTTGTCCTCGAGCAGGTGATACACGCCCTTGAACGCCCGGCCCATGCCGATCGGCCAGGTGATGGGCGCGCACTCTATCTTGAGAATCTCCTCGATCTCGTCGAGTACCTCGATCGGCGGCCGGCCGTCGCGGTCCATCTTGTTGATGAAGGTGAAGATCGGCGTGGTGCGCAGCCGACAGACCTCCATCAGCTTGATCGTGCGCGGCTCCACGCCGCGGGCGATGTCGATCACCATCAACGCCGAGTCGACCGCGGTCAGCGTGCGATAGGTATCCTCGGAGAAATCCTCGTGGCCCGGCGTGTCCAGCAGGTTGACGATGCGTTCGTTGTAGGGGAACTGCATCACCGAGGTGGTGACCGAGATGCCGCGCGATTGTTCCATCGCCATCCAGTCCGAGGTGGCATGGCGGGTCGCCTTGCGGCCCTTGACCGTGCCGGCGAGCTGGATCGCGCCGCCGAACAACAACAGTTTTTCGGTGAGGGTGGTCTTACCCGCATCCGGGTGCGAGATGATGGCAAACGTGCGTCTCAGCGCTGCCTCCTGCGCGGTCTGACGGGTGTGGGCAGTGGCGGCCTGGTTCATTTTGCACTCCGATCGGACGACCGAGCGTTCGTATGTCGCTGAGTCGACTCGAAATAATAGCTGTATAGTGCAGCTCTATGTTGCCTTGAGAGAATTTCAATTAGCCGCGGTCGCGGCCGGTGACTATATTTTCATCCAACGGCGACGGCGCAATACCGTTGCCATCGCAGAACCGGTGTTCCCCCTTCACCGACTCTGCCCGCGCAGCCGCACCCTACCCGAGTCGAGCGGCTGCGCTTACAGGGTGCCGCCCGCCCCCTGGCGGTGCCCACTGGCTGGCCCGGATCGGATGCCCTCCCGATTCGGGCCTCTTTTTGGGTGCGAAACAAGCCGGCATGCCCCCGAGTCAGGCCACCGTGAACGGCGATGGCAGATCGATTTCGTCGGCGGCCTGTTCAGAAACGTCGCCGACCCGGGCCATGCCGGGGCCTTCGTGCAGCCAGTCGCGCAGTGCGTCGAGATTCCCGGGCGCACCGCGAGCCATCAACTCCACATCGCCGTCGCCGCGATTTCGCACCCAGCCGTCGAGAGACAGCTTGCGGGCGGTGTCGCTGGTCGCGGCTCGAAAGCCCACGCCCTGAACCCGACCGCGGACACGGAAATAACGTGTTTCGGACATGGCGTCTTGCAGGCGTATACTCAAAGCCGAGATTGTACATGTTCGGAGACACGTGCATGTGGCGAGCCATCAAGCATCGGGCCGCCCGGCTGGGCGGTCTGGCGACGGCGGATCGGTCTGGCGCGCGCGAGGCCAGTCTTCGTCTGACCCTGCCCAATCCCTATGGCGGGCCCGCGTGGGTCACCGCCACGCTGGCGTTGTCCGCCCGTCAGCGGGGCATGGGCGAGACGGTGCGGGTGCGCGGGCATATCGACAGTTGTTTTCGCATGCCGGCACATGGTGCCGATCGTGTCGCACTGGCGCACGAAACGACCGCCGATGCGCATCCATTGACGCGTTACGCGCGCCGGGCGGCGGCCTCGTTGACGCGTCGGGCGGTGGCGCGGTTGCCTCGTGGCGCCGGTCTGCAGCTCGCTGAACAGCGCCGGCGGCGCTGGATCGACATGCAGATCAGTACGGCGCCGCTGGCGGCCGGGGCCGCTGCCTTGATGCCGGAAGCCCTGCGCGCCGTCTATGGCGATCGGTTGCCCCAGGCCATGCCGGGCGGTCCGCGTGTGGGGGTCTGGTCGGGGCCGGCCGGTGGCCCGCGTGGTGGCCTGGCGCGGCTGGCCATGGTCCAGTTCGATCAGCGTGATCGCGACGGGCACTATGGCAGCGACGCGGATGAGCGTTTCAGTCTGAATCTCAGTCTCGCCGAGGTGGTCGAGCCGGCCGGCGACAGCGATCACCCGGAGTAGGCAGGACGCCGGCACCGGTCGCGGCAGCGGCTACGCGCTGTTGTCCTGTTCCGGGTTGAAGCCCAGCCGGGCGAGCAGCCCTTCGAATTCATCGAGATCGTGGAACGCAATGCGCAGTTCACCCCGACGCCGGCCCGGGTCGTACTGGATGTGCACCGCATTGCCCACGTGCTCTGCCAGCCGCTGTTCCAGGTCTGCCAGTTCGGGCGGGACGCCGGTGGTGGTCGCGCGCGGCTGACCCTGTTCGCGCACCCAGTGTTCCAGCCGGCGTACGCTGACGCGCTCGGCCACGGCGCGCCGGGCCAGCCGGATCTGGGCCGGCACATCCAGCCCGGCCAGAATCTTGCCGTGCCCGATCGACAGTCGGTTCTCGTCGAGCAGGGCCTGGACCGGTGCGGCGAGCTGGCGCAGGCGCAGGAAATTGCTCACGTAGGCGCGTGATTTGCCGATGCGCGTGGCGATCGCGTCATGGGTCAGGCCATGGATCTCGCCCAGTCGGGCCAGGCCGTGGGCGGTATCCATCACGCCGAGCGATTCCCGTTGCAGATTCTCGATCAGTCCGAGTACGCGGGCCTGTTCAGGATCGAGATCGTTGCGCACGATCGCCGGCAGTTCGGCCAGCCCGGCGCGCTGCGCCGCGCGCCAGCGCCGCTCGCCGGCCAGCAGCCGGTAACCGTGTCCGGCATCGCCGGTCACCACGATCGGCTGGATCACCCCCGATTCGCGGATCGAGGCCGCCAGTTCGGCCAGGCCGGCCTCGTCAAAGCGTGTGCGCGCCTGATTTGGGTCGCGCACAATCGATTCGATCGGCAGTCGCGCGATACGGTGTTCGGCAGACGGAGCTGGTTTGTCGATATCGGGGGTCAAGATGGGTGGGGTCTGCGTGCTAAGCTCGAACCAACTGAGCCAGTGTAAACCCCGGCGGCCTGGCGGACCCCGAGCCGCGAGCGAGGAGTGATATGCGCATTCGGCAGTATCTCAAGCCGCGGACCGTATCGCGCGAGGTCGAGTCGATCGTGGATCGGTTGCCGATGGGCAACATCGGCAGCCTGGGGTACGACCCCTGGGGGCTGAATCCGGATACCGCCAAGATCACGTTCACGGCAGTGCGCTGGTTGTACGAGAACTACTTCCGGGTTCAGGCGCATGGTCTGGAGAACGTGGCCGCCAGCGGTCGACTGCTGATCGTCGGCAACCATAGCGGCCAGTTGCCCATGGACGGGGTGCTGGTATCGTTTGCCGTCGCCAACAAGGGCGACGGGGCGCGCCTGCCTCGGTCGATGATCGAGCGCTGGTTTCCCTCCGTACCGTTTCTCGGCAACTGGATGAACTCGGTCGGCGGTGTGATCGGCGATGCCAAGAACTGCGCCAAGATGCTCGAACGGGAGGAAGCGATCACGGTCTTTCCCGAAGGCGTGCGCGGTTCGGGCAAGCCGTATCGGCTGCGCTATCAGTTGCAGCGTTTCGGCCATGGTTTCATGCATCTGGCGATGGAGTACAACACGCCGATCGTGCCGGTCGGTGTGGTCGGTTGTGAGGAGACCATGCCGTCGCTGGTCAATATCCGGCCGCTCGCGAAGATGCTGGGCATGCCGTATTTTCCGCTCTCGCCGCTGGTGCCGCTGCCGGCCCGGGTGATTCTGAATTTCGGCCCGCCGATGCATTTCCCCAACGACGTCACCAGCGAGCGTGATGTGGAATGGCGGGTGGAAGAGGTCAAGGACGCCATCCGCGACCTGATCGATGCCGGCATCGCCCAGCGCAAGAGTATTTTCTAGATCATGAGCGCAAGCGACGACAACAAGGACGACAAGCCTTCCGCGGGGCCGGCCGGCCGGGACGCCCGCAAGACGCCGGCGCGCCGCGGCCCGGTCGGCGCGCCGAAGCCCCGGGCCTCGAAAGTCGGCATGGGGCACGGTGATCGCGGCAAGATCATGGTTACCGGGGCGGCCGGCGCGCTGGCCCAGCATGTGATCGCCGATCTGACCGAGCACGGCTACCAGGTGGTCGGCGTCGAATTCCGGGGGGTCCAGGATGAGTACCCCGATACCGTCGACTACGTCGTGGATTTCAATCAGCGTCCGTTCGAGGACGTGTTTCGCGAGCATGACTTCGTCGGGATTGCGCATCTGGGCCGTATCCGGTTCACCCAGTCGACCCGCGGCCGGCGCTATTCGGCCAATGTGGTGGGTACGTCACGTCTGTTGCGGCTGGCGCGCAAGTACGGCGTGGAGAAGGTGCTGGCGTTGTCGACCTTCCACGTCTACGGTGCGGATGCGCGTAATCCGAGCCTGATTGACGAGGAGTATCCGATGCGGGCGGCCAATCTCATGCCCGAGATCGTGGATGCCGTCGAACTCGAAAACCTGTTCAATATTCACCTGTACAAGCATCCGGAGCTCAACATCGTGGTGCTGCGCCCCTGCAATATCGCGGGTCCGGGTATCAAGAACGAAATCAGCCGCATGCTCGCCCAGCGGGTGGCGCCGTGCCTGGTCGGGTTCTCGCCGTTGATGCAGTTCATTCACGTTGCCGACATGTCGGCTGCCGTGGTCGCGGCGTTCGAGCAGAACCACCCGGGCGTATATAATGTGGCACCAGACGATTACGTGACCTATCAGGACGCCCTTCAGCTGGCAGGATGCCGCCGCCTGTTCCTGCCATCGGTTCCTCCGGCACTCGCTCGACGCGCGGTTCGCACGCTCGGTCGGTTGGCGCCGCCCGAATACCTGATCGACTTCTTCAAGTATTCGGTGATCATCGATGGTGGCCTGTTCTCACGTACCTATGACTTCACACCGCAGTATTCGCTATCGGAGTTGTTCGCCCACTATCGCGCCTTGAAGTAGCGCGGGGGCTGCGCCCGTTCCGAGGTTGAGAACTTCATGCCTACTACGTCGCGTTTCCATTTCGCCCTGGTCAGTCTTCTGTCCGTGCTGGTCCTGGCGGGCTGTGTCCACAGCCCGCCTTCGGATCCGTGGGACCCGTTGGAGCCGGTCAACCGCTTCGACTTCAAGCTCAACAACAAGGCCGACCAGTACGCCGTCCGGCCGGCGGCCAAGGTGTATAACAAGGTCGTCCCGGCGCGGGTCCAGGCCAGCGTGACCAATTTCTTCGACAATGCCAGCCAGCCGGTGACGATGGTCAACAGCCTGCTGCAGTTGAAATGGGGCAAGTTCAACCAGTCCCTCGGCCGTTTCATGATCAACACCTCGGTCGGTTTGGGCGGGCTGTTCGATGTGGCGAGCAAACTCCACGTGCCGCACCCGGACGAGGATTTCGGCCAGACCCTGGGCTACTGGGGGTTGGGTCCGGGCATGTACATCTACCTGCCCCTGCTGGGGCCGTCCGACGGGCGTGATCTGATCGGCAAATTCGGGGATCAGTTCACCAACCCGATCAACTACATGAGCCAGGTCAACGCGATCAGCAACGACTATCCCTGGGTGCCGTATGCGCTGCGCGGGATCGAGGGCCTGAACCTGCGGGCCAGCCTGCTTGGCTTTGATTCGACGCTCAAGCAGCAGTTCGATCCCTATGCCTTCGTGCGCAGCTATTATCTGGAGAGTCGCCAGAAGGCGGTGTACGACGGCAACGTGCCGGCTCGCCTGACGCGCTCCGACGACGGTTCCAGCGATTTTCCGGCCGCCGCACCCGACTCGGGCAAGAGCAACTAGTCGATTCGTGTCCGATGACGCGGATATGGCAGCGCTCATGCAGATGACGCGCGATCAGCTGCATGCGGCCGCGACGCGCTACTACAAGACCCGCGGTCCGACCGAGCCCGATGTTGTACTGATCGAGTACGGTGCGGCGCGCGCGGTGTTCAAGGACTACGGGCGCGCGCCCGGTTGGTTCAACCGCTGGCTTGCCCCGGCGCTGCTCTGGCGCGAGGTGAGCGCACTGGTGGCGCTGGATGGCCTGGACGGCGTGCCCCGTTTGTACCGCCGGGTCGATGCGCGTGGCGTGCTTGTCGAGTATTGCCCGGCGGCGCCCTGGGCGCGGGCGCGCCCGCGCGATGTGGCCTACCAGCGGCTGGATACGCTGGTGACGGCGATGCACGCGCGCGGCGTGGCGCATGGCGACCTGCGGGGCGGCGGCAATATCCTGGTCGATGATGACGATCGGCCCTATCTGGTCGATTTCGTGGCGCGCGTGCGTCGCGGTCGGCGCTGGAATCGGCCCTGGAACTGGGTCTTCGACCAGTTGGCCGCCGCGGATCGCAGCGCGCTGGCCAAGCTGCGGGTACGTCATGCGCCCCATCTCGCGAGCGCCGAGGACTATGCGCGACGCCATCCGAGCACCGGCTTCGCGCGTTTCGCACGGCGCCTCGGCCAGCGTATTCGCCGCGGCGTGCGTTTGTTCGGGGCACGCGGCTGAGCGCCCATGCTTCGATTCGTTCTGCGTCTGTTGCTCATATTCATGCCGCTCGTGCGCTGGCCGCTACGCGCATGGATCGGCACCCATGTATCGCCGTCGGACCTCAACGAGCTGGCGCTCGATATCAGCAAGCCGGTCTGCTATGTGCTGCCGGTGAACAGCCTGCTCGACTGGCTCGTGCTGGAGGCGGTCTGCGATAGCCACGGGATGCCGCGGCCCCATCTGGCCGGCAACCGGTTGCCGACGGCCCGGCGCGCGGTGGTGCTCGCCGTCCCGGTGGGGCGCTCGCGCCAGCGCTCCGAGCTGCAACGCATCGTCGCCCGGGGTCTGCACGATCAGTCGTTCGATGTGCAGCTGGTGCCGGTGTCCGTGTTCTGGGGCCGCAATCCGGTGCAGGAAACCTCGATCTTCCGGATACTTTTCGCCGATTCCGAACGCTCCAGCCGGTTGCGCAAGATACTGATCGTGGCCGCCAACGGCCGTAACACCCTGGTGCACTTCGGCCAGCCCATCGATTACCGCAATGTGGTCGACGAATCCGCCACGCCCGGCGTGCTGGTACGCAAGCTGGTGCGCGTGCTGCGGGTGCATTTCCGGCGCCAGCGCGCCGCCACGCTGGGACCGGGGGTGTCGCGCCGGGCCCAGCTTATCGACACCTTGATGGCCAGCCCCAAGGTGGTTGCCGAAGTCACGGAAACGGCGCGTCGCGAGCGCAAGAACGTGGCCGCGATTCGGGTGCGCGCGCGCGAGTATGCCGACGAGATCGCGGCCGACTACTCGAATATTGCCATCGGCTTCATGTTGCGGGTGCTGACCTGGCTTTGGCATCGCATCTACGACGGCATTGACGTCAAGCATTTGCCGCGGCTGCGCGAGGCGGCCCACGACAACCGCGAGGTGATCTATCTGCCGAGCCATCGCTCGCATATGGATTATCTGCTGCTGTCGTACATCCTCTATCAGGAAGGGCTGGCGTTGCCGCAGATCGCGGCCGGCGTGAACCTGAACTTCTGGCCGGTCGGCGGCCTGCTGCGCCGTTGCGGGGCGTTCTATCTGCGCCGCAGCTTCAAGGGCGACCGGCTGTATGCCGCCGTCTTCCGCGCCTATGTCGAGACGCTGGTCGCGCGCGGCCAGCCCATGAAGTTCTACCCCGAGGGCGGGCGCAGCCGTACCGGTCGTCTGCTCGCGCCCAAGACCGGCATGCTGCAGATGACCGTGGCCAGCGCGCTGGCCACCAGCGGTCACGCCCCGGTATCGGTGGTTCCGGTGTATATCGGCTACGACCGGGTGATGGAGGTCAAGGGCTACTTCGACGAACTGCGCGGCACGCGCGTCAAGAAGGGCGAGACCATGGGGGATCTCGTGCGCGGTTCCACCCGGGTGCTCAAACGTAAATATGGCCGTGTGTTCGTCTCCTTTGGCGCGCCGATCGAGCTGCGCGGATTCGCCGATACCCACCAGCCGGACTGGCGCGAGCGCGTGGCCGAACTCGGCGTGGATTCGCGCGCCAAGTGGCTGCAGGAGTTCACGGATACGCTGGCCGCCGAGGTCATGCGCGGCATCAATGCAACCGCCACCCTCAACGCCACCGGCCTGGCTTGTCTCATCCTGCTCGGCGCCCCACAGAAGTCGGTGGCCGAGGACGAGATGATCCACAGCATGACGTTGCTGGCCCGGCTGGCGCATGTCTGCCCGTATTCCATCGATGCCAGTGCGCCCGAGCCCGACGGCGCGGCACTGCTGGCCGAGGCGGAGCCATTGATGCGGCTGATCCGGGCGCCGCACGCCTGGGGCGATATCCTGACCGTGGATTCACGCCAGGCCGTGTTGCTGACCTATACCCGCAACAACGTCATGCATCTGTTCGCGTTGCCGTCGCTGATCGCGAACTTTTTCGCCCACTTCGAGCAGCGTAACGAAAAAGCATTGCTCGACGACGCCGTCGAACTCTACCCACTGCTGGCCTCCGAGCTGTTCCTGCGCTGGCAGGCCGACGAATGCCGCTCAGCGTTGGTCGATGCGGTCGAGGGCATGATCGAATGCGGCCTGTTGTGGCGCACCGAAAAGGGGGCGCTGCGCCGCCCGGTGGCGGGCAGCCAGGCCTTTGCCGCGCTGATGAGTCTGGCGCGCATCATGCGGGAATCGCTGGAACGCTATGCCATGACCGCCATGCTGCTGAGCCACAATCTCGAGGTCGGCGTGGTCGAACGCGGTCGCTTCGAGCGCCAGTGCCAGCTCATGGCCGAGCGCATGGCACTGTTGACCGGTCGCAACAGCCCGGAATTCTTCGACGCGCGCTTGTTCCGCAACCATCTGCAGACCCTGGTCAAGGCGGGATTGCTGCGTCAGGAAGGCAACCGGCTGTATATCGACGAATCGCTGCGGCATCTGGCCGAGCATGCCTTGCGTCTGCTCGGCTCGGACATTCGCCAGACCATTGCGCACCTGACATCCATGCCGCAGCTCGAAGACGCCGCGCCGGGGCAGACGCTGGGCTGAGCCCATGACCGGCGCTGGCTCATGCGTCTGGCGCCGAGTCGATTAACGCGCGCAACGGCGTCCGGCGCGCACTGCCAGCCGGCGGCTGCCGGCCATGCCGCGGGTGCGCGCGATGCCGGGTCGTATGCCGGCGCCGGGACGGCAGACCCGGCCCATCAATGGGCCTTGCTTTGCCAGGTTTCGATTGCCGCGATCATGTGTTCGCAGGCCTGGGTCAGGCAGTGGTGGGCATCCTTGCGCTCGTCGTCGTCCAGATGCGACCAGGCCATGGCGATGTAGCGCACGCCGGGATCGAGCACGGCCTGCGCATTGATCTGGTTGTAGGCGGTCTCGAGCGCCGCCAGGCACTGGCCGATGGCGTCCGGCGGCAACTCGGCTTCCTGGAAGACCATGACGCAGGCGGCGGTCGCCGCCCTGTCGATCAGATCGGCCTTGTCGGTGGCGGCTTCGGGATGGTGCTCGCGATACAGGTCGGCGAGCCGGGTCACCATATCGACCAGCGCCAGCATGGCCGGCATGTCGTCGAACAGATACTTGTGCCCCCGCTTGGCGGCGGTTTCGGCCGCGGCCTGCAGCGCCGGCCCCACCACGCGGTGATAGGTTGCGGGATCCAGGGCCTCGGGCGGGATGGATTCAGGGTCCAGCGGCGTGTCGTTTTCGTTGCTGCTCATCGGATCACTCTGTCATGCCGTTCAAGATAAGAGGGGGGGCGGGTCGGGTCAGCTTTCCGCGATGGTGACCAGCACGCGGCCGCCACCCATGTCGCTTCGAGTCAGCTCGATCTCGCCGTTGTAGGAATGCACGATCTCGGCGGCCACCGCCAGACCGAGCCCCTGGCCTTCGCGCGTGCGGTCGGCGCGTACGCCGCGCTCGAGCAGGCGGTGCGGCTGGGATTCGCTGAAGCCGGGGCCGTTGTCGTCGACCCATAGCGACAGCATGCCCTGGTCGCTGCGCCGGGCATCCACGATCACGCGGTCCTTGCCGTACTTGGCCGCGTTGTCCATCAGCGTCCCCAGCAGTTCCGTGATGTCGCCCTCGTCCACGGGCACGCGCAGGGTCGGCGGGATTCGGATGTCGAAGCGGATGCCGGATTCGGCGTAAACCTTGGCCAATGCCCGGCCGAGGCGCTCGGCGATGGGGGCGAGCGCGAGTCGACGCGTGAGACTGCGCTTGCCGGCGGCGGCCGCCTTCTGCAGTTGATAGTCCAGGATGTCATTCATGCGTGCCAGCTGGGATCTCAGCGCGCTGCGTTGTTCGCCGGACAGCGTCGGGTCCTCGGCAATGCCGCGCAGAATGGCCATGGGCGTCTTCAGGCTGTGCGCCAGGTCGCCGAGCGCGTTGCGGTAGCGGGTCAAGCGTGCCTGGTCGTTGACCAGCATGGTGTTCAGGTTGCTGACCAGTGGCTGGATCTCGTCCGGGTACTGGCCTTCGAGACGCCGGTCGTCATCCGACTCCAGATTGGCGAGGTTGCGCGCGAGGCGGCGCAGCGGGGCCAGCCCCCAGCGCAGGATCAGCAACTCGACGATCAGCAGAATCAATGCCGAAACCGACAACAGCGTCCACAGCACGCCCTGAAAACGCTGCATTTGTTTGGCAAAGGTGGAGGTGTTCTCGGCCACGACCAGGGTATAGCGATAGTCCTTGCCGCCTTCGGTCACCCAGCGGAAGCCGAACGACAGGGTGAGCAGCTGATTGCCATTGTCGCGTTTGAGGCGCATTTGCTGCCACTGGCCGACGGCCGGCAGGGCCGGCATGTCGATGCTGCCGAGCAATGAGGGCGAATGCCAGATCATCTGTTTTTTCTTGTTGAGCACCATGGCGTAGAGGCCGGAGTCGGGGCGGGAAAGATCGGACTCCGGCAGGACCCGCGGCGCCAGGTTGAACTGGCCGTCGTTGGTGATGTCCGCGCTGCCGAGCAGGGCATAGGACAATCCCTGCAGGCGGTCGTGCTCGGCCTGCTCGGCGCGCTCGCGAACCGCGGTCTGCAAGGCGACGCCGGTCAGCCCGATAAACGCGACCAACAGCACCGCGGTCGCGGCCAGCAGCCGCGCCCGCAGTGAGTTCATCACGGCGCGGCGCTATCGGCGGTCGGCCGCGGGCGGTCGTCGCGGGCCAGGCGATAGCCGCGGCCACGCAGGGTCTCGATCGGCTTGCGCGTGCCGTCCGGATCGAGCTTGGCACGCAGGCGACGCACGAACACCTCGATCACGTTGGAGTCGCGCTCGGCGTTCTCCTCGTAGATGTGCTCGGTCAGGGCCGTCTTCGAGATCACCTCGCCGGCGTGCAGCATCAGGTACTCGAGTACGCGATACTCGTAGGCGGTCAGATCGATCGATTCCTCGCCAACGAAGACTTCCTGGCGCGAGGTGTCGAGCACGATATCGCCGGATTCCAGCCGCGGCTGGGCCCAGCCGCGCGAGCGCCGGACCAGCGCCTGAATCCGGGCCGACAGCTCTTCCGGCTGGAACGGTTTGACCACGTAATCGTCGGCGCCGGCTTCCAGGCCCTCGACCTTGTCCTGCCAGCGGCTGCGCGCGGTGAGGATCAGAATGGGGTAGTCCAGCCCGGCTTCGCGGACTTCAGCAATGATGTCCAGACCGGTCGGGCCCGGCAGGCCGAGGTCGATGATCGCGATGTCGATCGGGTATTCCTTGGCATAGAACAGGCCTTCTTCGCCTTCGCCGGTCTCGTCGACTGCAAAGCCTTCCGAGCGCAGACGCTCGCAGACCTGGGTGCGCAGTTCGACATCGTCTTCGATCACCAGAGCTCGCATGCGTGCTTACCTTGCGGCCGGGGTCAACGGCGTGCGTCGATATCCACCACGCGAACCCGGCCATTTTCCAGAAGTTTCACCCGATAGTAAGGCCCGCCCGGTCCGTGTTCCAGTATCACGTTGAGCACGCGCCCGCCGAAGCGGTGGCGGGCGCGTTGCGCGGCCTGCTCCGGCGTGATCGCCGGGCGTTGCCGTTTCTCGCTGTTCTGGCGCTGTTGCCGGCGACGGTCGTTGTCGCCATGCGGGCCGTTGGCGTGGTCCGGCCGGGCATGAAAGTCGGTTCGCAGCAGCAGGCTGGCGTCGCCGCGCGGCGGGGTCGAACGGGTCGCCGGATCGGCCGCCGCGTTGACCGCATACGCAAGCAGCGCCAGCGCGCACATCAGCACATAGGCCAACTCGCGCGGGCCGATCGACCGCTGCATCATGCCGACGCGCCGGGCCGGGCATGCGGGCGGACGATGCATCAATAGCCCGATTGCTGGCGTTGTCGACACTGCTGGTAACGATTGTCGGCCATGCGGTTGGCGTTCCAGTTGCCCGCGGCCACACCGGCGGCAGCCCCGGCGCCGGTGGCGATATCCTGGCCGGTACCGCTACCGAACTGATTGCCGACCAGCCCGCCGAGCGCGCCACCGAGCGCTGCCTGTCCCAGCGGGCTGGTCAGACTGCGCACGAGCACATTGCGATTATCCGGAGCGTTGGCGCAGGCATAACGCCCGCCGGGCACGGCGTTGAATATCGGATCCACCTGCGGGCCGTTCCGTGTGGCGCAGGCGGCCAGAGCGAGTACGGCACCGATCAGAGCCGTCGACAGGATGGGGCGGAGCGAATTGCGCATGGTCGAGCCTCGTTTCGACGCGAAAATACAAGGCCAGCGCTGAATCGATCCTGAAGCGAGGTCGTGGTCTCGTTGTCGTCGGCAACCGGCAGCGGCCGTTCCCGCCGGCCGGTCCGGGCGCCCCGCCAGTGAGCGCCGCGCGATCTCGTATGTCGCCGTCACAGGCTCTACACTGCGCGCCATGGAGATCGCGGGTTATCGTTTCCCCAATGCACTGGCGCTGGCACCGATGGCCGGGGTGACCGACCGCGTGTTCCGGCGCCTGTGTCGCGGCTTCGGCGCGTCGCTGACGGTAGGCGAGATGGTTTCGGCTCGCACGGAATTGCGCGCTACCCGCAAGTCGCGGCTGCGGCTGGATTTCTCGGGCGAGCCCGCGCCCCGGGTCATCCAGATTGCCGGAGGCGATGCGACCGATCTGGCCACGGCGGCGCGTATCAACGCCGACGCCGGGGCCGACATCATCGACATCAATATGGGCTGCCCGGCCAAGAAGGTCTGTCGCAAGGCGGCCGGCTCGGCGCTCATGGCCGATACCGACAATGTGGCCCGGATTCTGGAGGCCGTGGTGGCGGCCTCGCCGGTACCGGTCACACTGAAGATGCGCACCGGCATCTCGGCCGATCGAATCAACGCGGTCGCCATCGCGAAGCGGGCCGAGCAGGCGGGCATTGCCGCGCTGGCCGTACACGGGCGAACCCGGGATCAGCATTATCGCGGGGTAGCGGAGTACGCCACCATCGCGGCGGTCGCGGCCTCGATTTCGATTCCGGTCTGGGCCAACGGCGATGTGGATTCGGTCGATCGCGCGCGCGAGGTGCTGGCGGCAACCGGCGCCGACGGCCTGATGATCGGGCGCGCGGCCGGTCGCCGCCCATGGCTGTTTCGTGAGCTGGCCGCCGCCATGGCGGGCAGGGTGGCGGTCGCGCCGGATCTGGCGGACGAGGCCGAAATCGTTCTGGGGTTGATCGAACAGGTGCACGATTTCTACGGTGAACAACAGGGGGTGCGGGTGGCCCGCCGGCACATCGGCTGGCTGTGCGAGCGCCGCGCGCCGCATCCGGCCCTGTACATGGATCTGATGACCGCGGCGAGCGCGGCGCGCCAGATCCGCCTGATCGAGCGTTACTTCGACGCGGCGGCTGCCGTGGCCTGGCGCGATGTGAGTTGATCCAGATCAGGTCCCGAGTGCCGGACCGGCGTTAATCTGGTGGTATGCCCGGCACTCGATCGGGTCGTGTCCGGATCACGCAGGGAACACTGCCATGAGCTACAAGAGTCTGATCATTGCCATCACGGAGGTCTCGCTGGATCGCGCCGCGATCAATCAGGCCGCCGCGCTGGCCGCGCGCTTCGACGCCCACCTGACCGGCTTGTACGTCTACGAGCCGCCGTATTATCGCTACCCGTTGGCCTACCCGAATATCGCCGATGTCGATCCCGAGGCCGCCAGCGGCCGGGATGAAGCGACCCTGGCGGCTCGCGAGGCCTTCGAGGCCGCCTGTCGGGCGGAAGGCGTGGAAACCAACGAATGGCGTTTCGTGCGGGGGGAAACGCTGAATACGCTGGCGCTGCATGCGCGTTATGCGGATGCACTGGTCATGAGCGGCGGCGATCTCGCGGCGCGGCTCGCGATCGTGTCGTCGCGCCCGGTGATCGCGGTGCCGGAAGCCGACCGGGACCGACCCCTGGGCCAGCGCATCATGTTGGCCTGGAACGCCAGCCGCGAGTCGACCCGGGCCGCGACGGCGGCGCTGCCGCTGATGGCGCGCGCCGAACAGGTGTGCGTGCTGGTGATCGATCCGGATGGCTCTGCCCATCGCCGCCTGGGCGACAATCCCGGCGCCGACATCGCGTTGTATCTGGCGCGGCACGGCATCGAGGCCGAAGTGCGTCTTGCGGACAGCGACAGTGTCGGTGTGGCCGATACGCTGCTCACCGAAGCGATCGAGATGAACGCCGATCTGGTCTGCATGGGCGCCTACGGCCACTCGCGGCTGCGCGAACTGGTGCTGGGCGGGGTGACGCGGGATGTGATCGACGCGCCGCCCCCGGTGCCGTTGTTGCTGGCGCACTGAGCCCGGCCTGCCCGCGGGCGGCGCCAGCCGCGCATCAATGTGCGTCTGGCGTCTCCCGTGCGGCCAGCTGGCTGCGCAGCGTGCGGATTTCGTCGATCAACTCCAGCGCCAGTGCGATGCCCGAGGCGTTGAGGTCGAGATCCTGTGCCAGCCGGCGCGCGGTGTGCACGCGCGGCAGTTGCGCGATGGCGAAGCGCCACTGGCGTTCGCGCGGCGCGACCGGATCGAGCACGCCATGCTCGACCAGCAGGGCGACCCATTCCGCATGGACGCCGCAGGACCGGCAAAGTTCGGCGAAGGTCAGTGTCTCGCCATGGTCGACGAGCTCGCAGGTCAGCGTATAGCGCGTGTCTTGCATGTCAGACCCCCAGTGTCTTGCGGGGATTGAAGTCGCTCTCGCGCGCCAGGCGCTCGTAGAGCGTACGGGTCTCGTCGTCGAGGCGTTCCGGCAATACGATCTTGAGGATGGCGATCAGATCGCCCGGCGTCTTGCCCGGCATGCCGCGGCCTTTCAGACGCAGTCGCCGGCCGGCGTTCGAGCCGGCCGGAATCTTGAGATCGACCGGCCCGGCCGGCGTCGGGGTCTTGACCGTCGCGCCGAGCGCGGCTTCCCAGGGGGCAACCGGCAGCTCGAGGATCAGGTTGCGGTCGTCCAGACGGAACAGGGGATGGGGGCGGAATTCGATCTCGAGATACAGGTCGCCAGCGTCGCCGCCACCGAGGCCGGGCATGCCCTGGCCGCTCAGCCGGAGCTGCTGGCCGGCACGCACGCCCTTGGGGATGTTCACCCGCACGGTGCGTTCGCGGTTGACGACGCGGCCTTGCGCATCGACTTCCGGCACGCGCAGCGACAACATTTTCTGCCCCCCCTGAAACGCGTCCTCCAGATCCAGCGCGATGCGAGCGGTCTGGTCCTGGCCGCGCATGGCGCCTCCTGCGGAGGCCCCGGGGCCCCGGTTGCTCGCGGCCCGGAATCCGCCGCGGCCGAAAAGGGATTCGAAGAAATCGCTGAAATCGCCGGCATCGGCACCGGTATAACCGCCGCCGTGAAAATCGAAGTTCGATTCCCAGCCCGGCGGTGGCTCGAAGCCGGCCCCGTCGTCGCCGGGCGCGCCCGCGCGCGGGCCGCCGCCGCGGCCGAGCTGGTCGTAGGCGGCGCGTTTTTCCGGATCCTTGAGCACCTCGTAGGCTTCGTTGGCCTCGCGGAACTTCTCGGCGGCGCCTTCCTCGCTGCTCACGTCCGGATGATACTTGCGGGCGAGCTTGCGGTAGGCCCGCTTGATGTCGTCTTCACTGGCGTCGCGCTCGACGCCGAGAATCTTGTAATAGTCCTTGTATTCCATAGGCCCGGATACGACTTTCGGCGTGGATACGATGGCTCGATTATAGGCCGGTGGCGCGGTCCTGTGGACCCGGGCCACCGGCGTTTTCAGGCACCGATCAGCGTGGGCACGGGCAGGCGTCGCAGCATCTCGTAGGTGGTGCCGCCGAGGAAGAACTCACGCAGCCGCGAGTGGCCGTAGGCCCCCATGCACAACAGGTCGGCGCCGCGTTCATCCACCTGCGCACACAACGCCTCGGCGACCGATCGCCCGCGGCAGCCGACCCGAGAGATGTCGACGGATACGCCGTGGCGGGCCAGATAAAGCGCGATATCGGCACCGGGCTCCTCGCCGTGCGGCGACACCCAGGCATGGTTGTCGTCGACCACGAGCAGAGTCACCGACTCGGCATCCTGCAGCAGCGGCAGGGCGCCGCTGATGGCGCGCTGTGCCTCGCGCGACGCATTCCAGGCGAGCACGACATGTCGGCCGAGGTCGGCGAACGGTGCATCGCTGGCCGGCAGGACCAGTACGGGCCGGGCCGAAGCCTGGGCGACGAGGGCGGCGGTGTCGGCGCTCGTATGGTCACGATCGGACGGCGCCGGGCGGCCGAGCACGACCAGATCGTGTGTCCGTGCTTCCTCGGCGATCAGGTCCGCGGTCTGGCGCCCGGCCAGGTCCGCCGTGCGATAGCGCCAGTCGTGGTCGGCCACATGCCGCGCCTCGACGCGTTCGGCGAAGGCGCGAGCCAGGTCCGTATCCCGGTCGCGCGCGGCCGCGTCGTCCTCGGCGACCACGGTCGGTGACGGCGCCACCGGATACTCGCCGGTGGCGACATAGCTGTTGTAGGTCGGGACATGGGTATGCAGCCCGGTGACATGGGCTCGCCAGCGCGCTGCCAGGACGGCGGCAGTGTCGGTGAACACGGCCTGGCTGGGCGTGTCCTGGACATGGGCGAGAAGGCTGGCGTAGCGCATGACGGGGCGTTCGGTTGGGGGTCTATCGGCGTCATCATGCCATGCGCGCCCCGGCTGACGATTGACCTGAATCAAGCGCCCTCGGGCGGCGCCGGCAAGACCGCACCGACTTGATCTGTGTCAACCCGCCCGGGCGGTCACGGGCCTAGATTCGCTCCCGGATTCATTCGACCAAGGGAGTACATCATGCACAGAAATACCTGGATCGGCGCCGGTGCGGGGCTGGCGCTCGTGCTGGGCGCGAGCGCCGCGAATGCGGCCCCCGTCTGGCACGCGGGCGACGTGATCGTGCGCGGCGGCGCCAGCGCCGTGGTTCCCGACGAACAGACCCACCGTAAATCCGGCACGCTGGCGCCGGCGCTGGCGGGCACCCATGTCGCGGTCGGCAACGACGTGAAGCCGAGCGTGACACTGGCCTACATGATCACCGATCACATCGACGTCGAATTGCTGGCGGCCTGGCCGTTCAAGCATGACGTGAAGTTGCAGGGCGGCGCGCTGGGCGGGACCGATCTCGGCTCCATCAAGCACCTGCCGCCCACGCTGAGCTTCGATTATCACTTCGAGACCGGCACGCCGTTGTCGCCCTATGTCGGCGTGGGCGTGAATTACACGCTGTTTTTCGACGAGCATGTTCACCGTCAGGCGGCCGCCGCGGGGGTGACCGGGCTCGATCTGAGCAATTCGTTCGGCCCCGCCGCCCAGGTCGGCCTGGATTACCGGATCGGCGATCACTGGCTGGTGAACGCCAACGTGCGCTACATAAGCATCGATACCAATGCGCACGTCGACACCGCCGGCGGCGGGCACACCAAGGTGAACCTCGATATCAATCCGTGGGTGTACACGGCAGCGGTGGGCTATCGCTTTTAAAGGATGAGCGGGTACCCGGGCGACTCCGGATCGGGCAGAGCCACGATCCGGAGCGCCCTGCGGGCCGGTCGGGTTATTGGTCGGCCACCCAGGCGCCGCGCGTGGCCCATGCTTCCAGCGCGTCGAAATCGAGAACCGCGACATCCGCACGATCCACGGCGATGATCCGGCATTCCTGCAGTCGGCGCAGTACGCGGCTGACGGTTTCGATACGCATGCCGAGAAAGTTGGCCAGATCGGCGCGCTTCATCGACAGGCGGATCGGCGAGGCCGGCAATCCGCGCATCTTCCTCCGCCGCGACAGGCTCAGCAGCAGCGTCGCGATCCGGCCTTCGCTGCTCTTGCGGCCCAGAGTCAGCAGAAGCTGCTCGTCATCGGACAGGGCATGGCTCATCAGGCGCATGAGCTGGCGGCGCAGGCCGGGCACCTCGTCGACCAGGTGATCGAGTTGATCGAACGGAATGCGACAGATCTGGCTGTCCTCGAGTGCAGTCGCCGTGCAGTGGTGAACTTCATCGCCCATGCCGTCCAGGCCGAGCAGATCGCCGGGATAGTAGAAGCCCATGATCTGTTCCAGGCCTTCGGCGTCGATCATCGAGGTCTTCATGGCCCCCGAGCCCACCGCGTACAGGGCGCTCAACCGGTCGCCCTGGGTGAACAGTTCGGTGCCGCGGGCCAGCGGCCTGCCGACATCCACCAATGTTTCCAGGCGCTGGATATCGCCCGTGCCGAGCCCGTAGGGCAGGCACAAATGCGCCAGCGAGCAGCGGCCGCAGGCCTGCTGGACGTCGTCAAGATGTCGGAATGTCGCCGGCATGTACGGCTCCGGTCGACGGTTGGAGGGATAGCCCATCACTGTACCCAAAAATTCGTTCGGATCGGAGGTGTCCAGTCCACCATCATGTTGTGCGCGTCAGATTGATGATTGATCCAGATCAACGCTGTTGATCGGGTGACCGATTAGTGTGGCCCCCGTCTGCTTCGATCGGCGGCTCGGCCGCACCGCATGATGAGCCATTCCGCTGCCACGCCCACGCTTGTCTGGTTGAAATCCAACCGGGCGCATATCCGTCGCCCGGTCGCGATCACGGTCGGCCTCGGCCTGGCCGGCGGCCTGCTGCTGATCGTTCAGGCGAGCGTGCTGGCGCATCTGGCCAATGCGGTGATTTTCGACGGCGCGGCATTGCCCGCGCTGGTGTGGCTGCTGGCCGGGCTGGCCGCGATCGTGCTGGTGCGGGCCGGGCTGGTCTATTTGGCGCAACAGGCCGCCTTTGCCGCCGGGCGTGCCATCAAGACCGAGATCCGGGCCCGGCTGGTGGCCCGGCTGGCCGGGCGCGGCATCGTCTGGCAGCGCAGCCAGGCCACCGGCGATCTGGTCAACACGCTCAGCGACGGGGTCGAGGCACTGGAAGCCTACTATGCCCGCTATCTGCCGCAGAGCGCGCTGGCCGCGCTGGTGCCGTTGGCGATTCTTGCCGTGATCGCGCCCATCGACTGGATCTCCGGGCTGATCCTGGTGGTGACCGCGCCGCTGATCCCGGTATTCATGATTTTCATCGGGCGCGGCGCCGAAAAGCTCAACCAGCGCCAGTGGCGGCGCATGGGGGTGTTGTCGGGGCATTTCCTGGACGCGTTGCAGGGGCTGACCACGCTCAAGCTATTCAATCTCGGTGCGCGCGAAGCCCGGCTGATCGCGAAGCTGTCGGATGAATACCGCCTGGCCACGATGCGCGTGCTGCGGCTGGCGTTCGTGTCGTCGCTGGTACTCGAATTCCTGGCCACGGTCAGCATCGCCATGGTGGCGGTATTGATCGGGTTTCGTCTGCTCTGGGGCGATATCGGCTTCACCTCCGGTTTCCTGGTGCTGCTGCTGGCGCCCGAGTTCTATCTGCCGCTGCGCAACATGGGCACGGTCTACCACGCGCGCATGGAAGCCATCGGCGCCGCCGAGGGGATCGTCGCCCTGCTGGATGCCCCCGTCGATGCGAATCCGGGCAGCCGTTGCGACGGGCTGGTGGCCGGGCGCGCGCCGGCTGTCGTGCTCGATGCGGTGTCGTACGCCTACCCGGACGGCACCCAGGCGCTGACCGGTGTGGATCTGTCGATCGCGCCGGGCGAGACGGTGGCCATCGTCGGCGCCTCGGCGGCGGGCAAGAGCACGCTGGCACTGGTGCTCATGGGGCTGCTCGCGCCGACAACCGGCCGCGTCACGGTGGATGGCATCGATCGCGCGACGTTGGCCCCCGACTACTGGCGGCGTTGGTGTGCCTGGGTACCCCAGCAGCCGCGGTTGTTCCATGGCAACGTGCGCGACAACCTCACGCTCGGCGCGATCGAGGTGCCGGACGATGTCCTGTGGCAGGCACTGGAGCGTGCCCAGGCGCGGGCGTTCGTGGCCGCGCTGCCGGACGGTCTCGATACGCCGATCGGCGAACGCGGGGTGCGCTTGTCCGGCGGCGAAGCCCAGCGGCTGGCCATCGCCCGGGCGTTCGCGGCCGCCGCACCCTTCGTGGTGGTCGACGAAGCCAGCGCGCATCTGGACGCCCCCAACGAACAGGCGCTGACGGCGGCGCTCGGCGAGCTGGGCGCGGATCGCAGCCTGGTGGTCATCGCGCATCGTCTGGCCACCGTCCGCGAGGCCGATCACATCGTGGTGCTGGATGCCGGCCGGGTGGTCGAGACCGGCCACCATGAGGCGCTGGTGGCGGCCGGCGGGCGGTATGCCGCCATGCTCGCGGAGGGCCGGCATGAGTGATCTGCGCTGGTGGCTGCAACTCGCCCGGCCGTATCGCGGGGCGTTTGCGCTCGGCGTCGTGCTCGGCATTGTCACGGTCGCCTCCAACATGGCGTTGCTGGCCGTTTCCGGCTGGTTCATTGCCAGCATGGCGGCGGCCGGGCTGGCCGCCGCCGACATGAATTACTTCACGCCGGCCGCGGCCATCCGCGGCCTGGCGATCGCGCGCACCGGCGGACGTTATCTGGAACGGCTGGTCACCCACGACGCCACGTTGAAGCTGCTGACTGGCCTGCGGGTGTGGTTCTACCGCCAGGTCGAGCCGTTGTCGGCGCATCAGTTGTCCGGCCTGCGCAGCGGCGATCTGCTGGCCCGCGTGCGGGCCGATATCGACACGCTGAGCGCGGTCTATCTGCAGTTGATTCTGCCGGTGACCGTGGGCGTGGTCTGTGTGGCGGGGGCGGTCGCGGTCTGGGCCTGGTACAGCGTGGCGGTGGCCCTGGCCAACCTGGCGCTGCTGCTGATGGCCGGGGGGCTGTTGCCGTGGTGGGTGGCACGCGCCGGGCGCGCGCCGGGGGCGCAGTCGGTGGCGATCGCCGCCCGGCTCAAGGCCCAGCTCGTGGACATGGTCGAAGGTCTGGGCGAATTGGTGGTGTTCGACGCCTTCGCCGCGCGTGAATGCAAGGTCGCCGCGTTGACCGCGGCCCATCTGGACAGCCAGGCGCGTCTTTCGCGCCTTACCGGGCTCGGCCAGGCCGGCATGCTGCTGTTGATCAATGCGGCGGTACTGGCCTCGATCGGGCTGATCGTGCCGGCGATTCGTACCGGCGCGGCGGCGCCGATCGATTTCGCGCCGGTCGTGCTGCTGGTGCTGGCGAGCGTCGAGGCCGTGACCCAGATGCCCGCGGCCTGGCAGGCGCTGGGCCAGCTCCAGGCCGTAACCCGCCGGCTGCGCGCCTTCGAGTCGCTGCGTCCGGCCATCGTCGAACCCGAGACGCCGCGGCCGGCGCCGGTCGATCACCGTTTGGTGTTCGGGCATGTCTTCGTCCGCCACGCGCCGGATACACCCTGGGCACTGGCTGATGTATCGCTTTCGATCGCACCCGGTGAGCGCGTCGCGATCGTCGGCGCCAGCGGGGCGGGCAAGAGCAGCCTGGTGCATTTGCTGACCCGGATGACGCTGCCCGAGCGGGGTCAAGTGACTTGGGGCGGCGCCCCCGTGACGGCGTATCGCAGCGCCGATCTTCGGGCCGCGATCGCGCTGGTGCCGCAACGTATCTACCTGTTCCACGCCACGGTGACCGACAACATCGCCGTGGGCGACCCGGACGCCGACGAAAACGCGATCATCGCCGCCGCGAGGGCCGCCGCCATTCATGACGAAATCATGGCGTTGCCCGAAGGCTACGCCACGCTGGTCGGCGAGGAAGGACTGCGCCTGTCCGGCGGCCAGATCCGCCGTATCGGTATCGCCCGCGCGCTGCTGCGCGACGCCCCGGTGGTGATCATGGACGAGCCCGGCGAAGGGCTGGACGGCGCCACCGGCGCGCGGCTGTGGTCCGCGGCCGCCGCCCGCCTGTCCGGCCGGACGCTGATTGTGGTGTCGCATCAGCCGGAATGGGTGGCCCACTGCGAGCGCGTGATCGTGCTCGATCGCGGGCGGGTCGTGGGCGACGGCGCGCCGGGCGATCTGGCCGAGACCTGTGCCGAATATCGTCGTCTGACCCGTCCGGGTTATCGCCTTGATTCAGATCAACGACCCGCCGCCGGGACCCTTTTAACCTTGCCCTGAACGGCCGCTGTCTGGCCGGGCCGCCTTGATCGGAGACGTGACCGATGCACTCCCTGGATACTGTTGTCGACCTATCGCGCTGGCAGTTTGCTGCCACCGTGCTCTACCACTTCATATTCGTGCCGCTCACCCTCGGGCTGAGCATGCTGCTGGCGGCCATCGAGACGGTGTATGTCATCACCGGTCGCTCGATCTACCGCCAGATGACACACTTCTGGAGCAAGCTGTTCGCGATCAACTTCGCGCTCGGCGTGGCCACCGGGCTGACCATGGAGTTCCAGTTCGGCACCAACTGGTCAACCTATTCGCACTTCGTGGGCGATATCTTCGGCGCGCCGCTGGCCATCGAGGGCCTGATGGCGTTCTTCCTCGAATCCACGATGGTCGGGTTGATGCTGTTCGGCTGGGGCAAGCTGTCGCGCGGCAAGCATCTGCTGGTGACCTACATGGTCGCACTCGGCTCGAACCTGTCGGCGCTGTGGATTCTGATTGCCAACGGCTACATGCAGTCGCCGGTGGGGTCCACGTTCAACCCCGCCACCATGCGCATGGAGTTGACCAGCTTCACCAATCTGGTGTTCAACCCGGACGCCCAGGCCAAGTTCGTGCACACCAGCATCGCCGGCTATCTGACCGCGGCGATGTTCGTGCTGGGCATCAGTGCCTTCTACATGCTGCGCAAGCGCCACATCGAGCTGGCCAAGCGCTCGTTCCGGATGGCGGCCCTGTTCGGTATTTTCGCCAGTATCGCGGTGATCTGCCTGGGCGATGCGCTCGGCTTCATCAACGGCGAGGACCAGCCGACCAAGCTGGCGGCGATGGAAGGGCTGTGGAAGACCGCGCCGGCACCGGCGGGCTTCAACGTGATCGCCTGGCCCAACCAGGCGGCACAGAAAAACGAGTTCGAGCTGCAGATTCCGTATCTGCTCACGCCGCTGGTCACACACAGCTTCAGCAAATCGATCCCCGGCGTGGACGATCTGGAAAAACAGGCCGCGCAGCGTATTCGCAACGGCATCCCCGGGCTGGTGGCGCTCAAGACCCTGCGTGAGCACCCGAACGACGCGGCCGCCCGCGCCCGGTTCAATGCGCACAAGGACGATCTCGGCTATGCCCGGCTGGTCCAGCGCTACGCGCCGAACGTCGCCCATGCCACCGATGCCCAGATCGAAAAAGCCGCGCGTGACGCCATCCCGCCGGTGGCGCCCGTGTTCTGGAGCTTCCGGATCATGGTGGCCGCCGCGTTCTTGATGCTGGCCTTCCTGATCCTGGCGGTGAATTATTCGCTGCGCGGCACGATCGCCGACAAGCGCTGGTTCCTCAAGGTCGCACCCTGGATGATCCCGGTCCCCTTCATCGCCAACGAGGCGGGCTGGCTGGTCGCGGAGCTCGGACGCCAGCCCTGGACGGTCTACGAGCAGCTGCCGACCTGGGTCTCGGCCTCGACCCATTCGGTCGGCTACATGATCTTCTCGCTGACCGGCTTCGTGCTGCTGTATTCGATCTTCATCGTCATCGAGATGTTCCTGATGGTGAAGTACATCCGGCTCGGGCCGGACGATCCCGACGACGGCCATGGCCAGACTGAGCCGGCCACCCCACCCCGCATGTCGCAGTGGAGCGAGGCATAAATCATGGATGCGTATGTTGTACTCAAATTGATCTGGTGGGCGCTGCTCGGCGTCCTGCTGATCGGCCTGGCCGTGATGGTGGGCATGGACATGGGCGTCGGGGCGGCACTGCGCTATTTCGGGCGCACCGATGGCGAGCGGCGTGCGGCGATCAACATGATCGCCCCGCACTGGGACGGCAACCAGGTGTGGTTCATCCTGGGCGGCGGCGCGGTGTTCGCGGCCTGGCCGACGATCTATGCCACCGCGTTTTCCGGCTTGTATGTGGTCATGCTGCTGCTGCTGTGGGCGATGATCGTGCGGCCGCTCGGCTTCGAGTACCGCAGCAAGATGCCCAGCATGGGCTGGCGCAATCTGTGGGACTGGACATTGTTCATCTCCGGCGCGGTGCCGATGATCGTGTTCGGCGCGGCCATGGGCAACATGCTCGAGGGCGTGCCCTTCCACTTTTCCTGGGACATGGTGTCGTACTACACCGGCAGCTTCATCACGCTGTTCAATCCGTTCGCGATTCTGTGCGGGCTGGTGTCGCTGGCGCTGGCGCTGTATCAGGGATCGACCATGATCATGGGCCGCGGCGAAGGCGTGATCCGTGAGCGTGCGATGCGCCTGGCCACGGTCAGCGGCCCGGCCGCGCTGGTGCTGTTCACCATCGGCGGCGTCTGGGTCGCATTCATACACGGCTATGTGATCACCGCGGGCGCCGATCCGGGTGGGGCCGCGTTGCCGTTGAACAAGACGGTGGTTCGCGAAGCCGGCGCCTGGCTGCATAACTACGGCGCCGTGCCGGCGCTGTGGGCGATCCCGGGGCTGGTTTATGTCGCGATCGTGGCGGGCGTTGTTGCCGCGCGCCGCGGCGCGGCGATCGTCGCCTGGTGGGCGGGGGCCGTCGCCTGGGCGGCGACCATCGGCACCGTGGGCGCGGCCATGTTCCCGTTTCTCATGCCGTCGTCGAGCAACCCGAGCCAGAGCCTGACGGTCTGGGATGCGTCATCCAGTGCCGGCACGCTGGGCTGGATGCTGGTGTTCACGCTGATCTTCGTGCCGATCATCCTCGTCTACACCAGCTGGGCGTTTTACGTGATGCGGGGCAAGGTCACACCGGCCTCGATAGAAAACGACGACCACGCCTACTAGGAGAGCGTCATGAAAACCGTATTGCAACTCATCTTCTGGTTGCTCGTGGCCTTTGTCGCCCTGTTCCTGGCCATCGTGCTGGGCGAGCGCGGCGCCTGGTACCTGGCCTGGGTGCTGGGCACGGTCATGATCATCCTGATTGCCGTGGCCGGCACGGTCATGCTCGATGCGCGCTATGAGGACGAGCCGCTCGAGTAAAACGAGAGGGGAGAGGCAGAGGGGCTGCCGAGGCGTGGGGCAAAACCTTGGCGGGCCCCAAAAAGGGAGCGGGAGAACGCCGGGCGACCGCCCGGCGTTTTTTTGTCCGTTGTGCCTGCGCTCAGACCGCGCCACCGCCGCCGGCGGGCGGGCCGCCCATGCCGTAGATGGCCGCGCCGCCGATCAGCCAGGCGATCAGCAGCTGGATGACCCAGCCGATCACCACTACGCCGATCGCGCGCCAGGTGTTGTCGTAGTCGAGTGCCTGGCGTACCGCGACGATCATGGCGACCAGCATCCAGATCGAAACCACCAGCGCGACCAGGCCGCCGAGCACCGGCACGATCTCGAACAGGCGCAACAGGCCGGGTGAGGCGGCGAAGCCCATGGTGCGCAACAGTTGGCCGATATCGGCCTCGGTCTGGGCCTGCGGCAGCACCTTGGTGCCGACGAACCAGACGATCACCGCCCAGATCACCCAGCCCAGCAGCGCCCCCACCAGCGCCAGGATCAGGCCGCCGAAACCGGCGTGGCCGAGCGCGCCGATGCCGGCCGCGATCGAGGCCAGGATAACGACACCGGCGGCCTGCCCGGTGGCCGCGCTGTCATGTTCGACTTCCTCGTAGATCGGCACCTCAAGCCTGGCGGCGCCGACCATGCGTTCAATGAATCCACTCATGTGATGATCTTGGTTTGCGTGAACGCGTCACAGCGTGGCGCAAACCGTCGGTGAAGACCAGCCGGCCCGCGTGACCGCGGGTCGCCCCGGCCGCGGCAATTCTCGATTGCCCTGTCCGCGACAGCCGCTTACGCTAGCAGCACATGTTTCGATCAGGGTGACCAGCCTGCGCGCTCTATTGCTCATCAACCGCGAATCGCGCCAGGGCGAGGCCAATGCGCGGGCTGCGGTCGAACACCTGGCCGCGCGCGACGTCGACGTCGTCGAGGCCCGCTTCGACCGGCCGGACCACGTGCCGGCCGCCATCCACCGCCAGGCGGGGGATGTCGATGTGGTGGTGCTCGGCGGCGGTGACGGGACGCTCAATCTGGCGTCGAAGGCGATGCTGGACTGCGGCAAGCCGATGGCCGTGCTGCCACTCGGCACCGCCAACGATTTCGCCCGGACGCTATTGATACCCACCGATCTGGCCGCAGCCTGCGACAACGTGGTCGACGGCATCGATCATGGCATCGATCTGGGCCAGTGCAACGACGTCTATTTCCTCAACGTCGCCAGTATCGGTCTGGCCGTGCGGGCTTGTGAGTACCGCTCCGATACGGCCAAGAAATGGCTGGGTTCTCTCGGCTACGCCACCAATGTTTTCTCCGCGGTGCGGGATACCGAAGCCTTTCGGGCCGAAGTCCGTTTCGAGGGGCGCAGTGAACATCTCGAATCGATTCAGATTGCCGTCGGCAACGGGCGCTATTTCGGCGGAGGGCTGGCGGTGGCCAGCGACGCCGCGCTCGACGATGGCCGGCTTGATCTGTATAGCCTCAAGCCGCAGCCGCTGCCCTCGCTGATCGCGATGCTGCCGGGGCTGGTGCGCGGGCCGCACAAGGCCATGCAGGGCGTGCAGCTGTTCGAGAGCACGGCGTTCGAGATTCACACCGAGCAGCCGATGGCTATCAACACCGATGGCGAGATTCTCACGGCCACGCCCGCGACCTTCCGGGTGTGGCCGCGGGTGCTGACCGTCAAGGTGCCGCGTGCGTACATTGATCGTTACGGTCGCGCCAAGCCGGCCTCGGCCGCGTAGGTGTCCGGTGACGCGTGCGCCCGAACGATTCACCGATGCCGAGGCGCTGGTCGACTGGCTGATCGGGCGCGTCGGTCGCAGGCTGTGTGTGGGTGCGCCGTTGGGGCTGGGCAAGGCCGCGACACTCATGAACGCGCTGTATCGGCGCGCCTGTGCCGACCCGGCCATTGATCTGACCTTCATCACGGCGCTTTCACTGGATGTGCCCGAGCCGTCCGGCGATCTCGAACGCCGGTTGATGGGGCCGATCGTCGAGCGCGTGTTCGGCGACTATCCGGGGCTGGATTATCTGCGCGATCTCAAGCGCGGCGCGCTGCCGGCCAACGTTACCGTATCGGAGTTTTTCTTCCAGCCCGGCGCCATGCTCGGCAACACCTATGCCCAGCGCCATTATCGCTCGGTGAACTACACCCACGCGGCGCGCGATCTGCTCGATGCCGGGGTGAACGTCCTTATGCAGATGGTCGCGCCCGGCATTCGCGATGACGAAATCTCGTTGTCGTGCAACACCGATGTCACGCTGGATCTGATGCCGGTCGTCGAGCGCATGCGCGAGGCCGGCACCGCGCCGCTGATCGTCGGCCAGGTCAACCGCCGGTTGCCGACCATGACCCGCAGCGCGCTGGTGTCCAGCCGCCGGATGGATGCATTGTTCGAGGGCCCTGCCGCCGACTTCAAGCCGTTCGGCGCGCCGGCCGCGCCCGTGCCCGACGCCGATTACGCCATTGCCGCACGCGTGGCGGCGCTGGTGGCCGACGGCGGTACGCTACAGATCGGCATCGGCAGTCTGTCCGATGCCATCGCCTATTGCCTGGCGCTGCGCCACAACGACAATGCCCGCTTTCGCCGGCTGATCGGGCGCATGCCGGCGACCGCCGCCGAACACGTCCTGGTCGATCGCCATGCCGGTCGGGGCGTGTTCGAGCGCGGGCTCTATGGCTGTACCGAAATGCTGGTGGATGCCTATCTGCAGCTGCATCGCGCCGGGGTGATCAAGCGCGCGGTCTACGACGACCTGACCGTCCAGACCCTGCTCAACGCTGGCGCCATCGACGAGGCCGTCGGTCCGCGCACGCTCACCGCGTTGCAGGATGCCGGCGCGATCGATGGCCAGCTCAGCGCGGATGATGTCGCGTATCTGAAGTCCATCGGCGTGTTTCATGCCGGGGTGGTGTGGCTGGACCGGCACCTGTCCGCTGGCGACCACGAGCCGCCGATCGCGGCGAATCTGGCTGATCGCGACGCCCGGAGCGAGATCGAGGCGCGTTGTCTGGGCACGCATCTGGCCGGGGCGACGCTGGTCCACGGCGGTTTCTTTCTCGGGCCGAACGACTTCTATCAACGCCTGCGCGATCTCGACGCCGACACGCGCGAGCGTTTCCACATGACCAGCGTCGGCGAGATCAATCAGCTGTACGGCCACGAGGCGCTCAAGCGCGCCCAGCGCACCGACGCGCGCTTTATCAACACCGCGCTCAAGGCTTCGCTGGACGGCGCGGTGGCGTCCGACGGCCTCGAGTCGGGGCAGGTCCTGTCCGGCGTGGGCGGGCAATACAATTTCGTGGCGCAGGCGCACGAACTGGCGGGCGCGCGTTCGATTGTCTGCGTACGCGCGGTGCGGTCGGGGGCGAGCGGGCCCGAATCCAACATCGTGGCACGCTACGGCTACAACACCATCCCGCGCCACCTGCGCGACATCGTGGCCACCGAGTACGGCGTGGCCGACCTGCGCGGCAAGACCGACGAAGACGTCGCCATCGCCCTGATCGAAATCGCCGACGCCCGTTTCCAGGACGAACTGCGCGCGGCCGCGGTGGCCGCCGGCAAGCTATCGCCGCGTTATCGCATCCCCGCGGCGGCCCGGGCCAACATGCCGGCGGCCGTGCATGACTGGCTGGCCCCGGATCGCCGCGAAGGCGGCTTTCCCCAATATCCCTATGGCTGCGATTTCACCGATATCGAGCGGGCGCTGATCGGCGCGCTGCGCTCGTTGCGCTCGGCCCCGCCGGCCCGGCTCGTCGCCGTGGTGGCCCGCAACGCGCCCAGGCTGGGTCGCGCGCATGCGGCGGCCGTCCCGTATCTCGAGCGGATGGATCTGGATCGGCCCAGGGATTGGCGCGAGCGCTGGCAGGCCCGCCTGGTGACGATGGCGCTGCTTGAATCCGGTGCCATCGACGGCCACTGAGGCCGATCGCGACACGCGCTTCAATCGCCCGGGCCGTTGCCGCGGGCCGGACCGACGGTGAAGCGTTCCGCGCCGATCAGCTGGCCGTCGTCGGTGACCACGGCGACCCGCCAGTGGCCGGCGGGGTTCGGGCCGAGCGAGGTCTTGTGGCTCCAGGTCCGGAAACCGTTGTTGCGTGTGCCGCCGCGGATATGCAGCGGGATCCGGCTCACCACCTTGCCGTCATGCGACCACACATGCAGCACCTTCTGGTGCAGACCGCGCGGCGCCTTGATCGCCGAGAACGCATACAGGCCGTTGGCCCGCAGTTGGGCTACGGTGAAATGATGCCGGTCCGGTCCGGGTTGTCGATTGGCGGTGTCCATCCGGGTGGTGATGGCCATGTGCTTGGCGTTGAGCGTGGCCGGCGGGATCCAGAAACGTGCCATCCAGGCGCCGCCGCCGAGCGCGACCGACAGGCCGGCGAGTACGAACCAGCGCGACCAGTGCCGGGCCCGCAGCACATCGTTGAAACTGGGCAGGGCGCAGACCCCCATCACCGCGGAGGCGAGCGCGATGGAGTTGCCCGTGGTCAGGGACAGAATGATCGGCCCGCCGGCCAGGATGGCCGCGAACAGCGTGAAGGCGTGGTAGCCGAGAAACAGCCAGCGCCGGCGCGCGATGACGTCGTAATACAGCGGATCGATCGCCGAGGCCACGGCGGCGATGACGATCAGCCCGGTGAATACGCATTGCGCCGACTGCCAGGTGGTGGTGGTCAGGAAAAACGGCAGGACGAAGAACAGCGTTTCCTGGTGCAGCACCTGGGCGGCATAGCGCACCAGGATCTGCGGTACACGCTCGCCGACGAAGCGGGCCAGAACGCGACACAACAGACCTTCGAACAGCAGCGCCAGCCAGCCCAGCAGCATGAGGGCGGTCAGCCACTGGGCCAGGGCGTTTTGGCGCTGGATGAGAAAATAGCTGCCCAGGCCGATCGCGAACGACGCCACGGGTACCAGGCGTCGGAACCGATAGGCCAGCTGCCCGGCGCGGCTGTTCATTACGCGCGCGATCAGCTGATCGGTGCGGCTCGCCGGGACGGTGGTTGCAAGCGCGGAATCGGAACGCGACACGGGCGGCGAGGGCTCGTCGGCGGGCGGCGAAATCAACGCGTCATCATAGCAGCGGCGCGCGGCGGCAACGACTTACGCGACACGCGCATGGGCCGAATCGGTGAGTGTTATCATGATCGGCCGATCGATAACCGCCAGACCGGATCGAGGATATGAGCGAGTTCAAGGGCATTCCCGTGGTCACCGGGACCAAGGTGAGCAAACCCAACGGCACGCGCGCCATCAAGAACGGCATGAAGGCCTCCAAGAAGGCGGCCGCGGTGCCGATCGGGCGCAAGCCGGACTGGCTGCGCGCGCGCCTGCCCTCCGGCGGCGAGTACGCCAGGGTCAAGGACAATGTGCGCCAGCACAAGCTGGCCACGGTGTGCGAGGAGTCGATGTGTCCGAACATCGGCGAATGCTGGACCCACGGCACCGCCACCATCATGATCATGGGCGATACCTGTACCCGCGCCTGCAAGTTCTGCGCGGTGGACACCGGCAATCCGCATGGCTGGCTGGATGCCGACGAGCCGGAGCACTGTGCCGACTCGGTCGAGATCATGGGCCTGAACTATATCGTGCTCACCTCGGTCGATCGCGACGACCTGGCCGACGGCGGCGCGCAGCATTATGCCGACTGCGTGAAGGCGATCAAGCGCCGTACGCCGGAAACACGGGTGGAAGCGCTGGCCCCGGATTTCCGCGGCGTCGAAGCCCATGTCGAGACCGTGGTCGATTCAGGGCTCGAGGTGTTCGCCCAGAACGTGGAGACCGTCAAGCGTCTGACGCATGTCGTGCGCGACGCGCGTGCCGGCTACCAACAGACGCTGGACGTCCTCGCGCATGCGAAAAAGCATAATCCGGATGTGCTGACCAAGACGTCCGTGATGCTCGGTCTGGGCGAGACCGAGGACGAAATCGCCGAAACGCTGGACGATCTGGCCGCCATCGGCGTCGACATCGTCACCTTCGGCCAGTACCTGCGCCCGACCGTCAATCACCTGCCGATCGATCGCTATGTCCCGCCGGACGACTTCAGGAAATATCGGCAATGGGGCCTGGCGCGCGGTTTCATGGAAGTGGTCTCCGGGCCGCTGGTGCGCAGCTCCTATCGCGCCGATCGGGTGTTCGACCAGAACAACGCCGGGCTGGAGGAAACAGCCTGAGCGCCCTATGCGCTTGTCCCCGCGGCCCCGAGCCCGATGCCGCCGATGCCGCAGCGACCGGCCGTGCCGCCGGTCGCTCTGTGACATAGACGCTCAGGCGGCTTGGTCGAGGCCGTCGGCCGGACCGAAGAACTCATAGTGCATCGCCGAATCCGGCACCCGGCGCTGGTCCAGGAGTCGCCGCATCAGGGCCAGCATCGGCTTGGGGCCGCAGAAGTAGTAATCGGCCGGCCGATCACCGACCAGCGCATCGAGCAGGGCGTGGTCGATCAGGCCGCGGCTCGCGTCGTCGCTATCCGTCGGATCATCGGCCGCCGGCTCGCTGTAGCGGACATGGATGCGCAGGTTGTCGTGTGCGGCGGCGAGCGCGTCGATTTCGTCGCTGAACGGGCGCAGTCGGCGTTCACGCACGGCCTGTACGAGCACGATGTCGCGCTTGGGGTCGGTTTCCACGGCGGCATGCAGCATCGACAACAGCGGCGTGATGCCGACCCCGCCGGCCAGCAGTACCAGCGGTCGTGAGGCGTCGTCCGCCTGCAGGGTAAATTCACCGCAGGGCGGGCTGAGCCGAACATGGTCGCCGACGGCCAGTTGGTCGTGCGCGTAGTTCGAGAATTTGCCGTTGGGCGCGTTCGCCGCCGGGGCGTCCTCGCGTTTGATGCTGATCCGATAGTACGGCGTGCCCGGTGCGTTCGACAGGCTGTAGTTGCGCAGCGCGCTGTCGCCGTCGGGCAATTCGGTCTGGATGGCCACGTATTGCCCCGGGCGATGTGCCGCCAGCGACTGGCCGTCGACCGGTTCCAGATACAGCGACACGATATTGTCGGCGGCCGGTTCGCGGCGCGTGACGACGAACCGCCTGAAGCCGGACCAGCCGTCGCGGGCCGCCTGCTCGGCGTAGATCTGGCGCTCGCGCTCGATGAAGATATCGGCCAGTTGGCCGTAGGCGGCGGCCCATGCATCGATGACTTCGTCGGTGGCGGCCTCGCCCAGTACCTCGCGGACGGCGGCCAGGAGATTCTCGCCCACGATCGGGTAGTGTTCCGGTGCGATTCCCAGCGAGGCATGCTTTTGCGCGATCAATTCGACCGCATCGGCCAGGGCCGACGGGTTGTCGATGTGCTGGGCATAGGCACAGACCGCGTTCGACAAGGCTTTCTGCTGGCGGCCGGAGAGCTGGTGGGCCGGGTTGAAATAGGCCTTGACCTCGGGATTGTGACTGAACATCCGCGCGTACATGGTGCGGGCCAGCGTTTCACCGTGTTCGTTGAGAAGCGGGACGGTTGCCTTGATCGCGGCGGTCTGCTGCGCTGTGAGCATGGAGGGCTCTCCTGGGTTTAAAAAAGCATGTGATATACCAATTTAAATGAGTATATATTCTGCCGATTCAGAGTCAAGATTCCGCCCATGCAACTGACCACCCATACGGATTACGCGCTGCGCCTGCTGATCTATCTCGGCGTGCGCGATGCCACCGAGCCGGCTCGTGTCCAGGAGGTCGCGGCTCGCTATGCCATATCGAGCCATCACGTGGCCAAGGTGGCACAGACGCTGGTGCAGCTCGGCTATATCCACAGCTATCGGGGGCGCGGGGGCGGGCTGTTGCTGGCCGTACCGGTTGAGAGCATCAATATCGGCACCCTGGTGCGCCAGACCGAGAATCTGCGACTGCTGGAGTGCTTCGGGCCGGATTCGACCTGCCCCATCGATCCGGTTTGCGGTCTCAAGCACGTGCTGGGGGCGGCGCAGCAGGCGTTTCTGGCGGTGCTGGACGGTTATACGCTGGATCGCCTGGTCTCCAACCGGGCGGAGCTGTCGGCGTTGCTCGGGCATCCCTGACCCGAAAAAAGCAAAAAAACCCGGCGCGCCGAGGCGGGCCGGGGTGTGACGGTCTGGCGCCGGGATCAGGCCAGCGGCGGCTGCCCGTTGGAGGCCGACAGGCCGCCGTCGACCGGCAGGTTCACGCCGTTGATGAAACGGGCATCGTCGCTGGCCAGGAACACGATCACGTCGCCGACTTCCTCGGCCTCGGCACCGCGACCCATGGGAATACGCTCGGCGAACTTCGCCATCAGGTCGTCTTTTTCGAACATGTCGTCGGTGAGCTCGGAGCGGGTCAGGCTCGGGCAGACCGCGTTCACGCGCACGCCGGTATTGACGTAGTCCAGTGCCACCGCACGGGTGAAGTTGCTCACCGCGCCCTTGCTGGTGTTGTAGGTGGCAAACGACCAGTCGCCGCCCAGGCCCGACACCGACGACGTGTTGACGATGGAGCCGCCGGTCTTTGACAGATGCGGCATGGCGGCGCGCGTGCAGTGGAATACGCCGTCGACGTTGATCGACATCACTTTTTTCCAGTCGTCGTCGGAGACCTCGGAGATCGGACCGCCCGAGGCCACGCCGGCGTTGTTGACCAGCACATCCAGGCGGCCGAATCGATCGATGACGGCCTTGAACAGCGCGTCGACCTGATCGGCATCGGAGACGTCGGCGGCATGGATCATCAGCGTGTTCTTGTCCGCGACATCGCCGAACAGGGCCTCGAGTTTTTCGCGGGTGCGCCCCACGAGCACCACGTTGGCGCCCTCGGCAGCGAATCGCCTGGCGGTGGCGGCGCCGATACCCGAGCCGGCGCCGGTGACGACCACGGTCTTGCCGGAAAATCGTTCAGTCATGGATCCATCCTTTCGATAAAAAAGCGCCGCCGGCTGGGCCGGGCGGCGCCTTGAAGCCAGTGACCGCGACTATGACGCGTTGTGCGTCACAACCCAAGTCCGGGCCGCTACGCTACGGCAGGGTAGCGTTCGGTCAGTTGTCGAACACCATGATGCCCCAGGCCAGCCGGCCGGCCGATCCGGCGTCCACCCAGTGCTGCAGGCCTTTCTTCATGTTGGCGATATAGGTCTCGGATATCCGGCCGTCGAGCTCGCCGCGGCGGGCGTCGAGTTCACGGTGGATCCGGTCATAGTGGCGCGGGACCTGCTCGGTGTGGTCCTCGAAGGTGCGCTCGGTCAGACCGCGCCGCGTCAGCTGTTCGCGGTAGAAGCCGGGCGAGCCCATGGTCTCCAGCTGAATGCGGTCAAGCACCGGCTGCAGGACCTCGGCTGCCACGCCGTCGGCCGACATCGGGTCGGTGAATACGAACACGCCGCCCGGCTTCAATACGCGCACGACCTCGTCGAGCACGCGCGGCCGATTGCCGGAATGCAGGATCGCATCCTGCGACCAGACCACATCGAAGCGGTCGGCATCAAAGGGAACATTCTCGAAATTGCCGTCGACGATGGTGACCTTGTCGTCCAGGCCGCGTTCGGCGGTCTGCCGGCGACCGCGCTCGTTCTGGACCTCGGACAGGTTCAGCGACACGACCTCGGCGCCGTATTTCCCGGCAATATAGCGGGCCGACCCGCCATAGCCGCCACCGATATCCAACACCCGGGCATCCGGGCCGAGCTTGTCGGCCACCAACTCGGCCATGCGGGCGACGGTGCGATGGCTGGCCTCGGTGACCGGCTCGTCGTCGGACTGGTACAGGCCGATGTGGATATCCTCGCCGCCCCAGAGGCTGGAGTAGAAATTATCGGCGTCGTCGCTGTTGTAGTAGTTCTGGGCGGTCCTGACCGCCTCGGAATACTCGCTCATCGGTTCCCCCTCGTTTTATTCGCTGACGTCGTCGTCTTCGTCGGCCGAGAGATAGCTCTTCTCCGCGACATTGATGAAGAAATCCGGATCGTCCTCGCGATAGCTCGACTGGAAATCGCCGAAGGTGGTCACGCGCTGGAAACCGACCTGGTGCATCAGGTCGTGCACATAGGCCTTGCGTAGCGGGAACATGTTCAGGTGGTAGACGGAGCCGTCGTCCGAGAATTCATAACGGAAGCGCGCCAGACCCTCGTCGACATGCTCGGGCTGGGCGGACACGCCTTCGCCGCAGTAATAGAACTTATGGCTCGGGCCGCCGGTCTTGCCGTCGAGCAGGGCATCGTAATTGCGCTGGTCGAGGATGAGGATGCCGTCGTGCTTGAGCATCGAGTAGAACTCGGCGAGCGTGCGGCGCCGGTCGTGTTCGTTGAAGATATGGGTGAAGGAGTTGCCGAGACAGATGATCGCGTCATAGCGACCGACCATGTCGCGGGTCATCCAGCGCCAGTCGGTGTGTACGGTCTTGAGGATGAAGCCGCGCTCGCGGGCGTTATCGAACGCCTTGCTGAGCATCTGGGGGCTGCCGTCGACGCTGGCGACTTCGAAGCCGGCGCGCAGCAGCTGGACGGAATGGAAGCCGGTGCCGCAGGCTGCATCGATGACCGTCTCGCAGCCGTACTTCTTGAGTACATCGATGAAAAAACTGCCTTCGCTGGCCGCCCGGCCGTCCCAGTCGATCAGGTCGTCCCAGCGTTCGACGAAATCGTGCACGTATTCGTGCTGGTAGTGGTCGGTTTCGCGGATTTCGGTCGGCTGGTCGCCAAAGTCCTGCGTGCGTTGAAACATGGGATCGACCGTGGGATCGCTAGTCATACGCAAATGCCTCCGTAGCAGCCGTTGCAGCGCTTCAAGCGCCGGCCGCGAGCTTTTCAAATGATGCCCTGTCACCGTATGCACAGACCGCACCGACTTCAATTTGCCGCGCACCCCGCTGCGCGCGGGCCGGCCCGCGTTGATCGCGCTGCAAGCCTGTCTGGACAAGGCATCCGCAGGAATACGGAGTTGACAAGTCAATCGTGTACGGCCGATTTGAATCGGGCTGTCATCTGCGCAAACAATATTGCTTGATGCAGCTATTTACCGCCCTCTACGCACGTCTCGATGCCACCACGGCGACCAACTCGAAGGTGGCTGCGATGCGCGATTACTTCGCCGAAGCGCCGCCGGCCGATGCCGCCTGGGCGGTATCATTCCTCTGCGGACGGCGGATCAAGCGGCTGATCGCCGGGCCGAAGCTGCGGGAATGGGTGGCCGAGGCGATCGACATGCCGATGTGGCTGGTCGAGGAGAGTTATGCGGCGGTCGGCGATTCGGCCGAAACCATGACGCTGTTGCTCGACCAGATCGGCTCGAGCGAGGCCGGGCTCGACGTGCCGCTGCACGAGTGGGTCGAGAACCGCATTCTGCCGCTCAAAAACCTCAGCGAGGCCGAACAGAAAGCATGTTTGTACGGCTATTGGCGCGAACTGCCGACCGAGGCACGTTTCACGCTCAACAAACTGCTCACCGGCGCCTTCCGTGTGGGCGTCTCGCGGCGGCTGGTCACGCGGGCGCTCGCCGAATATGCCGGCATCGAGCCGGCCCGGTTGGCCCGTCGATTGATGGGACGCTGGCAACCCACCCCGGAATTCTTCGAGCGCCTGGTCGACCCTGAGGACCACGGTGAGGATGCGGCGCAGCCGTACCCGTTCTTCCTGGCCTCGCCGATCGAGAATGCGCCGATCGAGACGATCGCCGACCTCGGCCCGGCCGGAAACTGGCACGCCGAATGGAAATGGGACGGCATCCGGGCCCAGCTCATCCGGCGTGCTGGAGAATGTCATATCTGGTCGCGCGGCGAGGACTTGATGGAAGGCCGCTTTCCGGAACTGGAGGCCGCCGCGGCCGCGCTGCCCGACGGCTGTGTGCTGGACGGCGAGATCCTGGCCTGGGCCGCCGGCGACAGCCTGCCGCTGCCGTTCGCCCGCCTGCAGCGCCGTATCGGCCGGCTCAAGCCCTCGGCCAACATGCAGCAAAAACATCCGGTGCGGTTCTTTGCCTACGACCTGATGGAACACGAAGGCGTCGACATCCGTGAACAGCCGCTGGAGGATCGGCGGGCGCGCCTGGGCGACGTGCTCGTTGGCATCGACGAACGCATCGCGCTATCGGAAAGCCTGGCCGCCGGCTCCTGGGACGAACTCGCCGCCCTGCGCGAGCGCGCCCGCGAATATGCCACCGAGGGTTTCGTGCTCAAACGGCTTGGCTCGCCGTATCGGGTCGGGCGCATACGCGGCGATTGGTGGAAATGGAAGATCGATCCGTTTTCGGTGGATGCGGTACTGCTCTATGCCCAGCCGGGCTCGGGCCGGCGTTCGAACCTGTTGACCGACTATACCTTCGCCGTCTGGGACGGCGACGCGTTGGTGCCGTTCGCCAAGGCCTACTCCGGGCTTACCGACAAAGAGATTCGCCAGGTGGATGCCTGGATCCGAAAAAACACCAAAGAGCGTTTCGGCCCGGTGCGCTCGGTGACGCCGCAACATGTCTTCGAGCTGCATTTCGAGGGCATCCAGGCCTCGAACCGGCATAAATCCGGTATTGCCGTGCGCTTCCCGCGCATCGCCCGCTGGCGTACTGACAAGCCGCTGGAAGAGGCGGATACGCTCGACAATGTCAAGGCGCTGCTGCCGCCCAGCGAACGCGCCGAACTCGGCTGAACGCGATGGTCTGTTGTCGTGTCCGGTTCCGGTAGCATCGCGGCTTCAAGGCGAAGCGGGCGTGGCCGATGAGTTTTTCCTTCCAGCAACTGCGTTATTTCGTGGCCGTGGCCGAGATCGGTTCGATCTCCGGTGCGGCGCGCGAGTTGTTTGCCTCGCAGTCGACGATCACCGAGGCGATCAAGTCGCTGGAGTCGGACCTGGGCGTGACGCTGGTGCAGCGCCATGCCCGCGGCATGGCGCTCACCCATCGCGGCCATACCTTCCTGCGTCATGCCCAGCGTATTCTGGCCGAGGTCAGCCATGCACGATCGGCGTTCAACGCCGGGCGCCAGCGCATCACGGGTACGCTCAATCTGGGCGTCACGTCTCTGGTGGCCGGCTACGCGCTGCCGGAACTGCTGGCGCGCTATCGACGGGCATTCCCGGCCACCGCGGTGTCGGTGTATGAAGACAGCCCCGAATATCTCGAGCATTTCCTGCTGGGCGGCGAACTCGACGTGGCGTTGTTATTCCTGTCGGCGCTTGGCGAGCCTTCGGCATTCAACAGCGCGGTGATTCAGCGTTACCCTTTCCGGCTCTGGGTGCCGTTCGGCCACCGCCTGGCCGAGGAAGGGCGGGTACAGCGCGCCCGGCTGGTCGACGAGCACTATGTCCTGCTCAATCTCGACGAAATCCAGGCTTCGACCGAAGCGTTATGGCGCGACATGCGCCAGACGCCGCGCATCGCGTATCGCACGACCTCGGTGGAGGCCGTGCGCAGCCTCATCGCAACCGGCGCCGGCGTGTCGGTGTTACCCGATCTGATGTACCGCCCCTGGTCGCTGGAAGGCGATCGCATCGGCGTGGCCGAGTTGGTCGATGCGCTGGAGCCGGTAGCGGTCGGCGTGGTTTCGCGTCGCGGCACGCGGCTGTCGGCGGCAGCGTCGGCCTTCGTGGAGATGGCGCTTGAAAAGACTTCGCCCGGGCCCGGCTGAATCGCAGCCGGTTGGGTCGACCGGCGCATTTGAATGCAGGTCTTTGTCGGGGCATAGGTTTCGTTTTTTCCGATAGCGCTTTTCTATTTTTTGTTATTGCGATAACGCGGCGCGTTTGCGGATACTCGAATGAACACGGATTGACGCGGGATGCTGCGTCTGATCCGCGATCATTCGAGGAGAGCAGGCATGCAGCAGGGCGGCCAGAACAATGTCCCCACCGCGCTCCTGATCGGCGACGAGAACGTCGCCGGCCAGGGCGATTCCGAGACCATTCTCAACCCGTTCACAGGGGCGGCGATCGGTGCGATCCCCGAGGCCACTGCCGGCCAGGTCGATGCCGCGGTGGCAGCCGCGCGAGCCGCGTTCGAGCCCTGGTCGCGCCGTACGCCGGGCGATCGCTCGGCGGTACTGCTGGCGCTGGCCGATGTGATCGAGCGGCATGCCGACGAGTTCGTGCGACTGGAAGCCATGAACTGCGGCAAGCCGGCACATATCGTGGCCGCCGAGGAGTTGCCGGCGACCGTGGATGTGATTCGCTTTTTCGCCGGGGCGGCGCGCTGCATGTCGACCAGCGCGGCCGGCGAATACATGGCCGGCTACACCTCGATGGTGCGGCGCGACGCGGTCGGCGTGATCGGTTCCATCGTGCCCTGGAACTACCCGTTGATGATGGCCGCCTGGAAATTCGCCCCGGCGCTGGCGGCCGGCAATACGGTGGTCCTCAAACCCTCCGAACAGACGCCGCTGACCGCGCTGCTGCTGGCGAAGATCGCCGGCGATGCGCTGCCGGCGGGCGTGCTCAACATCGTCACCGGGCGCGGCGAGACGGTCGGCGATCGGCTGGTAAACCACGATGGCATCGACATGGTCTCGCTGACCGGCGATATCGCCACCGGCAAGAAGATCCTGACGGCTGCCTCCAAGAGCGTGAAGCGCACCCATCTGGAACTGGGCGGCAAGGCGCCGGTGGTGGTGTTCGACGATGCCGATCTGGCGGCGGTGGTCGAGGGCGTGCGCACCTTCGGCTATTTCAACGCCGGCCAGGACTGTACGGCCGCCTGTCGCGTCTATGCCGGGCCGAAGATCTACGACCGGCTGGTCGCGGATCTGTCGTCGGCGGTTTCCGGCATCGCCTATGGCCGGTCCGAGGATGCCGCCAACGAGATCCCGCCACTGATCTCCGCGCGCCAGCGTGATCGGGTGGCCAGTTTCGTCGAGCGCGCCTCTGAACTGCGGCATACCGAGATCACCACCGGCGGCCGGGTTGCCGACGGCGATGGCTTCTTCTACCAGCCGACCGTGATCGCCGGCGCGCTGCAGGAAGACGAGATCGTGCGCCGCGAGGTGTTCGGGCCGGTGGTGTCGGTCACGCGTTTCGACCACGACGATCAGGCGATCGCCTGGGCCAACGACTCCAGTTACGGTCTGGCTTCGTCGGTGTGGACGGCCGACGTCGGCCGGGCGATGGATGCGTCGGCCCGCATGCGCTATGGCTGCACGTGGGTGAACTGCCACTTCATGCTCTGCAACGAAATGCCCCACGGCGGCATCAAGCAGTCCGGCTATGGCAAGGATATGTCGATGTATTCGCTGGAGGATTACACCGCCGTCCGGCACGTCATGGTCAAGCATTGATGAACGGCTCCGCGCCCGCTCGCGCAACCGTCACGGCCGACGACAGCATCGTCCGGCTGGCCGGCGTCGGCAAGACGTTTGGCGCCACGGTGGCGGTGGAAACGCTGAATCTTGATATCCGGCGTGGTGAGTTCTTCACGCTGCTCGGCCCGTCGGGCTCGGGCAAGACGACGACCCTGCGCATGATCGCGGGTTTCGAGCGGCCGAGTGCCGGCACGATCGATATCGACGGGCGCGATGTGACCAAAACAGCGCCCTATGACCGCGATATCAACACGATCTTCCAGGACTATGCGCTGTTCCCGCACATGAGTGTGGCCAAGAACGTGGCCTACGGCCTGCAGGCCAAGCGGGTCGGCCGGCGCGAGATTCCGCAGCGCGTGGCCGAGGCCCTGCGGGCGGTGCGGCTGGAGAACTACGGCGAGCGCAATCCGGCGCAGCTCTCCGGCGGTCAGCGCCAGCGCGTCGCACTCGCCCGGGCGATCGTCAACCGACCACGGGTGCTGCTGCTCGACGAGCCGCTCGGTGCGCTCGATCTTAAGTTGCGCCAGGAGATGCAGCACGAGCTCAAACGCATTCAGGCCGAGGTGGCGATCACTTTCATCTACGTAACCCACGACCAGGAAGAAGCGTTGACCATGAGCGATCGCATCGCCGTGTTCAACGAAGGCCGCATCGAACAGATCGGGGACCCGGTGGCGCTTTACGAGCGGCCGGCAAGCGAATTCGTGGCCAACTTCGTGGGGACATCGAATTTCGTCAAGCGTGGCGGTGCCCGTTTTGTGCTGCGGCCGGAGAAGATCCGGCTGGCCCTCCATGCCGAGGCGTTCGCCGCCGACGGCTGGCAGGTCGAGCCGGGACGGATCGAGTTCAAGGAATTCGTGGGCATGTTCGCGCGCTATACGGTCGCGCTCGATGCCGGCGAGCGGGTCGTGGTGACCGAACAGAATCTACCGGGGCACTCGGTCTTCGACCGCGTGGCCGCGGGGGACGCCGTGCACGTCGCATGGCACCGGGACAGCCTGTATGCGCTGCCCGGCGACGTTTGACTTAACAATCTGGGTGACTCGGACAGTGTCCGAGGGAGGGTGGATCGATGAAAATAATACGTAATCGGGTTTCAACGGCCGTGGCCGGCGGCATGACGGCGGTATGGCTCACGCTGGGCGTGGCGGCCACGGCGGCCACGGCGGCCACGGCGGCGCCGGTCAAGGCCGATTATCCGGCCAAGGTGGGCAAGGGCGAGGGCCAGCTCAATCTGGTGGCCTGGGAAGGCTACGCCCAGGATGAATGGGTCAAACCATTCGAGAAACAGACCGGCTGCATGGTGCATCGAAAATATGCCGGTTCCTCGGACGAGATGGTCGCGCTCATGCGCCAGGGCGGCGGCGGCGAATATGATCTCGTGTCGGCCTCAGGCGATGCCTCGCTGCGGCTGATCTACGGCGGCGATGTGCAGCCGGTGAGCGTGAAGCTGATCCCGGCCTGGCAGGATTTCCTGCCGCAGCTGAAATCGCCGCCGAACAACACGGTCAACGGCCTGCACTACGGCGTGTCCTACGAGTGGGGCCCGAACGTGCTGCTCTACAACAGCAAGAAGGTCAGCCCGAAACCGGCCAGCTGGGATGCGATCTACAGCGCGGACCACAAGGGCCAGATCACGGTGCCCGACAACCCGATCCAGATCGCGGACGCCGCGCTCTATTTGAAAGCCCACAAGCCGGAGCTGGGCATCAAGGATCCCTACGAGCTCACGCAGAAACAGCTCGCCGCGGCGGTCGATCTGCTGCAGAAGCAACGGCCGCTGATCAAGAAATACTGGGCCCAGGCCTCGGACGAGATCGAGCTGTTCAAGAACGGCGACGCGGTGGTGGGTGCGGCCTGGCCGTACATGACCAACGCGCTGCAAAAAGACGGCGTGCCGGTCGCGGACACCATCCCGAAGGAGGGCGCGACCGGCTGGTCGGATACCTGGATGCTGTCGGCCCACGCCAAGCACCCGAACTGTGCCTACAAGTGGATGCAGTATGTCTCCACGCCCAAGGTACAGGCCGAACAGGCCATCTATTTCGGCGAGACGCCGGCCAACAAACAGGCCTGCAGCGCGATGGACAAGATCCAGGATGGCGCCTGCCACAAGTTCCATCTCGATGCGCCGTCGTCCTACTTCGACCAGATCTATTTCTGGAAGACGCCGCGCACCCAATGCGCCGATGGCCAGCACGACTGCACCAGTTATCGCGACTGGCAGCGGGCCTGGCAGCGGGTGAAAGGCTAGCGATGTGGGGCCGGCCGCTGCGAAAAGCGGTCGGCCGGTCGCGAACAGGGGAGCAGGGCATGCGACGATCCACGGCAGCGCTTGATTTCAATCCGGCCCAGCGTTTCCTGCGGGCGGCTTCGTCCGTGTTGTGGCGGCGGCCGCGCCTGGCCGCAACGGCGCTGCTGGCGCCGCCGATGCTGTGGTTCGTGCTCATCTATCTGGCCGCGCTCGGCATACTTTTTCTATCCGCGTTCTGGACGGTCGATGATTTCACCGGCGAGATCGTGCATCGCTGGACGCTGGTCAACTTCGAAACGCTCGCCACCAGCGAGACCTACCGCGCGATCGCCGGGCGCACGCTCGGTATCGCGGCACTCGTGACCCTCACCGACATCGTGCTGGCCTTTCCCTGTGCCTATTTCATGGCGCGCATCGCCGGGCCGCGGCTGCGCGCGACGCTGTTCGTGGTCATGTTGCTGCCGATCTGGCTGAGCTATATCGCCCGCGTCTACGCCTGGCGGCTGATCCTGGCGCACGACGGCGTGCTCAACTGGACGCTGCACGCATTGGGTCTGCCGGCAGCGGACATCGGTTACACCAACACGGCGATGTGGCTGGTGTTCTCCTATATCTGGCTGCCATTCATGATCACGCCGATCTATGCCGCCATCGAGCGCGTGCCGGGCTCGCTGTTCGAGGCCTCGGCCGATCTCGGTGCGAAGGGCTTGCGCACCTTCACGAAAGTGACGCTGCCGCTGGTGGTGCCCGGCATCATCGCCGGCTCGATCTTCACCTTCTCGCTCACGATGGGCGACTACATCACGCCGATCCTGATCGGCGGGCCGGGCTCGTCGTTCATCGGCAACGTGGTGTATGCCAACGTCGGCATCGCCAACGACATTCCATTCGCCGCGGCCTTCGCCACGATCCCGGCGCTGGTGATGGTGCTGTACCTGGCCGCGGCGCGCCGGCTCGGCGCGTTCGAGATGATGTAGGGGCGCGATCATGGAAAGCACACTCACCAAATGGCTGCTCGGCATCTGGACGGCGCTGGTCATCGTCTTTCTGTTCGTGCCGATCGCGATCATCGTGGTCTATGCCTTCAATCCGTCGAATATCCAGAGCTGGCCGATTCCCGGGCTGTCGCTGAAATGGTTCCCGGCCGCCTGGCACAATCGCGAGATCCGGCACGCGCTGTGGCTGTCGATCAAGGCCGCGCTGCTGGCCACCACCATTTCGGTCGTTCTCGGCACGGCCGCAGCCTTTGCCGTGCATCGCTTTCGGTTCTTCGGCCGCGACGCGGTGTCGTTCATCGTCGTGCTGCCGATCGCGCTACCGGGCGTGCTCACCGGTATCGCGCTCAATTCCTTCTTCGGCTTCTGGCACGTCGGGCTGTCGTACTGGACCATCGTGATCGGCCACGCGACCTTCTGTATCGTCATCGTCTACAACAACGTCATCGCGCGCCTGCGCCGTATCTCCGGCTCGCTGCGCGAGGCGTCGATGGACCTCGGCGCCGATGCCTTCTCGACCTTCCGGCGCATCACGCTGCCGATGCTGTCCACCGCACTCATCTCCGGCGCGCTGCTGGCCTTTGCCCTGTCGCTGGACGAAGTGATCGTGACCACGTTCACGGCCGGTGCGCAGAACACGCTGCCGCTGTGGATCTTCGGCGCCATCCGCCTCGGCCAGCGCCTGCCGGAGGTGAACGTGGTGGTCACGGTCGTGATGCTCGCCACGCTCGTTCCGGTGATTCTGGCCTATCGCCTGATGAACCGCGCGCCGGCCGATACCGGCAAATAACGCATCGCCGGGGCGGTTGATCGCGTATTCGTTCAGCAGCCAGCCGCTCCGCGGCTGGTTTGCTTTGGCCCGGCGTGCCCGCATGTTGTGGGTACGCAATCCTGCGATCGGATGCCGCGATGTCCTACGCCACGCGTGACGACCAAGAGCCCCGCGTGATCCGCTGGGCGGATATGACCTGGCGCGATTACCTGCGGATTGGCGCTGGCGTTTTCTTCTTTTTTCTCGGCATCGCCGGTCTGGTGCTGCCGATTCTTCAGGGCGTGCTGTTCCTGATCGTCTCCGCGATCCTGCTGGCGCCGTATTCGCGCTGGGTGCAGAAGCAACTCGCGCGCTTCGAGCGCAGGTTTCCGTGGCTGTCGGACAAGGCACGCGGCATCGCCACGCGCTGGAGCCGCAAGAAACCGGCCGATGAGTGAGGCGATCGCGCCGGATCGTGTCGCTGTCGATCCCCGTATCGAGCGCTGGTTCGCCGACCGCGAGTGGCGGATCTTCGATTTCCAGCGCGCGGCCTGGGCCGCCCAGCGCCGCGGCGAATCGGGGCTGATCCATGCGCCGACCGGCACCGGCAAGACGCTGGCTGCCTGGTTCGGCGCGGTCAACGACTGGCTGGCGCGTGTCGACGACGAGTCCGCCACGCCGGGCCTGACCGTGCTCTGGATCACGCCACTGCGCGCGCTGGCCGCCGATACCACGCAGCATCTGGCGGCGTCCGTCGCCGAACTGGGCCTGAACTGGACCGTCGAGCGGCGTACCGGCGATACCAGGTCGCACGTCAAGGCGCGCCAGCGCAAGAAATTGCCGAGCGCGCTGGTGACCACGCCGGAAAGTCTGAATCTGCTGCTGTCCTACGCCAATCACGAGCAGATGTTTGCCGGGCTGCAGTGTGTGGTGGTCGACGAATGGCATGAACTGCTTTCGACCAAGCGCGGCGTGGCGCTCGAACTGGGGCTTTCGCGCCTGCGGGCCATTAATCCGCGGCTGCGAACCTGGGGTGTGTCGGCCACACTGGCCAATCTCGACGAGGCCGGCGACGTGCTCACGGGCGGCCAGCCGGTGACCCATATCCGCGGCGTGGTGCCTTCCACCACCGAAATCACGGCGTTGATCCCCGAAACCATCAAGCGTTTCCCCTGGGCCGGGCATATGGGCACGCAGATGGTGGCGCCGGTAATCGCCGCGCTCGAAAAAGCCCGGACCACGCTGCTGTTCACCAACACGCGCTCGCAGGCCGAACTCTGGCATCAGGCGCTGATTCGGGCCCGGCCGGACTGGCTGGAGAAAATCGCGCTGCACCACGGCTCGCTCGACCGCGAGCTGCGCGACACGGTCGAGGCGATGATCGCCGATGGCCGGCTGGCCTGCGTGGTGGCCACGTCCAGCCTCGATCTGGGCGTGGATTTCTCGCCGGTCGATCAGGTGATCCAGGTCGGCAGCCCCAAGGGCGTGGCGCGGCTGCTGCAGCGGGCCGGGCGCTCCGGCCATCGCCCCGGCGTGCCCAGTCGGATTCTGTGCGTACCGACCCATGCCTTCGAGCTGGTCGAGATCGCGGCCGCGCGCAAAAAAGCACATGCCGGCGAGCTGGAGGCGCGGCGCCCGCTGACCGGCGCCATCGACGTGCTCGCCCAGCATATCGTCACGCGAGCGCTCGGCAGCACGGGCGCGGGTGGGGTCGCACCCGAGGATCTGCTGGCCGAGGTTCGCAGCACGCATGCCTATCGCGATATCACCGACGACGAATGGCAATGGACGCTGGATTTCGTCACCCGCGGCGGGGCGGCACTCGCGGCTTATCCGGAATTCCGGCGTGTAGATCTCGTCGGCGGCAGCCTCGTCGTCAACGACCCGCGCATCGCGCGGCGGCACCGCATGACCATGGGCACCATCACCTCGGATGCCGCGATGAGCGTGCGCTGGGTCAAGGGCGGCCGGCTCGGCTCGGTCGAGGAACGCTTCATCGCGCAGCTCAAGCCGGGTGACGTGTTTCTGTTCTCCGGGCGGCTGCTGGAGCTGGTGCGCGTGAAGGAGCTGACGGCCTATGTGAAAACAGCCACCCGCAAGAATCGCCAGGTACCGCGCTGGGCGGGCGGGCGCATGGCGATCTCCGGCACGCTCGCGGATGCCATCCGCGAACTGCTCGAAGCCGCTCGAAACAACCACTACGACGAGCCGGAACTGGCCGCGATCCACGATCTGCTGGCAATACAGCAACGCTGGTCGGTGCTGCCGGCCGCCGATGAACTGCTGATCGAGCACGTCACCTCCCGCGAAGGCCGGCACTGGTTCTTCTATCCGTTTGCCGGGCGGCTTGCCCACGAAGGCCTGTCGGCGCTGGTGGCCTGGCGGCTGGCGCGCATGCACAAGGCGACGTTCCGCTTTTCGGTCAACGATTACGGCTTCGAATTGGTCACCCGTTCGAAGGTGGATTTCACCGAGAATGAACTGCGAGCCGCGTTGCCGGAAGACAATCTCGTGGACGATCTGCTGACCTGTCTCAATGCGTCGGAGCTGGCCAAACACGCCTTTCGCGATATCGCGCGTATCGCCGGGCTGGTATTTCCCGGTTACCCGGGTACATCCAAGAGCGCGCGCCAGATCCAGGCCTCCAGCGGGTTGGTCTACGACGTCCTGGCGCGTTACGACGCCGAAAATCGCCTGCTGGGACAGGCGCGCCGGGAAGTGCTTGAGCGGGAGCTGGAGATCGGACGGCTGCGATCCGCGCTCGCCGCGATTGCGGACCAGTCGATCCGGCTGGCCGAGCCGCCGCGGCTCACGCCGCTCGGTTTTCCGCTCTGGGTCGAGCGGGTGGCCAGTCAGGTGACCGGGGAATCCTGGCGCGATCGGGTCGAGCGCATGACCGTGCAGCTCGAAAAAGCGGCGGATAAGAAATCGGGGCGTTGAGTTCCGGTCATGGATGCCGGACGATTCGCGAGGTGCGCAGTGGTTCGGGTTTCGCACTGCAGTGCGAGCCCCTTCTTTTGCTTGCCCAAAGAGGGTGTAGACAAACCCTTATTCCGCCTACCGAATTTAAAAACAATGTCTTGGGTGTAGGTCGGATTAGCGCGCAGCGCGCGATCCGACGCTCAATCGGCGAGTGCCGAGGCTCGGCTGTCGGATTACGGTGCAAGCACCTAATCCACCTACGTAACGATCTGATATTGCGTTTATCACCGGCAGTTAAGTTGTCTACACCCTCAAAAAAAAGAAGGAACCAAGAAAAGGGCACCCGCATCGGCGCCGACTTTGCCGGTGCCGTACGAGGCGAGGAGCAGGGTTTTCCCGGCGTAGCCGGGATGCGACCGCCGGCGTTCGGCATGAGCCCCACGCTACGACTCGTCCGGTTCGACCCGCCGAATGTCGCATCCCACAGCTTAGCTGCGGGAAGGCCCTGCTCCGCTTCTCGGGGCGACACTCCGATGCTCGCGGCGACGGGATGCGGCAAAAACTCCGACGGCTTTGGCCGTCCTCAGACAGCTTGCCGCACCGGCGCAGTGCGCCGGACACCCGTCGCCGCTGCGCGTCTCCGTCGCCTCAGACGGGAGGTAATACAGACACGAACTCCGTTACCTCGCGCGCCGTGCCTGTATTCGGGTTCCCTTGAGCGCAGCGCCGAGCAGTGGAGGCCGAAAGAGGAGCAAGACAGCCGTGTGTCTGAGTGCCGCGTAGCGGCGCGAGTTTCGCGGCTGTCCCTCTTGCGGCCGGAGCCGCGCAGGGCACCGATGCGAAAAGCATCGGCGCAAGGTAGGGTGTCGTTTCCTTTGCTTCCTTTCGTTGGGACAAGCAAACGAAAGGGAGTCGCGCTACAGCGCGAAACCTCAAGTAACGCGAAACTCGCGAGTTTTCCAAGCGCGAACGCTCGAAGGCGGAGGAAGTTTTGTTTCGCTGTTTAATTTGCGGAGCCGGTTCTGACAGCGCCCTATCCGCACTGGATAAATCGAATACGTCGGTCGCCGATTGCTCCGTGCCCAGTGTATGACGCGACCCATGATGGGCACGATGCTCGCTTGGGGCCTCTTGCCGCCGCATTTAAGCTGGCCACACATCAACGTGTAAAAGACGGATGACCGCAAGCGCCGATACACGACTCCCGCTCCAGCAAGCCGAGCTTGAACTGGCTGGCGAACGGCTGCTGCTGCGCGCCGATCACAGTCTGTTCTGGCCGGCCGGCGGGACGCTGTTCGTGGCCGACACGCATTTCGGCAAGGGCGGCGTGTTCCGGCGTCAGGGCGTGAACGTGCCGACCGGCACCACGGAGCACGATCTCGCCCGGCTCGAGCACGCGCTGGAAGTGACCGGCGCACAGCGGCTGATCGTGCTCGGTGACTTCGTACACGCCCCGCCGACTCGCGACGAGCCCTGGTTGATGCGGTTCGCCGAATGGCGCGCCCGGCACGACCATATCGGGATCGTGGTCACGCGCGGCAACCATGATCGTGTGCGCCAGTTGCCGGTGGATATGGATATCGACTGGCAACCGGGCGCGCGCCGGATCGGGCCGTTCGTGTGCCGGCACGAGCCGGGCGAGGATTTCCGTGGCCCGGTGCTCGCCGGCCATCTCCACCCGGTCGTGCGCCTGACGGCCGCCGGTGAACGCGTACGCTGCCCGGCGTTCTGGGTGCGTCCGGGTGGCATGGTGCTGCCGGCATTTTGCGGGTTTGCTGGCGGCGGCCGGATCGCGCCGGGCGTTGACGATCGTGTGTTCGTGATCGGCGAGGGCGAGGTGATTGAGGCGCGGCTGGCGTGAATCAGCATTTCGGATTCGCCGTAACCGGTGCGGCGCGGGTAGAATCGCGCGGATGTTGATCGCGATTATTGCCGGGGCGCTCATCGGCGCCTCGTTCATGGGTTTTTCTGGCGCGCTGCTGGGCGCTGTTGTGGGTTACTGGGTCGCCCAGTTGCTGGCGATGGCCCTGCGGCGGGGCAATCTGGGCCAGATCCAGTCCCAGTTCCTGGATTCCACGTTCGCCGTGATGGGCGCGTTGTGCAAGGCGGACGGCCAGGTCACGCGCGACGAGATCCGCGTGGCCGAGGAATTGTTCACGCGTCTGCGGTTGTCGGATACGCAAAAGGACGACGCCCGTCGCTCGTTCAATCGCGGCAAGCAGGGCGATTTCGATCTGGATGCGGAAGTCGCGAAGTTCGTGCAGGTCGCCCGTGGCCAGCGCGCGCTGCACCAGATGTTCCTGCAGGTGCAGATCGCGGCGATCGCGGCCGATGGCAAGGTCAGCTCGGCCGAACATGCCGCGCTCATGCGCGTGGCCCGCGGGCTGGGCCTTTCCGAGATGGAGATTCGCCAGCTCGAGGCGATGCTGGGTGCGCGCGGTGCGGCTAGCGGCGACACTGGCGGCGACGGCATGGGGTCCCGGGCCGGCGTGTCGCCCGAGGATCAACTCAAGCAGGCCTACGACGTACTCGGCGTTTCGTCGGAGGCCAGCGACGCGGAGGTCAAGAAGGCCTATCGTCGCCAGATGAGCCAGAATCATCCGGATAAGCTGGCCTCCAAGGGTATGCCGGAGAGCATGCGCGCGATGGCGGAGGAAAAGACCCGCGAGATCGGGGCGGCCTACGAACGCATCCGCGAGGCGCGCGGCATCAATTAGTCTCCGCGCCGGGCGGCGAGCCGAAGCCGCGCCCAAGCCGGTCGATGAACCATTGCAGCGCGCGCCCGTGTTCGCCGCGACGCCACAGCAGGTAGGTGTCGCGCGCGGCCGGCCGGGTGGCGGTCGGCAGCGCAACAAGCCGCGCGCCGGCGATCGCGTCGACGACCCAGTGGCGCGGGCAGTAGCCGACGCCCAGGCCGCGTTCCAGGGCTTCGATCTTGGTACGCATGCTCGATACGGTCAGCCGCGGCTGGCCGTCGATGAGGTTGCCGCTGCGCGGGGCGAACTGACGCGCGGTATCGGCGACCACCAGCGCACGATGCGCCCGGATCGCGTCTTCGGACAGTGGCCTTGGCGCGTCCACGAGCGGATGATCGGGCGCACAGCAGAAGACGAACTCGATGCGCCCGAACTGCGTGCGCTGGATGCTGGCGTTGGCCGGCGGGTCGGTGACCCCGATCGCCAGATCGACGCGCTCGTCGACCAGGGCCTCCCAGCTGCCGGCCAGGACTTCCTCGTTCATGCGCACGTTGATGGCGGGGTGCGCGGCGGCAAATTCCGCGATCACCGGCCACAGATCGGCCGGCCGCTGGGTGGCGTCCACCGCGATCTTGAGTTCCGGCTCCCAGTGGTCCGCCTGGCGCCGGGCCGCGGCGGCGAGTTCTCGTGTGGCCACAAGAATTCGCCGGCCTTCGTCGAGCAGCAGGCGGCCCGCGGGGGTGAGCACGGCGCGATGACCGGTACGATCGAACACGCGGATGCCGAGCTCGGCCTCGAGTTGGTTGACGGTGTAGGAGATCGCGGAAGGCACGCGGTACAACGAGGCCGCCGCCGCCGCAAAGCTGCCGTGCCGGTCGATGGCGTCCAACACCTCCAATGCTTCCAGGCGGACGGACTCGGTCATGGATGGTAGGCATTCGGAAAATCTGAACAACTATGCCAGAAAGCCTTGCTATGCGCGGCGGCGCCACAGGTCTAGTCTCGACATTGCTGCAGTCGGGTCGTCCGATTGAATCCGTTTGAACAATATTCAGGCCGAAACGGGCCGAGGAGTTCGTATGAAAAAGATTCTGGTGCTCTACTATTCCATGTACGGCCATATCGAAACGCTGGCGCAGGCGGTGGTCGAGGGCGCGAAGTCCGTCGAGGGCGTGGAGGTCGCGCTCAAGCACGTGCCGGAAACCATGAGCCGCGAAGCGCTCGATGCCATCGGTGCCAAGGGCGCGCTGGCGGGCGAGGAGGCTGCGCCTGATGAGCTGGCCGATTACGACGCCATCGTGTTCGGCACACCGACCCGCTTCGGCAACATGGCCGGCCAGATGCGCACCTTCCTCGATCAGACCGGCGGTCTCTGGGCCAACGGCAAGCTGGTCAACAAGATCGGCAGCGTATTCACTTCGAGCGCCACCGGCGCCGGCAACGAGACGACGATCACGTCGTTCTGGAACACGCTGGCGCATCACGGCATGCTGATCGCGCCCCTTGATTACGCGGGCGCCCAGGAACTGTTCGATATTTCCGAGCTGCGCGGCGGCTCGCCCTACGGCGCATCGACCTATGCCGGCGGCGACGGCTCGCGTCAGCCCTCCGGCAATGAATTGTCCATCGCCCGCTATCAGGGCGAAAAGGTCGCCCGGCTGGCCACGCAATTCTCGGGCTGACCGACACGCTCGGCCCTATGCGAAGATGATCACGTCAGCGGCTGGCCGACGGGCCGGCCGCGCCGAGCCGCAACCGGAGAGTGGGCATGAAAAAGACCGCTGACGTCGATCATCCGATCAGGAATCTGCTGGCCGTGCGCTGGAGCCCTTATGTGTTCAGCGAACAACCCGTGCCGGCGGCGCACCTGCGTTCGTTGTTCGAGGCCGCGCGCTGGGCGCCCTCAAGTTACAACGAACAGCCGTGGCGGTTCATCGTCGGCCGGCGCGAGCAGGGCGATGCGCACGACCGCATCCTGCAGTGTCTGGCGGAGCCGAATCGGAAATGGGCGTACCGGGCGCCGGTGCTCGTGCTCGGCACGGTCGTTCGGGAATTCGTGGGTAACGGCAATCCGAACAAGGCTGCCGAGCACGATCTCGGTCTGGCGGTCGGTAGTCTGCTGGTCGAGGCCACGGCGCGTGGCCTGCACGTCCACCAGATGATCGGACTGGACCCGGAAGCCGCGCGCAGTGCGTTCTCGATTCCGATGAACGCCGAGGCCCTGACTGCGATAGCGATCGGCTACGCCGACAAGACGGGCGGGGACGACGCCGCGCTGGCCGAACGCGATGCCACGCCGCGCGAGCGGCGCCCGATCTCGGCATTCGTCTTTGGCGATCGGTTCGGCGAAAGCGCCGGGCTTTAAGAGTTTGTCCCGGTAGCCCGCCTTGTTCTGCTGAAACAGGCGCCAATAACCGGCCGCCGTTTTACCTGGCCCCTTGGATCGGCGGTGCGCCTTGTTGGCCCCAGGCGATTGGGGCTGCAACCCGGTGTCGCCTGACACGGCGGCCGGCGACACGAAAAGAGGCCGACGGTTTCCCGGCGGCCTCCTTGTGATGCACTTTGTTGGACGAGAATCAGTCGTCGTTCTGATCAACGATGTTGATCGCGTGCGGCTTGGCCGCGGCGCCGCCGGCCACGCGGATTTCGAGCAGTCCGTTGCGCACGGTAGCGTTGATGTCGGACTCGTCCACCCCGTTGGGCAGGATCATCGCGCGCCGGAACTCGCCGTAGACGCGCTCGCGGGTGTAGTAGAGCACCTCGTCGTCGTTGAGTTCGCTATCACGCTGGCCCGAGATGGTCAGCACGTTGCTGGCGACGGTCACCGAGACATCCTCGCTCTTCACGCCGGCTACTTCGCAGCGCACGATCAGGTCGTTGCCGATGGCGAAGATGTCGGCCGGCGGCACGTAGGCGCCCGCATGGGTGCGACCGCTGCCGCTGACCTTGCCGCGCGTCATCCATTGTTCCTGTGCGCGGTTCATCTCGCTCATGACGTCGAGGAAGCCACGGAACGGGTTGTGACGGGATTTGGGGGGGTGGGGATTGTCAGCCATGGAAACCTCCGGAATGGGTTCGGGCGCCGGGCCCAGTCATCATCGGGCCCGGCCGCTTGAAGGTGCAACCGCGGCGCGATCAGGCGCGCTTCGGGTTGATGGCACGCGTCGGTATCGTCTCTTCGTTGAGTGCCTTGTACAACGCGAAACACATGATCACGAGAACCAGACAGAACGGCAGCCCCGAGGTTACCGCCGCCATCTGCAAGGCCGACAGAGGATTGCCGCCGCCAACCGTTCCGGCGATCAGCAGCACGGCTGCGACCGCGCCTTCCATGATTGCCCAGAACAGGCGCTGCTGCCAGATCGGGTTCGGGTCACCGCCGTTGGTCAGGATATCGACCACGAGCGAGCCCGAATCCGACGAGGTCGCGAAGAACAGCGTGACCACGACGATGGCCAGCGCCGAGGCGATGATCGCGATCCAGGCCGGAATCGGCAATTGGTTCATCAGCACGAAAATGGCGTTGGCGGAGTTGGCATGCATGAGAGCCGAGTCGCCGCCGTGCATGACGTAGTACAGCGCGCTGCGTCCGAAGATGACGAACCAGACCAGCGATGCACCGGTGGGGATCAACAGCGTGCCCAGAATGAACTGACGAATGGTGTAGCCGTAGGAAATACGGGCGATGAACATGCCCACGAACGGCGACCAGGAAATCCACCAGCCCCAGTAGAACAGCGTCCAGGCATCCTGGAAGTTCTGGCCCTTCTTGTCGGTGAAGATATTAAGGCTGGTCTGTACCAGGTGCTGGAGATAGAAGCCGGTGTCGGTGGCGAGATAGCTCAGCAGGTACACCGTCGGCCCCACCGCGAATACGAACACCGCCAGCCCAATCGCCAGCCACATGTTGATGACCGACAGCCGCCGGATACCGGCGTCCACGCCGAGCATGACGCTGGTGATGGCCACGATTTCGACCGCCAGGATGACCAGCAACTCGGTGGTCAGGCCGTCGGCGAAGCCGAATAGCTGGCCGAGGCCGGCCGAGATCTGGCTTGCGCCGAGGCCAATCGAGGTTGCCAGCCCGAACAGGGTGCCGAAAACGGCGAGGATGTCGATCAAATGGCCGATGGGGCCGTAGATGCGATCACCGATGAACGGATAGAACGCCGAAGCCGGCTTGAGCGGCAGGTCGCGGCGGTAGGCGAAATAGCCGAGCGACAGGCCAAGCACGATATAGATCGCCCATGGGTGCAGGCCCCAGTGGAAGAAGGTGTAGTTCATCGCCGATTCGGCGGCCGCGGGTGTTTTGCCGTCGACCACGGGCGGATTCTTGTAGTGCAGCAGCGGCTCGGACACGCCGTAGTAGACCAGCCCGATACCCATGCCGGCGGTGAACATCATCGAGATCCACGACCAGGTATCGAAGTCGGGTGTGGAGTCGTCGGCGCCCAGGCGAAGGTTGCCAAAGCGGCTGACCGCGATGAACACCACGAACACCAGGAACAGCGTGGTGCTGAGAATATAGAACCAGCCGAAGTAGGTGACGATGAAGTTCTGGATCGCGTTGGCGACGCCGGAAAACCCCTGGGGGAAAACGCTGGCCAGCGTCACCAGCACGAGCAGCAATCCGCCGGATATGAGGAATACCGGCGGATTGGTATGGGTTTTCAGGTAGGTTTTGATCTGGGACATGAACGGTATGCTCCCTGTTGGGTTCGTCTGCCGACGGCCAGCGCGCGGGTCATGGTGCGGCGCGCGGACGGCCGGGGACGTCGAAAAGCACGCGGGGGATTGTGGCTTGTGAACCGGGCGCGACGCGGGCTCGCGCTGCCATGACCGGGCCGGGTCGTGGCGCCCCCTTCGATGACCTGACGGCGATTTCAGCCCGCATTCAGACTACGCCATGCCGATGCCCCCGGCCAGTCACCGCGTGGACAGGCATGTTAAAACGATGCGCGCAACATAATTGCGCGTGCTGCATGACAGATACTATACAGACTAAGGCAGGAATCAACCCGCCGGTCTTTTTTCCGTCCGTGGTGGTGGTCGGCCTGCTGGTGATCTTCGCCGCGGCTGTGCCCGAAACGGCCAACCGGTTCTTCGGTGCGGTCCAGAGCTGGCTGATCGGCAAGTTCGGCTGGCTGTACCTGGCCTCGGTCGGCGTCTATCTGGTGTTCTGCATCGTGCTGGCGCTGTCACGCTACGGTTCCTTCAAGCTCGGGCCGGACCACAGCGAGCCGGATTTCTCGTATCTGTCGTGGTTCGCCATGCTGTTCTCGGCCGGCATGGGTATCGGGCTGATGTTCTATGGGGTGGCCGAGCCGGTGTTGCACTACGCCAATCCGCCGACCGGACCGGCCCATACGCCGGCCGCGGCCAAGGAGGCGATGCGCATCACCTTCTTCCACTGGGGGGTGCATGCCTGGGCGATCTATGCCGTGGTGGGCCTGGCGCTGGCTTATTTCGGTTTCCGGCGCGACTTGCCGCTGCGCATCAGTTCGGCGCTGTATCCGTTCATCGGCAAGCGCATCGCCGGTCCGATCGGCAACACGGTCGATGTGCTCGCCGTGTTCGGTACGTTGTTCGGCGTGGCGACCTCGCTGGGGCTCGGCGCGCAGCAGGTGGCCTCGGGCCTGAATTTCCTGTTCAGCGTGCCCGATTCGATGTTCACGCAGATCGTGCTGATCTGCATCATCACGGCCATGGCCACGACATCTGTCGTGTTCGGGCTGGATGCCGGCATCCGCCGCGTGTCCGAACTCAACCTGTGGCTGGCGGCGGCGTTGTTGCTGTTCGTGATCGTGCTGGGGCCGACGCTGTATATCTTCCAGTCGTTCACCCAGAACGTCGGTAACTATGTGTCCTCGCTGGTCGACATGACGTTCAATTCGTACGTGTATACCGGTGGCAAGGACACCCGGAGCTTCATGAGCGGCTGGACGCTGTTCTACTGGTCGTGGTGGATCTCCTGGTCGCCGTTCGTGGGCATGTTCGTGGCGCGTGTGTCGCGTGGGCGGACCATCCGCGAATTCGTCGGCGGCGTGCTGCTGGTGCCGGTGGGCGCCACCTTCCTGTGGATGAGCGCCTTCGGGGATGGCGCCCTGCACATGGTCATGGCCCAGGGCGCGACCGACCTCATGAGTGCGGCCAATGCCAATGTCTCCACCGCGCTGTTTGTCTTTCTTCAGCACTTCCCGCTGACCATGGTGACGTCGGTGCTGGGCACGATCCTGGTGGTAACGTTCTTTGTGACGTCCTCGGACTCGGGCTCGATGGTGATCGACATTCTCACCGCCCGGGACGGCGAGGAGGCGCCGGTCTGGCAGCGCATCTTCTGGGCGGTCTCGGAGGGTCTGGTGGCCATCGTACTGCTGCTGGCCGGCGGTATCGGCGCGTTGCAGGCCGCCTCGCTGGCCTCGGCGCTGCCGTTCACCCTCATCATTCTCATCATGGCGCTGGGGCTGTACAAGTCGCTGAAAGTCGAGGCGGTCAAGCAGGATTCGATGCGCCACATGATGAATACACCCTCCAACGTGGCCTCGGGCGCGGGTGGCAACTGGCAGCGCCGGCTCGAGACGCTGGTGTCTTCGCCGCAGCGCGGTCAGATCGAGACCTTCCTCAAGGACACGGTCAAGCCGGCGATGGACGAGGTGGCCGAGAAGTTCCAAGAGTCGGGCATGAGTGCCGATGTCTCGATCGAGGACGATCGCTGTTACATCGACGTGGACCACGGGGCGGAGATCGACTTCGTCTACGGCGTGCGCGCCCGCCGCTTCGCCGCGCCGTCGTTCGCCATGGGCGCGCTGCGTGCGCGCCGGGACGATACCCGCGATCGCAGCCATTATCGCGCGGAGGTCTATCTGCGCGAGGGGGGACAGCAATACAGCGTGGTCGGGTACACCCGGGCGCAGCTGATCGGCGACATCCTCGATCAGTACGAAAAGCATCTGCATTTCCTGCATTTGATGCGCGATTAGTCGCATCCGGAACCCGGCGCTCGCGGGCGCCGGTCCTTTCGTCGTCGGTGACGACTCCCCGATCGGTTATCCTTGACCCCGTTTTCGCCAGCCCGGATGTTCATGCGCCCCAATCCGCTCGCCCTGACTGCCGTGCCGCCGATGATCAAATGGCTCCTGATCGCCAACGGCATCGGTTTTCTGCTGCGCATCTACGATCCGCAGTTGATGATCCTGCATTTTGCCTTGTGGCCGCTGGGAAACTTCCCGGTGGCCGCGACCGGCATCAGCGTCGGTTTCAAGCCCTGGCAGCTGGTCAGCTACGCCTTTCTGCACGCGAACTTCTTCCATCTGTTCTTCAACATGTTCGGCCTGTGGATGTTCGGCCGCGTGCTGGAGCAGATATGGGGACAGGCGCGATTCCTGCTGTTCTACACCGTATGCGTGATCGGGGCCGGGCTGACGCAGCTGGTGGTGGTGTCATTCATCCAGTCCGGACCGGTCGCGCCGACACTGGGTGCCTCGGGCGGCGTGTTCGGCATTCTGCTGGCCTTCGGCATGATGTTTCCCAACGTGCGCGTCATGCTGCTGATTCCGCCCATCCCGATGCCGGCGAAATATTTCGTGTTGGGGTACGGCGCACTGGAACTGTTTTTCGGCGTCACGGGCACCGAGGCCGGCGTGGCGCATTTCGCGCATCTCGGTGGCATGGCGTTCGGCTTCATTCTGCTGATGATCTGGCGGCGCCAGGGGCGCCTCGGCGGGTGAGGGCATGACGTACCGCTTGCCCGCCGTGACCGTGCCGCCGCACCGCGCGGTTGTGCGCGTTGTCGCGCCATGAACAGCGTCCTGCTTCACCGCATATTCGGGCTGGTGTTCTGCACCGTGGGTGCGATGACGGCCATCAGCGGGTTCATGTTCTGGTTCGACCCGCCGGACGTGCCACTCAACAATGTCTTCCTTGCGGCGATGGTCGGGGTGGGCGCGATTGCCTTCATCGGCGGCCTGGGGATTTTTCGACGCCTGGCGGCGGCGCGCTGGGCCATGATCGTGCTGGCGGCGCTGGTGCTTTGTGTGGACGTGATCGGCATCGGTCACGCCATCTGGATCGCCAATATCGGCGCACTCGTTATCATGCTCACGGCGGTCATGCCGCTGGTGCTGGCCATCTCGGCGCTCTACGAACTCGGCCGTCCGGCGCGCGATACGCACTGAAGGCCGGGCCGCCGACCATAATGGCGAACACAGGGCCCCGGAACGCCGGCGTATCGCCCGGCGCCGACGCTTTTTCGCCCCATGCGGCTTTGCGGTCGTCCACCGTCGCCCGGCGGTTCATCGGTGCGCCCTGCCGGGCGCGCATTTACGCTGCTAGACGCTGACGTTGAGCGTGACCTCGATGTTGCCGCGGGTGGCGTTGGAATAGGGGCAGACCCGATGTGCCTTGGCCACCAGGTCGTCGGCCGTGTGTTGTTCCAGTCCGGGCAGCGAGACATCGAGGGTTACCGCGATACCGAAGGCGTCGCCCGACGGGCCGATACCCACGTGTCCGGTGACCCTGTGGTCCTCGGGCAGCTTGATCTTCTGTTGGCCGGCGACGACCTTCATCGCGCCGATGAAGCACGCTGAATAACCTGCTGCGAACAGTTGCTCCGGATTGGTGCCGTCGCCGCCGGCGCCGCCGAGCTCCTTCGGCGTCGACAGTTTCACGTCCAGCACCGGGTCCGAACTCGCCGCGCGGCCGTCCCGGCCGCCGGTTGCGGTGGCTTCGGCCTCATAAAGAATCTTGTCGACTGCCATGGGGGGCCTTGGGGCTAAAATGAAGCCGTGAGATTGTCACGACGTTATGTTGCGCGCAACTAGAAGTGACCCATGAACATCCGGCGCGCCCTGTGGTCTTAAGCTAGAATCAACCGCGCGCCGCACCGAAATCCGCAGCCGGCACCACGATATGAGCATCATGAAGACGCGTTTCCTCTGGCTGACCGCTCTGGTCGCTCTGCTTGCCGGCTGTGCTTCCGGGCCGGTCTATCGGCCCGCGCCCGCGCCCGGCGATTTCGGTTACCGTGATACCAAGCTCACGGCCCAGCATTATCGCGTCAGCTTTGCCGGTGATGACGGCACGGCCCGTGAAACAGTCGAGAACTTTGCCCTGTTCCGGGCCGCCGACCTGGCATTATCGCACGGCGATGACCATTTCCGCGTGGTATCGCAACAGACATCGCCGATTACCGAGAACAATGATTTTGGCCCCACCGCCGCGGTGGGCTATGGCTGGGGCTATCCGTTCTGGGGCACCGGCATCGGTTACAGCACCGGCAGTGTGAGCCGCACACGCTATGAATGCGTGCTGCAGATCCAGATCGGCCCGAATGTGCCCGATCAGGGGCCCGACGTCTACGACGCGCGACAGGTCAAGCAGAACCTCGCGCCCGAAGTGGCGGCCCGGCGGCGATAAGCGATCGCTGTATCGTCGTCCGGACGGGCCGCGCCGGACCGGCCGGTTGCCGTGCCTTGCGGCCATAAGGCTATCGTCTGATGCATGCCCCGCGGGGGATTCCGTATGCTGGCCTAAACATACCGACATGAATGGATCCGATGACTGACAGCAAGATCGAATCGGTTCTGCGCGAAGATCGCGTGTTCGAACCGCCCCGTGCGTTCGTCGATCAGGCGACGCTCAAGCCAGCTGATGTCGAGGCGCTGTATCGCGCAGCCGAGGAGGACCACGAGGGCTTCTGGGCCGATCAGGCGCGCCGGCAGATCGACTGGCACAAGCCGTTCAGCCAGACCCTGGATGCCAGCAATGCGCCGTTTTTCAAGTGGTTCGCCGACGGCGAGCTCAATGTGTCCTACAACTGTCTCGACCGGCATCTGGAAAGCCGCGGCGACAAGACCGCGATCATTTTCGAATCCGACGACGGCGAGGTCGAGCACATCAGCTATCGCGAGCTGCATGCGCGGGTCTGCCGTTTCGCCAACGCGCTCAAGGCCAATGGTCTGGGCAAGGGCGACCGGGCGGTCATTTATCTGCCCAACGTGCCGCAGGCGGCGATCGCCATGCTGGCCTGCGCCCGGATCGGCGCGATCCACTCGGTGGTCTTCGGCGGGTTCTCCGCGCCGTCGCTGCGCGACCGCATCGACGACGCCGAGGCCAAGATGCTCATCACCGCCGATGGCAACTATCGTGGCGGCAAGCTGATCCCGCTCAAGGACGTGGCCGACAAGGCACTGTCCCAGGGCGGCGCTTCGATCGAAAAGGTTATCGTGCTCAAACGCTCGGGCACCGAGGTAACCATGACCTCGGGCCGCGACCTGTGGTGGCACGACGCCATTGACGGCCAGTCCGAGACGTGCGAGCCGGAATGGGTGAACGCGGAGCACCCGTTGTTCATTCTCTATACCTCGGGCTCCACCGGTAAACCCAAGGGCATCCAGCACTCCACCGGCGGGTATCTGCTGGGCGCGATCTGTACCTGCCGCTGGGTGTTCGACCTGGGCGACGACGATGTGTTCTGGTGCACCGCCGATGTCGGCTGGATCACCGGACACACCTACATCACCTATGGCCCGACGGCCTGCGGCGCAACCCAGGTCATGTTCGAAGGCGTGCCGACTTACCCGGAAGCCGATCGGTTCTGGAAAATGGTCGACACCCATCAGGTCACCATCTTCTACACCGCGCCGACCGCGATCCGCGCGCTGATGAAGCACGGGGATGAATTCCCGCAGCGTCATGCGCTGGACAGCCTCAAGGTGCTGGGCACGGTCGGCGAGCCGATCAACCCGGAAGCCTGGATGTGGTACCGCAAGATGATCGGCCATGATCGCTGCCCGATCGTCGACACCTGGTGGCAGACCGAGACCGGTGGTCACATGATTACGCCGATCCCGTCCTACACGCCCACCAAGCCGGGCTCGGTGACGCACGCGCTGCCGGGTATCGCGGCCGATATCCTGGATGAAGCCGGCAAGCCGGTGAACGATGCCGGGGCCGGCGGGGTGCTGGTGGTCAAGAAACCCTGGCCGTACATGTTGCGCACCATCTGGGGCGACCCGGAGCGCTACAAGGAGACTTACTTCGGCATGTACGATGCCCATACCTACGTCGCCGGCGATTCCGCACAGCGCGACGAGCAGGGCTATTTCCGTATTCTGGGACGCATGGACGACGTCGTGAATATTTCCGGGCACCGTCTCGGTACGATGGAAGTCGAGTCTGCCCTCGTCGCCCATGGGCAAGTGGCCGAAGCCGCCGTGGTTTCGCGCCCGCATGACGTCAAGGGCGAGGCCATCGTCGCGTTCGTGATCCTCAAGAGCGGCGAGGGAAGCGAGCAGTTGGCATCGGATTTGCGTAACTGGGTGGCAGAGCAATTGGGTGCCATCGCCAAACCGGAAGAGATCCGGTTTGCCGACGGGCTGCCCAAGACGCGTTCCGGCAAGATCATGCGCCGCCTGTTGCGCTCGGTCGCGCGCGGGGACGAGGTTACGCAGGACGTTTCGACGCTCGAGAATCCGCAGATTCTCGAGCAGCTACAAGCCCGGGGGGCCTGACCTCCGGGGTCGGGTTAGGGGGCGGCCGGGCCGGCCGAGGCGCGTAGCGCCCGCCGGTGCCGGCCTTTTTTTTGCTAGCCTGATGCTGCAGTGCACCATCATGATGCCGGCCTCCGGCGTTCAAGGAATCCAAACATGGCTAACGATGTGGTCATCGCCGCCGCGCAGCGTACGGCGATCGGCCGGTTGTCCGGTACATTGGCAGAGTTGCCGGCAAGCCGGCTCGGGGCCGCACTTATCCGCGATACGCTGTCCCGCCACGCGATCGATCCCGATGTAATCGATGAGGTCGTGCTCGGTCAAGTGTTGACCGCCGGTTGCGGTCAGAATCCGGCGCGCCAGGCGGCGCGCCACGCCGGCCTGCCCGACCGTGTTCCGGCGGCGACACTCAACCGCGTTTGCGGCAGCGGGCTGTCGGCCGTCATCGAAGCAGCCCGAATGATCGCGCTCGGTGACGCCCGTGTGGTGATCGCCGGCGGGCAGGAGTCGATGAGTCAGGCACCGCATCTGCTGCCGGGCTCGCGTCGCGGGCGCCGGCTGGGCGAGTGGCCGATGCAGGACAGCATGATCCATGACGGACTGTGGGATGCGTTCTACGACTACCACATGGGCCGCACGGCGGAGAATGTGGCCAACAAGTATCGGATCGCGCGCGCCGAGCAGGACGAGTTCGCCGCGGCCTCGCAACAACGCGCGGAACAGGCGGCCAAGCACGGCCGGTTCGAGGACGAGATCCTGCCGGTCGCGGTGGCGCAGAAGGGGGGCGATCCGATCGCCTTCGCTCGCGACGAGGGCCCGCGGCCGGGCGTGACCGCCGAAAGCCTGGCCGGCCTCAAGCCGGCGTTCCAGCGCGACGGTACAGTCACGGCCGGCAATGCGTCGGGCTTGAACGACGGCGCTGCGCTGGTGGTGGTCACCACGGCGGCACGTTGTCGCCAACTCGGTCTGACGCCCTTGGCGCGGATCGCCGGCTATGCCACGGCGGGCGTGGACCCCGCCTTGATGGGGATCGGCCCGGTGGCGGCCAGCCAGGCCTGTCTGCAACGCGCGGGTTGGTCGGTGCGCGATCTCGATCTGATCGAAGCCAACGAAGCGTTCGCGGCCCAGGCCATCGCCGTGAACCGGCAGATGCAATGGCCGCTCGATCGGGTCAACGTCAATGGCGGCGCAATTGCGCTCGGGCACCCGGTTGGTGCATCCGGATGCCGCATTCTGGTGACCCTGGTGCACGAAATGGGCAAACGCGAAGCGCGGCGTGGCCTCGCGACTCTTTGTGTGGGGGGCGGGCAGGGTGTTGCGCTGGCTATCGAGCGCCCGTGAACGCAAGCGCGGTGTTGGCGTAGACAAAGCCAATCATGGGTCTGGCGAAATCCCGGCCGCCATGCCGGCCGGCGCACCGATGTTGGCACCGAGCTTGCAACAGTTGTACTGCGCGGGTGATCTTGCGTCGTGTTGTTCTCCTCCAATGCGTGCGCGCTTGTCTTTCCCACGATCGCCCGCGTAATCGCGGCTTCCGGCCGGCGCACATGCGCCGGCCGGTATTTTTTTGGCGAGCGTATATTCCCGGGCCGATGGGCCGGGATGCCGGCGACGTGCAAGTCCGGGGTGGCCTGAATGCATTGTGCAACGGATAATGGCGGGCATGTCGCGCCTGGCCTGGTTGTTCGCGCCCAGCGGAGAAAACATATCCTTCGCTATACGCTGCTGCGTCTCGGTGGCGCTGTCGCTGTGGCTGGCGTTCTATCTCGAACTGGATAACGCCTACTGGGCGTTCATCAATGTCGCGATCCTCATTCAGCCCTTGCCGGGCTTTCTGGTCGTGCGCGGCTTTGCGCGTCTGGCCGGTACCTTCGTGGCCGCCTGTGTCGCGATCCTGCTGATCGCGCTGTTCGCCCAGAGTTACACGCTGTTCTCGGTCGCGCTGGTCGCCTGGGTGTCGGCGATGGTGTTCTGTGCCAGCCTGTTCCGCAATAACCTGTCCTACGGCTTCGTGCTGGCGGGCTATGTGGCGGTGATCATCGGCGTACGTGCGATGTCGGATCCGACCACGGTGTTTTCGGTGGCGGTGGCGCGTTCGTCCGAAACCGCGTTGGCGGCGGTGGTGGCGGCGTTCGTGAGCGTGGTGCTGGCCCCGAGCGTAACCGCGCGGAAGTATTTCGAGGCCCGTGTGGATGCGCTCAAGGCGATCGGGCGACAGTTCCGCGAGCTCGATCGTCCCCCGGACGAAGTCGATGGCGACAGCAACCCGAATACGCCGCACCCGCAGTTGCATGCGTTGGTGGAAAAGACGCTCAAGCTCGAGCAAACGCGCCAGTACGCGCGTTTCGACGCGCCCGGCTTCGGTGAATACAACCGGCTGGCACGACGTCTGGATTATGAGTTGCTGTCGATTGTCAGCGCCATGGCCTCGCTGCAGGTATATCTCGCCAAGCTCGGATCCGCGGTTGACCGGCGTCCCCTCGCGGCGCTCGATCGAGCTGCGGCATTACTGGAGGCCGATCCAGGCGACACGCGCGCCATCAAGCGTGCCTTCGGCAAGGCGTACAACGATGTACTCGCCGATGCCCGCCTCAACGGCGACGGGGGACACCGGGAGCGCTCGTTGGTCGACTGGGTGGTACTCAGTCGCGCGCTCGATATGGCCAACCGCATGCGTGCCGCGGTGATCAAGCACGGCATGCTGATTGCCGAACGCGGTGCCGGCGCGCGCAACGCATCCCGTCGCAGCGAGTTCTCGACCGCCAACCCGATCGGGGAATCGGTCAAGGTCACGATCCGGGCGATCGCGGCCATGGGCTCGGGCGCGGCGATCTGGGCGACGCACGACGAGCCGGCACTGGCCGGGACCATGGTGCTGCTGTCGGTGCTGACGACGCTGTTCGCGCTGATGGACGATCCGGCCGGCGGCGCGCGTGGTTTCGGCATCGGCGGGCTTGTTGCCGGGGGGGCCGCTTTTTTCGTGAATTTCGTGTTCCTGCCGCCAGCGAACAGCTTCGCCATGCTGATGCTGGTGTTGATGCCCTGTGTATTCGTCGCAGGGCTGGCAATGGTCAATCCGCCCACCGCGCTGATCGGCCGGGTGGCCCTGGTGCAGTTTGCACTATTCGTGCATCCCGCCAACGACGGCAGCCGCCAGACATTCGTCGGTTTCCTGGAGACGTTTCTGGGCGCCGAGCTGGCGGTCATTCTGGCGCTCGTGGCGTTCGCGCTGGTGCTGCCGGTCGATCCGAGGCAGCTGTTGCGTGCGCGACTGGCGGGCATATTCGGTGAACTGGCGGCCGGGTTCGCCGAGTCCCGTGAACGCTTCGAGACCCGGGTCTATGATCGGCTGGTCAAACTGCCAACGGCGGCGGATCAGGGCGAATTTCATGTCTCTGCCCGCCAGGCGGCCTTCGCCGCGGTCAACATGGGTGTCGAGGCCCGCTCGCTGCGGGTACTGGCCGATCGCGCCGGTTTCAGTGGCCATACCCGGGCCGCCATCCATGATGCACTCGTGGGGCTCGAATCGTTGTTCAAGCGGGGTTACCCGCGCGTCGAACGAGTGTTCGAAATGCAGGGCGAGGCCAATCGACTGGCCCGGCGGCTGCTCGATGAGGCGCTGACCTTCTCGCCGCGCAAGCGTATGCGCTACGGCGTTCGGGCCTCGGTCTCGGCCGAGCTGATGGCTGCCGCACTGGCCGATTACGGGCAGGCGCGCGAGAATACCGAGGGGCGGCGTATTCGCCTCGGGGAGGCCGATCGTGTTACCTGAAACGATAACCATCGGCGGCATCTACCTGCCCGTCTTCCTGGGGTTTCTGGCCGTAACCGGTGTGGTGTATTTCATCCTGCGCTGGTTCGCCCAGCGCCTGCATCTCTATCGTCTGTTCTGGCATCCCGCGCTGGCCGGTGCGGCCGTGTTCGTGATCCTGTTGTCCTGCCTCCTGCTCTGGTTCGGCCCCTGAGCGTGGTCGTGCGTATGATTTCGTGAAGTCCTGGTGAGTTGATGGCCAATCCCAAGAATATTCTGAAAACAACGGCGCGGGTGGCTGCCACGCTCGTGGTCGTGGCAATCGCAGGTGTGCTGGGCTGGTTCGCCTGGCAGCACTACGTCTATGCGCCCTGGACCCGTGATGCGCGGGTACAGGCTGACGTCATCAATATCGCACCCGAGGTGTCCGGCACGGTGACCGATGTCGCGGTGGCCGACAACAGCTATGTCCGCAAGGGACAATTGCTGTTCAAGATTCAGCCGATACGGTTCAAGCACGCAGTGGCCGAAGCCCGGGCCTCGCTGGCCCAGGCGCGGGCCCAGGAACATTATGCGCAGCGCAAGGCCCGTCGGCTCGAAAAACTGCCGCCGGGCGGCGTGTCGACGCAGAATCTGCAGCAGGCGCAGTCGAATGCCGAATCCGCCCGCGCTTCGGTTGCCCAGGCCAAGGCCAAACTCGCGCAGGCGAAACAGAATCTGCAATGGGCTGCGGTGCGTTCACCGGTCAACGGCTATGTCACGCATCTGCTGCTCGACCAGGGCGACTACGCCTCCCAGGGGTCATCGGCGATGACCCTGGTCGACGCCGAAACCTTCCGTGTCACCGCTTATTTCGAAGAAACCAAGCTGGCGAAGATTGCGGTCGGCGACCCGGCCGATATCACGCTCATGGCCGGCGATACCCATCTCAAGGGGCATGTCGCAAGTATTGGCCGCGGCATTGCGGTCGGCAACAATGCGCCGGGCGAGCGCAATCTGCCCAACGTGAGCCCCACATTTCAATGGGTACGCCTGGCCCAGCGTGTGCCCGTGGCTATCGCCTTCGACCGGCCGCCGCAGAAGCTGCCATTGTCCGTGGGCCTGACCGCGACCGTGCATGTTCACCCCAAGGCCGGCGACACCGGCGGCTATGCGGCCTCCGCGCACAAGGGCAACCTGCGCTGGTCGCCGGCCCGGCGCGGGCAGTTCGGCGACGAAGATCACGCCGGGCGATCATCGTCGTCCGCCGGGGCGAACGGCGCCGGCAACCACTGACGCCGCTCAGCCGGTGTCGACAGGTGCGCGGCCGACGTCCTCGAGCCGATCGACGCGGCGCAGTGCCGGGAACATCCACAGCCAGCCGCCGACCACCGCGAGCGTGCCCAGGCCGCCGAGTACCACGGCCGGTACGGTGCCCAGCAGACCGGCGGTGACCCCGGATTCGAATTCGCCGAGCTCATTCGAGGCCCCGATGAACAGCATGTTCACGGCGTTGACCCGGCCGCGCATGGCATCGGGTGTGGCCAGTTGGATGAGTGACGAGCGCACGAACATGCTGATCATGTCGGCCGCGCCCATGATGACCAGCGCCGCGAACGACAGGGCGAAGTGGGTGGACAAGCCGAACACGATCGTCCCCAGACCGAATACGGCCACAGCGACGAACATGGTCGGTCCTGCGCGGCGGTTCAGCGATACCCGGCTCAGATACAGGCCCATGGCGAACGCCCCCACGGCCACCGCGCTGCGCAGGGCGCCGAGGCCGGCCGGGCCGGTATGCAGAATCGAGTGGGCGTAGACCGGTAGCAGGGCGGTGGCGCCGCCCAGCAGCACGGCAAACAGATCCAGCGAGATGGCGCCGAGAATGATTGGCCGGGAACGCACGTAAACGATGCCCGCGGTAAACCGGGCGAAGGCGCTCTGGGTCGTGGTGTCGGCCTTGGCCGGCAGCGGGCGGCGGATCCGCGCCACCGAAGCGGCGGCAACCCCGAACAGGGTCGCGCATGCCGCATAGGCGACGCTGGGCCCGGCCAGATAGATGGCGCCGCCGATGGCCGGCCCGCCGATGACGGCGATCTGGAAAACGGACGAATTGATCGCGATCGCCTTGGGCAAGTGTGCTTCCCCCACGATTTGCGGCAACAGCGAGGTCAGGCTCGGCCCCGAAAATGACCGGGCGACACCGAACAGCGCCAGCGTTGCGAAAAAGCCGATGGGCGACCGGGTGCCGGACAGCGTGAGTACGAGGAAGATCAGCGAGACCAGCGTCATGATCGCGGCACTGGCGATCAGCAGCAGGCGCCGCGGCAGGCGGTCGGCGGCATCGCCGGCCGGCAGTACGAGCGCGGCCATCGGCAGAAACTGGGCGAGCCCCACCCAGCCCAGCGTCAGCGCACTGTGGGTCATGGCGTAAAGCTGCCAGCCCACCACCACAGACTGGATCTGCACCGCGGTGGCCGCCGTCAGCCGGCTGGTCAGCAGTTTGAGAAAGGCCGGATCGCGCAGAACGCTATCGGCCGCCGGAGTCAACGCGCCACGCATGAGCGCGGGATTGTTGCATAGTCCAGTGGGCTGCGCCTCAGCTGTAGCGGATGGCTTCGATTTCCAGTTCGCGACGCGAGTCCGGCAGTTGCACTTCGACCACGTCGCCGGTGCGCTTGCCGAGCAGGGCCCGTGCGACCGGCGAATGCAGGCTGATTGCGCCGGTGGCGGCATTCGTTTCGTCCGCGCCGACGATGCGATAACAATGCCGCGAGTCGTCGGCATCGACCACATCGACCCAGGCCCCGAAGAAGACCTGGTCCGGGCTGTCGGCTCGCGGCGAAACCGCGGTCAGTTCGTCGACCCGTTTGCCCAGATAGCGCACGCGCCGGTCGATCTCGCGCAGTTCCTTCTTGCGGTAGATGTACTCGGCGTTTTCCGAGCGATCGCCCTCGGCCGCGGCATCCGCCAGCTTGCGCACCACGAACGGGCGTTTCACGCGCCAGAGGTGATCGAGCTCGTCGGCCAGGGCCTGCCAGCCTTCACGGGTGATGTAGTCGCGCTTGGCCATGTCGGGTCCGTCGGTAAAACAGGCGCAGCATAAACCAGGACGCAATACGGGTCAGCGCTGCACCGAGGCCATATCGTCGAGCGCCCACGGGCTGCGAAGCGGATGTAAACGGCCGCTGCGGGCGCTGGCCCGTGTGGGATGGCGTGCTTCAGGCAGCCCCGCCCATCGAGCCGGGCGGCGGCGGCAGATCGTCCGGCACGAAGAAGTCCGGCCAGAGTTCCTGGCTCGGGTCGACCGCATAGACCGAGAAATCGGTCACGCCCGCTTCGGCCAGGATCCGGTCGTCCATACAGAATTGGCCGGTGAATTCACGTGCCGGCCGGGTGAGGATGACGTGCGCCGCGTCGGCCACGATATCCGGTATGCGGCAGTGCTGGCGCAGTTCCTCGCCGCCGATGAGGTCGATGGCGGCGGTGGCGATGCCGGTACGCGGCCACAGGGCGTTGAAGGCAATGCCGTCGTCGCGGAATTCCTCGGCCATGCCCAGCACGCACAGACTCATGTTGTATTTGGCCATCGAATAGGCGACGTGCGGGGCGAACCACTTGGGCTGAAAATCCAGCGGCGGCGAGAGGTTGAGCACATGCGGGTTTTCCGCCTGCCGCAGATAGGGAATACAGGCCTGGCTGACCAGAAACGTGCCGCGGCCGTTGATCTGGTGCATGAGGTCGTAGCGCTTGGCCGGCGTGTCCGTTGTCTGGGTCAGTGAAATGGCGCTGGCGTTGTTCACGCAGATATCGATGCCGCCGAAATGCTCGGCGGTTGCGCGCACAGCCGCCTCGATCGCATTCTCGTCGCGAATATCGCAGACGATGGGCAGGGCATGGCCACCCGCGGATTCGATCTCGGCGGCGGCGGTATGCACGGTGCCGGGCAGCTTGGGATGTGGCTTGTCGGTCTTGGCGGCGATCGCGACGTTGGCGCCGTCGGCCGCGGCGCGCCTGGCGATGGCCAGCCCGATGCCGCGCGAGGCGCCCGTGATGAACAGCGTCTTGCCCGCCAGACTGGGCGCGGCGGGGGGATTCAATTCGGCCATAGTCTCCTCCGAATGGTCGATGGGATTGGTGTCAATTTCCGCGCTCGTGCCGGATGCATTGCATATTCGGCCAGCCACGGCGGCATCCGCTTGGCGCCATGCGCCCGGTGCGCATCAGCCAGCGATAGCGCCGGCCCCAGAGGCTTTGTTCGCCCCGAAAACCCATGGCTCAGTTCAGCCAGACCAGGCCGGCGTTGAGATACAGCGCATAGCTGGCCCAGGCGAGATACACGGCGAACAACAGCCCGGAGAGGCGGTCGGCGCGCCAGAACGCCGCCGTGGTCGCCGCGATCGCCAGCCATAGCACAACGATCACGAGCAGCGCCCAGCCCAGCGCGTGTGCGCCGAAGGCGACGGGCATCCACAGCGCGTTGAGTGCAAGCTGGAGCACGAACAGACCCAGTTCACGGCCGAGTCCGCGGGCGCGCCACACGCGCCAGGCGGCCACGGCCATGGCGATGTACAGCAGTGTCCAGACGATAGGGAAGGCCGCATTCGGCGGCGTGCCCGGCGGCTGATCGAGGGCGATGTACCAGTCGCCGGGCGGCGCCAGCGCGCCGGACAGCGAGGTCAGCGCGACCAGGATGCCGCACACGGCTGCGGCCCGCGTGGGGTTGAAGCGCCGTTCGGCGGGCGATGCGGTCATGGCAAGCTCCTCTGGCGGTCAGCCCGCGGTGTCGATCGTATCCAGCAACAGTCCGGGCATGGCGTCCGAGGTGCCCAGATAGGGCGCGATCTCGATCGTGACGTCCGGATGCGCGGCACGGGTCTGCGCGACGTCGGCCGGAATGTCCTCGGCCACATGGCGCCCGGCCGCCAGGAAATACGGCAGGACCGTGACATGCGTGGCACCGTCCTGGATCAGCTTTTCCAGTCCGTCGGGAATGCTCGGCGGCGCCAGCTCCAGGAAGGCACACTCGATCGCCGCGAAGCGATCACCGGCAGTGGTCCGGACCCGGTCGGTCAGGCTGCGGACCTCATCGTTGGATTCGGCCCGGCGGCTGCCGTGGGCCACCACGAGCAAAGCGTTTGTCATACAGTGATTCCCGGTAATGCGAGTTGTCGAACACTCATTCAGCATCGACCCGTTTCACGACGGCTTGATGCTACCAGACGCGGCCCGGTCTGGCGGTGGGATCGGGCCGCGCCGAACGGGCGGGCAAGCCATCGTTTGGTCGAGTTGATAGAATACCGGCCCGATCGACAAACGCCGCCGATTTCGGCGAGGTTCGACATGTCAATGCCCCAGAACGAACCCGTGACTTTCACGCGCGACTGCGAGGCCGTGCTCATCCCGGCCGGCGACACCGTCGAGATTCCGGTGGGAACGCACGGCAACGTCACCCAGGCGCTGGGTGGCTCGTTCACCGTCTATATCGCCGGCAATCTCATCCGCATCGCGGGCGAGAACGCCGACGCCATCGGCAAGGAAATGCCGGAGCCGCTCAAGTTGCCGGACAACGCCACCGCCGAGGACGTCGAGGCGATGGTCTGGGAACAGATGCAGACCGTGTTCGATCCGGAGATTCCGATCAATCTGGTCGATCTCGGCCTGGTCTATCGCTGTGAATTCGACCACAGCGACCCGGATAATCGCGTGGTCGATATCGACATGACGCTCACCGCACCGGGTTGCGGGATGGGCGACATCCTGGTCGACGACGTGCGCGCCAAGGTGAAGATGGTACCGACCGTGGTCCGGGTGAACGTGGAAATGGTCTTCGATCCGCCCTGGAGCATGGAAATGATGAGCGACGCCGCCAAGCTCCAGGTCGGCATGCTCTAGCCGGCCCGGGCTGCATCCAAACGGGGCTGGGGCGAATGTTCTGTCCGCGGTCTAGAAGTGGACGATCCCTAGCACGCCGATCACGATCAGATACGCAGCCACAATGTAGCTGAGCAGGCGCGGTGCGAGCAGGATCCCCACGCCGGCGACCAGGGAAATGATGGGCGCGAGATGGCCACTGCTGATGGTTATCGTCATAAGATTTGGATGTTGCTAATCGTGGCGAAGGTCGACGTTGGACTCGTGTTCGACCCGCCGTGTGGAACATGGAACTGATGAGCGATGCCGCCAGGCTAAAGGTGGGCATGCTCCAGGAAGACGGCGCCGATCCCGATGATCGGCGCCCATAAATTGGCGATCGACGCCTTACTGATAGACGCGCTTACGCTCCTGCTCAAGCTTTTTGAGGATCGAGTCCAGCTGATCCGGATAGGCCAGGAAGCGCTGGAACTGGCTCATGCCGAACTTGGCCATTTCGGGCTTGTTGTCCCGGTCGTAGAACTGGGCCGTGTGTTGAACCGTCTTCATGATATTGAACTGCTGCTTCAAAATCGCATTCTCTGGCGGCTTCGCGGCCTTCACCACCGGTAGCTGTCCCAGGGCTTCATTGAGCCGGGTCTGGTTGTCTGGTTTGACTAGGAAGGCGAGGAACGTCTTAGCAGCCTTCTTGTGCTCGGCGCGCTCCGGAATCGCCAGCATGTCGATCGGCGCGTCCTCACCCATCGCGACCTTCGGATTTATTTCCGGGAACCGTACGAAGCCAATCTCGGAGCGCTGATTCTGCGGAATGTTCTGCTGGAAGAATGAACCGATCAGGAACATGCCGGCTTTGCCGTTCAACAGAAAACGCATGGCGCCCTGCCAGCGATACGACGTCGGATCGTCGGTATAGTAGCCCTTCTTGATCAGCGTAGCCCAGTGTTCGAAGACATTCTTCACGCGCGGATCCGTATAGGGAATTTCGCCGTGACAGAGTCTCTCGTGGAAAGCGTAGCCGTTGATCCGCATATCCAGATAATCGAACCAGGCGGCGGCCGGCCAGAGTTCCTTGTCACCTAGCGCGAAGGGCTTGACGCCATTCTTTTTAAGCGTTGCGGAGGCCTTTAGCAGTTCGTCCCAGGTCTTGGGCGGTTGAATGCCGTATTTCTGGAAAATATCCTTGCGGTAGTAGATGCCCCACATGTAATAGGTGTACGGCATGCCCCACTGCTTGCCGTTATACGTCAGCTGTTCGGTGACCGCCGGCGAAACCTTGTTCTTGAAATCGATCTGGTTCCAAAGATCGGACATGTCCGCAAACAAGTGGTTCTTGACGAACAGCTGCATGCGCGTGCCTGGATACCAGTAAACGAGATCCGGCGGATTCGCCACCAGCCAGTTGCGGATCGCTGTTTTCTCGGCCTCGTGATCGTACACATTGACCTTGGCCTGGATATTCGGATGGCTCTTGTTGAAATCCGCCACGATCTCGGCAAAGGCCTTTTGTGAGGCCGGATTGCTTAGCCCCGAATTGATGACGAGCGGCGTGGCGGCCTGGGCGGCCGGCAGGGCTGCAGCGCACAGGCCGAGCACCGCAATACATTGACGTAGTTTTTTCATGAGTCTCCTCCTAGTATTCTGTTTCTATTGGTTTGGAGCTGAAAATGGTTGAGCGCTAAAAACCGGTAGTATCGGGGGCCCGCCAGATGGCGAGATCAGCCGGCGCGATCTGGCGCTGACCGACAACGAATTCCGCGTCGGGCGGTGCGGGTGCTGTCAGGGCCCGTGGCCCGAAATTGAAGGCGAAAACATGATTGGCCCGACGACGGATACGAAGGCCATCGGGCAGATGCTGCGGGGCCAGCCCGGCCTCGCGCGCCATATGCGCTAACAATAGCTCGCAGAGTGTTTGATCCGGCCAGCCCGCGAGATAACGCCGTTGACCATACGCGTAGACCACGCCACGCCCGTCGGCCAAGTGTGCCTCGGGCGCAAGATTGCTTTCGACCTGCTCGAGCCAGCGTTCGATATTCCCGTGATAATCCGATCCGGAAACGGCTTCCGACCAACCGGGCCGAAACGATTCGGCGCGCACGACGCGTAGCGGCAGTATGTCCTGAAGCACCCCCGGGGCGAGTGTGTCCGGTGTGTGAAAAGTCCCGGTTCGCGAGCCGCTGCGTGGGCCGATCAGCGTCGGCCCGGCATAGCTTTCGATGGCCTTGCGCGCGGTCTCGCTGACGAAGGGCAGGCTGGGAATTACCACGAGCGCGTAGTTCGACAGATCGGTATCGGTGGCGACGATATCCACGTCGAGCCCAAGCCGGCGCAGGCCGGCGTAGAAGGTGAAGGCGAGTTGCCAGTAATCGAAGTTGGCGCCCTGTGGCTGCGTGTCGAGCATCCAGCAGGCTTGGTAATCGAAGATCAGCGCGACTGGCGCCCGATCATGAGTCAGCTCGCCGATTGTCCCGATTTCGGCTGCTACACGTGCGGCTTCGTCACGCGCCACATCGGCCGTGCCGTCGGGCCGATAGAGGCCGGTATGCCATTGCTCCTGTGCGAAGGGGGCTTGGCGCCAGCGGAAATAAGAGACTGTTTCGGCGCCGTGGGCAAAAGCCTCCCAGCTCCACAGTCGCACCATGCCGGCTAATGGCGCGGGATTGTGGGTGGCCCAGTTCACCGGCCCCGGCTGCTGTTCCATGACCCAGAACCGGCCGTGGCCGACGCTGCGATAGAGGTCGTGATGAAACGCGGCCATATCCGGGTGGCCGGTCCGCATGTAGCGGCGTTTCGTGGCCTCGTCCCAGGGTCCGACGTCGAGAAAGCCGAGCGGATAGCTATCCCAGGAAAAGGCGTCCAGGTCGCGGCCGAGGGCATGATGATCGTAGCCGGTATAGAAGCCCATGCCGTTGTGCAGCACGGTGCGCCCCGGTGAATGAGCGCGCAGGATATCGACCTGCTCCCGATTGAAAGCCACGACCTGGTCGGAGGAGAAGCGCCGAAAATCTACGCACTGCGCGGGATTGGGCTCAGTGACGGCAGCAATCGGCGGATCGATATCGTCAAACGAGTCGTAGACTTGGCTCCAGAAAATCGTGCCCCAGGCCGCATTGAGCGTATCGATCGTGCCGTAGCGGTCGGCGAGCCACTCGCGAAATGCCTGGGCTGCAGCTTGCGAATAGCTAACCACGGTATCGTGGCAGCCATATTCGTTATCCGTCTGCCAGGCGATGACCGCCGGATGCGCGCCGTAGCGCTGGGCTACGGCAGCGCTGATGCGCCGGCTCTCGGCGCGATAGGCCGGGCTGGAAAAGCAGTAGTGTCGACGCGAGCCAAATCCGCGGGTATGCCCGTCGGCGCCGACCGCCAGGATGTCTGGATGACGGCGGATCAACCAGCGCGGTGGGGTGGCGGTCGGCGTGCACATGATGAGGTCCAGGCCGGCGTCGGCCAAAGTCTCGACCGCGCGATCCAGCCAGCCCCAGTCAAATTGGCCGGGTGCCGGTTCGATTAGAGACCAGGCGAATTCGGCGATGCGCACGCGGCTTATGCCGACGGCCCGCATCTCACGGGCATCTACTGCCCACTGAGTTTCCGGCCAGTGTTCCGGGTAGTAGCAAACGCCTAGCGTCATCCGGCGTTCGGCGGCGTCGGTTGTCATTTTCTGGTTCATAGGGTTAGTGCACGGCGTCTGCGGCGATCAGCAGCGCCTGCTGCGGCGCTACGATCGGTATCTGGATTCCGCAGCGCTCCAGCCATTCGCCGGTGAATGTATGCCCGTTCTCGTTGAGTGCGTCGGGCATGGTTCGCATGCCGAAATCCTTGCGCCTCGGGTGGTCGAGCAAGCGCACGCGATAATGTCGATCAGGCGCCAGGCCGGTCAGGCGGAGCGGGGGCGGTACCGGATCACGGGCCGAGGCGAGCCGGGCGTAAGCATAAAGCGCGCGGTTACCGTCCGGCGTGATGATGCCGTGTGCGATCACGCCGGACTCGTCGACGTCCAGCCGGACCGGGTGGCCGCCGTGCAGATGAGCGCGCCAATCCTTATAGACTCTGATCCACGCCGCGATATCGTCCGCCTCCTGTTCGTTCAGGGCGGTGACGTCGAGTTCCAGACCGAAATGGCCGAATAGCGCGGTCGCGCCCTGAAAATCGAATTCGATGACGCGGCCCGTGGTGTGCGACGGGTTGGGCCCGATGTGTGCGCCCATGATCTCGGGCGGAAAGAACAGGCGAAAGCCGTCGTGAATGCTCTGACGCTCGATGCCGTCGTTGCAGTCGGATGTCCAGACACGATCGGTGCGCTGCAGGATGCCGAAATCGGCGCGGGCCCCACCCGAGGCGCAGGATTCGATCTCGAGCGTCGGATGCGCGGTGCGAATTCGATCGATCAGTTCATAGACCGCGCGGGTCTGGGCATGCACTGCCGGCCGGCCCGCGTGGCCCGGCTGAGTCAGATCGCGGTTCATATCCCATTTCAGATACGCGATCGGCAGGTTCGAAAGCAATGCGTCGAGATGCTCGAACAGATACGCGCGAACCTCGGGCCGCGCCAGATCGAGCACGTACTGATGCCGGCCGATCGGCTGGCGGTAACCCGGCGTAGCGAGGATCCAGTCGGGATGGGCGCGGAACAGATCTGAATTGGGATTGACCATTTCCGGTTCGACCCATAATCCGAACTGCATGCCCAGTGCGTTGACGTGCTGGGCCAGCGGCGCGAGGCCGTCCGGGTATTTGCCGGCGTCAACGGTCCAGTCGCCCAGCGCGCGGCGATCGTCGTCGCGGCCGCGGAACCAGCCGTCGTCGAGTACGAAGCGCTCGCAGCCGAGCGCGGCGGCGCGATCCGCGAACGCCATGAGGCGCGCCGGCTGATGATCGAAATAGAAGGCTTCCCACGTGTTGGCGTGCACCGGACGGGGCGTTTGCGTCGCGCTTGGCAGGATCCTCCTGCGCACAAACCGATGCCAGGCGTTGGCCATGCCCGAGAGTCCCGTTCCGGACCACGCTGCGTACGCCACCGGCGTTTTATAGCGCGCGCCGGGTTCGAGCACAATTTCGCCGGGAAGCAGCAACTCGCCCAACTGAACCTGACGTCGACCGTCGCGCAGGCGCTCTGCCAGCCAGCGGTGATTGCCGCTCCAGCCGAGATGAAAGCCGAACACCTCGCCGGCCTGTTCGCCGAAATGGGCTGTGCCAGCAATCAGCCCCGGAAAACTGTGGTGCGACGTGCGCCCAGTACGGTTGTCGCCAGTCAATGCCTGGTCTGGCCAGGACTGTCGACGGGTCTGGAATTCGCGGCTCCATCGCCCTTCGAACGTCAGCAGTTCGTCCACGCGCGCCGGCAGCGGGCAGGCCAGAGCGGCGAGCCAGTCGACGGTATAGGGCGCGTCGCCGTTATTGACAAGCTCGACGGCGCTGGTGAGCACACCGCACTCGTCGTCGAGCGTCAGTTCGATGGTAAGCCCAAGCGCAGCAACATCGTCGCGGGCGATGATCACCAGGGTATTGCACTGTTTTTCGATCGCGTCGGTCTCGAAGCGGGTCAGCCACTCGTATCCGCCGCGTGAACCGGCGATGCCAGGATGGCCCATGAAACCGGCGCCGGCTTCCGGTAACAACGACAGAGCGACGTCGTCGTCTAGTCCGCCTTGCGGCAGGGCCCGTGAGCGATCGGCCGCCAGCATGGCTTGGCTGATGTCGCTTTGCAGTCGTTTGCCCCAGTAGGCAACGCGCGGCAGTCCGACGATGCCGTCGTCGATGATCAGCGTGGTGGTGGCCGAGTCGAGTCGAGTCATGATGGCGTGCTTTGTTTGAGCGCCTAGCCCTTGCTCGCGCCGAGCGTTAACCCGGCCACGAAATGACGCTGCATGGCGAAGAACAGCACGGCCGGCGGCATTGCGGCGATCAGAGCGGCCGCCGAAACCAACTGCCAGGACGCGGTGAAATGGCCCTGCAATGACTGTAGAGCGGTGGTGACGGGCCGTACGCTGTCGCTCTGAACCAGCACCAGCGCCCAGAAATAGTCGTTCCATACGTAGGTGAAGATCAGTACCGAGAGTGCGGCGAGCGCAGGGCGCACCAGCGGCAGTACGATATGGATGAAGATCTTGAATTCACTGACGCCCTCGGTACGCGCGACCTCCAGTAGATCGTCCGGCAATTCGGCGATGAAATTGCGCATAAAGAACACGCAGAACCCGCTCTGGAACGCGATATAGAAAAGGATCAGCGCCCAGTAGGTGTTGTAAAGGCCGATCGCGAGCGAGAAGTTACGTACTGGCACCATCAAAATCTGATACGGCACGAAGTTGCCGCCAACAAACAGCGCGAAAAGGAACACGCTGCCGCGAAAACGATACTTGGCGAGCGCAAAGCCGGCCACCGTGGCCAGTGCGATCGCGCCAATTACCGACGGGATGGTGATGATCAGGCTGTTGATCAGATAGCGCAGCATCGGTGTCTGCTGGAAGACTTCGGCGAAGTTGTGTACCAGCGTGATCTGGGTGGGTACGCCCCAGTAGTTACCGGCGTTGATGTCGGCCAGCGAACGCATCGATGTGAGAAACACCGCGATCAATGGCAGTAGCCAGAGCAGCAGCACCACGGGTACCGCGATGCGATAGCCGATCTGGACTGCACGCGATTGTTTTTGTATCGGTTTTGGGAACATCAGCGAATCCGGTCCTTTAAGATGCGCCACAGGAAGAAGCCAATGAACACGCTCATGATCAGGAACAGAATCACGGCTATCGCGGCACCGTAGCCTTCGCGATAGTTGGTGATAGATTCCTGATACATGAACCAGGCCAGCACGCTGGAACTGTTGAATGGCCCGCCCTGCGTCATGATCGAGATCAGGTCAAAGCTGCGCAGCGCGCCGATAACCGTGATGACTACCGCGATGAAGGTCGCGGCGCGCAACTGCGGAAGGATCACGTGCCAGAGCAGGCGCAGACCTTTGGCGCCTTCCAGCCGGGCCGCCTCGATCTGTTCCGGATTCACGCTGTTAAGACCGGTCAGATAGATGATCATGCAATAGGCAATCTGCGGCCAAAGCCCGGCCGCGATGATGCCGAAATTCACCAGCGTCGGACTCGACAACACCGCAACCGGCGGCACGCCGAATAGGCCAAGAAAAGCGTTTATCAGGCCGCCGTCAGGTTGATAGAACCATGAAAAAACCAGGCCGATCACGACCTGGGATAAGACAAAGGGGAAAAAGAACAGCGATTTGGCGAGCCGGATTCCGAGGATATTCTGATTGAGAAACAGTGCGATCAGCAGGCCGAGCGGAGGCGCCAGCATGAACAACACCAGCCACAGGATGTTGTTTTCCAGCGAGGTCCAGAATTGGTCCGAGGTAAAGAGCTCACGATAGTTGCCGAAACCGATGAAATGACCCGCCCCGAAGCCATTCCACTGATAAAAGCTCACGATGAAGCTCTGGATGATTGGGTATATCACCCAGATGGCGAAGAACACAAAAGCGGGCGCCACGAACAGATACGGTGCTAGTGCGCCGCGTCTGACAAGCGGTTGGCGGGGCGCCACCGTGGCCTTTGATGACACGTTGTCTCCTCCTGAAGCGGCCGTTGTACCCGACCGGCTCTCTACGACTATAGTTCCATTATTCGGAACTTTGTTTCAAATTAAGCTAGCGGCACAGCGTGAAGCTGTCAAGGTCCTTTCGAATGCTCCGGATGCCAACACGATGTCCTTATTTCATAAGGCGATTTCTCTGCTCGATCTCATTGCCGAGAGTACGGCGGTGCCGCCGCGTTTCACCGATCTTCTGAATCGGTCGGGGCACCCTCGGGCGACACTGCATCGCCTTTTGCGCGCACTGGCGGCCGAAAGACTGATCACATTCGACAAGTCTACTCAGACGTACCGCCCGGGTCTGAGGCTGCTTGAACTCGCGCATGAGTCTTGGCTTTCATCGGATCTGCGTTCGGTCGCGAGCGCGGATGTGGATTGGCTGGCCGAGCAGACTGGCGAGACAGTTCATCTGGCAGCTTTCGACGGCGACACCATGGTTTACATCGACAAGCGGGACAGCTCCAGCGCGCTGCGCTTGTATTCCGCAGTCGGCAAGCGCGGGCCGCTGTATTGCACCGGCATCGGCAAAGCGATTTTGGCGAGCCTCAAACCGGAACGGCTCGACGAGCTGCTCGACACCCAGGAGCTGATTGGCCATACGGCCCATACGATCACTGATCGCAAGGCGCTGCAGACCGAACTCGACGCGATTCGCGAGCAAGGTTGCGCGTACGACATGGAAGAGCACGAGCCGGGCGTGCGCTGCGTCGCGGCGGCAATCGTCGACCGAAGCGGCGATGTTGTGGGCGGGGTGAGTATCACCGCGCCCTCGATGCGCATGGCCCCCAGGCTCATGGAATCCATCGCGCCGCTCGTGATCGCGGCGGCTGGCCGCATCGCGAATCGCTACAGCCTTTTGCATTAACAGGGAGACTTAAAAAATGGCCGATATAGCGATGCGCGGCATAGTCAAGCGATTCGGCGACGTGGAAACCATCCACGGCGTGGATATGGACATTCGGCACGGAGAGTTCGTGGTCTTTGTTGGTCCGTCGGGCTGCGGCAAGACCACGCTGCTGCGACTCATCGCCGGGCTAGAAGACATCACCGACGGCGATTTGTATATCGGCAACGAACGCGTCAATACGGTTGATTCGGCCGATCGTAGTATTGCCATGGTATTCCAATCGTACGCGCTCTATCCGCATATGACGGTCGAACAGAATATGGGTTTCGGGTTGCGCATGGCGCGGGTGAACAAGAAAGAGGTTCGCGCGCAGGTCGAAAAAGCCGCAGGCATCCTTCAGCTGGAGAAACTGCTTGATCGCAAGCCGAAGCAGTTGTCGGGTGGGCAGCGCCAGCGCGTGGCTATCGGGCGGGCCATCGTTCGGGAACCGCAGGTTTTTCTGTTCGACGAGCCGCTGTCGAACCTGGATGCCGAACTGCGCGTAGAGATGCGCGTGCAGTTGCAGGAACTGCATCGCCAGCTTGAAACCACGATGATCTACGTCACCCACGATCAGGTCGAGGCGATGACGATGGCCGATAAGATCGTGGTGCTGCGTGATGGCAACGTCCAGCAGGTCGGTTCCCCGCTCGAGATCTATGAGCGGCCGAGCAATGCGTTTGTTGCCGGTTTCATCGGCTCGCCGCGCATGAATTTTATCGACACCACCGTCAAAAAAGCTGTTGAAGGGAACATAGAACTTGTCCTTGCGAACGCAGAGCACGATACCGCTGCACCAGCGAGCTTTAATATTCCGCTGCCCTCTAGCGAGAAACTGGCCGTAGACACAGGAATCAAGCTCGGCATCCGCCCCGAGCATCTGCACGAAGGTACGCATGGAGATGCGATCCTGAACATTCCGGTCAAAGTCACCGAGCGTTTGGGCAACGTGACCTATCTCTACTGCGAATATGGCGGCTCCGAGCGGTTCGTGGTTCAGGCCGATGCCTACACGAAGGCTCAGCCCGGCGACACGGTTCAGGTAACGTTCTCAGCCGACGATTGCCATCTGTTCGACGATCAGGGCAGGGCGCTTACGGGCTGAGTTTGGCAGGGATATCAATCGACCAGCTCGTAACCCATGAGCCGTTCGAGCCGCGCGCGCTGGGCGGCGATCACTTCGCGCGTGCCGGCCTTGAGATCGGTGGTGGCGCGCATGGCGGCGTAACCCTCGGCCAGCAGATCGTAGGTTCGGCCGAGACCGAAGGTGCGGGCCGGCGCGCGGGCCAGTTTGAAGGCCCACCACGCGGCGCGGTTGTCGGCATAGTCGGCAACCAGATCCACCAGTTCCTCCAGCCACAGAATCTGCTGCAGCCGGTCGTCGCGCCGGCCGACCCGGCGCAGCGCGCGCACATAGCTGTGCGGGTTGAGGCTGGCGTTGTCGGCCAGCAGCGCGTCGGTCATCGCGGTGTCGAGGCTTTCCGCCGCGGCCTGGAGTTCGATGGTGATCACCAGCGGGCGGTCGCGGTCGACGATCCGGTCGACCGCGCGTGCGACTTTTTCCGGCCGCCCGATCAGCTCCGACCAATCGGCATCGCGATAAAAACGACGCGTGAGAAACTCGAGCAGGGCATCACCGTCATAGGCGGCGACGCGCTCGGCATGAAAGGCCGCGACCCGGTCCGATTGCCAGTGCCGCAATTCGGCCAGGCGCTGGTGGAACAATGGATCGCGCCGTTTCGCGATCGCGCCGCGGGCGTCGCGCAGGGCGGCCAGCGCTTCGCCGAGCGGACGGGGGGCGGCGCTCATGGTCGCCTCGTCACGCGCCGCATGAGCGGGCCCGCCAGACCGGCCGGAGACGGCCCGTGGCCACCGGCGGTCACGCATGCCAGCGAGGGTGGCGCGGCGGCCTCGGGCGGCGTCTCGCGCGCTACATACAGAGCGGTCCGGACGCCCTGGCGATCGGTCTCGATGGGCTCGGAAAAGCCGGGCCAATCATGCCTGAATACATTCATCTCTCATCTGTCGTTGTCCGAACAGCCGCGCTGCCGCAGCCGGTCCAGGGGCTGTGAATGTGGCCCGCGCCGCGCCGCGCCGGGCGGGGTGGCAGGCTCCTGGCCGGGGCGCCGGGTATCGAGTCTACGCCAGTGCGCGACAACGCCGGCTTGCACTGTCCGGGTTTCGGCCCCGCTATCACAGCGGCCGGCATTGACGATTGTGCACGGTGCACGAGCGCGACGCGGGGGCCCTGGCGATCGTTCCCGTATACTGCGGATGACTTGCGAATTTTCTGTCTATTCATACCGGCCCATGCCCGATCACGCCAATGCCGATCTGCAGGCCAGGCGTCGCGCCAGCCTGGTGCGTATCCGCAAGCTGGCGTACTGGCTCGACGACGCCTGGCGTGTGCCGATGATCGGCAAGCGCGTCGGTATCGACGGTCTCATCGGCCTCCTGCCGGTCGTCGGCGATTTTTCCGGGCTGCTCCTGTCCAGCCTGACCATCGGCGAGGCCGTGCGTCTGGGCGCGCCGAAGCGTTTGTTGATCCGCATGGGTAGCCACGTGGGCGTCGATTTCGCGGTCGGTCTGATTCCGGTCGCCGGCGATCTGTTCGACATGACATACAAGGCGAATCGCCGTAATCAGGCGCTTATCGAACGCTGGTTGGTGCATGTCACCGCGGAATCGAACGGCGCCCGGGGCGTCAGCGCCGATCATTGACGGATCAGGAGCCCGGCCCGGCTTTGCCGTGCCATGTTCAAGGGAGGGGTATGACTTCGGATCACCCGACAAACGGTTCGCCGCGACGTCTGCGCGATATGCTCTGTGCCGCCATGGCCGACCGGCCCGTCCCGTTCCATACCATCGAGCTGCCCGGCGGCGACCGCGTCATCGATCGCGGCCCGGGGATCGTCGAGCTGGTGCCGATGACGCCGGTCGCCGATGCCGCGGCCACGGTCATCTCTGCCGGCATACACGGCAACGAAACCGCACCGCTGGAGTTGCTGCTGGATCTGGCCGGTGACCTGGATCATGGCTGTCTAACGGTCGGCGCGCCGGTACTGCTCGTGGTCGGCCATCCGGCCGCGATCGCGGCCGGTACCCGTTATCTCGATACCAATCTCAATCGGCTGTTCGAGCGCCCCGCCGCCGCGGGCGAGAGCCGTGAACATCGGCGCGCCCGCGAGTTGATGGATGCGCTCGATGCGTTCTGGACCACCCACGCCACCGGAGCCTCGGCCGGCGGCCAACGCGGGACGCCATTGCATCTGGATATGCACACCGCGATCCGGGCCAGTCGTTATCCGCGGTTCGCGGTCGAGCCGTTCGCCGCCGTCGAGACCCCGGCGCCGGTCTGGCGCGCGCTCGCCGCCGCCGGGCTGCAGGCGGTGCTGTCCCAGCATGTGGCGAGCCCCACCTTCTCGCATTACAGCCGCGCCCGGCACAGGGTCGTCGCCTTCACGCTCGAACTCGGCCGGGTGGCCCCCTTTGGCGCCAACGACATCACGGCACTGACGCCGATGGCCGATTGGCTGGGCGCGCGCGTGGCGGGCGAGGTCGCGGCGGAAGCGTCGCCACAGAGGCTGGTGTTCTTCCATGTAATCGACGAGCTGCGTCGCGTCAGCGAAGATTTTTCGCTGGGGTTCGGCGACGATATAGCCAATTTCACGCCGTTTGACGTCGGGTCCGTGATTGCCCGGGACCGCGAGGCCGGCGTGACGATCGTTGCCGATGCGCCGGTGTATATCGTGTTCCCCAACGCGAATGTGGAACGCGGTGCCCGCGCTGCGTTGCTGGCCCGACCGGTGCCGGCCCCTGCTACGACGGATGCGTGATGTCGTTGTGATCACGTGCCTGCTAGGCTATTTCGTTTGCCGTTTTGCGAGGGCGACTGAACGCGCATGGCCGATAACGCGATACCGCTGGTCGTTCGAGACCTGCACAAGAGCTTCAACGACAATCCGGTACTCGAAGGTCTTTCACTGGAGGCGCACGAGGGCGACGTGATCTCGTTGATCGGCGCCTCGGGCTCGGGCAAGAGCACGTTCCTGCGCTGCATGAATCTGCTCGAGATCCCCAATGCCGGCGATATCGTCGTGCACGGCGAGCCGGTGGCGTTTCAGACCAGGCGCGGTGAGCGCGAGCCGGCCGACTGGAAGCAGGTCGAGCGTATTCGCGCCAAGCTGTCGATGGTGTTCCAGGGCTTCAACCTATGGGCGCACATGACGTTGATCGGCAACGTCATCGAGGCGCCCGTGCATGTGCTGGGCAAGTCGAAAAAGGACGCGCGCGAGCAGGGCATGGCGTTGCTCGAACGGGTGGGCCTGGCCGAGCGAGCCGAGTATTTTCCGGCCCAGCTGTCCGGCGGCCAGCAACAGCGCGGCGCGATCGCCCGCGCGCTGGCGATGGACCCGGAGGTCATGTTGTTCGACGAACCAACCTCGGCGCTCGATCCCGAGCTGGTCGGCGATGTGCTCAAGGTGATGCGGGGACTGGCCGACGAGGGCCGGACCATGGTGGTGGTCACCCACGAGATGGATTTCGCCCGCGACGTGTCGTCGCAGGTGATCTATCTGCACCAGGGGCGCGTGGAAGAGGCCGGCAAGCCGGGTGATGTTCTGGAAAATCCGAACTCGCCGCGACTGCGACAGTTCCTCGGTCCGCGCTTCTAATACCCCAGGACAGGACACTGGCGATGATCGATTTTCAGGGTTACGGCTGGCGCCTGCTCGGCGGCGCGGCGCTCACCGCTGAGCTGGCGCTGCTTTCGCTGGTACTGGCGCTGGTGATCGGGCTGGTGGTGGCCAGCGTGAAACTCTCTCGCTCGCGTGTCCTGCGCGGTCTGGCGTTGCTTTACACCACGGTCATTCGCGGCGTGCCCGATCTGGTGATGATGATGCTGCTGTTCTATGGCGGCCAGATCGGCGTGAATGTGGCGATGGACCAGATCAACGCCTGGCTCGGTACCGACATCTTCGTCAACGTGAACGCCTTCGTGGCCGGCGTGATCACATTGGGCGTGATCTACGGCGCGTACATGTCGGAAACATTCCGCGGTGCTTTCCTCGCGGTCGACGCCGGTCAGATGGAGGCCGCGCGGGCGTACGGCATGAGCGGCTGGCTGGCGTTCCGGCGCGTGCGCTTTCCGTTGATGATGCGCCACGCCCTGCCGGGCATCAACAACAACTGGATGGTGTTGCTCAAGGCCACTGCACTGGTTTCGATCATCGGCCTGTCGGATATGGTGCGCATCGCCGACCAGGCGACCAAGGCCACGCACGAGCCGTTTCTGTTCATGGTACCGGTGGGGATGGGCTACCTGGCCATCACCAGTGTCTCCGAGCTGTTCGTCGGCTGGCTGCGCCGGCGTTACGACGCCGGCTTCAATACGTCCAGGAAGGGGGTGTGATGGAACAGTGGCTCGCGCATGTCGCCCCGTTTTTGTCGCACAACGACATCTTCACCCCGGCGACGTTCGCACAGTACTGGCAAGGCCTGGTCAGCACGGTGCAACTGGTCTTTATTTCGCTGCTCGTCGGCATCGTGCTGGCGGTGCCGTTGTCGATCGGCCGGGCCTCGAACCGGATCTGGATATCCGGGCCGATCTGGGTCTACACCTATGTGTTTCGTGGCACGCCGCTGCTGATCCAGCTCTACATCGCGTATTACGGTTTTGCCTTCATACCCGGTGTGCAGCAGAGCTGGTTCGCGTTCTTCATCGACAACCCGTTGTACCCGGCGTTGTTATCGTTTGCGCTCAATACCGGCGCGTACACCACGGAAATCTTTTACGGCGCGATCCGGGCCACGCCACGCGGCGAGATCGAAGCCGCTCGCGCTTACGGCATGTCGACGTTCACCTGCTACCGGCGGATCGTGCTGCCGTCGGCGTTCCGGCGCGCGCTACCGGCCTATGGCAACGAGGTAATCTTCATGCTGCATGCCAGCTCGATCGCCTCGGCGGTGACCATCACCGATCTGACCGGCGCGGCCTACTATGTCTATGCCCGTTTCTACTCGCCGTTCCCGGCCTTCATATTCGTGGCCTGTGTCTACATGGTTTTGAGCTTCGCCATCCAGGGCGGATTCCGGCTGGCCGAGAAGCGCCTGCTGCGGCATCTCAAGCCGGCCTGAGGGAGGAAAGCCATCGACATAGCACGTTTTGTGCATGTTCACGGTGCGACATCCGTGGTTCAATCCACGCGTCGTGTCGGCGGCGCTCGTCGCTTCCGGCCGCACCCATTCACGAGGACCGAATCGATCATGAAAAAACTGCTTACCGTATCCGTGCTGGCCGCGAGCGTGGCACTGGGCGCCGGTATCGCCACGACCGCGAGTGCCGCGGGCGACAACGTGCGCATCGCCACCAATGTGCCCTACAAGCCGATGGAATACACCAAGCCGGACGGTACGCTCACCGGCTTCGACATCGACCTGGGCAATGCCCTGTGCAAGCAGGCCGGTCTGCACTGCAGCTGGGTGCAGCAGGACTGGAACGGCATCATTCCGGGCCTGATGGCGCGCAAGTACGACGCCATCATGTCGTCGATGACCATCAACGACGCACGCAAGAAGCACGTGCTGTTCTCGACGCCCTACATCGTGGTGCCGTCCGCGTTCTTTGTGCCGACCGGTAGCTCGCTGCACAAGATCGACGCCGCGACGCTCAAGGGCAAGAAGATCGGCGTGCAGCGTGGCACGGTCCAGGACAACTACGTCACCGACAAATACGGCAATATCGCCATCATCAAGCGTTATCAGAACGCCGACGACGTCGCCGTCGACATGTCCGCCGGCCGCCTCGATGCCGCGTTCTTCGACCAGATCACCGGGCAGAGCACGCTGATCGATCCGCATCCGGATAAATATCGCCAGGCCGGGGCTGACCTGACCGGCCCGAAGAAATACTTCGGCGACGGTTTCGGTATCGCGTTCCGCAAGAACGAGCAGGGCCTGGCCAAGAAGTTCGACAAGGCGCTCAAGGCCGTCAGGGACAACGGCACCTACGCCAGGATCTACAAGAAGTACTTCCACAAGGCGCCGCCCGCCAAGGACGAATAACGCGAGCGCGTCCAGCTGGCTCAGACAGCGCGCCGGGATAACCCGGCGCGCTTTTTTGTGTCGGATCGGGAAGACGAGTCCGCAAATGAACGCAAGAAACGCAAATTAAACAAGATTGCGCAATGCCGGGCGTGGCGCGCTCTGCGTCAGTCGGCCGGCGGCCCAAAAGCACCGGAATCTGCCCGCGCACGACACGCCGCTCCATTTGCGTTATTCGCGTCCATTTGCGGACTGCTTTTGTCGGGTTCGCGGCGGGCGACCAAGCCCGCTCAGGCCGGCCTGTTTTGCGGTGCAAGGCCCATCAGCATATCCAGCGCCGCGCGCTTCGAGTCTGCCTCGATCCGGGCATACAGCGCGAACGGGTCGATGATGGGTTGGCCCAGGGCCGCCTCGAGTTCCTGCTGGCTGGCGGCGGCCGTGCCTTCGCCGGCCTCGTCGCTGCCGAGGTTGGACTGGAAGATGCCCGCCGCGCTCACCGGCAGGAAATCCTCGTAGACGATCGGGTGGGCCACGACATGCCCCGAGGCCAGGAGGGCTTCGATGGCGCTGTCGTCGTCGGCGGGCGCACTGGCATCAATCAGCGATTCGCCGGCAGCTTGGTAACGGAAGTAAGCCAGCTCGCGCCGACGCAACGTATCGAGATCGTCCGGAAACTCCTCGAATATGCCGTGCAGCGCGGCCTGGTAGTCGTCATTGGCGTCGCGCTTGTAGGTTTGGGCGGCGGTCAGCAGCCGATCGTACAACGCACGCCCGTCGGGCGTGAGCGCCACGCCACGTTGCTCGATTTCGCCGAAGCGCGCGGTATGTCGGCCTTCGGTGTCGCCCGCGAAGCGGATCGACTCCTCCAGCGCCTTGAAACTGGTCTGGCGCAGCAGGATGGGCACGTCGCGCCGGGGCGGGCCTTCGATGACGGCCTTCGGCGTGATGCCGTATTCCGGCATGGCCGCCTGCGCGGCGTCGATATCCAGCGTACGCGGTGTCAGATGATTGATATGCGGGCCGCGGAAACAGACCACGTCGGCGATGAGCTTGTGTTCCGATGCCAGCGCCTCGTAGGTCGCGTAATCGACCGTGGCGTCTTCGTGCCAACGAAAGGTCTCAATCGCCTCGGCGACGAATGTGTCGGCTTCGGCCTCGGTGAGCCCGCCTTCGGCTTCGAAACGCGCGATCAGTTCGCGTACGCGCGGCGTGAAGATATCGCGCACGGCGAGAATATCGGCGGCGCGTTGGCGTAGATTGTCATCCTCGATCAGATCGAGCCGCAGCAACGACGTGAACAGCCGGAACGGATTGATCGCCAGGGTCTCGGTCTCGATCGGCCGGAACGCCGTCGAATGCACCGGCACCCCGGCCGCCGCCAGGTCGTAGTAGCCGACCGGCGCCATACCCATCACCGCGAACAGGCGGCTCAGCATGCCAAGTTCTTCGGCCGTGCCGACACGAATCGCGCCGTGGCGCTCGACCGACAGCCGAGCCAGATCGTTGGCCGCGGCCATCTGCCGGGCCAGGGCAGGATTATCCGCCAGCGTGCGCTCGTTGATATCGGCCACGAGCTTCAGTAGCGTGCCGTACTGCGGTACCTCGTTCTGGTACATGGTCGACATCGCCGAAGCGAAACGGTCTCGGATCGAGGCCGCGGATACGAACGAATGAGCGGGCATGGAGCACTCCGGGTAAGCCATTGCGCGCCTGGCGCAAAGAGCCAGATCGTGCGCCTAGTCTGACATTGCCGCGGGGTGAGGCACAGCGCGACCGGCGGTGTTGCTCGTCCTGGCCGGGACACTCACGTACCGGCGGCTCGCGCCTTGCCAGGCGCGATTCGAGGCGACAATGAGACGTCTGGGCGGCACTTCAATCCTGCGCCCAATTTTGGATCAGTCGCGCCGCCCGCCGAGAAAATCGGTCAGACAACGCCCGAGTGACGTCGTGGCGGCCAGCCGGGCGACATAGGCGCCGAGCGCGCCGCGCTCGCCGGCCTGGGTGGCGGCGGCGCGCGTGACCGCCGCCAATGTTGCGATCGAGGCGATGAGCAGCACGGCCACCTGAATCCAGATCGAATCGGTCGGCAGTGTCATCCACAGCGCAAAGAGCGTGGCCAGCCAGCAGGTCAGAAACAGCGGCCGGGGAACGACATCGGCGGCAATGAGCAGATAGCCGGCCCAGCGCGGCAGCCGCTGGCTGCCGCGCTGGGTTCGGGGATCGTTCGGATCGCGGTCGGACATAAGCCGGTTTCAGCGTTATAAGGGTGAGGTCGTGTGTCCGGTTCAGAGCGTATCGACCGCCACGGCCAGGGTCGGCGCGAGCGGCAAACGCGGCAGCAGCGTGGCCTGATACGCATGATACAGATCGGCCTTGAGATGACCATCGTCGCGATCGAGGCCGAGTTCGCCGTCCAGTTCCTGCAGCCAACTGCCGCGATCGTCGTCGATATACACATCGCGGATGAAATCCCAGAGCCGCCGGTACCAGATCTCGAAACGGGCCTCGCCGGTGCGCGCGCCCAGCGCGGCGGCAGCGGCGGCGGCCTCGGCGTGGGTCCAGTGACGCCGCCGGCGTGAACAGGCGGCGCCGTCCCAGTCGACGGTGTAGACCATGCCGGGATTGCCGTCAGCCTCCCAGCCCTCGGCCATGGCCTTGTCGAACAGTTGCGCGGCGTCGTGGGCCAGCCAGTCGGGCGCCTTGGCGCCGAGGCCGGCTTCCAGATGCAGCAACAGGCGCGCCCATTCACAGCCGTGGCCCGGGGTGGCGCCGAACGGCTTGAAATCATCGTCCGGCTTGTCGGCGTTGAAATCCGCCACGATGCGCCAGTTCGCATCGAAATGCTCGATCACACGCCAGCCGTTGTCGGCGGCCACGTTGTGAATCAGGCGTGTGACGATCGCCAGCGCGCGCTTGCGCCAGCTGTTGTCATCCAGCACGTCGGCCAGTTCCAGGCACATCTCGGTCGCGTGCATGTTGGCATTGGCGCCGCGATAGTCCGCAAGCCCGGTCCAGTCGCGTGCATATGCTTCCACGTAGGCTTGTTCACCGGCCGACCAGAAGCGGGATTCCAGCACGGCGAGCACATCGTCGAGCAGGGCGCGGGCGCCCTCGATGCCCGCGCGCGTGGCGCTGGCCGCGCCGAGGGCCACGAAGACATGGATATAGCACTGCTTGGAATCGTCGAAGCCGGGCGTCGGTTCGGCGGCGAACCAGCCGCCGTGTGCGTCGTCGCGCAGCAGTTCAGCGAGGGCGACCACGCCGTGATGCGCGAGCGTGGACGCACCGGGCACCCCCTGGAGCGTGGCCAGGGCATAGCAATGCGTCATGCGGGCCGTGATCAATGTGTCGGCCGTATCGGAGGCCAGTTCGCGATTGACGTCGAGCGGCCCGAAGCCGCCGCCGGCCCGGCAGGACGCGCGATAGAACTCCAGCAGGTCCAGGCCTTCGGCCGCCAGCCAGTGGCGGTGGGTGGCGCGGTCACTCCAGCGGCTGGCACCGGGGGCAGTGTTCGTGTTGCGGTTATCGGCCAAGTCGCTCTCCTGTATCACAGCGCTAAGGTGCTGGGGTGCACAGTATGGCGCGCCGACCAGTCGTTGACGATCGCGCACCCGCTCGAGAACGATGAATCCGACGCGCAGGAACGACGGGGCCGATCCGGCCGGCGATCAAAGGGGCGAATCCTCCAGCGGCTTGGAGCGGCGAGCGTGCTGTGTACGCGGCTGCGAATACGGGCGAACGCACTCAGGCGCCTTCGGTCTGGAACGAGTAGATCGAGCCCAGGCCGAGGAGACGGGTCAGTTCATCCAGCGCGACGCGGGTTTCGTCGAGCAGGGCGGGGTCGGCGAGGTCGTCCGGGGCCAGCCGGTCGCGATAGTGGCGCTCGACCCATTCGGTCAGCTGTGTGTGGCGCGTCGCATCGAGCATGACCGCGGGCGCCATCGCCGCCCGCTCGGCCGCCGACAACACCACCCGCAGGCGCAGGCAGGCCGGGCCGCCGCCGTTGTCCATGCTCTGCTTGACGTCGTAGGCGCGGTATTCGGCGATCGGGTTGGCCTCATCCGCCACGATGCGATCCAGCTCGGCGGCCACCGCCCGGTTGCGTTGGCATTCGGCCGGCACGATCACGACCATCGCGCCGTCGGCGCGGGTCAGTAGTTGGGAATTGAACAAATAGGTCGCCACCGCATCGGCAAGCGACACGGCCTGCCGGCTGACGCGCACCGGGCAGAGCGTCGCGCCGAGTCGGCCCATCTTCTCGCGCAGTTCGGCCAGCACGCCGGCTTCATCGGCGAAGGCGGTTTCGTGGTAGAGCAGCACGGGCCCGTTGCCGACCGCGATCACGTCGTTATGGAACACGCCGGCATCAATCGCCTCGGCACTTTGCCGGGCGAATACGCACTGCCCAGCACCCAGCCCGTGCTGGCGCGCCACGGCCTGGCTGGCTTCCCACGTCTGGCGCGCCGTGAAGCGCTTCGCGCCAGGCTGAGTGGTCTCGCCGCGATCCAGCCCGTCGCGGCCATAGACGAACAGATGCACGCCGGGCGCGTCGTAGGTGGTGCACAGGCGGCTGTGGTTGGCCGCGCCTTCGTCGGCAAAGGCCGGCGTGGCGGGCAAGGCCGGGTGATGGGCGAAGTGCGAGTTGTCGGCGAAGATGGCGGCCAGTGCTGCGGCGGTGGTCGGCGCCTCGATCGCGCGATGAAAGCTGGATTGCAGATTGGCGGCGGTGAAATGCACGCGGCCATCCGGCGCATCGAACGACGGCGTAATCGTGGCCGCATTGGCGGTCCACATCGCCGCCGCCGAGGAAATCGCGCGCACAATGGCCGGATCGGCCGCCTGAGCCGCGGCCAGCATTTGCGACGGGCTGCCGGTGAAACCGAGCCGCGCCAGCATGTCGATCGCCGGGCGCGGCTGCGGCGGCAGCACACCCTGGGCAAAGCCCGCATCGTGCAGCGCTTTCATCTTGGCCAGGCCCTGCAGCGCGGCCTCGCGCGGGTTGGACACCAGCCCGCGGTGGCTGGCCGAGGCGATATTGCCGTGGGCCAGGCCGCTGTAGTTGTGGGTGGGGCCAACCAGGCCGTCGAAATTGACTTCGCGGGTCGCGTCCGGGGCGAATGTGTTCATTGCGGCGTGTCCATCAATATGGATTGAGTGCCTGCAGCGCCGTCTCGACGGCCTGTCGATCGGCGCCGCTCAGGCTCTGGAGCGGAAGCGGCAGGCTGTCTGGTGCAACGCGACCGAGCACTTCCGCAGCGGTGGCGATCACACGCAGGCTGCCGCCATGGCGCGCGTACAGTGTCCACAGCGGGGCGAGTGCCTCGGAGAGACGGCTTGCCTCGGCCGCGTTGCCGTCCAGGGCCGCGCGCGTAATCGCTTGTGCGGTGGCCGGGAACAGGCCGCCGATGACCGAATACCAGGCATCGCAGCCGCCGTTCAGACCGGCGGCGGCCGAGGCGTCGCCGCTTATTCCGAGGGTCACATCGGGCGGCAGAGCGGAGCGCAGATTCGCGATTCGAGCCCGCACCTGCTCGGCGCGGCCCGGCACGGCCGGAATCTTGATCGAGCGGACCCGCGGCAGCTCGGCGATCCGCGCGTAAAGCCGATCGCTGAACTCGAAACGCGTCGTGGTCGGGTTGTCGTAGACACACAGCGGTATCGATATTGATGCCGCGACCGTTCGGTAAAGATCGAACACCTCCGACTCGCGCAGCGGCTGATACGACATCGGCGGCAACAGCAGACCGTGCGCGCCGGCGGTCTGTGCGTCCTCGGCGCAAGCGAGTACGTCGGCGGTTCGCAGGGCGCCGATGCCGATGATCACGGGAACATCGCCGCTGTGTTCGCAGGCCAGCCGTGCGATCCGCGCGCGCTGGCTGCGCGTCAGGTAGGCATAGTTGCCGGTCGACCCCAGGGCGCCGATGGAGTCGACGCCGGCCTGCGCCAGCCGCTTGACCAAGCCGACAAAGGCGCGTTCGTCCAGTTGCTCCGCGCGCATCGGCGTCAGCGGAAAAGCGCTCAGACCGGTGAACATGCAAGCCTCCTTCGGGAATGGATGGGCGAATCTCCGCTCTGAGAGTGGCGCTCAACGCGGCGCCAAGCGCCGCCCGCGCGTGGCCGATAGCCGAGTCCTCGTGGCGGCAAGGGGGCCATATCGGCTATTGCGCGGCGATACGCGACAGGTTCACGCCGTTCGGCAGCTTCTCCGGCAGCGCGACGGTCTCGGATTCCATCGAGGCCATCGGCCAGGCGCAGTAGTCGGCGGCGTAGTAGGCGCTCGGGCGATGGTTGCCGGAGTCGCCGATGCCGCCGAAGGGCGCATCGGAGGCCGCGCCGGTGGTCTGGCGGTTCCAGTTGACGATGCCGGCACGGATGCGCAGACGGAAATCCTCCCACAGTGCCGCGTCGCCGCCGATCAGGCCGGCGGCCAGGCCATAGGCCGTGTGGTTGGCCTCGGCCACGGCGTCGTCCCAATCTTTGGTGCGGCGAATCGTCAACAGCGGGCCGAAGTGTTCGACGTCGGCGGTCTCGACGCCGGTGACATCGATCAGTCCGGGCGACAGCAGGCTGGTGCCGGGCTTGAGGATCTTCGTACGCGCCCGCACGACGGCGCCGCGCGCTTCGAGAGCGTCCTGGGTGGCCACCAGTTTCTCGGCCGCGGCCGGGGTCGCGAGCCCGCCGTAGAAGGGCGGATGGGTCTCGTCCATCGGGTCGCCCACGTGCAGATCGCCGAGTGCGGTCGTGAGGGCTTCGATCAGCGCATCGCCGGCCTGGCCCTCGGGCACGAGCAGGCGGCGCGCGCAGGTGCAGCGCTGGCCGCCGGAAATATAGGCCGACTGGATGATGGTCAGCACGGCCGCAGGAATGTCGTAGCCATCCTCGGCTACCACCAGTGGATTGTTGCCACCCAGCTCCAGCGCCAGGATCTTGTCCACCCGGCCGCCGAACTGCTTGTGCAGCGATTGGCCGGTGGCCGCCGAGCCGGTGAACAACAGGCCGTCGATGCCGTCATGCCCCGCAAGCGCCTGGCCCACGGCCTTCTCGCCCTGGACCAGATTGATCACGCCTTGCGGCAGGCCGGCGGCCTCCCAGCACTGCAGCGTGAGATCGGCGGTGGCCGGGGTGAGTTCGCTCGGTTTGAACACGACCGTATTGCCGGCCAGCAGCGCCGGCACGATGTGGCCGTTGGGCAGGTGGCCCGGGAAGTTGTAGGGCCCGAATACGGCCAGCACACCGTGCGGACGATGGCGCAGCACCGCCCGGCCGCCCGGGATCGTCTTGGCGCGTTCGCCGGTGCGTTCGTGATACGCGGTCTGCGAGATGCCGATCTTGCCGATCATGGCGCCGACTTCGGTGCGGGCCTCCCACAGCGGCTTGCCGGTTTCGCGGGCGATGGAGGCCGCCAGGTCTTCCTTGTGGGCTTCGAGCTGTCGGCCGAAGGCTTCGACGACGGCCACGCGTTCCTCGAACGGACGGCGCGCCCAGGCCGGAAAGGCGCCACGCGCGGCGGCGATGGCCGCGCCGACCTGATCGGCGTCGGCGGCGTTGGCCTGCCAGAGCGTGGCGTGCGCGATCGGGTCGGTCTTGTTCAGGGGCATGCCGTTGCCGGGCTGCCAGGCGCCGTTGATGAATAGTTGTTGTTTGGCTTGGAGTGGCATGGTGGCTCCGGTCGGGTCAGAAGATCATTCGGGTGTACGGCACGACGAGCATTCCGAGTCGGGCGTATTGTGTCGAGCCACGGGGGTGGCACGGCTTGAGTTTCGCACTGCAGTGCGAGTTCCTTCTTTTGCGTGCCCAAAAGAAGGAACCAAGAAAAGGGCACCCGACACGGCGCCGGCTTGCGCCGGTGCACGCCGATGCTCGCGGCGACGGGATGCGGCCAGAACTCGGGCCGCTTTGGCGGCCCTCAGACAGGCTGGCCGCACCGGCGCAGTGCGCCGGACACCCGTCGCCGCTGCGCGCCTGCGTCGCCGTGTAACGGGACGGAATACAGGCAAACCCACCCGAAACCGGGAGTAACGGGTTTGTATTCCGCCCTTGGGCGCAGCGCCGAGCAGTGGAGGCCGAAAGCGAAAAAGACCGCCGGATGTTTGAGTCGCGCGCAGCGCGGCGAGTTTCCGGCGGTCCGCTTTCGGCCGGAGCCGCGCAGGGGACCGATGCGAAGCATCGGCGCAAGACAGGGTGTCCTTTCCTTTGGTCACTTTCGTTTGGACAAGCAAACGAAAGTGACTCGCGCATCAGCGCGAAACCCCAGCGCGATCGAAGAGCAGCAGGTTCAAGGTTTGTTGCTTTGGCTATTGGCTGGCCGCGCATGCCCGACAATGCGATCAATCGCCCAACACACGCAACCGCGCGCCCTCATCAACGCAAAGCCGGGCCGCTTCCTCGGGATGCACGGCGATGCCGTCTTCTTCCGGCGGCCGGCCGATCCAGCCGGCCCGGAAATCCGCGCAGGCGCCGGTGGTGGCGGCCAGCGTAACCGGCGAGCCCGGGGTGTCGGCCCGGGCATCGATGCGCACCTCGACTTCACGCGAGTGGCGCACGGCGCGCACGTCGTCGAGATAGGCTTCGACAGTCGGGCCGGCGTCGAAGATATCGATATAGCCTTCGAAGCGCAGCCCTTGCGCGTTGAGCATCGCCAGCGCCGGCTTGGTCTGTTCGTGGACCGCGCCGATGCAGTCGCGGGCGGCCTCGGGCAGCATGGCGGTGCAGATCGGGTAGCGCGGCATCAGCTCGCCGATGAACGATTTCTGGCCGAGACCGGTCAGCCGGTCGGCGTCGCGGAAATCGATCGGGAAGAAATGCTGACCGAGCGCCTGCCAGAACGGGTTGACGTCGGCATCGTCGAAGCGCCCGCGCATTTCGGCCAGCACGCGCTCGGGAAAACGCGCGCGATAGGCGGCCATGAACAGCCAGCGCACGCGGGACAATAACGTGCCGTTGCGCTGGCCCTTGCTGCGCCAGGCCGGGCGCAGGTACAGCGAGCAAACCTCGGCGTCGCCGGTGTGATCGGACGACAGGAACAGCGTATCGATCACGCGGTTCAGATCGAGTTGCTTGGAGGCCTGGGCCAGCCGGCCGACACGATAGTTGTAGAACGGTGCGTCCAGTCCGACGCGGGCCTCGATCGCGCAGCAGCCGGCGATCCGGTCGGCGACCGGCGTATCGCCAAGGCTGTCGTCTTCGAGGACGAAAAAATACAGATCGGGGTCCGTGGCCAGGCTGGGATCGTCGGCCGGTTTGTCGAAGGCGGCGCGGGTTTCCGCGATGTGCCGGGCCAGAAAATCGCGATTGTCGGGCAGGGAGGTGAAGCCGGCGCCGGTTTCGATGGCGATGGCATGCAGGGCGTCGAGATCGCCGGTTTCGATCGGGCGAATCAGCATGAGCCGGCCTCCGCGTCCAGCGTGGGCAGGGTGACGGCGAGCACGGCGCGCCCGGTGTCGAGGTGCAGCCGGTCGGCGCGCTCGGGCGCGAGCCGCAGCTGGCCGGTGGCGGTCAATGCGTGCGGTGCGGCGATACAGCGGAACTCGGATGTTTCCTGATTCGCCAGCAGCGCCGAGCCGTGTTCGCCGGGCGCTACGCGATCATCGACCCGAACCGGATGCCAGCGGTTGCCGCGCACCGAATGCAGGCGTTCGAAGGGGGCTTCGAACAACAGGCCGCCGTCGAACAGGTCGATATGGCGCGACGGCGTGAAGCCTTCGTCGCGCAGATCGACCGCCGCCGGACCATGCGCGGCATGGATCGATCCGATGGCGGCGCGCCCGGTTTCGCTCAGCAGCGGTTCGTAGAGCGGAAACGGCGGCATGACCTCGGCGATGAAGCTCTTGGAATGAATGCCGGCGATTTCGTTGATTTCGCCGAAATCGCGCACGAAGAAATGCCGGCCGACCGATTCCCAGAACGGCGAGGCGCCGTTGGCGTCGAGGTGCCCGGGCATGGCCACGGCCAGATTGACCATGAACCGCTCCGGGTGCTGGGCCACGAACAACAGCCGTGCGCGTCGCAACAGGCGCTCGCCCGGCCCGCCGCGATAGGCCGGGTCGATCGAAAAGGCGCAGAGCAGGCTGGATTCCGACAGTTCGTGCGAGAGCGACAGAATCGAGACCTCGCGGCGCACGTCGAGCTGCTGCGAGGCGTGAATCAGCGTCTCGCGACGCCAGGTGTAATAAGCCTCGCGCGCGCCGGCGCGGGCCCGGATGCTGGCCGTGCCGACCACGCGCGGCGACTCGCCGGCGTGGTCTTCCAGCACGAAGGTGTAAACCTCGCTGCCCGGCGAGGCGATCGATTCCTCGAGGGCATGGCGCGAGGCCGCGAGCCGTTCGCCCAGCCGTTCGCGATGGGCCGGAAAGTTGGTGAGCGCGGGCACGGCGTTGGCGGCCAGCGCCATCAACGCTTCGAGATCATCCGGGTGGCCGGGACGAACAATGAGCATGGCCGCCTACGAGATCGCCTCGAGCGTGCCGATGGCCCTGTCCAGCTTGGCCATGCCTTCGCGGATGTCGGCCTCGGGAATGATCAGCGAAGGCGCGAAACGCAGCACGTTCGGCCCGGCGACCAGAAGCATCAGGCCCTCCTTGATCGCGGCGGCCAGCGTCGCCCGACCCTGCTCATGATAGCGCGCGTTGAATTCGGCACCGATCAACAGTCCCTTGCCGCGAATGTCGGCGAAGCAGTCGTATTTCGCGTTGATGCGGTCGAGTTCTTCGCGAAAGATCGCCGCGCGATCCTCGACGCCGGCCAGCACGTCCGGCCGGCCGATGGTTTCGACCGCCGCCAGCGCCACCGCGCAGGCCAGCGGATTGCCGCCGTAGGTGGAGCCATGCGTGCCGACCACGAACACCTCGGCCACCCTGTCGATGGTGAGCATGGCGCCGATCGGGAAACCGCCGCCCAACGCCTTGGCGCTGGTGAGGATGTCGGGCGTCACGCCGTAACCCATGTAGGCGTACAGCTGCCCGGTACGGCCGACGCCGCACTGGACTTCGTCGAAGATCAGCAGGGCGTCGTGCTCGTCAGCCAGCTGGCGCAGCCCGGCCAGGAAATCCGGATCGCCTGGCGTCACGCCGCCTTCGCCCTGCACCGGTTCGACCATGATCGCGCAGGTGTTGTCGTCGACCAGCTCGCGCGCCGATTCCAGGTTGTTGTACTCGCCGTGGACGATGCCGCCCGGCACCGGGCCGAAGCCCTGGGTGTATTTCTCCTGGCCGCCCACCGAGACCGTGAACCAGGTTCGGCCGTGGAACGAACTGCGAAACGAAACGATCTTGTCCTTGTGTTCGCCCGTTGTGTCGTGGGCATAGCGGCGCGCCAGCTTGAGCGCGGCCTCGTTGGCCTCGCCGCCGGAGTTGGCAAAGAACACCTTGTCGGCAAAGGTGGCCTCGACCAGCGTCTTCGCCAGCCGCAACGCCGGCTCATTGGTATAGACATTGGACAGATGCCAGAGCTGCTGGCCCTGCATGGTCAGCGCCTCGACCAGCGCGGGATGGCAATGGCCGAGCCCGTTGACCGCGATGCCACCGGCGAAATCGATGTATTCATCGCCGTTCTGGTCCCACAGCCGGCTGCCTTCGCCGCGCACCGGAATAACGGCCTGCGGATTGTAGTTGGGCAGCATGTAGCGGTCGAAGTCTTCGCGGGAGGGCGTCCAGTCCATGGCTTGATGTCCGGGTGTTCGGGCCAGTGCGTAAGCGCCGTATTGTCGCGCTTTGTCGGTTCCGGGTCACGTCGGTGGTACGAGTTGTCGTATCCCGGGCGTGGTTGCGCGTCGACCGGGCTGTTTGTTTGTCACGTGTTGCGGCCGCAGTCGCCTGAAGTGCGTGCATCATGGGCACGCGGTTTGGGCGCGCAGCCAGCCGTGGCTTCGGCAGGCTGCGCGGTGGTGCGGCCGGCGTCATGCTGGGTCAGCGCTCGCCGACGATTGGCCCGTTGGGGTCGGCCCGTCGACCAGACGTTTCAGCCAGGGCACGAAGCAGGAGACGACGAGCGCGGCGACCAGGGCGGCGATGCCGAGTTTTACGAACAGATGGATATACAGTGGCAGGGATTGCACGGGATCGGTCACACCCTCGGGCACGGAGGCGATACCGGCGACCACGCCGCCCAGATACTGGGCCACGGCCGTGGCCAGGAAATAGGCCCCCATCATGAAACCGCGCAGGCGCTTGGGCACCAGGCGCGCCACCATCGCCAGCCCGAGACCGCTGATGATCAGTTCGGCCAGAGACTGCAGGCCATAGCCGGCAACCATCCACCATGCCGATACCGTGCCGTGGGCGGCATTCAGCCCGCTGGCGGCGAACACGAAGAACGCGCCGCTGGACAGGAACAGGCCGAATGCATACTTCGTCGCGATATTGAAATCGCCCCGGTTCTTGCCCATATGGTTGTAGAACCAGGCCACCAGTGGGCTGAGGATCACGATCCATATCGGGTTGAGGTCCTGGAACTGGGCGGGCAGTACCGGGATGCCCAGCAAGTGATGGGCCACGTTGCGTTTAGCGAACAGGGTCAGCGACGTGCTCATCTGCTGGTAGTAGACGAAGAACACGATGACCACCGCGAACAGAACCAGGCAGGCCGCCAGATGATTGCGTTCCTCGGGCACGCGGATCATCAGATAAGCGAACACGCCGAGCGCGGCTACGCCGAACACGGCCATTATCGCCTGCGCGAGCGCCGTGTACTGAACCACCAGCGATAGCAGGTAGGCGATGACGATCGTGCCGGCGATCACCAGCGCCAGCCGCCCGAACCTGAGCTTCTCGAAGTCTGGTGCCGAACCGTAAGGCTGGAGCTTGCGGCGCATGAATGCGTAGTTGATCAGTCCCGCCGCCAGGCCGATCGCGCTGATGCCGAAGGCCAGATGCCAGCCGTACACATGCGCCACGAGCGGTGTGATCGCGATAGAGATCATCGAGCCGATGTTGATCGACATGTAATAGGTGGTAAACGCTGAATCGAGTTTCGCCTCGTCGCCCTCGTACAGCCTAGAGAGGAGGTTGTTGGGATTGACCTTGAACAGACCGTTGCCGATGGCGATGACCCCCATCGAGATATAGAAGGTCCGGGTCGACGGGATGGCCAGCAGGATGTATCCGAGCATCAGTACGATGGCGCCGTAGGTCATGGTGCGCCGCGTGCCCAGTATCTGGTCGCCGACATAGCCGCCGATCATCGGCATGGCGTAGATCATGGCGACGAACGCGCCCCAGATCAGCTCGGCGCGCTGGTCCGCGAAACCGAGTTGCGTGGTCATGAACAGCACCATCAAGGCGCCCATGCCGTAATAGCCGAAGCGTTCCCACATCTCGATCAGGAACAATACGGCGAATGCCTGTTTCGGGCTGCCTGCGGCTGGCTTCGGCTCATTCGACTGCATGGGGTTCGGTCTCCTTTGGGCGTGAGGGATAGCGGGCTTTGGGCGCGCGATGCGTTGGGCGGGCATAGGAGTCAGCCGCATACGCGTGCCTCATCGGCCAGTGGGTCAGAAGTTGTATCGGGCGAGTACCGACGTGTTGTTGTGCCCCACGGCATGGCCGTCGACGTTTTTTGAGTCATCGAAGTCCTGCTCCACCGCGAGGATCAGGTTCTCGTTAAAGAGTAGCCAGGCCGCGCCAGCGATGTAGCTGACGTTGCGGGCGTCGCTGTTCGCGTCGTCCAGTCGATTCAATCCGCCGTAAAGCTGAATCGTGCCAGGCGCCAGATGCTTGAAGTTGTACTGCGCAATGCATTCGTAGCCGCGCGCCTTTTTGGCGGGGCCGGCGCCGCTGTAGCCGGCGAACTCGCTCTTGCTAACCAGGTTGCGGTATTCGCCGGCATCCGCGCCGAAGTACCAGTTGCCGGGCTGCCAGCTCACGCCGACAAGACCGGCGTTGATGTTGGCATCGTGGGCGGTGTTGTTCCGGTAGCGCTCGATGTTGCTGTGGCTGTAGACGGCGCCGAACGTCAGGTCATCGCTGGCATGCCACTGGATGCCGCCCTGGATCGTGTTCTTTCGCCATGCGCCAAATGTCTCGTGGTCGAAGCCGGTTACCACGCGCTGACCGTCGACCGTGCCGTAATGCAGGATGCGCGTCTGATAACGCTGGTCGCGGCTGGTCTGATACAGCAGGCCGATCGACCAGTTGCCGAGGCGGTCGCGGTAGGACACCGAGCGCGCCGGCCGCCCAGTGCCATCGAAACTGCTGTCGCCTTCGCCGTTGAAACTGCCCTGGGCGGCCGTGCCGTTGATCCAGAAGTAATCGGTGAAGATACCGACCATGGAATAGAACAGCGAATATTGTTTGCCGAGCAATAGCGTGCCGTAACGGTCGTTGGTCAGTCCGACATATTGCTGGCGCTTGAAATGATGGTCGTCGCCATCCTGGAAGAAAGGGTCGAAGCCCCAGCTGCTCATGCCGACGGCAGTCCAGCCGTCTACGAGATTGTGTTCCACAATCACGCGAGCGCGGCTGCCGGCATTGTGCGGTATGTGGTCGTCGTGATCCGTGTCTTTGCCGAAACGACTGTAGGCGCTCAGCCGGCCGCTGAAGATCAGCCGGTTTTCCGGCGAGCTGTAGAGTGTGAACGCACTTGCCGACTGTGCCAGCAGTATTAAATTAAAAGTGCTAAGGAAAGTAAACTTTACGATAATCTTCATTATTGTCATATCCCCCATGTTACTCGGGGCCTCCGAGCCCGTTGCCACCGGTCTCTCGTGTGACCGGATACCGGGCTTACGGACCCGGCGATACCGAAGCCGCTGACTCGCTTTTAGGCGAATTGGGCCGGCCCGCTTCTTTCCCGTTACCATATGTTTTTGAAGACTTAGACTGCGATTTGCGTGCCTGTGTAAATCCTCCGGGGCCGAACAGCGGTGAGGTCTGCTTGCCGATCTCCAGATAGAGAGGCGGATTGACCGGCGGCGCCGTCACGGCATCGTATTTTGCACAACCAAAAAAAGTAATCGGTATACAGAAAAAATGGCGATTGTAAGAATTTTTAGTATCTTTTTTTGCATGAAATATACCCCAAAGTCATCGTGGAATATGGATTATACAATCGGATTGAGATAGGCAATATTTTTATCTACTGCTTTAGTAGAAATAAGTGATATCTATCTGGTCATATTTGAAAAATGCATAATGCATGGATGTGGGCGTGATGCGAATCCGAGCCGCGTCGGGGCGGTTGGCTGGCTTGCTGCGTGGAGGAATGCATTGAGATCGGCGATGCCGCGGCGTCTGTAGCGATCACATACGGGCCCGCGCCGACCGTTGGTCCGGGGCAAGACAGCGTTTGTCTATTCGGGCCGCGGCAAACCCGCCCATGCGACAACAGGCCCTGGCGGGCCCGTCGATTGGCGCTGCATGGCGTCTATCGGCTTGTCTTTCCGGCGTCCTCTACAATCCAGAATAAGACCAATTGGTATTTTACTGGTATTCGATAGGGCTTATATTGGTGTGTAACCGTTGCCTGGAATACGCGCCATGGATCCTCGCCTTTCCCGAATCATGCTCGATGCCGGTATCGCGACGCCGCTGTATCACCAGCTCGCGCGGCAACTCGGCGACGCGATCGAGGCGGGCCGCTGGCAGGCGGGCGAGGCGCTGCCATCCGAGCGGGCGCTGGCCGATGTGCTCCATATTTCGCGCATCACCGCGCGCAAGGCGCTCGAACAGTTGGCGCAGCGCGGCTTGATCCGACGCACGCACGGCTCGGGCACATTCATCGCCCCGCGGTTCAACGAGCCGCTGACCCGGCTCGCCAGTTTCACGGAACTGCTGACCCAGCGCGGCTTCACGCCGAGCTCGCGCTGGTTGTCGCGGCGGATCGATTCGCCGACCAGCGAAGAAGCGTTTCGCCTGGGATTGCACAGCAACGCGCGTGTCGCGCGGCTGAAACGTCTCCGCCTGGCTGACGATGTGGTCATGGCGGTGGAGGAAAGTTGTCTGCCCGAGGCGGTTTTGCCCGAACCGGAAGCGGTCGAGACGTCGCTGTACAAGACGCTCGAGGATCTGGGCCGGCCGATCATGCGGGCGTTGCAGCACATCACGGCGGTCAACGCCGACGCCGAAACCGCGGCACTGGTGTCGGTGCCCGAAGGCGAGGCGCTGCTTGAGGTCACCCGGTCGAGCTATCTGGCAGATGGCTCGCCGGCCGAACTGAGCGTGAGCTACTGCCGTACCCATTACTACGACTTCATGGTCGAGCTGCATCGGCGCCCGGCATCCGGTTGAACGGACGGACGCACTCGCGGCGGGCGGCGGATTGTCATCGGCGTCGGGCGTTGCGGCCCGGCGGCTGCGAACACCGCGTCACAACAGAACGCGGACACCAACCGAAGCGGCGACGCTTCGTTCTCGGAGGAGAGCCACATGACGGTAACGACACAGGAATCATTCTCGCCGGCACGCCTGCCGGCCATGGCCTGGCTGGCGATCGCCATCGCCGCGCTCGGCGGCATTTTGTACGGCTACGACATCGGCATCATCGCCGGCGCGCTGGTGTTCATGAAGGGCGCGCTGTCGCTGTCGGGCTCGGAAATGTCATTGATCGTGGCGGCGGTGCTCGGCGGCGGTTCGCTGGCCACCCTCATCGGCGGGCCGATCGCCGACGCGATCGGGCGCAAGGCCACGCTGCTGATCTCGGGCGTGGTATTCGCGATCGGCGTGATCGTGACCGCCATGGCGGCCGGCTATGCCGGCGCGCTCGGCGGCCGGTTGATCCAGGGCATCGGCGTGGGTCTGGTAACCATCGTGGTGCCGCTGTATCTGGTCGAGGTCATGCCGCCGGCGGTGCGCGGGCGCAGCGTGACGCTGTTCCAGCTGTTTCTGACCTTCGGCATTCTGGCCGGTTATCTGGTCGGTTATTTCTTCAATGCCAGTGGCGACTGGCGGGCCATGTTCATCACCGCGCTGGCGCCGGCCGTGGCCTTCGTGTTGCTCGGCCTCGCGCTGCCGAAATCGCCGCGCTGGCTGATCAAGAAAGGCCGGCCGAGCGAAGCGCGCGCCGCGCTCGCCCGCACGCACAGTGCCGACGAGACCGAATCCACATTCAACGAACTGGCCGCGCAGACCGATGAAGAAGGCGTGGCCGCGCGCTGGTCCCTGTTGTTGGCGCCGGGCTATCGTCGCGCTTTCTTTCTGGCCCTGGCGATCGGTCTGCTCAACCAGCTCACGGGTATCAACACCCTGCTGCAGTTCAATACCGTGATCCTCGATCAGTCGGGCCTGTCCGGCGGCGCGACGGCGGTACTCGGTAGCGTGACGGTCGGGCTGACCAATTTCGTGGTCACCATCATCGGCCTGATGCTGATCGATCGCGTCGGCCGACGCCCGCTGCTGGTGCTTGGCACGGCCGGGGCGACCGTGGCGCTGGCGTTCATGGCGCTCATCCATTTGCTGACTACGGCCTCCGCGTTCCAGGGCTATGCCACGCTGGCCGGGCTGATCGGTTTCGTCATCTTTTTCGCCATCGGCCCGGGTATCGTGGTGTGGCTGGCGATTTCCGAAGTGCTGCCGCTGGCGATCCGCGCCAAGGGCATGGCGGTGGCGCTGTTCGCCAATTCGCTGATGTCGGCGATCCTGGCCGCGGTGTTCATGGATATCGTCTCGGTGGCCGGCTATGCCGGGGCCTTCGGCTTGCTCGCAATCGCCGTATTCGTCTACATGCTGGTGGCGATCTTCCCGCTGCCGGAGACCAAGGGGCGCAAACTGGAAGAGATCGAAACCCATTTTCTGGGAGAAGCGCATGGCTGATCGCGAGCCGCGCGTGTTCATCGGCGTCGACGGTGGCGCGAGCAAGACGCGGGTCGTCGCGCTCGACGCCGCGGGGCAGGTGCTGGGCACCGCCAACGGCGCCGCTGCCACCCTGAACGGGCGCGCCGATACGAGCTGGGCGACCATTGTCGAGACGATTCGCGCCATCGATGCGCTGGTCGGCCTCGATCTGCTTGCGGCGAGCGTGGTCGTCGGCATCGCCGGCACCGAGATCGCGCCGGCGTATCGTGCCTTCGTGGCGGCAGCACCCGCCTGCGGCGCGCTCGAGGTGGTCTCGGATGCGCATATCGCCTGTGCCGGCGCGCATGACGGCGGCAACGGCGCGATCGTGTCGGTCGGTACCGGGGTGGTTGGTTTCTGTCGCGACGGCGAGACCACGGCGCGCGCCGGGGGCTGGGGGTTTCCGCACGACGATCGTGGTTCCGGTGCCTGGCTTGGCATGGAGGCGGTCGGCCATGCGCTGGCCGCTGCCGACAAGCGTTGCCCACATGATCGCTTGGCCGATCGGCTGCTGGCCGATTTCGACCACGATCCCGGCGCGCTCGCCGGCTGGGCGTGTAGCGCGCAGGCAGGCGATTTCGCCGGCTACGCACGCGCCGTGGTGGAGCTGGCGGACCGGGGCGAGGCCAGCGCGGAGGCATTGCTCGAGGCGGCCGGGCGGCATGTGTCGGCGGTGGCGCGCGCGCTCATCGGTGAGCGTCGCGATCTCCTGCTGGCACTCACCGGCGGCCTGGCCGCGATCATCGCGCCGCGGCTCGATGCCGATCTGCAGGCGCGATCCACGCGGCCCGTTCACGACGGCGCGCACGGGGCCGCGCTGATGGCCCGTCATGCTTTCACCCCTTCACCGGAGACCGGTTCATGAGCTCGACCACTCTCATGCGGCGCGAGATGCGCGAAACCCCCGAGCGTCTGGCCGATCAATGGGCCGCCAATCGCGACGCGATCATGGCGATCGCCGCCGATCTGGCCGCGCGCCCGAATGCGCCCTGGTGGGTCACGGCCCGCGGCAGTTCTTCGCACGCCGGGGCGTTCTTCGCCGCGGCCGCCGGGCTGGGTGCCGGCCGCGTGGTCGGCGAGATCACGCCCAGCCTGTTCACCGTCTACGGCCGGAAACCCATGCTGGCCGGCGCGGTGGTAATGGCGATCTCGCAGTCCGGCGCGGGCTCGGACATCAACGCCGTGATGGATGCCGCCAACACGACCGGCGCGCTCACGCTCGCGCTGACCAACGACCCGGAATCCCGGCTTGCCGCCACGGCGGCCCATACCCTCGATCTGGCCATGGGGCCCGAGAAGGCCGTGGCCGCGACCAAGACCTATCTCGGCACACTGGCCGCCGCCGCGCGGCTGGTGGCCACGGTCGCCGACGATCAGGAACTGGAGGCCGCGCTCGAGCGCCTGCCGGCCACACTCGCCCACCGGCGCGACAAGCAGGCCCCGCTGGATGCATCGGCGCTCGCCGCCTTCGATTCGGCCGGCTTCGTGCTCGGGCGCGGGGTGAGCCTCGGCATCGCGCGCGAGGTCGCGCTCAAGTTCAAGGAAGTGTGCGTGACGCCGGCCGAGGCGTTTTCGGCCGCCGAGTTCATTCACGGCCCGCTGACGCTGGTCGGGCGCAGCACGCCGGTGCTCATCATCTGCCTGGACGACGCCACGCGACCCGGGCTGATCGACACCGCGCATCGGCTGGCCGAGCTGGCGGCCAACGTCACGCTGGTCGGCCCGGATCTGGATGGCGTGCCCGCGGCCGAGCATCTGTCGGTCGTGAGCCGTCCGGCCACCGGTAATGTGTATACCGATGCCATCGCGATGGCGTTCGACTGCTACGGCGCGTTGGAGGCCCGGGCGGTGGCGCTCGGTTACGACCCCGATCAGCCGCCCAATGTCCGCAAGGTCACGAGTACGTATTGATGCGTTCATCCGATAACGAGGATCAGCGCGTGTGGCAGTTGCGCGGGGCTCGGGTCCATGGCGGGGCAACGGAGCCGCAGGCGATCACCATCGCCGGCACGCGCATCTCTGCGCCTGACTCGGACGCGCCCGCGATCGATCTGCCGGCCGACTGGCATGTCGTGCCCGGCTTTATCGACGCCCATATCCACGGCGCGATGGGTGCCGATGTGATGGACGGCGATGCCGACGGGCTGGCCCGTATCGCGGACTATCTGCCGGCCGAGGGCACGACCGCGTTTCTGGCCACCACCATGACCGGGCCGGCGGCCGCGATCGAAGCCGCACTTGGCGTGACGGCGCATTTCGAAGCAGCGCCCGGCGCCGCCGAGATGCTCGGCGTGCATCTGGAAGGCCCGTTCGTGGATCGCAACAAGGCCGGTGCCCAGCCGGTCGATCACATTATCGCCCCGGATATCAGCCTGTTCGATCGTTGGCAGGCGGCCGCGGGCGGGTGTATCCGCGTGGTCACGCTGGCGCCGGAACAACCCGGCGGCGAAGCGCTCGTCGCGCATCTGGGCCGCCACGGCGTGCGCGCCTCGATCGGCCATTCCAGTTGCAGCGCGGCGCAAGCCGAGGCCGCGATCGCGGCCGGGGCGAACCGCGGCACGCATTTGTTCAATGCGATGAACGGGTTGCACCACCGCGAACCGGGTGCGGCGTGCGCACTGCTGACGGATCCGGCCGCGCGCAGCGAGATCATCGCCGACGGGCTGCATGTGACGCCGGCCATGGTGAAGCTCGCCTATCGCGCCGCCGGCCGCGACCGGCTCATGGCGATCACCGATGCCATGCGCGCCAAGGGCCTCGGCGACGGCGAATATGAGCTGGGCGGGCAGGCAGTGACGGTCGCCAATGGCCAGGCGCGGCTCGCGAATGGAACACTGGCCGGCAGCGTGCTCACCTTTGATGCCGCGTTCCGCAATCTGCTCGATTTCACCGGTTGCGAGCTGGCCGACGCCATCGCGATGAGCAGTACGAACGTCGCCCACGATCTGGATGTTGCCGATCGCAAGGGATCACTGGCCGAAGGCTTCGATGCCGATCTGGTGGTGCTGGATGCCGAGCTTCGTGTCCGGCTGACCGTATGCCGGGGTCAGGTGGCGCATGATCCGGAGCGGCGCATCATCGGATAGCCGCAGGGCGGCTTTCGGCTGCCGGAATCTTGGACGATCAGGCATGGATGAGATCGAATCGAGCGGCCATCAATCGCGTGATGGCTGCATACTGAAGTGATCGCTGTGCCATTTCTCTCAAGAGGTTCGCAATGCGTTACAACAAACTGGGCAACACCGGCCTGTTCGTCTCCGAGCTTTGTCTCGGCACCATGACCTTCGGCGGCCAGGGCGAGCTGTGGAGCCAGATCGGCGATCTGCAGCAGTCGGATGCCGAAAAACTGGTCGGCCGGGCGCTGGATGCCGGCATCAACTTCATCGATACCGCCGATGTTTATTCCGAGGGCCAGTCGGAGATCATCACCGGCCAGGCGCTGAAGAATCTCGGCGTGCAGCGTGACGAGGTGGTGGTCGCCACCAAGGTGTTCGGCCCGACCCAGAGCAGCGGGCGGGCCGCCAGCCGGGCCAATACGCAGGGGGCATCGCGCTATCACATCATGGAAGGCGTCAAGGCCAGCCTGAAGCGGCTGCAGCTCGATCATATCGATCTGTATCAGATCCATGGTTTCGATCCGGCCACGCCGATCGAGGAAACCGTGCGCGCGCTGCATACGCTGGTCGAGCAAGGCCATGTGCGCTATGTCGGCGTATCCAACTGGGCCGCCTGGCAGATCGTCAAGGCACTCGGCATCGCCGAACGCCAGGGCTGGAACCGCTTCGAATCGCTGCAGGCGTACTACACGCTGGCCGGGCGCGATCTGGAGCGCGAGCTGGCGCCGATGCTGGAAAGCGAGAATCTGGGGCTGATGGTGTGGAGCCCGCTGGCCGGCGGTCTGCTCAGCGGCAAGTACGATCGCGAGTCCGACGGCGAAGCCGGCAGCCGCCGCACGACCTTCGATTTTCCGCCGGTCGATCGCGAGCGCGGCTTCGATTGCATCGATGTCATGCGCGACATCGCCGACGCCAAGGGTGTCTCGGTGGCCCGCATCGCGCTGGCCTGGTTGCTGCATCAGCCGGTGGTGAGCAGCGTGATCATCGGCGCCAAGCGGCCCGACCAGCTCGACGACAATATCGGCGCCACGGAAGTCGAGTTGTCCGATGCCGAACTCGCGCGCCTGGACGAAGTCAGTGCGCTGCCGGCCGAATATCCGGGCTGGATGCTCGAGCGTCAGGGCACGATACGCCGCCAGCAACGGGCCGAGTCGAACAACCGCTGATCGACTCGCCCGGAGCCGCGCCTTGTTCGTGGTCTGCGGCCCGGCTAATGTTGGCTAAAGTCCGCTGGACGTCGACTATGGCTTTCATTCCGGAACTCATCACACTTGGCACCGTCCTGCTCCTGGGCTGCATCAGCCCGGGGCCGGATTTCGTGGCGGTCACGTCGCATTCTCTGGCCGATCGGCGTTCCGGGCTGCGCATCGCCTGCGGGATCGCGGCGGCGATTACGTTATGGGCCGCGTTGAGCGTGGCCGGGCTGGCCTTTGTGTTGTCGCGCGTTGCCGTGCTGTACGAGGGCGTGCGGCTGGCCGGTGCGGCATTCCTGGTGTATCTGGGTATCCGCATCCTGGTTTCGACCTGGCGCGGTGGGCCGGCAGCGACGGCGCCGATGCGTGTCGCCACCAAGTACGGGTCGTTCAAGCGCGGTTTTCTGATCGGTATTACCAATCCGAAGTCGGCGGTTTTCTTCAGTAGTTTGTTCGCCACCATTCTGCCGGCTCACGCACCGGACTGGGTGTACGGCGCCACCATCGCGCTGGCGGCCGGCACGGCCTTCGGTTGGTTCATCGTGCTTGCATTGGCATTTTCTATGGGGCGTATACAGCGGCTCTACGTCAAGGCCCGGCGCGGCATCGATACGGTCATGGGCGCGTTGCTCACGGCGCTGGGTCTGCGGTTGGCGCTGGTGCGCTAGCGAGACCTCCTCGTGCGGGGCCGCGCCAAGCGCTGTTTTGCGTAGAGCGACCACGCCACGTTCGCCGCGCCCCCGGCCCGGCCTGGCCTATCAGGCCATCACCTGTGCTACTTTGCAGCGGCTCCGGGACAGGTCCATGGTGCGATGCATCGGGATCTATGCGTCATGGTCTGAGCCGCCGGGGTTCGCGCCGGCTCCGGCTACAAGGCGCGGCCTGTCGGCGAGCGCACGAGCGGCGCGATAAGCGATGGTGTCCGTGTTCTCGCCTGGGCGGCGCCCGGATTCGGCGCCGTCTGCTGGCGTCGCGCTGATGCGGCGATCCGGCCCGGTCAGGCGCCCTGGGTCGTGTCGGCACCGGCGATCACATCCCGCTCCACCAGGTCGGTCAGTGTCGCGTCGTCCAGTGCCAGGCGTTCGCGCAGGATCGTGAAGGTGTCCTGGCCGAGGATCGGCGGCGCACGGTCGGCGTTGAGTCGCTGATCATCGAACCGGATCGGATTACCGACCAGCGACACGTCGCGACCGCTGGCATGGCGCCGCTGGATCTGCATCTCCCGGGCTTGAGTCTGCGGGTCGTCAAAGACCTGCGCGAGCGTGTTGATCGGCCCTGACGGCACGCCCGCGGTTTCCAGTCGCTTCAGCCATTCGCCGCGTGGCGCGGTGCGCAAGTGCCCGGACAGAATCGGCACGAGTGTATCGCGACAGGCCACGCGCTCGGCGTTGGTTGCAAAGCGCGGGTCTTCTGCCAGTTCCTCCGCGCCGAGCACAGCGCACAGGCGCGCGAACTGATCATCGTTGCCCACCGCAATCACCATCGGTTCGTCGGCGGTGGGAAAGACCTGGTACGGCACGATGCTGGGGTGGGCATTGCCGAGCCGCGGCGGGTTTGCCCCCGTGGTGAGATAGGCCAGCGCCTGATTGGCCATGACGCCGATCTGGACATCAAACAGCGCCATATCGATATGCGTGCCCGTGCCCGTCGTGCGTCGCTGGTGCAGGGCCGCGAGAATGGCGTTGGCACTGTACAGGCCGGTGAAGACGTCGGCGAAGGCCACGCCGGCCTTCATGGGCTCGCCATCGGGTTCGCCGGTCACACTCATCAGCCCGCCCATCGCCTGGATCAGGAAGTCGTAGCCGGCACGCGATGCGTACGGTCCGGTCTGGCCGAAGCCGGAAACCGAGCAGTAGATCAACGACGGATTGATCTCGCGCAATGATTGATAATCGAGCCCATATCCGGCCAGCCTGCCGACCTTGAAATTCTCGACCAGTACGTCGCTATCGGCGGCCAGCCGGCGCACCAGATCCCGGCCTTCGGGCCGCGAGAAATCCACGCAGACGGAATGCTTGCCCCGGTTGGCCGACAGGAAATAAGACGATTCATCGGTGCCGTACAGCCAGGGTGGCGCCCAGTGGCGGGTGTCGTCGCCGCGGCCCGGGCGTTCGATCTTGACCACGTCGGCGCCCATGTCGGCCAGTTGCTGCGTGCACCAGGGCCCGGCCAGCACGCGCGATAGATCGAGCACGCGAATCCCTGCGAGCGGGCGGTGGGATGATTGATCGGTCATGGTTTAGTGGACTGCCTGGATGTCGGTCTGGGCCCGGCCGAGAATCAGCGCATGCACGTCGTGGGTGCCGTGATGAGTGTTCCGCTTTCGGGATTGTGCATAGGATGCATCATGATGCCGTACTCGATCAGGGTACCGTTTCCGCCGTGCATGCCGCGGGCGCTGCGGGCGATATCCAACGCCTTTGCGCAATCACCGCGCGGCCGGCCATACCGTCGGGGTTGGAGCCGGCCTCGGGCTCGGCCAACCCGAAACCACCGACGAACTCGCCGCGGGCGCGCCTGGGCAGAGAGCGCTGTTTCCGCGCTTCGCTGCCAAAGACCCTGATCGGAGACAGCGCCAACAATGCCCTCATGCACGCTATAGCGCGGCGCTTTAAGAACACGAAATCCGCGGGTGTTTGCCCGGCCCAGCGCGCGAAGGTCTCGGGTTTCGGGGGCGGCAGAAAGTGCCCTTGATCTCGATCGCGCGCAAGCGGCGAGCGGCATGGGCGAGTTCGTTTTCCTGTGTCGGTTCGTTTGGATAAACGGCGCCGCGCCGAGGGTTATAGGTCCGGCCGCCGATGCCGCGGCGGATACGGTCGCATCGCGTTGCGATCGGGGATCGAGATGAGAACGGCGGATCGGCGAACGGGCATCGGATATTAGCCGTTCGGATCGAGGCGGCGTTTGTCCCGAAACGTTCCCAGCCGCGTGAAACCCGTCCGGCACGCTGTTCGCGCCTTGACCGCGGGCCCCGCCACGCCAAGCGGCGCCTGTCGCTGGCACGTCACGACCGGCGGCGCGCGCCTTGTCTCAACGGATTTGCGGTCTCCAACGCGGCACATGTACGAAACGGCAATCGCCCCTAAAGACCGGCCGCAAGTCGCCGTTAATCCGATCGCTGTCCGACGCTTTCACCGAGGTTCTGATGCGACATTCTCTACGCGCCCGTATTCTGGCGATCTGCATCGCGATCATTGTGTTGTCGCTGGTCGTGATCGGCGCGGCCACCTGGCGCGTGATGAACGCCTACAACAACCAGAGCATTGCCGCTAATCTCAAGTCGATCGCCACCGGCCACGTCATGGCGATTGCGCAATGGAGTGCGACCGAGAAGCGGCTGGTGTCATCGATCGGCCAGCGCGCGCTCCAGCCGGACGCGGCCTCGTCGATGGCTCTGATCGAAAAAGCCAGCCAGTTCTCCATGGTGTACGCGGGATATCCGGACGAGCGGTTCGTCTCGGGCAGCAACTGGACCCCGCCGCCGGGTTTTCAGCCCACGCAGCGGATCTGGTACGAACAGGCGGCCAAGGCCGGGCATACCGTGGCGACCAAGCCGTACATGGATGCGGCCACCCATAAACTGGCCGTGCCATTCGCCACGCCGGTAATGAAAGATGGGCAGCTGGCGGCGGTGGTGGCGGGTGATATGCCGCTCGATCGGGTGGTCGCCAACGTCAAGGCGATCAAGCCGACGCAGCATAGCTATGCCTTCCTGGTCGATGGCCACGGCACCGTGATCGCTCACCCCGATACTGCGCTCGCGTTGAAGCCCGCGACCAAGATCGATCCCAGACTGACCCCGCAGTGGCTCCATCAGGCGGCGTCCAGCGGGCAAGTGCGCCGGGTCAGTCTCGACGGTGTGAAGGAGCGGGTGCTCGCAGAGGCCATCCCGAATACGGACTGGACGCTGGTGATCGCGATGAATCAGCGCGAGGCGCTGGCTGGCTTGCACAGCGCGGGCCAGACGATGCTGATCGCGCTGCTGATCACGGCCGTGCTGGCCGCCGCCATTCTCTGGCTGGCTCTAAAGCCGAGCTTCCGGCGGCTGGCGGGTGTCCGCGACGCGCTCGACGACATCGCCTCCGGAGAGGGCGATCTGTCGCGCCGCCTGCCGGTGCGGGGCCGCGATGAGATCGCCGGTATTGCCGGCGCATTCAACGCCTTCGTCGAACGCATCAACGATGTCCTGCTGCATGTCCGCGGCACCAGCGAATCGGTGCGTACGGCCTCGGATGAAATAAGCCAGGGCAGCCAGGATCTGTCGCAGCGAACCGAAGAAACCGCCGCCCAGCTGGAACAGTCGGCCGCGGCGGTCGAGCAGCTCACGGGGACGGTGGAACATTCCGCCGCCTCGTCGCGCCAGGCCAGCGAGGTCGCCAGCGAAGCCGCCGAAACGGCACGCCAGGGCGGGCAGCGCATGCAGGCGGTCAACGGCGCGATGCAGCGCATGCAGGATTCGAGCAAGAAGATCGAGGGCATTCTGGAGATGATCGACACGATCGCCTTCCAGACCAACCTGCTTGCCCTGAATGCCTCGGTCGAGGCCGCCCGCGCCGGCGAACATGGCCGTGGATTCGCCGTGGTCGCCGAAGAAGTGCGTGGTCTGGCGAACCGCAGCACGGAAGCCGCCAGCGAGATCAAGACGCTGATCGCCGACGCCAGCCAGCAGACCGACATCGGGGTGGTCGAGGTGGAGGCCGCCGATAGCGCCATGCAGGGCATCGTGCAACGAATCGAGCAGGTCAGCACCATGCTCGTCGAGCTCACGAGCGCTGCCGCCGAGCAGGCAACCGGCATCGGGCAGGTGAGCCAGTCGGTTTCGCAGCTCGAGGGCATGACGCAGCAGAACGCCGCCCTGGTGGAACAGTCGGCGGCCGCGAGTGAGGCGCTGCACCAGCAGGCCAGGGAGCTGGCGGATACGGTCGCAGCCTTCCGCCTGCGCGAAGCCGACGCCGGGCACGCGAGGTTGGACGTCGGTGCCCTGCCGGCGCGCGGCGAGGTCTCGGGGTGGGGTGAATCCGAGGCCGCGGTGTCGTCATAGCCGGGCGGCCCTCCGGGGCCGTGACGATGCGATCGAAGTGGCCGCCAGGCGCTGCAGGCATGCGTTGCGGGCGCATCCGGCGCGGCCTGGCCGGTTGCGCGTCGGCCGGGCGCCGTCTGCCGCCATTGCGCAACCGCTCGCCTTGGCGGCGCGCGTGCTGCAGGCTGGGGGCCCAGTTCCCCGGAGAAGACCGATCATGGATATTCAGCGCAATGGTTCAAAGCCGTCGGCGGCCGGCCCTGCCGATTATTTCACCGGCCGCGTGCGTATCGACGCGCCGTTTTCCGGCCGCGAGCCGGCTCGCGTGAGCGGGGCGATCGTGACCTTCGAGCCCGGGGCGCGAACCGCCTGGCATACCCATCCGCTGGGCCAGACGCTGCTGGTCACCGGGGGCCAGGGCCGGGTCCAGCGCGACGGCGGCCGGATCGAGACGATCCATCCGGGGGACGTGATCTGGTTCGAGCCGGACGAAAAACACTGGCATGGCGCGGCGCCGGATGTCGCCATGACCCATGTGGCGATCGCCGAGGCCGAGGACGGTCGGGTGGTTGACTGGATGGAAAAGGTCACGGACGCCCAGTACCGCGGCGAGGGGTGATCTTTTCAGTTCGCGTCCTGCACGCCGTAGCTTGGCGGTGCCGGCTGGCTGATCATGGGCCGCCGGGCGAGACCGCGCGGCGGGCGAGCGGTCGCTGGGGCGTTATGGCGTCATCCGCCATGCGCCGGTCAGTAACGCGATCCAGCCGACGATGAGCAGTACGCCGCCGATCGGCGTGATCGCGCCCAGAATCTTCACGCCGGAGCCGGCCAGTAGATAGAGGCTGCCGGAGAAGATCAGCGTGCCCGCGATGAAGCACCAGGCCGCGATGGTGATCGCGGCGCCCGTCAGCCCGGTGCGCATCAGCAGGGCGAGCGCCAGCAGGGCGAGGGCGTGATAGAACTGGTATTGCTCGGCGGTATGCCAGACGGCCTGCATGCGCTCGGACAGATGCGAAGACAGGGCGTGCGCGCCGAACGCGCCGAGGCAGACGGCGAGCCCGCCGTAAAGCGCGGCGAAAACAAGCGTGAGCCGAATCATGAGTGGCCGTCCTCGGGCAGGTATGTGGTACCGGAACAGAATGTCACCGCCTGGCCGCCGACATGCACGCGATCGCCGTCGACGCGACACAGCAATTCGCCGCCGCGAGCCGAGATCTGGCGTGCCGCCAGTTCCGTCCGGCCCAGGTGTTGGGCCCAGTAAGGCGCCAGCGTGCAGTGGGCCGAGCCGGTGACGGGATCTTCGTCGACGCCGTGGCCCGGCGCGAAAAAGCGCGAAACGAAATCGTGCACGCCATCGTCGGCCGCGGCGGTGGCGATGAAGCCGAGATGGGTCCGGGCCGAATGCCGGGCCAGGGCGCGCATGTCCGGGGCCAGTGCCGCGACTTCGGCGGCGGTTTCGAACACCGCCAGGTAGTTGGTGGCCGCCTGCCATTCGATCGGCCGGCCGCCGAGCGCGGTCGCGACGTCGGCCATGTCGCGCTCGACCGGGGTTGCGATGCGGGCCGGCAGATCCAGCCACAGCCGGCCGTCGCGGGCGTCGACGCCGAGTTCGCCCGCGAAGCGGGTGACGAACGTCAGCGGCGCGTCGTGGCCGGTCCGTTCGTTGAGCAGCACGTGGGCGCTGGCGAGCGTGGCATGGCCGCAGAGCTCGACTTCCACCGTGGGCGTGAACCAGCGCAGCTCGTGGCGCGCGTGCGCCCCGGGAACCACGAAAGCCGTCTCCGATAGATTGTGCTCGGCGGCCAGTGCGGCGAGTGTTGCGTCGTCCGGCCAGGCGTCGAGCACGTAGACCGCCGCCGGGTTGCCGGCGAATACGCGATCAGTGAAGGCATCCACCTGATGAAAAGCCAGGGGTTGTCGTCCGATTGTCATAGAGGTGTCATGTAATGTGGCGTGTGTGGTGGCTCGGGCCACTGTATCGATTCCAGCTGCCGTGTCCGTTCCAGGAGAGTTTCGCATGACCCAACCCGCCGATGCGTCCACCGTACCCACGCCGGACGCGTTCGCCGCCCCCGAGTTGTTCATCAACCGGGAGCTGTCGTTGCTCGAATTCAACGACCGCGTGCTGGCGCAGGCGCAGGATGAGTCGGTGCCGCTGCTGGAGCGGCTGAAGTTTCTGTGTATCTCGTCCACCAATCTGGACGAGTTCTTCGAAGTCCGGGTGGCGGGTCTCAAGCAGAAGGCGGAACTGCTGGATACGCCCAGCGAGGCCGACAACCGCACGCCCAGCGAGGTGTTACGCGCGATCAGTGAACGGGCCCATACGCTGGTGGACAAGCAGTACGCCACGCTCAACGACGAGATCATTCCGGCGCTGGAAGCCGAGGGTATTCGATTCCTGCGACGGTCGGAGTGGAATGCCGACCAACGCGCCTGGCTGGCGGAATATTTCGAGGAGGAGCTGTTGCCCGTGATCAGTCCGATCGGGCTCGATCCGGCGCATCCGTTTCCGCGGATTCTCAACAAATCCCTGAATTTCATCGTGGCGCTCGACGGCACCGATGCGTTCGGCCGCAAGATCCGCCATGCCGTGGTCCAGGCGCCGCGCGCGCTGCCGCGCATCATCGCGCTGCCGCCGGAGGCTACCGGCAGCGGGACCCACGATTTCGTATTCCTGTCGTCGATCATCCACGAGCACGTCGGCGATCTGTTCCCCAGCATGCGCGCCGATGGCTGCTACCAGTTCCGCGTGACCCGTAATTCCGATCTGTATGTGGATGAGGAAGAGGTCGACGATCTGCTGCGCGCGGTGGAGGGCGAGTTGCCGGGGCGGCGCTACGGCGACTGCGTGCGCCTGGAAGTGGCGCACAATTGCCCGCAGGAACTGTCGGATTATCTGCTCGCACGGTTCCTGCTCACGCGCGAGGATTTGTATCAGGTCAATGGCCCGGTCAACGTCAATCGCCTGCTGTCGTTGCAGGGCACGGTCGACCGGCCCGACCTGAAGTATCCCGCCTTCACGCCGCGGCTGCCCAACGCGCTCGCGCCGTCGGGCGATCTGTTCGCCGAGATCCGGGCGGGCGATGTGCTGCTGCACCACCCGTTCGACTCCTTCCTGCCGGTGATCGATTTCGTGCGCCGGGCCGGCTCCGACCCCAAGGTGCTGGCGATCAAGCAGACGCTGTATCGCACCGGGCCGGACTCGGCGGTGGTGGATGCGCTGGTCGAGGCCGCGCGGGCGGGCAAGGAAGTCACCGTCGTGGTTGAGCTCAGGGCCCGCTTCGACGAGGCCGACAATATCGAGCTCGCCAACCGGCTGCAGGCGGCCGGCGCGCATGTCGTGTATGGCGTGGTCGGTTACAAGACCCACGCCAAGATGACGCTGATCGTGCGCCGGGAGCCCGATGGCCTGCACAACTACGTGCACGTGGGCACCGGCAACTACCATCCCAAGACCGCGCGGTTGTACACCGACTACGGTCTGATGTCCTGCGATCATGCGCTCGGTAACGACGTACACGAGATCTTTCTGCAGCTCACCAGCCTGGGCAAGGTCAGCGGGCTGGAGCGGCTCGTCGACGCGCCCTTCCGCATGCACGATGCCATCGTCGCCAAGATCGGTCGCGAAGCCGAGGCCGCGGCGGCCGGCCGGCCCGCCTGGATCGTGGCCAAGATGAATTCGCTGGTCGAGCCGGCGGTGATCCGGGCGCTGTATGCGGCATCGGTGGCCGGCGTGCAGATCGATCTGATCGTGCGCGGCATCTGCTGCCTGCGTCCGGGCGTCGAGGGGGTGTCGGACAACATCCGCGTGCGCTCGATCGTGGGGCGGTTCCTGGAGCACACGCGTGTGTTCCATTTCGCCGGCGACGGCGATCCCGAGTTGTACATGTCCAGCGCCGACTGGATGGATCGCAATTTCTTTCGTCGGGTCGAGATCTGCTTTCCCGTGACCTCGCGCCCGTTATATGATCGTGTCGTGCGCGAGTTGGGGCTTTACCTCGCCGATAACAGCGGTGCTTGGCAGCTGGGCGAGAACGGACGCTATACACCGGTGCGGCCAGCGGCCGACGAGCCCGTGGTGTCCGTGCAGAAGCGTCTCATGGAGGGACCGGGGTAGCGGACCATCGCCCGGCAGGTCATGAACCCTTGTCGTCGGCCGTGGTCCCAGGCAATAGACTGTGGTACGGCGCAACCGGCCACCCGATCCAGCGAACCGCACGGCGGTTCGCGCCTTACAAGGGAATGACCCACATGAAACGATGGATGACCGTACTGGCCAGCCTGATGCTCATTATCGTCGGTGGTCTGACGACCAGCAGCGCGGCGATCGCCAGCAGCAAGCAGGCCCAGAAGATGGACGACGCGACCAGCGTGCTCCAGCAGTTCGTCAACATCCCGGAGAACAAGATCCCGTCGGCGCTGCTGCGTCAGGCCTACGGCATCGCCGTGATCCCGAGTGTGCTCAAGATCGGCTTCATCGGCGCCGGTGAACACGGCGATGGCGTGCTTTCGGTGCGCACCGCGGACGGCAAGTGGTCCGATCCGACCTTCATCAGCCTGTCCGGCGGCTCGGTCGGTTTTCAGGCCGGCGTGTCCTCGACCGACATCATCCTGGTGTTCAAGACGCAGCGCAGCATCAGCCGGCTCGCCGATGGCCAGTTCAGCCTCGGCGCGGATGCTTCGGTGGCCGCCGGCCCGGTCGGTCGCAAGGTAGGCGCAGCCACCAACGGCGATTTCAACGCCGAAGTGTATTCCTACTCGCGTTCGCGCGGCCTGTTCGGCGGCGTATCGCTCAGCGGCGCACACATCGGCATCAAGAAGGACTGGAACTGGTTGTACTACAACCAGAGCGGCATCTCCGCCCGCACGCTGCTCACGCGCGATAGCGGCAATCTTCCGAAGTCCGGTCGGCGCTTCGTTTATACGCTCAACCAGTACATGCCGCCGTCGAACGACCACTTTCACTACGACGCCCATGTCGGCGGCGCCAACAACAGCAACAACCAGGGCGGCGGCGATACCGGCGATAATGGCGCGGCAAGCAACCATGCGGCCGGCGCCCAGTCGAATCAGGGCACGCAGGGCTACGGCCAGACCCAACCGTACAATGGCGGCTCGAACAGCGGCGTCACCGTGCAGCAGAATGGCAGCGGCGGTAACAATGCCGACGGCACATCGGATTACAGCAGCGGCACCTACGGTGGCTCCGGCAATAACGGTAGTGCGGCCAACAACAACGGCCAGCAGACTGGCGGTGCGGGCAGCCAGGGCTATTGAGGTTTCTGCTTAAACGCCCGTTTCGCGATATCGCGATCATCGTCGTCGTCGTCGCGCTGGCGCCGGCGGCGGTGCTGCTGGTGTTCCGGGTGATCCATCCGCCTGCGAGTGCCTTCATGACGCGCAAGGCGGCCGGGCTTCACGACCGCCACCCCGGCCGGACGATCAGGCACCAGTGGGTCGGTCTCGATCGGATCGCGGCCTGCATGCCGCTGGCCGCGGTGGCCGGCGAGGACCAGACCTTTCCCACGAATCACGGGTTCGTCTGGTCGTCGATTGCGCGTGCCCTCAAGCACAACGCCAACGGCGGTGTGGTGCGCGGCGCCAGCACGATCACCCAGCAGACGGCCAAGAATCTGTTCCTGTGGCCGGCCAAGAGCTATATCCGCAAGGCCATCGAAGCCTATATCACCGTCTGGATGGATCTGCTCTGGTCCAAGCGTCGCGTGCTGGCCGTCTATCTGAACATCGCCCAGTTCAGCGATACGGCCTTCGGCGTGCAGGCGGCCGCCCAACAACTGTTTCACATCCCGGCAGCAAAGCTGTCGCATGGTGAATGCGCGGCGTTGGCGGCCGTGCTCCCGGCGCCGGACAAGTACGATGCGGCCCACCCCGGGCGCTACCTGACCCGGCGAAAGGCATGGATTCTGCGTCAGATGCGGCATTTGGGGCCGCATTATCTGGACTCGGCCCTGCAGCGCAATTAAGTGTAAAATGCACCATATTGTCGGGTCGCACTGCGCGATGACACCGTGGTGCGGGCCGCCGTAACCGGCGGGCCCCGTTTTCGTTTCAATACCGGCCGGCACCGACCGGCCCAGTGCTCATGCTGACAACGAGTGAGTTCAAACCGGCGTTCTGGCTGCGCAATCCCCACGCGCAGACGCTGTTCGCCTCGCAGATTCGGGCCCGGCCGCCGGTGACGGTGGTGCCCGAACGACTCGAGCTGGAGGACGGCGACTTCATCGATCTGTCCTGGCTGCCCGAGACCGATCTGGCCGCGGATGCGCCGCTGGTCGTGGTGTTGCACGGGCTGAATGGGTCGATCGAATCCAAATATGCCCGTGGCCTGCTGCGCCAGGTAGCGGCGCACGGCGCGCGGGGTGTGCTCATGCATTTTCGCGGCGCGGCGCAGCCCAACCGGTTGTCGCGTTCCTATCATTCGGGCGAAACCGGGGATTTGACCACCGTACTGGCGCGGCTGCGCGAACGCTACCCGCGTGCCCCGTTGGGCGCGGCGGGGTATTCCCTCGGTGGCAACGTATTACTGAAGTATCTGGGCGAGCAGGGAGGCGATGCGCCGTTGTCGTGCGCGGTCGCGGTATCGGTGCCCTACGATCTCGAAATCTGTGCCCACGCGGTACAGCACGGGTTCTCCCGACTGTATCAGGCGCATCTGATCAACGGCATGCGCGAAATCGTGGAAGCCAAGGTACGGGCCGGCATCATCGATCGGCCGTTGCCGCATCTGCGCGAGCTGCGCGATTTTCCGAGTTTCGATAACGCCATCACCGCGCCGTTGAACGGCTTCGCCGACGCGCAGGATTACTATGCGCGTGCCAGTAGCCGGGGGTTTCTCAAACGCATTCGCACGCCGACCCTGGTGCTGCATGCGCGCGACGACCCTTTCATGACGCCCGACGTCGTACCGCGGGCCGACGAGCTGTCCGACGCGATCCGGCTCGAACTCTCGGCACACGGCGGGCATGTCGGCTTTGTCTCGGGTGGCCGTCTCGGCGCGCCGGTCTACTGGCTCGAGGAACGGATTCCGAGCTATTTTCGCGGCCGCTTGCCCGGCTTCGAGCCGGTCGCCGAGGATAGCCCCGTCGGCGAAACCGGGTGACAGGGGCGGCGCGGGGCGAGCCTGTCTTCATCCGGCTCGAGACCACGCCCGTCGCCGGTTATGCGCCGGGGCGCGCCATGCCGGCCGCGCGCCCGGCACAGCAGTCCGTCAACTCACCGCGCCGCAAGGCGACCGCGTGAAGCGGCGGCACCGGGCCTAAATCGCGTCGCTGTCGGTTTCGCCGGTACGGATGCGCACGACCTGATCGAGATCGTGCACGAAGATCTTGCCGTCGCCGATCTGGCCGGTCTTGGCCGCACCGATGATGGCATCGACCACCGCGTCGAGCCGGTCTTCGTCGACTGCGACCTCGAGCTTGACCTTGGGCAGGAAGTCGACCGCATATTCCGCGCCGCGATACAACTCGGTATGGCCTTTCTGCCGGCCGAAGCCGCGCACTTCGCTCATCGTCGTACCGTGAACGCCGACTTCGGCGAGCGCCTCACGGACGTCGTCCATGCGAAACGGCTTGATGACCGCGGTGACCATTTTCATCTCGTGTTCTCCTCAATGTCTTGTGAGCGAGTCTACATGCCGCTGCTCTGCAGATCATAGCCGCGTTCTTCATGTTCGATGATATCCAGGCCGATATCCTCCTCGTCGTGCCCGATACGCAGGCCAACCATTCTGTCGACCAGCTTGAGCAGCCCCCAGGTCAGTGCGGCGGTGTAAATCAATACCGTCACCACGCCGAGCAACTGCACGCCGAACTGGGCGGCGATGCCCGGCATGCCGTCGGCCAGCCCGTAGCCGGACAACGGCCCGAGGCCGGTCGCGGCGAACACGCCGGCCGCGAGTGTGCCGAGCATGCCGCCAACGCCGTGGACCGGAAACACGTCCAGCGAATCATCGATATGCAGCACGCGTTCGACGAACATCGTGGCGGCGAAGCAGACGATGCCGCCGGCCAGGCCGATCAGGATCGCCGCGGCCGGGCCGACGTAACCGGCGGCCGGGGTGATCGTGCCGAGCCCGGCCACCATGCCGGTGACGATGCCGAGTACGCTCGGCTTGCCGAAACGAATCCATTCCGCGGAAATCCACGCGATGCAGCCGGCGGCGGCCGCCAGGTGAGTGGCCAGCATGGCGCTGACCGCCTGGCCATCCACTGCAAGCGCGCTGCCGCCGTTGAAGCCGAACCAGCCGACCCACAGCATGCCGGCGCCGGAGACGGTCATGGTGAGGTTGTGCGGCGCCATGGGGCGCTTCTGGAAACCATTGCGCGGGCCGAGTACGAGCGCGGCCATGAGCGCGGCCACGCCGGCCGTGATATGCACCACGGTACCGCCGGCGAAATCGAGCATGCCGAGCCGGCCGAGCCAGCCCCCGCCCCAGATCCAGTGCACCACCGGGACATAGACCAGCAGCAACCACAGACCCGAAAACCAGAGCAGCGCCGAAAACCGCAGCCGTTCCGCGAAACCGCCGATGATGAGCGCCGGGGTGATCACCGCGAACGTCATCTGATAGAGCACGAACAGCAGGCTCGGAATCGTGCCGGTCACGTCGTTCGGTGTGATGCCGGCCAGGCCGATCCGGTCCAGGTTGCCGATGAACAGGCCATGGCCCGAAAACGCCAGGCTATAGCCGACAAAGAACCAGAGCAGGGACGCCAGGGCACAGATCGCGAAGCACTGCATGAGCACGGACAGCACGTTGCGCACCCGCACCAGCCCACCATAGAACAGCGCCAGCCCGGGCAGCGTCATGAACAGCACCAGCGCCGTGGCCATCATCATCCAGGCGGTGTCGGCCTTGTCGAACGTGGCGGACGCAGGCGCCGCCCAGACGGCAGGGCTGGCGATCAGCCCGGCGCACAATAAAAGGGCCGAGGCACGGCGACGTATCGAAATGGCGCTCATCTTCGGTGCGATTGCAGGCGGTGCACCGGAGTATAGCCGTGCCCGGCCGCCGTCCTCCAATCGTCGGCACGAAAAAAGGGCGCCCGAAGGCGCCCCGGATCGACGGCGGCGGTGCACGCTACAGGTCGTAGGCCCGTTCGTCGTGCAGCGACAGATCCAGACCCGCTTCTTCGGACTCGGCGTCCACCCGCAGGCCGATGACCGCCTTGATCACCGTCAGGATGATCGCGGTCATGATGGCGCAGTAGATGATGGTCACCGACACGCCGGCCGCCTGGATGCCGAACTGGGTTAGGATGCTGCCGCCGGCGTTGGCCGACAGGCCGGCGCCGCCCAGGCTCTTGGCCGAGAAGATACCGGTGAGCAGGGCGCCGACCATGCCGGCCACGCCGTGTACGCCGAAGGCGTCGAGCGAATCGTCGTAGCCGAGCTTGCCCTTGAGCAGGGTCACGGCGTAGAAGGCGAAGAAGCCGCCACCCACACCGACCGCGATCGAGCCCATCGGGCCGACGAAGCCCGAGGCCGGGGTGATCGCCACCAGGCCGGCGACCGCGCCCGAGCAAATGCCCAGAACGCTCGGCTTGCCGTGGCTGCCCCACTCCAGGAACATCCAGGTGAGCGCCGCGACCGCGGTCGCCAGTTGGGTCACGAACATCGCCATGCCGGCGGTGCCGTCAGCGGCCAGCTCACTGCCGGCGTTGAAGCCGAACCAGCCGACCCACAGCATGGAGGCGCCCATCAGCGTGTAACCCAGGTTATGCGGGCGCATCATGGTCTTGGGGTAGCCGCTGCGCTTGCCCAGCATCAGGGCCGCGACCAGGCCGGCTACGCCGGCGTTGATGTGCACCACGGTGCCGCCGGCGAAGTCCTGCACGCCGAGACCGCCCAGAAAGCCGCCGCCCCAGACCCAGTGGGCGATCGGGGTATAGACCAGGGTCACCCACAGGCCGATGAACCACAGCATCGCCGAGAATTTCATGCGCTCGACGAAGGCGCCGACGATCAGGGCCGGCGTGATGATGGCGAAGGTCAACTGAAAGGTGGAGAACACCGTCTCGGGAATCGTGCCGGAGAGACTGCTCACGCCGACGCCCGACATGAAGGCCTTGGACAGACCGCCCCAGATCGTGCCGCTGCCGCCGAAGGCGATGCTGTAACCCCACAATGCCCAGATCAGGGTGACCAGGCAGCAGATGGCGAAGCACTGCATGAGCACGGACAGCGAATTCTTGGCGCGCACCATGCCGCCATAGAACAGCGCCAGCCCCGGAATGGTCATGAACAGCACCAGCGCCGTGGCCGTGAGCATCCAGGCGGTGTCGCCCGCGTTGAGGGTGGGCGTGCTCGCCTGAGCCATGGCCGCGCCCGGCAGCGCGAGCGCGGCGAGACCGAAACCGGTGGATTTCAATAAGAGACGTGTTGACATGAGGCTACCTTTTTGACGTCTGCGCATGGGCGGTGAACGACGAGGCAAAACGGTTGGTCGTCCGATCGTGCCCCCTGTGGCCATCGGCCTGGCGATGGCCGTTGCACGGTTTGGGTTCAAGCACGGTTTGTGCCAGATGCCGTGACGGGCCGTGCCCGTTCGCGCGGTGTGATGTATGAAAAGCCCCCGTAAACGGAAGCCCTCCCCGGATGAGTCGAATAATCCCGAATGCACGGTGACTCCGGTGGCCCGCCCATGGCGCCCGGTCTCGGCCGGTCGCATTGCCGGTTCGCGATCGGTGTCGTGCAGGCGGCGCATGCCCCGACCCGCGTCGGTGGGAGCGCTTCGAAGGCACGCGGGCTTGAAGATCGCCGCCTGCCCCTGGCATTCCCCGGCCGGTGTCAGCCGCTGCGTTCGCTTGTCTAGAGCGCATCCTGGCCGGTTTCGCCGGTACGGATACGGATCGCCTGTTCCAGTGCGGAGACGAAGATCTTGCCGTCGCCGATCTTGCCGGTGTGGGCCGCCCTGGAGATCGCCTCGACGGCGGCATCCAGATTCGGCTCCTCGATTGCCACCTCGATCTTTACCTTGGGCAGGAAATCGACGACGTACTCGGCGCCGCGGTACAGCTCCGTATGCCCCTTCTGACGGCCGAAGCCCTTGACCTCGGTGACCGTGATGCCCTGTACGCCCACTTCGGACAGCGCTTCACGGACCTCGTCGAGCTTGAATGGTTTGATGATGGCGGTGATCAATTTCATAACTGGCTCCTGTCGCGCATGAACACACAATCCGGCAGGCTTTTATCGACGTATGACCCGGGCCCCGGACGATTGCCGGATATGTCTAGCACTCACCGTGCCAAGCTTCACCGCGCAGGCGCGCCGGAGCGTCATCGCGCCCGAATCCCGGCCTGAAATCCGGCGAGTGCTTTGCGCCCGTGCGCGCACCGATGCATCCTTGCGCGTATTCATCTCCACGGAATCGGATATGCGTTCGATCGAAGATATGGCCGCCCGTCTGGCCAATGCGTTACCGCCCCAGGTCGCACCGCTGCGCGAGGAATTGAAGGCCAATTTCCGGGCCGTGCTGCAGAGCCAGCTCGCCGAGCTGGATCTGGTTGCGCGCGAGGAGTTCGAGGCCACGCGCGAAATGCTCGTGCAGGCCCGCAAGCGTCTGGGGGAGCTGGAACAACGCGTGGCGCAACTGGAATCGCATGACGGCGACAGTTAGGGCGCGCCGCGCGCGCTGGAATCACGGGCGGCGCCGGGCGATCTGACCCATGGCGCTGGCGACTGTCCACAGCCGGGCCCAGACCGGCCTGCACGCGCCGCCGGTGGCGGTCGAGGTGGATCTGGCCGGGGGCCTGCCGGCGCTGGCCATCGTCGGTCTGCCGGAAACCGAGGTAAAGGAGAGCAAGGATCGCGTGCGTGCCGCGATCAGCAACAGTGGCTACCAGTTTCCCACGCGGCGAATCACGGTCAATCTGGCGCCGGCCGATCTACCCAAAGAGGGCGGGCGTTTCGATCTGGCGATCGCGCTGGGCATTCTCGCGGCGTCCGGCCAGATTCCGTCCGACGCGTTGAACGGGCACGAGTTTCTGGGTGAACTGTCGCTCTCGGGGGCCTTGCGCGGCGTACGTGGTGCTCTGCCGGCCACGCTGGCGGCCGCCGGGGTGCAGCGCCGGCTGGTCCTGCCGGCGGACAATGGCGGCGAGGCGGCACTGGCCGGCGATGACGCCGCCCGTACCGCCACGCATCTGGCCGATGTCGCCACCACCCTGGCTGGCGGCGAGACGCTTTGGGCGAGGCCGGTGGCCGAGCCGGGGGATGGCGAACAGCAGGCTGTGCCCGACCTGGCCGACGTGCGTGGCCAGGCCCAGGCCAAGCGCGCGCTGGAAATCGCCGCGGCCGGCGGCCATTCCCTGTTGATGATCGGCCCGCCGGGCGCGGGCAAGACCATGCTGGCCTCGCGCCTGGTGGGGTTGCTGCCGCCGCTGGAGCGCGAGCAGGCGCTGGAAGTGGCTGCGATCGCCTCGATATCGGGCGGGGGGTTCGACCCCGCGCTATGGGGGCGGCGCCCGTTCCGCGCGCCGCATCACACCGCTTCGGGCGTGGCCCTGGTCGGCGGCGGTTCCACGCCGCGCCCGGGCGAGATCACGCTCGCCCACCGCGGCGTGTTGTTTCTCGACGAGTTGCCCGAGTTCGATCGGCGGGTGCTGGAAGTCCTGCGCGAGCCGCTGGAATCCGGCCATATCGTGATCTCCCGCGCGGCGCGGCAATCGGAGTTTCCCGCCGCGTTCCAGCTGGTCGCCGCGATGAATCCCTGCCCCTGCGGCTATCAGGGCGACGCATCGGGCCGTTGTCACTGCACGCCCGAGCGGATCGAGCGCTATCGCGCCCGAATTTCCGGCCCGCTGCTCGATCGCATCGACATGCATCTTAATGTGGCGCCGATCACCAAAAAAGTGCTGACGGCCGAAGCGCCGGAGGTCGAGTGCTCCGCGATGGTGCAGGCGCGCGTTCATGGTGCAAGACAGCGCGCGCAGGCACGCAGTGGTGCACCCAACGCCGCCCTGACCCCGCGCCAGGTCGATGCGCACTGCGCGCCAAGCGCCGAGGCCGCCCGCTTGATCGACCAGGCCATCGACCGGCTGGGCTTGTCGGCCCGGGGCTATCATCGGATTCTGCGCGTGGCGCGCACGATCGCCGATCTGGCGGGTCATGAGCAGATACAGGCCCCCGATATCGCCGAAGCGATCGGCTATCGCCAGCTGGATCGGGATTGACGCCGGCCGGCCCATCCGGGCCGGACCGGCGCCGGATGAATGCCACGTGGCACACGCCGGCGCGGTATCGACTGGTAGAATCGCGCGATCATGGCGCTACCCAAGCTCAACCCCCAACAGGATGCCGCGATGCGGTATCTCGACGGTCCGCTGCTCGTTCTGGCCGGCGCCGGTTCGGGCAAGACGGGTGTCATTACGCGCAAGATCGCGCATCTGATCGCGCGCGGCTACGACGCCCGGCGCGTGGTCGCGGTGACCTTCACCAACAAGGCCGCGCGCGAGATGAAACAGCGCGCCGCCAAGCTCATCTCGGCCGACGATGCCCGCGGGCTCACCGTGAGCACCTTCCACAGCCTCGGCCTGCAGATGATCCGCGAAGAGCATGCCGCGCTGGGCTACAAGCCGCGCTTTTCCATCTTCGATTCCGAGGATGCCGACAAGGTGCTGGCCGATCTGGTCGGCCGCGACGGCGACCAGCGCAAGGCGACCAAGGCCGCCATCAGCAATTGGAAATCCGCGCTGGTCGACCCCGAAACCGCCCAGGCCCAGGCCTCGGGCAGCGACGTGCCGCTGGCTCGCGCCTACAGCGAATACCAGCGTCGGCTGAAAGCCTATAACGCTGTCGATTTCGACGACCTGCTGGCGTTGCCCGTGCATCTGCTGGCGACCGATCACGAAGCGCGCGAGCGCTGGCAGAACCGGTTCCGCTATCTGCTGGTCGACGAGTACCAGGACACCAACGCCGCCCAGTACGAAATGATGCGGCTGCTGGCCGGGGCGCGCGCGGCCTTCACCGTGGTCGGCGACGACGACCAGTCGATCTATGCCTGGCGCGGTGCGCGCCCCGGCAATATCGCCGATCTGTCGCGCGATTTCCCGCATCTGAAGGTGATCAAGCTCGAACAGAATTACCGTTCGGTGGGCAACGTGCTGTCGGCGGCCAACCGCCTGATCGGCGCCTCGAACCAGCGCGCCTATGAAAAGACGTTATGGAGCGCGATGGGGCCGGGCGATCGCGTGCGCGTGCTGGCCGCCGCCGACGAAGCCGGCGAGGCCGAGCGCGTGGCCAGCGAGATTTCCTCGCACAAGCTGCGTATGGGCACCGCCTACGGCGACTACGCCGTGCTGTACCGCGGCAACTTCCAGTCGCGCGCCTTCGAAAAAGCCCTGCGTGAGCGCGATATCCCGTATCGCGTCTCCGGTGGGCGCTCTTTCTTCGAGCGCAGCGAGATCCGTGACCTGGTCACCTATCTCAAACTGATGGTCAATCCGGACGACGACGCCGCCTTCCTGCGCATCGTCAACCTGCCGCGCCGCGAGATCGGCCCGGCCACGCTGGAAGCGCTGGGCCGCTATGCCGGCTCGCGCCATATCAGCCTGTTCGATGCCGCCCGGGGTATCGGCCTGGCCGGCGGCGTGGGTGAACGCTCCGGCCGCCGCCTGGCCGATTTCGTCGATTGGCTGCGCAACCTGACCCAGGACAGCGAGGGTATGACGCCGAAAGAGCTGGTCAGCCAGCTCATCATCGACATCGATTATCGCAACTGGCTGCGCGACACCTCCGCCAATACCAAGGCGGCGCGCAAGCGTATCGAGAATCTGGATGAATTCATTGGCTGGCTGGCCCGCATGAGCGATCCCGATGACGGCAAGCCGGCGACGCTCGAGGACGTGGTCCGGCGCCTGTCGCTGATGGATTTCGCCAACCAGTCGGAAAAGGACGTCGAAAACCAGGTACATCTGCTCACGTTGCACGCCGCCAAGGGCCTGGAATTCGATCATGTGTTCCTCGCGGGCCTGGAAGAAGGCATGCTGCCGCATCACGCCTGCCTCGAGGACGACAAGATCGAGGAAGAACGCCGCCTGCTCTATGTCGGCATCACCCGGGCGCGCAAGACCCTGGCACTGACCTACGCCCGCAAGCGCCGGCGCGGCGGCGAGGAAACCGACAGCGTGCCCAGCCGGTTCTGCGACGAGCTACCGGCCGACGAACTCGAATGGCCGAGCGCGACCGGCACGCGCAGCAAGGCGACCAACGCCGAGCAGGGCCGTGACCAGGTCGCGGCCCTGCGGGCGATGCTCGGCGCGTCGGCCGACAGTTGACGCACGGGGCCCGCTACCGCAGCCGCGACGCCCCGGAATAAACCCGCCGGCCATGAATTCGTGTCGCGCGGCGATGGACGATGGCCGGCGTACCGCGTATCCTCCCCAACTCGCAAGCGCCCGTAGCTCAGCTGGATAGAGTGTCGGCCTCCGAAGCCGAAGGTCGCAGGTTCGAATCCTGCCGGGCGCACCAGACATAGAGAACCCGCCAGATGTGCGGGTTTTTTTATGCTTAAACGAAGCCCATTCGAACCTGCGACAGATAACAAGCCAGGTTCGACGAGTGCGCGCGAGCGCGCTCGAACCGGGTCGCGTAGCGACACGGGCCCGAAGGGCGAGACGCGGCAGCGTCGAGTCATCCTGCCGGGCGCACCAGACATAGAAAACCCGCCAGATGTGCGGGTTTTTTTATGCTTAAACGAAGCCCATTCGAACCTGCGACAGATAACAAGCCAGGTTCGACGAGTGCGCGCGAGCGCGCTCGAACCGGGTCGCGTAGCGACACGGGCCCGAAGGGCGAGACGCGCCAGCGTCGAGTCATCCTGCCGGGCGCACCAGGCATAGAAAACCCGCCAGATGTGCGGGTTTTTTTTATGCTTAAACGAAGCCCATTCGAACCTGCGACAGACAACAAGCCAGGTTCGACGGCCTCGCAGCGCGAGGCCGAACGGGGGCGCCTGGCGCCGACACCAACGCTGGCCGGCCTGGCCGCCGTCCGCGCGCGTCGGCTGTGCTCGCTCGGTCATCCGCTGCACGCACACATTGCAACGTTTTTGCGACCGTGGCATTGCGGCGGGCATGTGTTATCGGCTGCAAGCCATGCCGGGTGAGGGCCGAGGCCCATCGCCCCGATAGGCGCAAGCGCACGGCGATCACGAAAGCCCTGTGTCCGCCAAAAGATACACGTGGTATTGCCCGGCGCTGTGCAATGCAGTTCTTTTGCGTCATGCAACGTTGCACGGGGTTCATTTATGCAACATGCGGCGATATCTTCTGCGGCTGGGGGAAATGATTGGAGCAGGTATTGGCGGATATTGCGGCCCAGCTGGCTGCCGGCGAACGACTGAAACAGCTTCGCCGGAGTCGCGGTTTGTCGATCCGGGAGGTGGCGCGTCGCAGCGGCATCAGCCATGTATCCATATCGCTCATCGAACGGGGGCGGCACAGTCCGTCGATCAGCTTGCTCAAGTCCGTGCTCGATGCGCTCGAAACGACGTTGAGCGCATTCTTTTCCGACCCGCTGCCGGCTTGTGCGCCGGTGATCTATCGTGCCGATGAGCTGGTCGAGCTGGCGGACGGTCAGCGGCTGTCCTATCGCCAGGTGGGGCGAAATCTTGCCGGCTTCGCCATGATGATACTGCACGAACGCTATGCCCCCGGGGCGGATACTGGCGAATCGCTTTACGGTCACGGCTACGATGAAAGGCGCAGTTCTGAAGAGGGCGGTGTGGTGGTCATGGGCCGGCTCGAACTGACGGTCGACGACCAGATCACCGTGCTCGAGCCCGGGGACGCCTATTACTTCGACAGCCGGCGCCCCCATCGGATGCGCAATCCGTTTGCCGAGCCGTGCGTGGTCGTCAGTGCGGCGACTCCGCCGACGTTCTAGGCGCGGTGTTGGCGCCCGCAATCGGCCAGGCAAGTCGAGCAATGCCGCATGGCGGCCCCGAGCCGTGTCAGTCAAGCCCTGTAGCGCCGGATGGCGCGTCGGCCGTGTTCCCGCCGTCGGGTGTTGTCACTCGGTGATGACGCGGGCTGCGGTGCGGATCGTTGTCTGGTGTTCCGCGGCCGCGTTGCGGCCGATTCGGGATGCACAGAGCACAGAGATGCGCGTATTGTCGGACAGGTTATTCCGGCTGCGCGGCCCCGGGCGATCCTCGTGAATCGCTGCGGGCATGCGCGCCCCGAACATGGATGTGTCGCTGATGCAAGGTACGCCCCGTCTTGATGTCGCCCTGGCCCAGTTGCGCCCGGTGGTCGGTGAGCCCGATACCAACCTGGCGACCGTCGAAGCCGTGCTGGCCGAGTACGAGCAAGCGGACTTGATGGTGTGGCCGGAGTTGTTTCTCTGCGGCTATACCACCATGCAGGCCGAGGCATTGGCCGAAACGCTGGAGGGGACGCGGGTCGGGCGGTTGCGCGCGGCCGCGAAACGACACGCCACGGCGATCGTAATGGGCCTGGCCGAGCGATGCGCGGATGGCGGCATTGCCAATAGTGCGCTGGCGATCGATCGCGACGGGCGGATCGCCGGTTGTTATCGCAAGATTCAGTTGTTCGGCGACGAGGCCGAAGCCTTCACGCCGGGCAATGCGCTGCAAATCGTCGACCTGGCCGGCGCGCGCGTCGGCCTGATGATTTGTTTCGATATCGAGTTCCCCGAGATCGGCCGGGCGCTTGCGGTCGGCGGTGCCGAGCTGTTGGTGAGCGTGTCCGCCAACATGCGGCCCTTCGGCCCCGATCACCGGCTGTGCGTGCAGGCCCGGGCGCTGGAAAATCGGCGCCCGCATGTCTACGTCAATCAGGTTGGCCGGGGCGAGACGTTTCTGTTTACCGGCGAAAGCTGTCATGCGGATACCGCGGGCCGGGTGCGTGCGGCCTGCCCGCCACATACAGGCCGGGTCGTGCTGGCCAATGTATCGTTGGAAGTGGAAACCGAGACGCGCCCGGATTACCTTGCCCTGCGCCGTCCGGTGCCGCCGGTGGGCTATTGACCCGGCACAAAAACAGATGATTTTTCGGGTTGATAGCGCGCGTATGCGGCCGCATGCTCGCCGCGGCCATCGGCCGCTAAGACTTTGAAAATAAAAGACGGAAAGGCGCCGGCTTTTATTTTTGCAGACGTTGAAAACAGCTGATGAATTCAGCTGTGTTGATGCCGGATTAACAGGGCCGATCCCAGGCCCTAGAATAGCTCGGCCTGGCGCGGCGCCTGGGCCCGCGCGGGATCGTGCCGGCGGGCCAGCCAGGCCATGATCACGTCGCAGATGTAGCGCCGCTCGGCGTCGCTCAGGAGCCGATGCGGCGCAATCCCGTGCCATTTCGCCAGACAATGCCGGCAGCATGTGGCGGTCGCATGCTGGGCGACGAAGACCGGGTGGTTGCGCATGGGCGTCTGTTTGCCGTCGTTGGCCGGCTCGGCCGGCGCCAGCCGTTCGTCGACGAAGCGGGCGGCATGGGCGCGGATGACATCGAGGCCGTGCCGGTCGAGATCGGCCTGCTCGCGCGGCCCCAGTTCGAAACGCGACCGAAAGCGCGATCGGGCCAGGGCGGCGAAAAGCGAGTCCAGAGAGCGCATGGGGCGTTGTTCCGGGTGTTTTGCTGTATTCAAAGCCTGGGCGCCAGGAAGCCTATTGGCATGGGCTCCGGGCGTAACGCGCGCCACGACGGCCGTTCGCGGATTGCGTCATGCCGCGGGGCAGGGGTAGGCCGCCCGCCGGTATGACGCACGTTGCCGGGTACGAAAACCCGCTCGAAACCCATGCCGTGAACCAGCGTTGCAGGGCGCTAGCCTGGTTCGAGTGCGCGCACGCGCCCCACGATACGCCGATGTGTCGGCAGGTCCATATCCAGTGCCGCCGCCTGATGCAGCAGCCAGCCATTGATGGCATCGATTTCGGTGCTTGCGCCCGCCTGGACATCCGCTCGCATCGACGAGGTGTTGGCGGCGGTGGCGCGGACCACGGCCGCGACGGCGGCATGGGAGTCGCCCGGCCAGCGCGGGTCCAGCCGGGCCAGCAGGGCGTCGGCCTCGTCGATCAGCGCCCGCATATCGGCCTGCAGATCGGTGCGTTCGAGCAAGGCGCCGTTGGGTACGTCATGAATCGCGGTGAGCGGATTGAGCGCGGCGTTGACCACCAGTTTTCGCCATTGCACGGGCCGGATGTCGTCGGCCCAGTACAGCCGCGGCCAGTGTGCGGCGAGTGGGCCGAACCAGGGCGGCCGGTTGCCGCCGCCAAACGTCGTCGTATTTTCGGCAACCACGCGCAGCGTGGCCTCGTCGGCGGCCATGACCGCGCTGGCGGTGACGCCCTCGATCAAGCGTTGCCCGGGCGCGAGCCGGCCGTCCAGGCTGCCGATCCCGTTCTGCAGGCGGATGACCTCGGCGTTCTCGACAAGGTTCACGCGTGCCAGCGCGGCAGCGGCATAGGGCGTCTTCGACGCGATCAGCAGACGCGAAACGGGGCCGCAGTCGGCGGGCGGCCGCACGTCGAGTGCAATATCCCGGGTCGTGGCGTCGGCGAAGGCCAGCCGCACCCGGCGCCGGTGCGCCTCGCCCGGCCGAACGACCGTGACCTTCGCCCCGGCGGATTGGAGATAAAACGCCGCCAACGTGCCGATACGGCCCGCGCCCACCACGTGCCATCGGGCGTATTCGTCGGGCAGCAATGTCGCGGTGGGATCGGTCACGGGGCGAGTCGGATGTTGCTTGCGTTGCCGGGGATGATACCCGGCCTGGCCGCAGCGGCTTGCCGGCCCCCAGCATGGGCCGTGGGTCGAAACAGCTGGGGCATTGTGTCCGCCAATGCACGCGAATGAGCGCAAACAACAGGCAGGATTAAGTCCGTGCCGCTTCCGGTGCGCGGGCAATGGCGTCGTGCCCGGCAAGCCCGCCCGCGCCACGAGGCCGGCCCGCCAGGGGATGCGGGGTGCCCGCCCGCACGGAACCGCCGGCGATCGCAGGGCGCCGAACGCCATAGATCGCCGGGGCCGTGGCCGGGTGCAGGGCGGGCTATGCCAGCACGCCCTGGTCACGCGCCATCGCCATCGCGGCCCGCGGGCCGGTCCACAGCGAAGGCAGCAATACCAGCGAGACCGGGATGGCGGTGATCACGATGAACTGCTGCAGCGCACTGATCTGGCCATGGCCCATGGCCAGCAGCACGGCCGCCATCGCCGCCATGAGAATGCCCCAGAACGCCCGCAGACCGGCCGGCGGGTTCTCGTCCCCGGTATGCACTACGGCGATTGCGTAGCTCATCGAATCGCCGGTGGTAGCGACGAAGATCGAGGTGAGCAACAGAATCGCCAGCGCCATCACGAGCCCGCCGGGCACCGACTGCGCCACGGTGAGCGTTGCCACATCGAACTTGAACGCTGACAGCGGCTGGGTGAGATCGAACGCACCGGTCATTTGTCCGTGGATGCCCGAGCCGCCGAGCAGGGTGAACCAGATCGTGGTGGCGATCGGCGCGAGCACGGCGACCGACACGATCATCTGGCGCAGCGTCCGCCCGCGCGAGATACGCGCCACGAAAATCGCCATAAGCGGGCCGTAGCCGATGAACCAGGCGAAGAAGATGGTCCACCACTTCAGCCAGCCGGCGGGCGCGGTCAGCGGTGTCTGGGTCGCCATGGTGAAAAAGGCGCTGATGTAGGTGCCCATCGCCTCCGTCCAGGCGTTGATCAGAAAGCTGGTAGCGCCGAACACGATGATCACCGCGGCGATGATCAGCGCGAGAATGACGTTGAAGCGGCTCAACCACTGGATGCCGCGCGCCAGCCCGGTTACGGCCGAGGTGACATACACCAGACCCAGCACGGCCACGATCGTCAGCTGCGTCGCGAGGCCGGATGGCGTGCCGATCAGCACATGCAGGCCATAGCCGACCTGGGTGGCCAGAAAGCCGATCGGGCCGACCGTGCCGGCCACGACCGAGATCACGCAGACCGCGTCCACCACGCTGCCCAGCGGGCCGGCGATTACCCGCGGGCCGAACACGCCCGACAGCAGGGCCCGCGGGCGCAGCGGCTGGCCCTGGTCGTAGTGAGCACGGGCCAGGACCACCGCGGTGAGTGCGCCGAGGATGGCCCAGGCCAGAAAGCCCCAGTGCATGAACGCCTGCGCCAGCGCAGTCGGCACGGCCGCGGCGGTGCCGGCGTCGGTGTCGAACGCGGGTGGCGTGTTGAGAAAGTGATAAACCGGCTCGCCGGCGGCGAAGAACACGCCACCGCCCGCCAGCAGTGTGCACATGATGATGGACAGCCACTGGAAGGTGGTGAACTCGGGTTCTTCCACACGGCCGATGCGCGCACGCCCGGCGGGGCTGGCGGCGATGCCCAGCGCGATGAAGAAAGTCGCCAGAAGCAGCCATTCGAAGTAGGCGCCGAGCGTCTTTGCGGTCCAGGTGAAGCCGGCGCTGATCGCGGCCGATACGCCGGAAAGATCGAATAGCGAAGCAACGAGAAACACAGCGACGAAGCCAACCGACAGACTCAGCGTGAGCCGGTCCATACGGCCGCCGGGGCGGTCATGGGTCATGGAGAATACCGGGTAAAACCGCCCACGGTGCCCGTTCTCGTGATGCGGCGCATGTTTTGCGGCGCGAACACTTGTGGCGAGCGCGCTTATCATCAATGCTCGTGCGCGAATTATTTCGGAGTGTCCTCGATGAGCGCGGATCTGCTTGAACGTCAACTCGCCAGCCTGCTGGATACCCGCGACTGGCTGACCAACGCGGCCCAGACGGTGGCGTTCATCCGTCAGCAGTTCGCCGACCTGAACTGGGTCGGCTTCTACCTCCAGCGTAGCGAGCGCATGCTTGTGCTCGGGCCGTTCCAGGGCCTGCCGGCGTGCAACCCGATTCCTTTCGACCGCGGCGTGTGTGGCCGCGCCGCCCGGACCCGCGTGACGCAGCGCGTTGATGACGTGCACGCCTTTCCCGGACACATTGCCTGCGACGTCGCTTCGCGTTCCGAGCTTGTGGTGCCGGTTGTGGTCGGCGACGGGTTGTGGGGCGTGCTGGATATCGACAGCCCGCGCAGGCAACGGTTCGATGCCGCCGACCAGGCCGCTATCGAGAATCTCTGTCGCCGTTTCGTGGCCGCAAGCGATCTTGCCTGATCATGCCCGCCCCGCCGGTTGGCGGTTCGTGGCCGCCGCGGGGCTGGCGGGCCTTGCCAGGTTGACGGTGTCACTGAACAGTCGAGACCCCAATGGGTATTCGTCGTTACCACAAGTTTGCGGTCGCATCCGCCACGGTCGCGTTGACGGCTGTGCCGCTGGTGGCCGGAGCCGCGCCATCGAGTCTGACCGCGCAGCAGTTCGTCACCAAGGCAGCGGCGACCAACAAGCTTGAGATCAAGCTCGGCAAGCTCGCGCAGCGCAAGAGCGAGAACCCGGATGTTCTCTCGTTCGCCAAAAAGATGGTGTCGGATCACACCACGCTCGAGCACAGGCTTGCCCGCGCGGCCGAGTCGGAGCATCTGAGGCTGCCGGACGGCCTGCCGCCGAAGTTGCAGCACAAATACCAGCAACTCGGCCAGCTTTCGGGCCGCCAGTTCAACAAGGCTTATGCCTGCTTTAACGTGAAAGGGCACGAGCAGGCCGTGGCGTTATTCAAAAACGAAAAGCGCAGCGACAACAATGCCGCGATCAGCAAACTGGCGGCCGGTGGCCTGCCGGTGATCCCGCATCATCTGTCCATGGCCAAGCACATGCAACGGGCTGTAACGACCAAATCCTGATCGTCGGTTTCGGTTTCGGTTGTCGGGCGGGTCCGCCGTCGTCGCGGTCCCATGCCCATGCGGCGGGTGGTCCGGCTCGGTATCGGGGCAGCGGAGGGATGCCTCCGCTGCCCATCCTGTTCGCAGGCCCTAGATCTCGCGCCGGACCTGACCATAGGCGAGCAGCGAGAACAGCACGGTGCCGCCCAGAACGTTGCCCAGCAGTGCCGGGGCGACAAAGCCCCACAGCCCGTCGACCACGCTCAGATGGCCGGCCAGGATCAGCAGCCACACCTCCATCGAGCCGACCACCACGTGGGCGAAGCCGCCGAGCGCGATGACATAGGTCGGCAGCATGATCACCCAGATCTCGAAGCCGCGGGCGTTGGGCAGCATCCACACCATGGCGGCTACGAAAAAGCCGGCCGGAATCGCGCGTAGCATATTGCCAATCCAGTCGTTGCCCAGCACCCCCTGGGCGGCGACCTCGTTGAAGGCATGCAACTGGTTCGGCGCATCGACGCCGGCCATATTCACGAACACGGCCGCGATGAATGTCCCCGCCATGTTGGCAACGAAGACCACGCTCCATAGCCGTGACGTGCAGTACAAGGCGCGCCAGGACGGCCTGGCCATCAGCGGTAGCACCACCGTGATCGTGTTTTCCGTGAACAGCTGCATGCGGCCGAGCACCACCAGCACGAAGCCCACGCAATAGCCGATATCGGCGATGGGTGCGCGCCAGGGCGTGTCCGGCAGTTCCATATGCAGCAGGCCCTTGGCCACGACCGAGCTCGCCAGGGCGATCCCGGCGGCCACGCCAGACCACCACAGCGAGCCCAGTGGCCGCGCCATTTCCTGCTCGCCGTCGTAGCGCACGGCCTGGTAGACCGCCCGGGCAGACAGCCGGGTCTCGACGTTTCTTTGGTCGGACATGAGAAGGATGAGGGATAATCAATCGATGCCCTAGATTAGAGCCTGCGGTCGTTTCATACGAGACCGTGTCGCTATCCTGGACAGAGCAAGGCCCCGAACGACGACGGCCAACTCGGAATCGCCCGTGCTCCAGTCGGTCGGATTAGCCGCAGGCGTCATCCGACAGAACGCAGCCCGGTGGCCAATGGGCGCGCCGATTGTCGGGTCGTCGGGCGCTATCGGTGGACGCATGGCGTGCCGCACGCGCCATCACCGGCCCCGGTCTACATCGGCTCGCGCCGCGGCTGTTGCTGCGTGATGCAATGCACGCCGCCGCCGCGGGCGAATATCGCGCGGGCGTCCACGCCCACGACACGCCGGCCCGGGTAGAGCTCGGCCAGAATCGCGGCCGCCTCGGCATCCGCCGGGTCGTTGAAGGTGGGCACGATCACGGCGCCGTTGATCGGCAGATGATTGATGTAGCTGTAATCGACGAAACCATGCGCATCGCACAGCGTTTCCGGCGCCGGCAGGCGGGCGATTCGCCAGCCCTTGCCGTCGGCCGTCGTGGCCCAGGCGAGTACGTCCATCGCCTGGCGGCAAATGGCATGATCCGGATGCGAGGCGTCGCGCTGGTCGTGCACGACCACGCAGTCCGGCGAGACGAGCGCTGCGACGATATCCACATGCCCGAAGGTGCCGAACTGTTCGGCATCGCGATGCAGGCCGCGCGGCAGCCAGATCGGGTTGTCGGCCCCCAGCGTGCGCGCCATTTCAGCTTCCACCCGGGCCCGCGAGATGCCCGGGTTGCGGCGCGGATCGCGCTGGACGCTATCGGTGAGCAGTACCGTGCCGGCCCCATCCACGGCGATGCCGCCGCCTTCGTTGACCAGCCGCGAGTCGATGCGACGCGCGCCGGCGAGTTCGGCGATGGCCGCCGCCACCCGGTCGTCCTTGCCCCAGTGCGCCCAATCGCGTTCGCCCCAGCCATTGAAGCGCCAGTTCACCGCACCCAGCGCGCCGTCGTCGTCGAGCACGAAGCTCGGCCCGATGTCGCGCAGCCAGGCATCGTCCAGCGGCATCGTGACACGTTCGATCGCGGCCGATACATAACGCGGTGCGACTGTTTCATCGGCCGGGTCCACCAGCAGGGTGACGGGCTGGAATTCGGCGATGGCGTGGGCCACTGTGCACCAGGCGCGACGGGCCTCGTCCAGCGCCTCGGCGCTTTCGCCCGCCGTGGGCCCGGCCGGCGGGAAGCCCATCCACACCCGTTCCTGGGCCACGGTTTCGGCCGGCATGCGCCAGCCGGTCATCACATCGCTCATTTGAGATGGCTCTGGTCGGCGCCGCCCAGCGGCCGGTCAGGGTCGACCGGCGCCGTGAGCGCGCCATAAGTATCCGGCCGCCGCGTGGCCAGAAACGGGAATAACGTCAGCCAGTCGCGGCGTTGGTCCAGATCCAGATCGGCGACCAGAATCGCCTCGGCATCGCGCGGTGCGGCCGCCAGCACCCGGCCGTACGGATCGGAGATGAACGAGCTGCCGTAGAAGGTGATGCGGCCTTCATTCCCGATGCGGTTGGGCGCGATCATGAACGTGCCGGAGGCGATGCCGTTGCCCACGATCACGTGGCGCCACAGCGGCTGGGTGTCGAAATCCGGGAAATCCGGCTCCGAACCGATCGCCGAGGGGTAGGCCAGAATCTCGGCGCCGCCAAGCGAGTACGCCCGCGCGACTTCCGGGAACCACTCATCCCAGCAGGTCGGCAGGCCGATGGCCGCATCGCCGAGTGCCGCGTGGCGATACACCGGGTACGGATTGTCCGCCGGGCCTTCGCGGAAGTAGGTGTTCTCGAAATAGCCTTCGGTGAGCGGAATATGCAGCTTGTGGGTGGCGCCAATCAGCTCGCCCTCGGGCGAGACCAGAATCGCCGTGTTCAGCCCCAGTCCATCGGCGCCGTCGTCGCGCTGGTAGAGCGAGGCATGCACGGCGATGCCGTAGCGCCTGGCCGCCGCGCGGGCGAAAGCCATCGTCGGCCCGGTCTCCAGGTCCTCCGCGCCGTCGGCGGCGGTGCCGGTCGCGCGTTGATCGGCCGGGTAGCGCAGCAGCGTGATTTCGGGCAGGAAAACCGCCTTCGCGCCGGCCTCGGCCGCGCGGCCGATGGCTTCGTCCAGATGCTGGATCAGCGCCTCGCGGTCGGGCTGCCAGGCGTGCTGAATGAGCGCCACGCGCAGCGGCGCGCGATGCGACGGTTCCGCCCGGGCCAGTGAGGCGGGCGGGTTGTTGTTTTCGATCAGTTGCATGGATTGCTCCCGGCGGGCGGGCCGCCGAATTGCTGAATCAGGGCACGGCGCAGCAGGCCGCGCGCCTCCTCGGTGGCAAGACGGCCGGTCAGCCAACGCTGGGACAAGCCATCCACCAGCGCGGTGGCGATCACGGCCTGGGCTTCGGCGGCTTCGCGATCGCATGGCGCGCCCTCGGGCGCGGTTTGCTCCAGTTCGTCGGCGATGCGCTGTTGCCAGTCGGCCGTGGTGGCGCGCAGGGGCGCGGCCAGGGTGTCGTCGAACACGGCCGAGGCGTTGATCTCGTGCCAGGCGGCGGCGTGGTCGCGTACGTCCGGCTCGTCCGCGATTTCGTCGACGAGATTGTCGATGAGCGCATCGCGCCCACTCACGCTCGCCTGGTTACGCCCGGCCGCGGCGGTGTCGTTCACATGAGCCAGCGTGGCCGCCAGCAGGCCGTCGCGATCGGCGAAATGATAATAGAGCAGGCCGGACGACACGCCCGCCTCGCGGCCCACATCCGCCATGCGCAGCCCGCGCACACCGCGCCGCGCCACGCAGCGCACGGCGGCCGCCACGATGCGGGTGCGGGTTTCGTCGCTGTCGTTCTTGCGGGCCATGACTCGTCGAATCTGCGGTTGCTCGAGCCGAGAGCGGCTCACTTACAGACTCGATTATTATCCTGACTGAATATTCAGTCAAATTATTTTCGAGGCTATCATTCGACCCGGGTGATCGGTGTAGGATGAAGCCAATCATTCAGGCTGCGGCTTTTGTGCGCAGCGCCCAACGGGATTTATTGATGGCCAGGAACACAATCGCCGATGTGCTTGCCGACCTGCTCATCCAGGCTGGCGTACAGAATGTCTGGGGCTTGCCGGGCGATTCGCTCAACGGCTTCACCGAAGCGCTGCGCCAGCGCGAGGCGATCCGCTGGATCGGTGTACGCCACGAGGAAGTCGCGGCCCTCGCCGCCGCCGGCGAGGGCGATGCCCACGGCGGGCTGGCGGTGTGCGCCGGCTCCTGCGGGCCGGGCAACCTGCATCTCATCAACGGCCTGTTCGAAGCCCAGCGCGCCCATGTGCCGATGCTCGCCATCGCCGCCCAGATCCCGTCCTCCGAAATCGGGCTCGGTTACTTCCAGGAGACCCACCCGCAGAATCTTTTCCGCGAATGCAGCGACTACTGCGAACTGGTCTCCAACCCGGCCCAGATACCGCAGGTGCTGGAAGCGGCGATGAACAGCGCGATCGTGAATCGCTCCGTATCGGTGATCGTGCTGCCGGGCGACGTGGCCTTGTCCGAGGCGCCCCCGCATTCCCTGCGCTGGCAGCCGCCCGTGCGCCCGACCGTGGTGCCCCCGGTCGAGGCGCTGGACGTGCTGGCCGGGCATATCAACGACGCGACCAAGATCACCATCCTCGGCGGCTATGGCTGCGAGGGTTATCACGACGAGGTGCTGGCGCTGGCCGAACGCCTCAAGGCGCCGATCGTGCATGCGCTGCGCGGCAAGCAATCGCTGGAATACGATAACCCCTATGACGTCGGCATGACCGGGCTGATCGGGTTCTCCTCCGGCTACCACGCCATGCGCGAATGCGATCTGCTCATCATGCTGGGCACGAACTTCCCGTATCGCGAGTTCTTTCCCGAACACGGCAATATCGTGCAGATCGATATCCGCGGCGTGCACCTCGGCCGGCGCTCGCCGCTTACCATGGGCCTGGTCGGCGATATCGGCTCCACGCTCGCCGCGCTCATCCCCAAGCTCGAGGAAAACAGCAGCACCAAATTCCTCGACGCCTGCCAGTCGCACTACAAGAAAGCCCGCGAGAATCTCGACGACCTGGCCACCCCGCGCGAGCGCGACGCACCGCTACACCCGCAATACCTCACCGCCCGTGTCTCCGCACTCGCGCACGACGATGCCGTATTCACCGCCGACGTCGGCACACCCACCGCCTGGGCTGCCCGCTATATCCGCATGACCCGCGAACGCCGACTCACCGGCAGCTTCATGCACGGCTCCATGGCCGTCGCCGTACCCGCCGCCCTCGGCTGGCAGGTCGCCTACCCGGAACGCCAGGTCGTGGCCCTGGCCGGCGACGGCGGCGTCACCATGCTCATGGGCGATCTGATCACGCTCGCGGCCGAAAAACTGCCGGTGAAAGTCATCGTCTACAACAACGAAACGCTCGGCTTCGTCGCCATGGAGATGAAAGCGGCCGGTTATGTCGATTCCACCACCGATATTCCGCGGGTGGACTTCGCCAAGCTCGCCGAATCGCTCGGCATCCGCGGCATCCAGGTCACCGCCTCCGCTGATCTCGACGAAGCGCTCAAGCAGGCCTTCGAGCACGACGGCCCGGTGGTGGTCGACGTGCGTACCGCCAAGCAGGAACTGTCCATGCCGCCGAAGATCGAGGCCAAGCAGGCACGCGGCTTTTCGCTCTACATGCTGCGGGCGGTGATGAGCGGGCGCGGGGATGAAGTCGTGGATCTGGGCAAGACGAACTGGTGGGGGCGGTAGCCTGAGGTTATGGTGAACGGGCGACCGGTCTTACGTCCGCCTGTTGCGCGGCGTTGGGCCGTGTACGACATATCGGCATATAATTTATGGCATGACACCGTTGAACACGACTGAATCCATCGAACGGGAAATGCTCCGTCTCGGCCCCGAGGCGCGTGCACGGCTCGTGCATTCGCTTGTCAAGAGCTTGGGCAATCTTTCGGCAGCGGAGCTCGAGAGGTTGTGGCTCGACGAAGCCGAGCGGCGTGACACCGAGCTGGACTCAGGTTCAGTAGCGGCTGTACCCGGCGACGAGGCAATTGCCCGGATTCGAAGCCGACACGGCTTATAGGCGCCAGCTGTTTTACTGCGTCAGCGTCAGCGACCGCTACAAAAACACGTTCAACAGGCCGCTACAGTTGGCTTTTCCAAGCGCTGTCCCGCTTCCGCCTCCCTCCGCAGCCCTCTTGGTTCGAGCGATTACCAAGCTTTACCGATAAAGCGGTGGAGCTCGCGAGCGCGACCAGGGCGGCTGCGCCGCCGCTTGGTGCGCCTCGTCTGGCTTACAAAACCAAGCTTTCACAATGGGATAGCCCGCGGTCAACCCGCCGAATCCGCATTTGGCTTCACGAGCCAACTAAATCGCGATAACGTCGATCCATGCCAAGGCGAGGGGGCGCCGATGGAAACTCGACTGCATCTCAAGCCCGGCCAGAACGGAACCAAGCAATGGGTCCAGAAGTACGGCGAGCGGCTGGTTTGTGTGCGATACCGCTACGACAGCGATACCGGGCAACGCCACAAAACCGTCGAACTGATCGAGGAAACGGTGCCGTGGCGGCCGGCGAATAGCCGCGAACAGCATCTAATGCAGCGGGCGGCCGACGAGCCCGTCCTCCTGAAAATCGAATACGAGGAGCGCGAACTCCGCGAGCAAGTAAGACGAGCCGGTGGCCGCTGGCAACCGGCCGAGCGCGCCTGGGTTGTGGCTTACGGCGTGGCCGCCGGCCTCAATCTGCTGGAGCGAATCGTTGGAGATATATAGATATGGATGGCGGTATATATAGTATTAGATATATTTCGCCCACTTGGCGTTATACATCTATGGAGAATCAAGCATGACCTTCCCGGTCGAAGAGATCTACCGAACAGAGGGTGTTCCGGAATACACGTTTGTCCGACCGCCGAACTTCAACGAATTGCTCGTCGATCTTAGGAATCCGGGTAAGCCCATGGTGGTCGAGGGCCAATCGGGCACAGGGAAGACAACAACCGTCCGAAAGATAATCGAGCGTTTGCTTCCGGCCCGAAATTTTGCATATCTATCCGCGAGAAAGGCGGCTGATGTTGCAAAGATCATTCAGTTGGCGCAGCAAGGCGGTCCTGGTGCGTTTGTCATCGATGATTTTCATCGGCTGGCGAATGACATCCAAGAACAGCTCGGAAACATAGTAAAGATTGCAGCAGAAGAGAATGACCCGGCAACTCATCCGAAGGTTGTGCTTATAGGCATCAATAGGGTTGGTAGTGAACTGATTCACTTTGTCCCGGACGTCGCAAAGAGGATCGGAATACACCGAATCCAACCCTCCGATGAGGCAGGAACTCTCCAGCTAATTGAAAGAGGCGAAGAGAAGCTACACATAGAGATCGAGGGGAAGCAGGAGATCTTCGGAGAATCGCGTGGTGACTACTGGGTTACGCAGCTCCTTTGCCAAATGATCTGCTTGTTGGAAGACGTCACCGAATCAGCCAACGAAAAGAAGACGGTTCATTTCGATGTGTCGGTTATCAGAGAAAGAGTCCGCGATAGGCTGCACCACACATACAACGAGGCTGTCACGGAGTTTTGCCGAGGCAAGCGATTCCGGTCATCAAACGATCCGTACTTTAAGTTGCTGCGGGAGGTGTCCCGTCAAGAAAGTTCTATTGTAGATTTGCAAATGCTTGCAAACTCCGCACCAGAAGTAAAAGGGAGCATAAACAACGTTAAGGAGAAGCGGCTTTCCGTCCTGTTGGATTCCAAGCCAATTTGCGGACGCTATTTTTACTACAACTCTGACACAAAGAACTTTGCAATCGAAGATCCCGCGCTGTTCTATTACTTGAAGCATCTGGATTGGGAAGCCCTGCGCCAAGAGTGCGGATTCAAGCACACTGACAAGGATTATGAATTCGACTTCTCGCTGTCCTTTGCAGGAGAGAACCGAGAACTTACGAAGCAGATATCCTCGCAACTTGAAGTCATGGATTGCTCAGTATTCTTTGATGAGTTGTTCGAAAATAATTATTTGGGCAAGGCATGGACCAAGACTTTTGAGGATATTTTTAGACAGCGATCAAGATTGGTCGTTTGTGTTTTAGATAAAGCCCATCGCGAAAAAATTTGGCCGACCTTTGAACGAGAGTGTTTTTCCCCGCGAGTGGCCGATGAGGCTGTTATTCCAATTTATTTGGATGACACCGCATTCCCCGGAATTTCTCAGGACATCGTAGGCATAAAATTCACAAGGGATCCTGACAAGCCGCTCGAAGATCAAGTAACCGACGACATAGTGTTTCGCCTGTTGGCCCGGCTGGACGATGTATAACAAATCGCTGCATGTACAATCGCAGGGGGTCAGGTCTTGCATTTTGCGCAAAACGCAAGACCTGACCCTATTGGTGTTCAGACCTGACCCTATTGGTGTTCGCGCGACGCCCGCGTTTTGGCCGATAGCTCATTGATCGTTCGACCGGGCCCGCCGCAGGACAGCCCTGCACGGCCTGCGCTGGTCTGCGGGTTTGTCGAGTCTGATCACGCGTCGCTGCGTACCCAGACCCGCATTTCGCCTTCGCCGCGGTTGGCCCAGGCGAAGTAGGGCACGAACACGGCTTGGTGCGGGTGCCATTGCGCGGGTCGGTCGTAGCGATAAAGGGAAGCGTCGGGCGCGGCGGTTTTCTCGCGCCGGGTATCGGCGGTCAGCAGGGTCATGCCGCGCAGGATGTCTTCGCCAGGTTTGGTCTCGATGTCGGCGTTACAGGGCAGCAGGAGTCGATGCAGGCCAGGGCCGTTGTCGGCCTGTTCGAGACAATAAACCAGCGGGCCGCGCTGGAGGGCGACCTGGCCGGCATCGTGGCGTACAGCCGGGTTCGGATGGACGCGTCGGGCCGGCATGTCGAGGGCGAGTTCGATGGTGTCGCCGGCCCGCCAGTCGCGAGCCAGTGCGACGTAGCCGTTGCCGTCCGGTGTTGCTGTCTGTGTTTCGCCGTTGACACGGATCTCGAAGCCGGCTGCCCAGGCCGGGATTCGCAGGGCCACGGTCGCCGACGTCGTCGAGTCGATCACGATCGAGACGCGGCCATCCCAGGGCAGTTCGGATTGCTGGCGCAGACGCAGTTCGGTGCCGCCGAGCAGCAGGGTGTATTCGCCGCCGATGTAGAGATGGATATAGACCGTGTCGTCCTGCACTGTGTGGACGTATTCGTCGATCGAAGACAATAGACGGGCGATGTTGGGCGGGCAGCAGGCACAGGTGAACCAGCGCTGTCGTACGGGTTTGACGTGGCGGTACTTCGGATCGGCGGCGATCGCCTCGGGCACCACCTCGATCGGATTGACGTAGAAGAAGTGCTGGCCGTCCAGCGCGATGCCGGCCAGCACGTTGTTGTACAGGGAGCGCTCCATGGCGTCGGCGTATTCGCGGTCGGGCGCGGTGAGCAGCATCTGGCGGGCGAAGAAGATCAGGCCGATCGCGGCACAGGTCTCGGCGTAGACCGTGTCGTTGGGGAGGTCGTAATCGACCGTGAAGGCTTCTTCGTGCGCCTGGGCGCCGATACCGCCGGTGACGTACATCTGGCGGGACGCCATGCTCTGCCAGAGGCGCTCGCAGGCGGCCTGCAGGGCCGGATCGTCGCTGCGACGTGCGAGATGCGCCATGCCGGTCGGGGAAATAGGGGACAGACCACGTTTATCTGATAGATCAGAAACCCTCGCCGTGCCGGTATTGTTCGCCTGAGACGATGATTTGCAAAACCTTTCGCAAACTCTGAAGGGGGATGGGCCGTGGTCCGGCAGGAGGTCCTGTCTAAGCATTGCCGGCTACCTCGAAGACGATATACCGCGCGTTGTCATACATCGCCTGTCGATCCGAGCCGCACCGGATCAACGCGTTCTATAGCTGGCGTCAGTCGCCGAAGCGATTCTGTAATCGGCGTCGGTTCGGACTGACGCGCCCGGCGTCGAGTGGGCGCTCGGTGTTGGGCTGTATTCTGCCCGTGTTGCCGTCGAGCCGATAGCTTCCACGCGAGCGGTATTCGTGGCCATAGTGTCGGCCGGAGCCGGCGCCTCGGCGGCGCTCGCGACGGCGATAACGACGATATTTGCCGCGGTCATGCTGGCGCGGCTGGATGGCGTGGGGATGGCTCGCCTGGCGTTCCGGCACGTAAATGCTGCCGTTCATCGAGCCGTTCGGGCCGGAGGAAATAAAGGGGTCAGACACGAATGGCGCTACGAATGGCGCTAAGTTAAGAGGTGGATTCAAGTCCCAACCGCACCGGAGAATGGAGGCCGGCATGAGATATTGTTCCGTGCGGGCGCAGCAAGACCGGATCTGACGCCGATCGCATGTGCGCGATGCGTGACAATGTCGCCGTTCGCCCGTTGGATACTGCGCAAGACTAGCTGTTCGAATCCATTGGTAATGCGCAAATGCCGGCTGTCTGACTGAGGCCTTCACCGGCACTGCTCGGGACCCTCTCTGGATTGGAAAACACTCGGACGTGGTGTGGTGGAAATCGAAGCGACCGGTTCGGCGACCGGGAAACCGAGAGAGATCGACCGGCTCGTCGGGGACGATGGCGCTATTCCGCCGCTACACGAAGAGCAAGCGTCGCAAAAAGCCAACCGATCTCGGCTGGCCATGGGGGCTGTCCGGCAGCACGCCCCATCGACAGGTCTTGCCGTCAGGGGGCGGGCAGGTGTGCGGCGGGCCCGCTGTTCCCGGACAGCGGGCTGGCATCGTTTTTCAGCCTCACGCCGGTCAGGCGTTTGTCGCGCGCGGCGGTGATCAGATAAAGCAGGTTGTGTGCGGCAGCGGCAATGCTGAGCCCGTCCGGGCGAACGTTGCTGATGCAGTTGCGTTCGGAGTCCATGCGGCCGTGTTTCGGCGCCCAGGTCAGGTAAATCCCCAAGCTGTCGGGTGAGCTGAGCCCGGGGCGCTCTCCGATCAGCATGACGAGGAGTTCGGCGTTGAGCGCTGCGCCGACCTGATCGCCCAGTGCGACGCGCGCCTGTTCGGCAATCACAACCGGAGCGATGTTCAGGCCTTGTTGCCGGAGTGTTGGCACCACCACAGCGAGCAGGTCGGCGGCGTGGTGTTCGACGGCCAGCGCGGATAGACCGTCGCCGACCACGAAGGCGACGTCGGCACGTGCGCCGACGGATGAGGTCCGGGTACTGTGCAGGGCTGTGCGGTCATTTTCATTCAGTTGCCGGCCAAGATCGGGGCGCTGAAGATAAACGGCGCGGTCCGTTGCCCGGCTGTGGACCCGGTGAAACGGCAGGCCCAGTTCGGCGATTCGGGCACAAAGTGCTTCGGCATGCAGTGGACGGTGCACGGCGTCGCGTGCGCGCGCATGCGCCAAGCGGAATTCCAGTACTGCATCGGTGGGCAGGCTGCCGCCGGCGTGCCCCAGAGCGATGCGCGCATCGGTGAACTGCTTTAGAAAAACCCAGGGGTCGCGCCGAGCGGTTATCGGTTGATTTGTCATGCCGTTGCTCATTCGCTGGCGGTCATCGGATGACTCAGCATGGGATGGGCCTGTGCGACGTGGCGAAGTCGTTGTGCGGGGTCGAATATCTCCATGGTATCGAGCCATTGCGCGAACTCGGGTGCCGGCGGCTTGTTCAGCAACTGGCGCAGGTAAAGCGCGTCCTGAAAGGTCGTGCTCTGGTAGTTGAGCATGATGTCGTCGGCACCTGGAATACCCATGATGTAAGTGCAGCCGGCGGTGCCGAGCAGGGTCAGCAGGCCGTCCATGTCGTCCTGGTCCGCCTCGGCGTGGTTGGTGTAGCAGACGTCACAGCCCATGGGCAGTCCGAGCAACTTGCCGCAGAAGTGGTCTTCCAGTCCGGCGCGGGTGATCTGCTTGCCGTCGTACAGGTACTCTGGCCCGATGAAGCCGACCACGGTGTTTACCAGCAGCGGCTCAAACTTGCGAGCCACGGCATAGGCTCGTGCTTCGCAGGTCTGCTGATCCACGTCGTGGTGCGCGTCGGCGGACAACGCACTGCCCTGGCCGGTCTCGAAGTACATGAGGTTGTCGCCCACCGTGCCGCGGTTGAGTGAGCGGCCGGCTTCCAGCGCTTCTTGCAGAATGCCGAGGGTGATGCCGAAGCCCGCGTTGGCGGCCTCGGTGCCGGCGATGGACTGGAACACCAGATCGATCGGCACGCCCTGCTCGATCGCCTGGATTTGCGTCGTGACATGGGTCAACACGCAGGATTGGGTGGGAATGGCGTAACGCTCGCGAATATCGTCGATCAATTGCAGCAACCGCGTCATCGTGGGCAGGTGGTCGCTGGCGGGGTTGATGCCGATGACCGCGTCACCACTGCCGTTGAGCAGGCCGTCGAGGGTGCTTGCCGCCACGCCGCGCGCATCGTCGGTCGGATGATTCGGCTGAAGACGGGTGGATAACCGCCCCGACAGCCCGATGGTATTGCGAAAGCGAGTGATCACCTCGCACTTGTTGGCGACCAGGATCAGATCCTGCAGCCCCATGATCTTGGAGACTGCGGCAACCATTTCCGGGGTCAGGCCCGGGGCCAATGCGCGCAGCGCCGGGGCGTCGACTTCGTAGGACAGCAGCCAGTTGCGAAACGCCCCGACCGTCAAGTGGCTGACCGGCGCGAAGGCCGCCGTGTCATGCTCGTCCATGATCAGTCGGGTGACTTCGTCTTTCTCGTAAGGGATCAGCGCCTCATTGAGAAAAGCCTTGAGCGGAACCTCGCTCAAGGCCAGTTGTGCGGCCACCCGCTCGACAGCCGATTCGGCCGCCAAACCTGACAGTATATCCCCGGAACGGGCCGGCGAGGCTTTCGCCATGAGGCAGCGAAGATCCTCGAAGCGATACGCGACCCCGTCGATCACATGTCTGTAAGCCATGGCGTCAGTCCACGTCTCCACGAGCCAGGGCCGCTTCCATGGCCGGGACCTCCGGGGATACCTCGAGGCCCTGACCCTGACGCTGGCGCCGGGTCGCCAGGTAATAGACCAGCGCGACAGCGAACAGCACGAGGAATATAGCCGCGATGGCCAGGTTGTAATACACCATGGCAGCCAGGCTCAGGATGCCGAGGCCGAGAGCGACCGCGGGGAAGATCGGGTAGAACGGCACTTTGTATGGACGATGCAGTTCCGGCGCCTTCACCCGCAGGACGAACAGACTGATCATGCTCACGATGTACATGACCACCGCGCCGATGGCGGCCATGGTGATCAACTGATTGGTCTTGCCTGAAAATAGGGCAATGATGCCGATAGCCCCGCCGGTGATCAGTGCCCAGTGCGGCGTCTGGTATTTCGGATGAATCCGGGCCAGCGCCTTCGGCAGATAGCCGGCGCGTGCCAGGGCGAACATCTGGCGCGAGTAGCCGATGATGATGCCGTGGAACGAGGCGATCAGGCCGAACAAGCCGATGCCGACCAGCATATGGACCCAGCCGCTGTCCTTGCCGACCGCCATCGCCATGGCCTCGGGCAGCGGATAGTCCTTGTCGCTCAGTTGATGCCAGTCGCCCACGCCGCCGGCAATGAACATGACCCCGAGCGCGAGCGCAACCAGAGTGGCGATGGCCGCGATGAAGCCGCGCGGAATGGTGCGTTTCGGTTCGCGGGCCTCTTCGGCGGCCATGGCCACGCCTTCAATGGCGAGGTAGAACCAGATGGCGAACGGAATGGCCGCGAAAATGCCGCCGATGCCGTTCGGCATCGGATCCCTCATGAAGTTATCAGCGGAAAAATGCGGACCCACCACGCCCATGAAGATCATGAGCTCGCAGATCGCCACGATGGTCACGAACAGTTCGAAGATGGCAGCTTGCTTCACGCCCAACAGGTTGATGCCCACGAAAACGAGATATGCGCCAATGGCGACGGTCATTACCGGAATCTGCGGAAACAGGAAATGGACGTAGCCGCCCAGGGCATAGGCGATGGCCGGCGGCGCGAAGACAAATTCAACCAGCGTGGCGTAACCGGCGATCAGGCCGCCGAACGGCCCCAGGGCCCGGTGCGCAAAGGCAAACGGGCCGCCCGCGTGTGGAATCGCTGTACTCAGCTCGGCAAAGCTGAACACGAAGGTGGTGTACAGCGCCGTGATCAACAGGGTGGCGATCAGAAAGCCGATCGTGCCGGCTTCGCCCCAGCCGTAGTTCCAGCCAAAATATTCGCCGGAAATGACCAGCCCGACCCCAATGCCCCAAAGGTGCCAGGACCCCAATGCTCGGCGCAGACCAGGTCCGGATTCTGTAGTCATAGCTCACGCTCGCAGATGCAGAAGATGTCGTGTCGGGTTGGCTTGACGAGCAGAACGCCCGTACCGCGTTGGTAAAATAAGCAAACGCCATGCCATTGGTGCGTTAGCCAATGAAAATAAAGCAAAAAAAATGTTGCACGCCTGATGCATAGCCGGGTATGGGTTGGTTTATGCTTCCGTTCGGTGCGTGCTGAATGGCAGGGCACCAAGCCGGTGCGAAGCGCGTGGCCATAGGCAAAGTGGGCGTTCGCGATTGCCGAGCTGTTCGCAGCCCGGTCGGCAAGCCCACAGCCGATAGGTCCGGACGGTAGAAACGGCGATCGCGGCGCGGCCGGATCAGGGGCGGCAACGACCCATAGCCGGCCGTGCGTGTCCATAGGCGCCGCCGCTCTGCGGGACGATGGCCCCGAAGCATCGGGTCTACCGGCTACCGCCGCGCTCGGATCCGGCGGCGTGCGATGACGTTTGAGCGGCCTATCGTGTAAGCCGAGGCCGGCCTGAGCTCATCGCCTGCCTGGGCGTGGCCGCCGGTTTTGCCGTTGGGTGAGTTGGGCGGGCGGTTGGCATCGTTGTGGTTCGCGTCGAGCGGCGGGTGTACGCTTGCCGCGCGAAATCGGCCAACGTTCGAGGATGCCGTGAAAGACGTGATCATGCGTGTCTACGATGTCGCCATCGATGTGGTGGTCATCGGCCTGGTATTGGTCATGCTGGTGACATTGGGGTTTGCCTTTTTCGATGTGACGGCGGGGCTGTTCCGGCTGTTGCCGACCATGAAGACAGCCGAGCTCGATGCCGCCGACTTTCGCGATCTGGTATCGAGCGTGCTCGACGTATTCGTGATCATCGAGCTGTTCAGTACATTCGTTCAGTATGTGAAGGTGCGGCGCATTCGACTGTCGATGTTGATCGACGTAACGGCCGTGTTCATTTTGCGCGATATGCTCGTTACGCTGTACGGCAAGACCTTCGATACTTCGCATCTGCTGGTACTCGCCCTGTTGCTCATCGTGCTGGTCATTGCCCGCAGCATTACCGGGTTCTTCCCGCCCAGGCCGCGCGATCATTCCTGAGCGGATTGCCGGCGCTTCGGCGGCGATGCAGCGTTGCCGAAGGCTGAGGGTCTTTTGCCATTCATGCCGGCTGTCGGCCCATCCGGGCCGGACGATTGCAATGCCGTGATCACCGTCGCGCCCCGGTCGGCGCGCAATCGGCCCTGTTCATCAGTATGCGAGCGCTCGGGGTCACGTGGATCGGCGTCTGCGCGGATTGTCGCGGCTGTCGTGCAAAAGGCGAAGAGCGTGGTTCATCGTTCGCTTCGGACGAGGCGGAGCACGGGCGCGCGTCGTTGCTGGGTGGCCGATGCGTGAGCTCGCCTTGGGCCGGGCTTCGGTGTGCTCGCGCGTGATGGCGGTGCGTGCGATGGGGGCCGCGCGGTTGCCGGCGAATGCGGCGCGCCTGCGTTCAAGCTCGGCCCGCATCGGCCGATAATCCCGGAACGGACCGCGTCATCCGGAATTCCTGACGGGGCGCGACGCCGGCCTGAGAAAGGGGCGGGGGATGGAGCGACAACATACATGGGGCACGGGCCGCTCCCCGCGGCGGCTTTTTCTGGGTCTGCTCGGCCTGTTCGTGTTGGCCGAGTGCGGCGTCTGGCAGTTACTGCGGCCGGCGCGCGGTTGGCCGTGGGCGCTGATCCGGAATATCGACGTTCAAAATCGACATGCAATTGCGATCGTGTTGCTGGGCGTCACGTTCATCACCGCGCTGGTGGTGCTTGTGCAATGTATCGCTCGACCATTGCGCCAGCTGGCTGATCATGTGGCTGAGGTAAGTGAACGCTCGCTCGCGGATGCGCCGCAAATCCCATGCGAGCGCCGCAGCGACATCGAAGGGATTCGAGCCAGTATCGATCGCCTCGTCGCGACGCTGGAGCAGCATCACGAGGACCTGTTGCAGCAAACGCTCAACGATCCGTTGACCGGGCTTGGCAACCGCCGCCTGCTCGAGCAACGTCTCGAAACGCTGTTGCCACTGGGTCACCGGCTTCACGCCTCGATTTCGGCAATGATGATCGATGTCGACCATTTCAAAGCGTATAACGACTATTATGGTCACCCGGCCGGCGATGCGTGCCTGATCGAAATCGCCAATGTTCTGCGCGATACCTTTCGCCGCGATACCGATGTGATTATCCGCTTCGGTGGTGAAGAATTTCTGGTCGTGCTGGTGAACGTCAGTGGCGAGGATGCGGTCGGCTTGGCCGAAGCCATGCGCTCGATGTTGCAACTCGTGGGCCTGCCGCACGAAAAATCCGAGACGGCCGCAACGGTGACCGTCAGTATCGGCGTAGCCACAGCGGCTTCCGGTCTGGTGATGGGGCTGGATACGCTGATCGCCTGTGCCGATGAGTGCCTATATCACTGCAAGGCCGAGGGTCGTAATCGAAGTATGCATCGATTCGTCGACGATGCGCGCGCCATGGGCGATTCGATCGACCTGGTGCGCGGCCGGACGGAAAAACTGTTCCGGGTGTCGGCTTGAGCGCGACATCCCGGGGCCGAGCTCGTGGCTATGCATGGCCATGCATTGAGGTTGCTCGCGAGAGCGTCCGTTTTTCGATGGGCATCCCGGGTTTGGCCCATACGGGCCGGACGATCAGAATGATGTAATGACCGTCGCGCCCACGCCGGCAAAGTCGTTCATGTTCATCAGCGCGTCGCAGGCGTCTTCCAGCGCAATCCGCTGACCGATGATCCGGCCCGGCGCGAGCTTGCCGCGGCCTACCATGTCGAGCATGGCGCTGTAACGATGTGCCTGCATGCCATGACTGCCAAGCAGCTCGATTTCCTGCGCCACGATTCTGTCCATGGGGACGGGCGGTCGACTGTGTTCGCCCAGCATCAGTCCAATCTGGACGTGCCGGCCGCGGCGGCGAAGGCTCATGATGGAATTGAAGCAAGTGGCCGGATGCCCGAGGGCGTCGAGCGAGACATGAGCGCCGCCCTGCGTGATCCCGGTGATCGCGTCGACCACGTCAACGCATTCGCTGGCGTTGATGGTTGCTACGGCGCCGAGGGATCGGGCGAGCTCCAGCTTGTCGTCGGCGATATCCACGGCAACAACGTTCGCGCCGAGCGCGTTGGCGATCATGAGCGCGGACAGGCCGACGCCGCCGCAGCCATGCACGGTGACCCATTGGCCGCCGGATACGCGGCCCTGATCGACCACGGCACGAAAGGCCGTGGCGAAGCGGCATCCGAGGCTGGCTGCCGTGGCGAAGTCCATGTCGTCGGGGAGGGCGACCAGGTTGAGATCGGCGTGGTGGAGGCTGGTGTATTCGGCGTATGAGCCCCAGTGGGTGAAGCCCGGCTGGAATTGATCATGGCAGACTTGTTGCTGGCCCGCCCGGCACTCGTCGCAGGCCCCGCAGCCGCCCACGAAAGGGACGGTGATCCGGTCGCCGGCCTGCCAGCGTGACACGTCCTTGCCCATGGCCACGACCGTGCCGGCCAGCTCGTGGCCCGGGACATGGGGCAGCGTGATGTCGGGGTCGTGGCCCATCCAGGCGTGCCAGTCGCTGCGGCAGAGCCCGGAGGCCTCAACCTGGACAACCACGCCATGCGGCTCGGGCTCCGGGGTCGGCACCTGCTGAATCTGCGGCGGCGCCTGGAACGATTCGAATACGACGGCTTTCATGACAGGGGGTCCAGCTTGGGGCGCTTGCCCGAGCGATGATACGCGTGGCGGGCGGCCGGCGCTTCGAGAGCCGGGCCGCGCGATGCGCGGCGCGCGAGCGTGTTCTTACGGTTTCGTAAAGTTGCGGCAAACGCCCCGCAAGCCCGGGCCTGCGAGTCTGTAGATCACCCGCAGGGCGGGTTTCGGGCCCACGACGAGTCCCGAGGATTGTTATGTTCTTCAGGAGAAAACGATGCGTTTTAAAGCTTTTACGATTGCAATGACCGCGCTGGCCGTCGTCGGCGGCATTTCGACTGCCGCCTACGCAGGCACCGGCACGCCGGATGGCGCCAAGTTAACCATGCAGCAAGCCCGGTCCGAGGCGCTGAACCAGGTGCATGGAACGATCAAGAGCGCCGAGCTGGAAAAGGAAGGCGGCGGTTCGGGCTTGCGTTACTCGTTCGATGTACAGACCAGGCACGGGATTCGCGAGGTCGGCATCGATGCCGTTTCCGGCAAGGTGCTCGAAAACAGTAGCGAAAGTGCGCATACCGAGGCACAGGAGGCCCGGAGCGAGCACGAGCAGTCGTCGAATTCGCACGCCGGCGAAACCGAAGACCACGATCAGGACCGAAACGGCGCAGACGATTAGGATAGGGCCAGCGGTCGGCAGGCGGGCGTGCCCCGTCTGCCGCCCTCAGTCCGACGGAAAACGAGTAGGCCACGGCGTGCGCAAGATTCTGCTGATTGAAGATGATCCGGAGACCGCCGACTATGTAGCGCGCGGTTTGCGCGAACTGGGGCACACCGTCGATATCGCGCGCGATGGCGCCGAAGGCCTGTTTTTCGCGACGGAAGAAAGCGGCTATGCGTTGCTGATTGTGGATCGCATGCTGCCCCGGCTGGATGGTCTGGCCATCGTGAAAACCATGCGCGATGCGGGTTTGAAGACGCCAGTGCTGTTTCTGACCACGATGGGCGGTATCGATGATCGAGTCGAGGGGCTGGAGGCCGGCGGCGACGATTACCTCACCAAGCCCTTTGCCTTTGCTGAATTGGCCGCGCGGGTACAGGCGCTGGCTCGGCGCCCACCTTTGCAGAGCGAGGCAACGATACTGCAGGTTGCCGATCTGACCATGGATATCGTCAAAAGACGCGTGTGGCGGGGCAACCAGGCCATCGAGCTTCAGCCGCGGGAGTTCCGCCTGCTCGAATATCTCATGCGCCACGCCGGCGAGGTGGTCACTCGAACCATGCTGCTCGAACACGTGTGGGACTTCCACTTCGAGCCCAGGACGAGCGTTGTCGAAACGCATATCAGCCGCCTGCGCGCCAAGATCGATCGCGGTTTTGAAACACCCTTGCTGCACACGGTGCGGGGCGCCGGTTACTCGATCCATGCCGCTGCCTAACCTGTTTCGCAGCCGGGCTTTCCGTAACGGCCTGGCCTACGCCGGGTTGTTCACCTTCAGCGCCGTCATCCTGTTTGCCGTGGTGTATTGGCAGACGGCGGGCTACATGAAAAGCCAGATACACGCGACCATCGCCCACGAAACACATAGCCTTACCCGGGAATACGACGCCGGTGGGCTGGCCGAGCTGAAAAACGCGATCAACGATCGTCTCGAATCGGGGAACAGCGACAATCATTATGTTCTGGTCGCGCACGGGGCGCGCCTTGCCGGCGATCTTCCCGCAACAGCGGCGGCTGTCGGCTGGTCTGACGCGTATCGCCCGATCCATAACGTTTCCGCCGCCCGCGACCGGCCGGACAGCGGGCGTGTGCCCATCATTCGCCATGGCACCCGGCTGCCCGATGGGGCCGTCCTGGTGGTGGCTCGGGATGCCCGGCAATTGGCCGCACTACGGGCGCGCCTGGTGTATGCCGTGCTCTGGGGGTTGCTTGTCGTGTTGCTGCTCGGCGCCGCCGGCGGGGCGCTGATGGGGCGGGCGGCGCTGCGCCGCGTCGAGAATATCAATCGGGTCGCAAGCCGGATCAGCGACGGCGATCTGTCGCAACGCGTGCCCGACAGTGGGCGCGGCGACGAATTCGACCATCTGGCACGGCATCTCAACCGGATGCTCGATCAGATCGAACGCCTGATGCACAGCATGCGCCAGGTGAGCAGCGATATCGCGCATGACCTGCGCACGCCGCTCGGCCGGTTGCGTCAGGGGCTGGATACGGCCCGCGTGCAGGCCCATTCGGTGGATGATTACCAGCGCGCCGTCGATCGGGCCATTGTGCAAACCGATCAGATTCTCGAGACGTTTTCCGCGTTGCTGCGTATTGCGCAGATCGAGTCCGGCAGCCGGCGCGCACGCTTCACGCGTTTTGACCTGTCGGCGCTGGCGGATACGCTCGCAGAGACCTACACCGTGGTGGCCGAAGAGACGGGCCATGTCCTTGCCGCCGAAATCGAGCCGGCTGTGGCCGTCCGCGGCGACCGCGAACTGGTGACACAAGCGCTGGCGAATCTGATCGAAAACGCGATCACGCATACGCCGCCCGGCTCCCATATCGATATCCGGCTGCGAACGAGCCAGGGCAGTGCTGTGGTCTGTATTGCCGACAACGGGCCCGGTATTCCTTCCGAGGCCATCGATAAGGTGACACAGCGGTTCTACCGGCTCGAAGCGAGCCGTACCACACCCGGCAGTGGTCTGGGTTTGAGTATGGCCGCGGCGGTGGTCGATCTCCACGATGCCGTCCTGAGACTCGAGGATAATGCGCCGGGGTTGATTGTCTCGTTCCGTCTGCCGTTGGCGGATTATTAATCCGGCATCAAAACAGCTGACTTCATCAGCTGTTTTTAACGCCTTCAAAAATAAAAGCCGGCGCCTGTCCGTCTTTTGTTTTCAAAGGCTTCGCGGCCGATGGCCGCGGCGAGCATGCGGTCGCATACGCGCGCTATTAACCCGAAAAATCATCTATTTTTGTGCCGGGTTAATAACCGCTTGCCTGCGGCGAGGGGTGCGCCGTGCAGATTCGGTTTGCAACCCGCGCCGGGGCCGGGCCATGCGGTTGATCTGCCGTCGTGGCGCGCAGTGCCGGCCCGAGCGCGGCACGGGCCGGCGAGGGCAACACTTATGCCATGGCGGTCAGCACGAGCTTGCCCACGGTATGGCCTTGTTCGAGGCGTCGATGGGCTTCGGTGAGATTGTCTACATTCAATGGCCCGATCACGGCACCGAGCGTGCTGCGGATGCGGCCCGAGTCGAGCAGCCCGGCGAGCTCGGCCAGGATTTCGCCGTGACGTTCCGGGTGATACCCGTGCAGCGCGCGGGCGAACATGAACTCCCAGCAGAAGCTGGCGGCCTTGGATTGCAGCGCATTGATATCGACTGCCTGCTCGGTTTCGGCGATGGCGACGATCCGGCCCAGCGGGCGGATGGCTTCGACCATGTTCTGCCAGTGCACGCCGATATCATGGCAGTTGAAGATGTAGTCGACCGTGTCGTGGCCGGCGGCGCGCAGGGCCGGAACCAGTTCGTGGTGGTCGATGACCTCGTGGGCGCCCAGCGTGCGGCACCAGTCGGCCGATGCCACGCGCGACGCGGTTGCGATCACACTGATGCCGGTGAGTTGCCGGGCAAGCTGGATCACGCTGGAGCCCACGCCGCCGGCACCGTTGATCACGAGCAGCGTTTGTTCGCTGTGCGCGCCGGGGTCCGCGCGCAGCCCGAGCTTATCGAACAACCCTTCCCAGGCGGTCAGCGCAGTCAGTGGCATGGCGGCGGCCTGTTCGTTGCTCAGGCGCTGTGGCGCATGGGCGACCAGCCGACTGTCGACGAGTTGCTGCTCGGCATCGCAACCCGGCCGGTCGACCTGTCCGGCGTAATAGACCCGGTCGCCCACCTCGAAACCCGACGCCTCGTCGCCGGTGGCCTCGACCTTGCCGACGGCGTCCCAGCCGAGAATGGCCGGCTCGCCGAGATCGCCCAGCGCGCCGGCACGGACCTTGGTGTCGACCGGGTTCACGGCCAGGGCATCGATCCGAACCCGCAGATCCAGGCCGGTCGGTTCCGCGATGGGGCGATCGATCGTCTCGAAGGCGCCGGGGGCGTTGATATCGGTTGCGCCGCGGGTGGCGATAGCTTTCATGGCGTTGCTCCTGATTGAAAAGAGGCGCCGCGGATTGGGTCGATCATCGCCGCGGCGTTGGCGTCGTGCGTATGGCGGTGTATGGCGACGCCGGGAATGAATTGAAAGCCCGGGCGCTAGCGGCGTGCTCTGCCGATCCGGTCCGCCGCGGCGACGCCCGGGGCTGGCGCGACGCCGGTTGGCGCTTGGCGCGGACGCCGACGAAACGGCAACAGTCGCCAGCGGCCGAACGGAAAAATGACGAACGTTAGACCCGGCCCGTCACGGCCCGATTATTGTTGGCGGTAAACAAAAAGTCACGGATTCTCGTTAGTTTATCGTTATGGTCGTTATCTTCAGGGGGCGTTCCGGAGCCGGCGTCATGTCGTTTTATTTGCAGCATGCATCGGATTTCGATATGGCCGGTTCGTGAAAGCACAACTTTTGGCAGCTCTGGACCGCAGACCCAGGCGCGACGTGCGTTTCTGGGTGTCCCATGAACATCGCCTCGTTTTCCTGAGAATTCCAAAAAACGCGAGCAGCTACATGCGCGCGCTTTTCACCGCCAACCACCCGCTGGGGGCAGGGTTCGACGCGTCGGCGGAATCCCCGCGCGGGTACCGGTTGCGCACAGGGATCAGAGACATTCCGGTTACCCGGAGAACGATTCATCGTGCCCGCCATTACAAGACATTCGTTGTCATTCGGGACCCCATGGCCCGTATCGTCAGCGGGTTTCTGGATCGTGTCGTCAAAAAAAGCACGGGCAACCCACCCGACGCGCCGCACCCTCGTTTTTATCGCGGCATCAGCCGGTTCCACAACCGGGATATCAATCGGCGCACGATCACTTTTGAGCAATTTCTTGATTATGTGCTGGCCAAGCCGGATAAGCAGCGCAACAAGCATTATCGCAGCCAGAGTCATTTTCTGGGGCGTCATCGCTTCGATTTCTATGGCTGTGTGGACAACTTGTCTGACACGCTCGCTTTCCTCCGGGAGCAGGGCATGGTCACGGACGGCTTCCACGTCGCGTCTTCAAAGAAAACGGCATATGCCGCGCCCGGCGCACACGCAATTGATTGTCCGGCACGGGCAACCGCCCGCGATCTGAATGGTTACGATCACTTTCCGGCCGTCGCCGATTTCTTCGATGGCTCTTCGCTCGATCGTTTCGTCGAGGCTTACCGTGCCGATATCCGGTTGTACGTGCGTGCCCGCGGCATCGATATGCGCCAGCTGATCGATCGTTACTGAATGCCGCGAGTTCGCGGTCGTGCCGTGCCAGATTCGTGGATTCCGCTGCTGAGCCCTGGATGTTGCGGCCGGGATCGCGGGATGAGCGAGGCGATTGCCGGTAACGGGCGATTATCCGGTTCGAAGGGTTATTCCGGCAGGACGAGTCGTCATGACTCGAATTATTGTATGTCCGCGCCCTTTCGATGCCACTTGAGAGCTGGATATCGCGGATCCATCAGTCGCAAGCTGTCCGGGCAACGTTTTCTGAAAATCATCCGTTTTATAAGTTTTTCGAAGGTCAGACTAATGGCGGATTGTTCGTGGATGGGCGTCAAATACAATTAAATGCAGTGGCTTATGCAGGCTTAATGCGTAGATTTTCCGAAAATTAAAATTAAACAGATGCCGCTCAAGGCGGAATAACGCTGCGGCGGGCTATTGCTGGAGGATGGGCATGAAAATATCGTGGTCTAAATGCATTTTGGTATCTCTCGTTGTCGGCGGTGCGTTGATGAGCGCGCCGGCCTTCGCCAAGGACGTCAGCGCCTGTTTGATTACCAAGACCGATAGCAACCCCTATTTTGTCACCATGAGAAAAGGCGCGCTCAAGGAGGCGAAGAAACTCGGCGTCCACCTCAAGACCTACGCGGGCAAGTACGACGGCGATAATCAGTCTCAGGTGAGCGCGATCGAAGACTGCATGGCCGATGGGGTCGACGGCATTTTGATCACGGCCTCGGCGCCCAGTGCGATTGTTCCCACGGTACAAAAAGCGCGCAAGGCCGGGATCATGGTGATTGCGCTCGATACGACGCTGCAGCCGGCCAGTGCGGCCGACGCCACGTTTGCGACCGACAACTTCGAGGCCGGCAAGCTCGACGGCGAGTGGGCGAAGAAGCACCTCGGCAAGACCAAGGCCCATATCGCTTTTCTGGATCTTGCCACGAGCCAGCCGTCGGTCGGTGTCCAGCGTGATCAGGGTTTCATGAAGGGTTTCGGTATCGACATCAAGAACCCGAACAAATGGGGTGATGAAAACGATCCGCGCATCGTCGGGCATGCGGTCACCGGCGGCGCCCAGGATGGCGGACGCAAGGCGATGGAGAATCTGCTGCAGAAGAGTCCGGACATCAACCTGGTCTATGCCATCAACGAGCCGGCGGCCGAGGGCGCCTACCAGGCATTGAAGTCGGTCGGGATGCAGAACCGGGTCACGATCGTGGCCATCGATGGCAGTTGCAACGGTGTCCAGGATGTCCAGCAGGGCGTGATCGCAGCCGACGCCCAGCAGTTCCCGCTGCGGATGGCCAAGCGAGGCATCAAGGCCGTCAAGACCTATGTGGATAGCGGCAAGAAGCCCAGCACCAGTGCCGGGCTCGACTTCACCAATACCGGCGTTCATCTGATCACCGATGACCCGGTCAAGGGCGTCAAGTCGTACAGCACGAAATCCGGCATGAAGACATGCTGGGGCAAGCTCCAGTAGACCGGCCCGCCGGTCGATCGGTGGTGGTGGGCGCGTTGCCAGCCATGCCGGTCGACCCCGGTCTGCCGGCCAATCCTGTCGGCACTGATTTCATGCCGTCGCCGACCGGACGGCGGTATGACAGGCCTGTCTTGTTGGTTTCGTGGAGATTCGCATGAACAACGCCACCGAAGCGCCTGCATCCGGAGAACAACACCAGGGGCCGTTGCGCCGGGTGCAGCATTTTCTGCATGGCAATCCGGCGGCCGTGCCGATCATCGTCGTGATCCTGTCGGTTATCTTCTTCTCGATAGCGGTCGGCTCGAGGTTCTATTCGGCCTTCGCGCTGACGTTGATTCTCCAACAGGTGGCGATCACCGGTATCGTGGGCGCCGGCGAGACGCTGATCATCCTGACGGCCGGCATCGATCTGTCGGTGGGCGCCATCATGGTGCTGAGCTCGGTGGTGATGGGCCAGTTCGCCATGCATTACGGCGTGCCCGGGTTCGTCGCCGTGCTCGCCGGGTTGGGTGTGGGCGGCATCTGCGGCCTGTTGAGCGGCCTGCTGGTATCAGTCGTGAAGTTGCCGCCGTTTATCGTCACCCTCGGCGCCTGGTCGGTCTATGGCGCGACGACCTACATCTATTCGGGTAACGAAACGGTACGCAGTCAGGATATCGACCGGGTGGCGCCGATCCTGCATTTGCTGGGCAACTCCTTCCGGATTGGCAACGCGGTGTTCACCTATGGCGTGGTGCTGATGGTAGCGCTGGCACTGGCGCTGTGGTTTGCGCTGAATCACACGGCCTGGGGGCGCCATGTCTACGCGGTCGGCGACGACAAGGACGCCGCGCTTCTGGCCGGCATCCGCACCGGCCGTGTTCTGGTCTCGGTGTATGTGGTGGCCGGTGTGATCTGCGGCCTCGCCGGCTGGACGCTGATCGGACGCATCGGGGCCATATCGCCGCAGGCCGGGCAGATGGAAAACATCGAGGCCATCACGGCGGTGGTGATTGGCGGCACGTCGCTGTTCGGCGGGCGCGGCTCGATTATCGGCACCTTGTTCGGCGCGTTGATCGTGGGCGTGTTTTCGCTCGGTCTTCGCCTGCTCGGCACGGACCCGCAATGGACCCAGCTGGCCGTCGGCGCGCTGATCATCATCGCGGTAACCACCGACCAGTGGATCAGGAAGATTTCGGCATGAATACAGACACCCAACCCATCCTCTCCGGCCGGGGACTGACCAAACGCTATGGCCGGGTCACGGCGCTTGATAATGCCGATTTCGATCTCTACCCGGGCGAGGTTCTGGGTGTGATCGGTGACAATGGCGCGGGCAAATCGACTTTGATCAAGGCCATATCCGGGGCGGTGGTGCCCGATGCCGGCGAGATACGGCTCAACGGCACGCCGGTGCAGTTCGCTTCGCCCATGAACGCGCGCGATGCCGGTATCGAGACCGTGTACCAGACGCTCGCGTTGTCGCCGGCACTGTCGATCACGGATAACATGTTTCTCGGCCGGGAAATACGCCGGAAGGGTATTCTCGGGTCGCTGTTCCGGATGCTGGACCGGCCGGCGATGGAAGACTTCGCGCGGGAAAAACTGTCGGAACTGGGCTTGCTGACGATCCAGAACATCAGCCAGGCGGTCGAAACACTGTCGGGCGGCCAGCGCCAGGGCGTGGCCGTGGCGCGCGCGGCGGCCTTTGCCGCCAAGGTCATCATCATGGACGAGCCGACCGCGGCGCTCGGCGTGAAGGAGTCCGGCCTGGTGCTCGAGTTGATCCGCGACGTGAAGAAACGCGGCCTGCCGATTGTGCTGATCTCGCACAACATGCCGCATGTATTCGAGGTGGCCGACCGGGTCCACATCCACCGTCTGGGACGGCGCGTCGCGGTGGTCGACCCGAGGACCATGTCGCCGTCCGATGCCGTCGCGATCATGACCGGCGCCAAGGAACCGCCGGCCGAGGACGTGGCGGCCTGACGCCCGTGCCGCGCCCGAGCCGTAGCCCCAATATTGCACGCCAGTCTTGATGCCAATACAGCCGCTTGGCTCCGCGGCCGAGTGGCGCCCTTGCCGGCAAACACAGGCGAAAAAGAGCTCGATGCGCAGAAGGTGGGGCGCCGCTTCTCAACGCTCAGGATTTGCCCCGTGCCGGGGTAGCACTCCGGTTGCTTTTCACCCGGATTTGGACTCGGGCGACGACGGGAAGCGGCAGCTCCCGCCGAGCTAGTGGCTTGGCCGGTGCCCCGGGGGGGGGCGGAACACGACAGTGGCGTTTGCCGCGGATTCATACGGGGCGTTTTTTGCCCCACCGAGCCGCTGCGTTGACCGCTGAAGCGGCGACCGGCGGCTACGGTTCATGGTGGCTCGATTCGCGATCTTTGGGCACGGAACTTGCTGCTCTTTTGTTATTGAGCGGTTCCGCGACCTTTTGCTGATAGCGGTATGGAGGTCGCACCCAGCACGATGCGTGAAAGAATGTTCATAGGTCGGCGCGCCGGACCGCATAGCCTTTTGGGGGTTGAATATAATGACGACTGACGCAGGTCAGCCGATTGTCAGTTTCCGCGATGTACATAAATCGTTCGCGCGTACCGAGGTGCTCAAGGGGATTTCGCTCGACGTCGAGCGTGGCGAGGTGGTGTGCATCATCGGGCCGTCCGGGTCGGGCAAGTCGACCGCCTTGCGTTGCATCAACGGGTTGATTCCGATCGACCAGGGCCGTATCCGGGTCGGCGATTTCGATGTCGATCGGTTGCGCAGCGACAAGAACAAGATCGCGCTGCGCAAAGTGGTGTCCATCGTGTTCCAGCAGTACAACCTGTTCCCGCACAAGACGGCGCTGGAAAACATCATGATGGCGCCGATTCAGGTGCTGGGGGAAGACCGGTCGGAGGTCGAGGCGCGGGCTCGTGCCTTGCTGAAGAAGGTAGGGCTCGATGGGCGCGAGAAACATTATCCCGGCGAGTTATCGGGTGGCCAGCAACAGCGTGTGGCAATCGCGCGGGCGTTGGCAATGCGTCCGGAAGTCATGCTGTTCGACGAAGTGACCGCCGCACTGGATCCGGAAACGGTCAAGGGCGTGCTGGAGACCATTCGCGAGCTGGCCGCCGAAGGCATGACCTGCATTTTGGTCACCCATGAGATGGGCTTTGCCCGGGAAGTGGCCAACCATGTTTATTTCACCGACGGCGGCGTGATTGTCGAGCACGGCCCGCCGGCCGAGTTGTTGAGCAACCCACGGGAAAAACGTACGCAGGCCTTTCTTTCCCAGGTCCTGTAACGAGCCACAGAACGAATTTTACAAATGGCGCGAAGTCGCGCTTCGTCCAGTCCATGAAGGGGGATTATCCGATGCACAAGCCGATTCAGACTCGTTTACGCAAGTTTCGCTTGCTGGTTCAGGCCGCTATGGTGGCCAGCCTGGCCGTTGGGGTGTTCACGGCGGCGCAGGCCGATACGCTGGGCGACATCAAATCGCGCGGAAAGCTCATTGTGGGTGTGAAGGCCGATTACAAGCCGTTCGGCTATGTGGATGCGAACGGCCACAACGTGGGCCTGGAGATCGACATCGCCCATTACCTGGCGCTCAAGATGCTGGGTAGCCCGGATGACGTGCAACTGGTGCCGGTCACGGCCTCCAATCGCATCGAATATCTGCGCCAGGGCCGGATCGATCTCACCCTGGCCACGATGTCCGACACGCCAAAACGCCAGAAGGTGATCGATTTCTCGCGCGACTACTACGCCTCCGGCACCGCGCTGATGACGCGCAAGCAGGCGAACATCCATTCCTGGGCCGACGCCAAGGGCAAGAAGGTCTGCGGCATCCAGGGCTCGTTCTACAACACCGAGCTCAGCAAACGCGGTATTCAGATGGTCAATTATCCGTCGACCGCCGAAGTCTACAAGGCGCTCAAGGATCATCGCTGCATCGGTTTTGCCTATGACGATTCGGCGCTGGTCGGCAAGCTGCTCGACCCCGCCTGGGGCAAGAACTGGCATATCGCTACGCCGGCTATTCTGGAAACCCCATGGGGGATCGGCATCCGCAAGGGCGAGGACTCGCTCAAGAAAGAGGTCGACGGCATCGTGAAAGAGATGGAGGGCTCCGGCTATATTTATGCGCTGCAGACCAAATGGGGTATTCCGCATACCGCCTACGTCAAGAATGCGATGCAGCAAGCCCGGGGCAGTTGATCAGCCGCCACTAATCACGTCTCTGGCCACGACAGGCGTCGTGCACAGCTCCAGAACAAGCGCCGGCCTCGGTGCCGGCGCGTCCTCGACGGGTTTTTCATGATCTTCGGATTGTCGTTTACCTGGCTCGAGAATCCCCTGTACCAGCAATGGCTACTGCAGGGGCTCGAGAACACCCTGCTGTTGTCGGTGTCGTGCATCGTGGCGTCGATGATCATCGGCGTTGTCGGTGCGTGGCTACAGGGTTCGCGCTTCGGGCTCGTACGTCAGGCCGTGGCGGTGTACGTGCAGATTTTCCGCAACACGCCGCCCCTGGTGCAGCTGTTCTTCTTCTTTTTCGTATTGGCCGGGTTGCAGCCGCATGTGTTCGATCCCGCCACAGGCGGCATGCGGCCGCTGCTGGGGCCGTTCGGCACCTCGGTGTTCGCCCTCAGTCTGTTTGCCGGCGCCTTCAACGTGGAAATATTCCGTTCCGGTATCGAAGCCGTGCCGGACACCCTCGATGAAGCCGCTGAAAGCCTTGGATATTCGCGCCGCAAGCGCTATCTGGCGATTACGCTGCCGCTGGCGTTTCGCATCGCCATGCCGGCGCTGAACAACAACCTCATCAATCTGATCAAGACGACCGCCGAAGCTTCGGCAATCGCGACCCCCGAGTTGCTCTACTACGCCGGTCAGATCTATTCCGATAACTTCCGCACGCTGGAAGTGATGATGTTCATCTGGGCCGTCTATATCGTGATCATTGCCATCTTCCTCGGCGGCATGCGTCTGCTGGAACGGCGACTGAGAATCCCCGGCTATGGCGACGCAAGCTAATACGCAACACACGCCGGTTCTTTATACCGCGGGCGTGATCGCGATACTCACGGCGATCGCAGTGGTCGTGATAGTGACGCAAACGACGCTGGATTACTGGGCGACCATCTGGCACCGCGTGCCTTATCTCCTGACCGACAACCAGCAGTGGTGGCCGATCGAGGGCGGTTTTGCAGCCAACGTCGGCATCAGTATCGCCTGTATGATCATCGGTACGGTGCTGGGTACATTCGTCGGTCTTGGCCAGGTCTCGCGCTGGCGTGCGGTGTCGGCCCCGATGTGGCTGATCACCCAGTTCTTTCGCAACTCGCCCTGGTTGGTGGTGTTGTACGCGATCCTGTATCTGTTTCCATACCGGCTGGAGCTGTTCGGTTTCAGTTTCGTCTTTCCCAGTGTGGCCAAGGCGATCATCGGCCTGTCCCTGCCGGCGGCGGCGAACGTCTCGGAAATCGTGCGGGGCGGCGTGCAATCGATTCCGAGCACACAGTGGGAAGCCGCGGCATCGCTGGGCTACACACGCCGCCAGGCGATGTATCGCATTATCCTGCCGCAGGCCTTGCGCCGCATGATTCCGCCCTGGATGAATCTTTACGCCATCATCACCATGGGCACGGCGCTGACCAATCTGGTGGGCGTGGACGAAGGGCTGACCGCGGTACGCCGCGTGCTGGAACTGCTGGGCGAAAATTATGCGATTCCGCTCTACGGCATCCTCATGCTGCTGTTCCTGATCTATTGCTACCCGATCGCGCTGGCGTCCCGAAAACTCGAGGCGCGCTTCCGCCAGTAACGACCACCGAACTCGCGCGCAGACTCAAAGGATCTAGACGATGGCGGAATATGATGTGGCAGTCGTCGGTCTCGGCGCCATGGGCAGTGCCACGCTGCACCAGTTGGCCAAGGCTGGCGTACGCGCGATCGGTATCGATCGTTTCATGCCGCCGCATACCCGGGGCTCGAGCCATGGCGATACGCGTATCACCCGGCAGGCGATTGGTGAAGGCCCGGATTATGTCCCGTTCGTGCTGCGCTCGCATGCGCTCTGGCGCGAATTGGAAGCCGCCACCGGTGAGACGATCTTCAATCCCTGCGGCACGTTGATCATGGCGCCCAGCGACATGCCGAACACCCACCACGGCAAGACGGGATTTCTGGAAACCACGATCGAGGCGGCCCGGGCGTATGGCATCGAGCACGAGCTGCTGGGGGCCGATGAGATCGCCGCGCGTTTCCCCCAGTACGTCGGGTTAGGTGGTCGCGAGCGGGCTTATTTCGAACCCGGCGGGGGGTACGTGCGGCCGGAGCGTGCCATCGCGGCCCAGCTCGAACTCGCGCGCCAGAATGGCGCGATGGTGTGCACCGATATGGTAGTGCAGGCCATACGCCAGAGCGGTGATGCCGTGGCGATCGAAACCGAAAACGATGTGATCCGGGCCGGGCGGGCAGTGGTCAGTGCCGGGGCCTGGACGGCCCCGTTGCTGGGCGCGCCGTTCGACCGGCTGCTTACGGTGAGTCGGCAGGTGCTGCACTGGTTTTCGCTGGCCGAAGGCGCCGTGGCGCCCGACGAGTGGCCGGTCTCGATCTGGATGCATGGCTCGGGTGATACCGACTATTTCTATTCCTTTCCGCCGCTGCCGGGCGAAGCCAGCATCAAGGTCGCGACCGAGCAGTATGCCTCCCACACAAGCGCGGATATGCTGGAGCGGAACGTCGGCGCCGACGAATCGGCGGCGATGTTCGATCATCACGTCAACGGCCGGATCGCTGGCGCCCGTGCGCCCGCGATTCGTGCGGCAGCCTGTTTGTACACCACGACGCCGGACCGCGGTTTCATCCTCGACTGGCACCCGGACATGGATCGCGTATTCGTGATCTCGGCCTGCTCGGGCCATGGTTTCAAGCACTCGGCCGGTATCGGTGAGGCCGTGGCTGGCGTGCTGCGGGACGAGGGTGAGCCGATCGATCTGGCCCCCTTCGCGTTATCGCGATTCATCGAGTGAGCCAGCGGCCCTCGGGGGAACCCGGGCGGCCGCGCCCAAGCCGGCGAATGCGGGTCGACTCAGTCTTCGAGCGTGCTCCAGCGCGTCAACGCCGTCGCGGGCGAGCGCAGGGCTTCCAGCACGGAAAAATGATGCTCACCGGCCAGTTCCACGGCTTGGGTGGCCACGCCCAGGCCGGTCCATATATTGGCGAGCAGGTGGGTCTGGCGCTTGAGTTCGGGCAGTTCGTCGCCGCCCACCACGCAGATCAGATCGCCGGGCAGGTCGGGCGACTGCAGCGCGGGCGAGGCGACCGTCGCGCGCTGTTCGGACAGGCCCAGCGTGCCGTTGATATCGGTGGTGGCGGCGATGGGGCGCAGGTCGTGCAGCCCGGAGATGGAGATGACGCGGCGGATGCGTTTTCGGGCCGAGGCCAGCAGGCCGCTGTGGGTGGTCACGGCATGGGTGACGAGATGGCCGCCGGCTGAATGCCCGGCCAGTACGAGCGGGCCGTTCACTTCGTCGGCAACCGCCTGAATGCCGGCAATCACGGCATCCGCTGCCGACTCCAGCGTGACGTCCGGGCACAGCGGGTATTCGATGAAGGCGACCCGCCAGCCGCGGGCGAGTGCGCCGGCGGCGAACTGGTGATTGTCGCGGCGCGACAACGCCCGCCAGTAGCCGCCATGGACGAAGATCAGCGTGCCCGCCGCTTCGCCCGCCGGCCCGAACAGGTCGAAGACTTCACGCTCGCCGACGCCGTAGGTGCGCTCCAGCGGTTGATCGGCGCCGCGCAGCGCGCGAAAGGCCGCGGCGTCGGCCTGCCAGTGGCGCAGCCAGTCGCCGGCGTCGGCTACCGCGGCGCGATTGTCGTAGGCGCGATCCCAGGCGTTGCTCATGGTCGAACCCCGTGCTGTGGCCGATCACCGTGGCGGCCGACCCTGTTCATGTTTCGCAAACAAAACGACCGGCCAGCGGCCGGTCGGTAAGCGGTATATACACCCGATTTTAGCAGGCGGGCGGCGACGCGACGAATACGCCGCGTCGCCGTGCGCTCGCCCCGTCGATCAGACGCCGATCTTGCTGAGCGCCTTGCCCGACAACAGGTTCGTTTCGATCTTCTCCAGCGAGATGCCCTTGGTCTCGGGCACGTACTTCAGCGTGAACAGGATGAACAGCGCGTTGACCGCGGCCAGCAGGCCGAAGGTCCAGGTGCCGCCAATGCCGTTGAACATGATCGGGAAGAAGAAGCCGATGCAGAAGTTGCCGATCCAGTTGGCGCCGGTAGAGGCGCCGATGCCGAAGTCGCGGCCCTGCAGCGGTTGGATTTCGGCGCACAGCGTCCAGATCAGCGGGCCGGCCGACATGGCAAAGCCGACCACGAACAGCAGCACCATGGCCATGGCGGTGTACTGCAGGAAGGTGGTGCTCGGGCCGATGTGGATGATCGTGCTCAGCAGCGCCATGGTAATCGCCATCATGGCGAAACCGGCGTAGAGAATCGGCTTGCGCCCGGCACGGTCGATCAGCGCGATGGCGATGAAGGTGGCCAGGACGTTGGTCAGGCCAGTGACCACGGTTGCCCACAGGCTGGCCGAAGTGCCTTCGAAACCCGCGGTCTGAAAGATCTGTGGGGCGTAGTACATGATCACGTTCATGCCGGTGAACTGCTGCACCAGCTGCAGGGCCACGCCGAGGAACACCGAACGACGGAAGTTCGGGTTGCGGCGGAACATCTGGAAGCCCTGCGCGCCGCGCTCCTGCTCGATCGCGTCCTGGATCTCGCCCATTTCGTAGTCGACTTCCTCGGTCGTGCCGCGCAGCCTGGACAGCACGTCGCGCGCTTCGTCGAAGCGGTCCTTGGCGGCCAGCCAGCGCGGGCTGTTGGGTACGCTCAGCGCGCCGAAGAACAGCAGCACGGCCGGGATCACCAGCACGCCGAACATCCAGCGCCAGCTCTCGATATACGAAAACGCCGCGTTGGAGACGAACGCCGCGAGGATACCGACCGTGACCATCAACTGGTAGAAGGAGATGGTCGTGCCGCGAATGCGCTCGGGCGTGACCTCCGACAGATACAGCGGGGCGGTGAACGAGGCCACGCCGACGGCCAGGCCGAGCAGGATACGGCCGATCCACAGCAGCGTCGGCCCGGGCGCGACCACGCACACCAGCGCGCCGATGATGAACAGCAGCGCAGAGGCCAGCAGCGCGCGCTTGCGGCCCATGGTCTTGGAGATCGTACCGGCGGACAGGGCGCCGATGGCGGCGCCGACCATCATCGACGACACGATCCAGCCCTCCATGGCAGAGGACAGGTTGAAATCCTTCTTGATGAAGGGCAGGGCGCCGGAAATGACGCCGATGTCCATGCCGAACAGCAGGCCGGCGAGCGCCGCCAGGCCGCAGGAAAGCCAGACCATCGGCACGATGTCGGCGTGGGCGACAGCGTCGGGCGTCGATTGCGATGTCGACGAGACGGAACCAGGTGCACCGGCCATATCGAATCTCCTTGAAATAGGGAAGGGAAGGGACAAAAACGGCGTATAAAATATCGGCGTTGGGCGATCATGCCCATCGCCGCACGCGGCAAGTAAGACTAAAGTCTCACTTATTTTGGAACTTTTGTTTCGCCTGGTGGCACTTTGCGGCGTCGTTGCTTCAACAGACGATGAATACGGTCTCGTCCCGGCGTGCACTCGCCGGCGAGTGCCGCCCACATGCGTTCGAGTGTCATCTGCGCGATCTTGTCGTGTTGTTGCGGCAGCGAATTGACCGCCATGGGCAGGAAATCGAGCACGCGGTCATCGCCGAAGGTGCCGGCCCGTGGCAGGGCCGGCGTGTCGCCGGCGTCGGCCAGCAGCACGTCGAGCGCGCCGTCGAGTAGCGGATAGGCGGCTGTGATCAGCGCATCGGGCATGGGGTGTTCGCTGAGCCAGTCGGTGAGCAGCCGTGCACCGCTGGCGCGATCGAAGGCCGCGGCGGTACGCACGGCGGCCTGGCAGTCGCCTTCGTGCGCGGCCACGGCCGCCATGAACCCGGCGCGCCGGCGCTCGGTGATCGACAGGCCGGGCACGGCATCCAGCCACAGGATGGTGTGTGTTTCGCGGGTCAGAACCGAGGCGGTGAGGCGGCGCGCGGCCTCCGTGTTGCTCGACGCCACGCTGCGAAAGCGTGTTTCGTCGAGTGGGCGGTCCAGGCCGATCACCGGCAGGCCGCCGGCCACGCCATCGTAGAACGGGTCGTCGCGGTCGAGACAGGAGGCCACGATCAACCCGTCGCAGCGGCGGGCGCGCAACGACTCGACCAGGCGGCGTTCGGTGGCCGCCTCGTCGTCGGAGTCGACGATGATCACCTGGTAGCCGGCAGCGCGCGCGCCGCGTTCGATGCGTTTGGCCAGGCGCGCGTAACTGGCATTTTCCAGATCCGGCACCACCAGCCCGAGGGTGCGCGTCTCGCCCCGGCGCAGCGCGACGGCCCGGGCGTCGACCTGGAAATCGTGGGCGGCGACCACGGCCTGGACGCGCGCCACGGTGGCGCGGCTGATGCGCCGGGCCTCGGCCTGGCCGTTGATCACGTAGCTGGCCGTGGTCCGGGACACGCCGGCGAGTCGGGCGATGTCGGCAAGGGTGCGGGCGGTCATGGTCGTGGCCCTCCTGGCGTGTCAGACTTTTGTCTGAAGCGCGGGTATTTCACTTGATTCCTCGTTCGAGCCATCTCAGCATACGACTGTAATGGCGCTGACACGATTCAGCCATGCGCCGATAGCCGCATACCACGGGCGGGCCGCCGCCCGCTGTATTACCGCGGTTCGATCCGTTCCCGGAGTTGTCATGCTCGAACTCACGCCCGATGCCGTCCTGCTCGACCAGTCCGCCGACGATTGGCGCGATGCGCTCACCCAGGCCGGCTCCGCGCTCACCCGCGCCGGCCTGGTCGATCCCGCGTACGGCCAGTCGCTGTTCCAGCGCGAGCGGGAGGGCTCGACCTATCTCGGCAACGGCATCGCCATTCCGCACGGTACGCCGGCCTCGCGCGGCTATGTGAAGACCACCGGGCTGCGCTTGTTGCAGTATCCGGACGGCCTGGAATGGCACGATGGCAATCGCGTATCGCTGATCATCACCATCGCGGCCGCCAACGACGAACACCTGGATATCCTGCGCCGACTCACGCATGTGCTGGATGCGCCCGGCGTGGCCGAAGGGCTGGCCGCGGCCGGCAATGCCGACGAGGTCATCGCCCTGCTATCGCGCGCCCCGGTCGAGGCCCGTCTGGACCGGGCCACGGTGGCCGCCCGCGTGCCGGTGGCCTCGCGCGAGGGCCTGGCCGCCGTGGCCGCCACGCGGCTATATGAAGCGGGTGTCGCCGGGGCTGCATTCATCGGCCAGATCATGGGCCAGCCGCCGGTATCGCTGGGACACAAGCTGTGGCTGGTGGAAGGCAATGCCGAGGTCACCCAGCCGGCGCTGGGGGTGGCGACACCGGCGGAAGTGACCGACGCCGCGGCCGTGTTCGTGCTTGCGCGCATGGCCGGCGAGGATCAGGCCGCGGATGAAGCCACGCGCGGGCTGCTCGATCGTATGCTCGGCGTACTGGAATCGGGCGAGGCGCCGCGCCTGGCCCAGCTCGATACCGCCCAGTTGATCGGCCGGCTGGCCGGCGAATCCGCCGGTGCCGAGGTGCTGCGCGTGCGCGTGCGCAACGCCCATGGGCTGCACGCCCGCCCGGCCAAGAATCTGGTGCAGATCGCCCGCGAGCAACGCCTGCCGATCCGTGTGCGCCTGGAGTCGGGCGGCGCCGATGCGGTATCGGCCGCCAGCCTGACCAAGGTGATCGGGCTGGGCGCCCGGCGCGGCCAGATGCTGGTGTTTTCGGCCGAAGGCGAGGGCGCGGCCGCCGCGCTCGAGGCGATCGGCAACGCCGTGCGTTCGGGGCTCGGCGAGGATGTGCTGCCGCTGGAGGACACCAGCGAAGCCCGCCCGTCGCGCAACAAGACCGAGCCGCAGGTCTATGCACCGGCACCGGCGGCGGATACGGCGCTGGATGCCGTCGCCGCCTCGCCCGGCATGGCGATCGCGCCGGTATTCGTGCTGCGGCTGCCCGAATTCGACTATGCCGATACGTCGGACGATTCCATCAGCGAGCGCAAGCGCCTGGATACCGCCATCCGCGAGGCTTACGGTCAGCTCACCGAGTTGATCCAGGCCGCCGATGGCGGCGACATGGCGGAAATCCTGTCCATGCACGAGGAAATGCTGCGCGATCCGGAATTGCGCGAGGCCGCGGTCGAGGCGATCAACGAGGGTGCATCCGCCGAGGCCGGCTGGTGGCAGGCCATCGATGCCTCGGCGCGCGCCCAGGCCGCGCTCGCCGACCGTATCCTGGCCGAGCGCGCGGCCGATCTGCGCGATGTCGGCCGGCGCGTTCTGGGCCGGCTGTGCGGCGTGGCCATGCCCGAACCGCCCGAGCATCCGTATATTCTGGTGGCCGAGGATATCGGCCCGTCGGATGTGGCCCAGCTCGATACCGAGCGCGTGCGCGGCCTGGTCACGGCCAAGGGCGGGGCCACCTCGCACAGCGCTATTCTGGCGCGCAGTCTGGGGATTCCGGCGGTGGTGGGGGCCGGCGAGGGGGTGCTGTCGCTGGCCGACGGCATCGACCTGATCATCGATGGCGAACGCGGCCGCGTGGTGCCGCAGCCCTCGCCCGAGCGACGCCAGCGTACCGAGCGGGCGATCGCCGATCGTGCCGAGCTGGAAGCCGAGGCGTACACCGCCCGCTTCGAGCCGGCGGTCACCACCGATGGCGTCCGCATCGACGTCGCGGCCAATCTCGGCAATACCTCGCACGCGACCGACGCGGTCGAGCGCGGCGCGGAGGGGGTGGGGCTGCTGCGCACCGAGTTCATCTTCATGGCGCATCCGGCCGCGCCCGATCTGGACACCCAGATCACCGAATACAAGCGTGCCTTCGACGCGCTCGGGCCGGACCGGCCGCTGGTGGCGCGCACGCTGGATGTCGGCGGCGACAAACCGCTGGACTACTGGCCGGTGCCGCCGGAGGACAACCCGTTCCTGGGCCTGCGCGGCATTCGGTTGGCGCTCAACCGGCCGCAGATTCTCGAAACCCAGATGCGCGCGCTGATCGCCGCCTCGGAAGGCCGGCCGCTGCGCATCATGTTCCCGATGGTCAAGGATGTGGCCGAGTTCCATGCGGCCAAGGCCATCTACGACCGCGTGCTCGCCGAGTTCAATGACACCGATGTACAGCTCGGCGTGATGGTGGAGGTGCCGTCGTGCGCGCTGTTGGCCGAAACACTGGCGCCGCATGTGGATTTCTTCTCCATCGGCACCAACGACCTCACCCAGTACACCCTGGCCATCGACCGTGGTCACCCGCGGTTGTCGGGCCAGGCCGATGGCCTGCATCCGGCCGTGCTGCGGCTGATTCTGATGACCGTTGCCGCCGCCGAGGCGCACGGTTGCTGGGTGGGCGTGTGCGGCGAACTGGCCAGCGATGCCCAGGCGGTCGGTGTGCTGGTGGGCCTGGGCGTGAACGAGCTGTCGGTCAACGCGCGCCAGATCCCGCTGGTCAAGGCGCGCATTCGCCGGCTGTCGCAGAGCCAGGCGTCCACCCGCGCCGAAGCACTGCTGGCACTGGCGACCGCCGCCGAGGTGCGCGAGGCAGTCGAGGCCCAATCGTAATGGCGCGCGTTCTGGCGATCACGCCAAACCCGGCGCTGGATCTGTCGATCGGCCTGGCGCGGCTCGTGCCGGGCGAGGTCAACCGCGCGCGGACTTGCCGCACGAGCCCGGCGGGCAAGGGCAACAACGTCGCGCGGGTGCTCGCCGCCCAGGGGCATGACGTGACCGTGACCGGCTTTCTCGGCGCCGATAACGCGGGCGTTTTCGGGGCCGCATTCGCGGACTGGGGCGTCACCGATGGCTTCGTGCGCGTGCCCGGCGAAACCCGTACCAACGCCAAGCTCGCCGAGGCCGATGGTCGCGTCACCGACGTCAATGCGCCCGGCGCGCCCGTCGCGGCGGCCGACGCCACGCGCCTGGCCGAAGTGATCGCGGCCCAGGCCTCCGGGCCGCTCGACGCGGTGGTGATCGCCGGCAGTCTGCCGCCGGGTCTGACCCCGGCGATGCTGCATGCCGCGCTCGATCCGCTGCTCGAGGCCGGGGTCCCGTTATGGCTGGATGCCAGTGGTGCCGCCCTGACGGCCGGACTGGCGCTCGCGCCGGCGCTGATCAAGCCCAACGCCGCTGAGCTGGCGGCCTGCGTGGACCGCGATCTGGCCGACACGGCCGACTTGATCGCCGCGGGGCGTGAATTGCAGGGCCGCGGTGTGGCCGAAGTGGCGATCTCGCGCGGTGCCGACGGGGTTGTGTGGCTCACGAGCCGCGATGTGCTGGTGGCCACCGCGCCCGCGGTTGGGGTCGAGAGCACGGTCGGGGCCGGCGACACGCTGGTCGCCGGGCTCCTGCACGGGCGGCTTTCGGGCTGGTCGGATGCCGACACACTCGCGTTTGCGGTGGCCTTGTCGGCCGATGCCGTGACGCGGATCGGGGTCGGCCGTTCGGATACGCCGGGTTTCGAGACATTGCGCGGCGCGGTGACGGTCGATGCCGTCACGATCGACGCGCCGGTGGACTAGAGCAGTTGCCAGACGACGTGTCCGAGCCGATGGGGCGAAGACCGTTGCTGAGGAGTGAAGCATGAAAATAACCATCATCACAGCCTGCCCCGGCGGCCGCACCACATCCTGGCTGGCGGCCCAGCGACTGGCCCGCGCGGCGCAGCGCCAGGGCCACACGCCGGTCTTCGACAGCGAGGACGACGGCGCCGGCGAGCTGATCATCGTGGCTGCGAGTGGGCCGGTTGATCTGGTGCGTTATGCCGGCCGGGCGTTGTATCGGGCCGAGATGGCCGATGCGCTGGCCGATCCGGATCGCGTGATCGAGCGCGCGCCCGAGGCGGCGCAGCCCTACGACCCGGCCGACGAGCCGGCCGCGGTGGCGGCCCCCGATGCCGAGGCGGCACCTGCCGAGCGCGCGCGCATCGTCGGCGTAACCGCCTGCCCGACGGGTGTGGCGCACACCTTCATGGCGGCGGAGGCGCTGACCCAGGCCGGGCGCGCGATGGGCCACGAGGTGCGCATCGAAACCCAGGGCTCGGTCGGGGCCCAGGATGCGCTGACCGACGAAGAGATCGCGGCCGCCGATATCGTGCTGCTGGCTTGCGACATCGAGGTCGACGATTCGCGCTTCGCCGGCAAGCGGATCTATCGGGCGTCCACGGGTGCTGCACTCAAGCGCGCCAACGCAACGATCGAGGCCGCGCTCGCCGAAGCGGCGGTCGAGTCGGCGGGGGGAACCGAATACGGCGCCTCGGCCAGCAAGCCCAAGGCCAGTTTCAAGGAACGCGGGGTCTACAAGCATCTGCTGACCGGCGTGTCGTTCATGCTGCCGATGGTGGTGGCCGGTGGGCTGTGCATTGCCCTGTCGTTCGTGTTCGGCATTCATGCCGCGGACCAGAAAGGCAGCTTCGCGGCCGCGCTCATGCAGATCGGCGCCGGCTCGGCCTTCAAGCTCATGGTGCCGGTGCTGGCCGGCTATATCGCATATTCGATCGCCGACCGGCCGGGGCTGACCCCGGGCCTGATCGGCGGCTGGCTGGCGACCGATCTCGGCGCCGGCTTCATCGGCGGCATCATCGCCGGCTTCATCGCCGGCTATGCGGCGCTCGCGGTCAAGCGGTTCGTGCCGTTGCCGGCGAGCATCCAGTCGCTCAAGCCGATTCTCATCATCCCGTTGTTGTCGAGCCTGGTGACCGGGCTGGTGATGATCTACGTCATCGGCACGCCAGTGGCCGCCATTCTCGGTGCGCTGACGCACTTCCTCAACTCGATGGACGCCACCAACGCCGTGCTGCTGGGCCTGTTGCTGGGCGGCATGATGTGTTTCGACATGGGCGGGCCGATCAACAAGGCCGCCTATACGTTCGGCGTCGGTCTGCTGTCCACGCACACCTATCTGCCGATGGCCGCCATCATGGCCGGCGGGATGGTGCCGCCGCTGGGCCTCGGCCTGGCCAGTGTGGTGGCCCGGCCTAAGTTCGATACCGCCGAGCGCGAGGGCGGCAAGGCCGCGGTGGTGCTGGGCCTGTGCTTCATCACCGAGGGCGCGATTCCGTTCGCGGCCCGCGATCCGCTGCGCGTAATTCCCTGCTGCGTGACGGGCGGCGCGGTCGCGGGCGGCATGAGCATGTACTTCGGCTGCAAGCTGATGGCGCCGCACGGCGGGTTGTTCGTGTTGCTGATCCCGAACGCCGTGACCCACGCGCTCCTCTATCTCGGCGCTATCGCCGCCGGTTCGCTGGTCACCGGGCTGGTTTATGCGGTGATCAAGCCGCGCCCGGTCGCCGGCGCGGTGTCCGCCGGCAATAACGCCGATCCGCTGGGCCTGGATTCGTCACATGTGGCGTGACGGCGCGTGCGCCAGGTATAGCGGGTCTCGCCACGCCGCAGGGACGGCGGCGAGTACGCCCCCAGGCTGGATCCCGCGCGCTGTTGCCGGCAGCGCAGACGCGGCGTTTGTTTATCGTAAAGCCGGGGCTGTCATGATGCGTGTGCGTTCGCATCAGGGCGAACCGGTAACGGCGAGCGGAGTGGCCGAGGCGCGGCCGGCGTGAGGCCGGGCTTCGCGGCGCCATTGCTTATCGGCCGAGAGGCGCGCTGGCGGTCGGTGCGTAAACCGGATCGTTCGTTGATGGTGCGCATGGATTGAACTTAGTCGGCGGCTCGCAGTCCCACCCATGTCCCCGAACAATCAAGAAAACAAGGCTGCCCGTCGCCGATGCGTATCCTCGTGGTAGAAGATGATCCCGCGATTGCCGAGGGCTTGTGTGCCGGCTTGCGCGACAGCGGTCATGCGGTGGATCACTTGTCGGACGGGCGTGAGGCCCGGCTGGCGCTGCAGGAAAAGACGCACGATTTGCTGGTTCTGGATCTGGGGCTTCCCTACCTGAATGGCGATCGATTACTGCATGAGTTGCGCCAGGATCAGAACCCGCTGGCGGTATTCATCGTCACCGCGCGGGACAACATGGAGGAACGGATACGTATCCTCGATCTCGGTGCCGACGACTATCTGGTCAAGCCATTCGCTTACGTCGAATTCGCGGCCCGGGTGCGCGCGCTGCTGCGCCGCCAGGTCACGCATGGCCGGCCGGAAGTGCAATTGGGGCGATTGCGCCTGGATATCGCGGGCCGGCGGGGCTGGGTCGGGGCTCGCGAGCTCGAGCTTACGGCGCGCGAGTTCGGGTTGCTGTCGGCCCTGGCCGCCCGGCCGGAGCGCCTGATCAGCCGATCACAGCTGATCGAAGCCATATGTGACTGGAACGAGGAGTTGACCGATAACGGGTTGGATATCGCCGTGCATCGCCTGCGGCGCAAGCTGGAAAAATCGGGGGCATCGGTGCGTACGGTGCGCGGGCTCGGCTACATGCTGACAGTCGATGAAGCGTCCGGATGAGTTCGTCGGCACCCGCGGCTACGCGGCGCCCGAGTCTGCGCCGTCGTCTGTTACTGTTTCTGCTGGTTCCGATGCTGATCATTCTGACGGCTGATGCCGTCATCACCTACTTCGTGGCCTTGTCCTATGCCAACCGGGTGCACGACGAGAGTCTCGCGGATGATGCCCAGATATTGGCGACGATGCTTCAGACGCGTTCACTCAATGGCCAGATATCGCCCCAGGCGCGCTTTCTTTTGCAGTTCGATCCCGACGGCCACAACTATTTCGCCATTCGCAGCCCGCAGCAGGGCCTGATCGCCGGCAGCCGCATATTGCCGCCGGTGGCGCCCGTGCCGGAGCCCGGTCAGCCGCCACGGCTGTACGATACTCATATCAAGCACACGGCGTTACGGGCCGCCACGCTGGCCATCGTCGATCCCGGGCACAAGAATCGGGTCCTCGATATCACCCTGGCGCAGACCTTCCGCGGGCGCCGCCAGGTCGCGCGTCAGATCCTGCTGCTCAATATCTCCCTGCAGGTGGCCCTGATCAGCGCCTTGCTGCTCCTGGTGTGGCTCGGGGTTCGATTCGGTCTGCGTGTCATCGATCCGCTGACACGACGGCTCAGTCGTCGCGAACACGATCTGTCGCCGATCGAGGATGATGATGTGCCGGTGGAGCTATTGCCGCTCACGCACACGATCGATGCGTTGTTCGCCCGCTTGCGCGACATCATGGCGCTGCATGAGCGGTTCATCGCGGATGCGGCGCATCAGCTGCGCACGCCCCTGGCCGGGTTGCGGCTTCAGGTGGAGCGGGCGATGCGCTACGCCGACGACCCGCGCGCGCTGAAGGCGCTGGAACACATACAACAACTGACCGGGCGTACCGCCCGGACCTCCGGTCAGCTGTTGGCGCTGACCCGGGCCGAGGCGCGCCCGATGCAGATGGCGCCGGTCGATCTGCGCAAGCTGCTGCCGGAACTGGCCGGGCAGCGCGTTCCGGAGGCGATCGAAAGCCAGATCGACTTCGGTTTCGAAACCACCGACAAGGCGGCCTGGGTCAATGGCGACGCCGTTGCGCTGCAGGAGGCGTTGGATAATCTGATCGACAACGCACTGCGCTACACGCCGCCGCAAGGCACGGTAACCCTGACGCTGACCCCGGATGTGGACGCGCTGTGCGTGCAGATCGACGACAGCGGACCCGGTGTCGATGCCGAAGTATTGCCGCGGCTCGGCGAGCGCTTTTTCCGCGCGCCGAACAATCAGCGCAGCGGGACCGGTCTGGGGCTGGCTATCGTTCGCCACATCGTCATGAAGCACCGCGGGACCGTTCGTTTTGAACGCTCTTCACTGGGCGGGCTCAGCGTGCGACTCTGTTTGCCGCGACTGGCGTCAGCCGGCGCCTCCGCGGCGACGAACGAACGCCACGGCCGGCGCTCATGACATTAAGGAATGTTTGGATGATGGGGTCGATAGCACGCTCCGGTCATTGGTGCGCTGGCCTGGCGGCGACGCTGTTGCTGGCCGGCTGCGTATCCACGCCGGTGCCCAAGCCGGATGTCTCGTTGCCGGCGCATTGGGCCCATGCCGCCAGGCAGGCCGGGACGCCGGAACCCGATTATCATCAATGGTGGCAGGCGTTACACGACCCCGCGCTGAATCAGGTGGTCGACGAGTCCCTGAAGGCCAACCTGAATCTCGCCTCGGCGCTGGAGCGCGTGCGCGCCGCTCGTGCTCTGTATCTGCGCAGCGATGCGCCGTACAAACCGGCATTGAGCATCAACACCGACGACCCGGTCGATCCGGATGCCCGCGCCTCCTATTTTCTGATGGGCTTCGATGCCCACTGGGAGCTGCCGTTTTTCGGTCGTGCCCAGGCCGCGCACAACGTCGCCCAGGGCCATCTCGACGAAGCGGCCGACAAGCTGCGCGAGGTGCGTGTGTCGATGGTGGCCGAGGTCGCGCGCGACTGGATCAACCTGAGTGCGGCGCAGCACAACAGCGCGATCCTCAAGCAGATGATCGATCTACAGCAAAAACGTATCCGGCTGGCGCGGGTGCGCGTGCATCTCGGGCTGGCATCGCCTGCGGTACTGACCGCGCCGTTGCTGAAGAAATCCGATCTGCAAACACAACAACAGAGCGCGCGGCATGCCGCCGTGGCCGCGGCGCAGCAATTGGCCACCCTGACCGGGCGCGATGAGCCCAGGCCGGCGTGGTTGCGTCACGCCACGTTGCCGACGCTACGCGGCTACGAGCCCGTTTCGGTGCCCGCCGATCTGCTGAATACGCGGCCCGGTATCGCCCAGGCCCGGGCCCGGGTCATTCGCGCCGCCGGCCAGCTGGGGCTGGCCAAGGCCAATCGCTATCCGAGTATCGGCCTCGGTGCGTCGCTGGTCGCGTCGACCGACCTGGCCAGCTATCACGCCAGCGGCATCAATGGAATCGGCTCGTTCGGCCCGACGGTCAGTATCCCGCTGTTCGACTGGGGCCTGCGCAAGGCCCGCGCCAACGCGAAGGGGCATCTGCTCAAGGCGGCCTCGCTGGCCTATCGCGAAGCGGTCCTGCAGGGCGTGGCCGATGTCGAGACGAAACTGGACGCGTTGCATAGCACGCAGGGCCGGCTTAAGACCCGAAAGCAGGTTGTCCAGCGCGAGAAAACAGCGGTCGCCCGGGCCCGGACCCGTGCCCGACTGGGGCTCGACAGCCCGGATCAGCATCTTGCGGCCGAATTCAGCTACAACCAGGCACGGCTGCGCCTGATCCACGCGCGGGCGGCGCACGATACGGCCTACGTCGCACTCTACAAGGCGCTCGGCGGGGCCAGCAATCGTTCGATCAAGAGCGCAGGCTGAGCGATGGTCTCACTGGCACGCAAGACCCTGCGCCACGAATGGCGACGCTTCCTGCCGGCGATGCTGGCCGTGGGTTTCGCCACGCTGCTGCAGTTGCTGCAGGCGGCGCTGGTGCTCGGTATCTTCGGCGGCGCGGCGGTTTATGTCTCCGATTCGGACGCCGATATCTGGGTCGGCTACCCGGGCACCCAGAGTGTCGACCAGGGGCGCCCGATTGCCTCGGATATTGCGTCATTGCTGGAGATGAATCCGCAGATCAAGTCCGTCGAACCGTTTTATCTGCTTGATGGCGACTGGCGCGGCGGACACGATACCGGTGGCGTCTCGGTCTTTGTTTCGGGCGTTTCCACCCGGCCCGGGGCGATGATGTTTTCTCGCGTTTTGACACCGGCGGTACGGGCCCGGCTGGCTTATCCGGAGTCGGTCGTCGTGGACCCCGCCGATTTACAGAAATTGGGCGTGCAGGTGGGCGATACCGCCAGCGTGAATGGCCACCTGGTGCGCGTGGTCGGTACGGCCCGCGGCCTGCGGGCCCTGGGCGGCGCCAATATCGTGACCTCGGTGCAGACCGCGCGCCTGCTGGACCCGTCGTCCAGCGAGAGCGGTGGGCCGACGTACCTTGTCGCGCGGCTACGCCATCCCGGGGATGCGCCTGCGGTCGTGGCCCAGTTGAACGGGCATACCGGATTCGGCCGCTATCAGGCCTGGACTGCGTCGGAATTCGCTCGGCTTTCGATCCTGTTCTGGTTGTTCAACACCGGCGCCGGCGCCGGCGTGCTGTTTCTTGCGGTCATCGTGTTTGCGGTGGGGGCCATCATCACCAGCCAGGCGCTGATGGCCGCGGTGGCGGCCTCGGTCAATGAATACGCCACGCTCAATGCCCTGGGGGTCGGCAAGCGTGCCCTGCGCTGGGTCGTCCTGGAGCAGGCCTTCTGGGTCGGGGCCTGTGGTGTCGTGCTGGCCAGCGTACTGGCGGCCCTGCTGATCTGGCTGGCGCATAGCGAGAACGTACCGGTGGCCATGCAGCCATCCGTGGCCGCGGGGTGCCTCGGGCTCGTCATGGCGTTGGTGGCGGTGTCCGGGTTGATCGCGATGCGCAGTATCCGGCGCGCCGATCCTGCCACGCTTCTGAGGTGAGTCGATGTCCCGATTGAATCCAGAAATCGACGACGGGGTGACGCTCGTTGCAGAAAATCTGACCAAGTCCTTTACCTCGGGCCGGCTGACCACGCGTATTCTGAATGACTTGTCGGTGGCGATCCGGGCGGGCGCGCTGACGCTCATTTCGGGGCCGTCCGGCTGCGGCAAGAGTACGCTGCTGTCGATTCTCAGCGGGCTGCAGGCGCCGGATCAGGGGCGCGTGCTGGCGCTTTCCGAGCCATTGCAGGAAATGGACCCGAAGCATGTAGAGGCCTTTCGTCTGCACCACACCGGGTTCGTATTCCAGGGATTCAACCTGTTCCCGGCCCTGACGGCACGCGAACAGGTACAACTGCCGCTGCAGTATCTTGATCTGTCATCACGCGAGATTACGCGCCGCGTCGACGAGGCGCTCGACGAGATGGGTATGGCGCACCGCCAGAATCTGCGCCCGGCCGAGCTTTCCGGCGGTGAAAAACAGCGCGTCGCGATCGCCCGGGCCTTGGCGAAATCACCCGCGCTGCTGTTCGCCGACGAGCCGACCAGCGCGCTGGACGCCGCCAATGGCCAGGCCGTGATCGATCTGCTGCATCGCATTGCCCGGAAACACGGCACTACGGTGTTGTGCGTCAGCCACGATCCACGGCTGATCAGCCATGCCGATCGGGTGTTGACCATGGAGGACGGGCGCATTCTCAACGATTCATGGGGCGAGGCCGAATGAGGCCGCCACGAGGGGGCATGTTCATGGCGAACAATCGATATGCGGGGCGCACGCGCTACGCGGCGCTGCTGCTGGCTGTATTGCTGCTCACTGCGGCCATTGCGGTGGCAACAGCCGCCGACCACGGCTCGGCCAAGCCGGGGGCAAAGTCCGGCAACAGTCACTATGCCGCGGTGGCCCGCGGTCGTATCGATGTCGAAGGCGGGCTGTTGGAGCTGCATGTGCCGGTGTCGGGCGGCGTAGAGGCGGTGACGGTGCACGCGGGCGACCGGGTCGAAAAAGGCCAGGTGCTGGCCCGCCTGGATGCGCACGTCGCGCAGGCCCGGGTTCAGATCGCCCAGGGCAAGTTGTCGCAAGCACGGAGCCAGAGCCATATTCTCGCGGATCGGCTGAAAGCGGCGCGCCGCCGGGCCGGCACCCTGCGTTCGGCGGCCCGTGCCGGTGCCGGGTCGACGCACGACGCCGACGCCGCAGCCGGGAAAGTGCATGATCTCAAATGGCAGCTCGACAGCGCGCGCGCCGGGATCGATATTGCCCAGGGCAAACTGGCGATTGCCCGGCGGCGGCTGGTCCAGCACCGGATCAAAGCGCCGGTCGCGGGTCGTATCGTGCAGGTCCATATTCATGCGGGCGACCACGTGGCGGCCGACGCCGGTCCCGCATTCGAGTTGTTGCCCGATCGCGCGCGCATCGTACGCGCCGAGTTGAACCAGGAATACGTAGGCGCCGTGCACAAGGGGATGTCGGCCCAGGTGGTGCTCGACGATGCCGGCCAGACCCCGCTCGGCAGCGCGCATATCGTGCGTGTCGGCGACGTATTCCATAAGCCCACGCTGGATAACGACCCGGGTCAGAACGCCGGGATACGCACCGTGCTGTGCGTACTCGCCTTCGACAAACCGTCGCACCGGCGTATTGGTCAGCGGGTGCTGGTACGCATTCTGCCCGGCGGGTCGCAGCCGGCGCATGATACCGCCAAGGCTCCGGTGAAAGGCTCCTGAAACCCGTTGCTGGCATGCTGATGACGATCGATTGCGCGCATGGCGCCTGATTCGAGGATCGAGCCTGTAGATGACCCCCAATGTCGAGTTTTGCTTCCCCGGAGACAGTCGCGGGGTGCTTCTGATCCATGGCCTGACCGGCACCCCCCAGGAAATGCGGATCCTGGGCAAGGGGCTGAACAATCGGGGCTTTACCACACGCGGCGTTCAGCTGGCCGGGCATTGCGGCAGCGTCGACGATCTGCTGGCCACGGGTTGGCCGGACTGGTACCGCAGTGTGGAGGCGGCCGCGCGCGAGATGCGCGATTCGGTCGAGCATCTGTTTGTCGCCGGCTTGTCGATGGGCGCCTTGCTGGCGCTGCGGCTGGCCGAGGAACAGCCGGGCTGGGTCGATGGCGTGGGCGTGCTGGGCGCGACGTTTCGCTACGATGGCTGGAGCCTGCCGGCGCTGAACCGACTGGCGTTTCTGCTGCCCATGCTCAAGCGTCTAGGGATAGGCCGTGATCGCATGTTCATGGAGCAGCCGCCGTATGGTTTGCGCGACGAGAACCTGCGGCGCCAGATCAGCCAGGCCATGGCCAGCGGCGACAGTTCAGCGGCCGGCTTGCCGGGTAACCCCTGGCATTCGCTGGCCGAGCTTTATCTGCTGTCGCGTCGGGTTCGGCGTGATCTGGCTCGGGTGGCCGCGCCCTGCCTGATCGCGCACGCGACCGAGGACGATATCGCCTCGCGCTGGAACGCCGAACTGGTGGCACAGCACGTCGGCGGGCCATCGGAGTTTCTCTGGCTTGAAGACAGTTATCACATGATCACCATCGATCGTGAGCGCCGTCGCTTGATCACGGGCGCGGCGGATTTCTTCAACCGTACGATCGACAACGCGACCGCGCTGGAGAACGCGGCGTGATCGATGGCATGGCATCGCGCTCCGTGCCCCGGTCGAGCCCATGACGCCGACCGTTCTGCTGCTCTGGCTGATCGTGGAACTGTTCGATACCACCGGCCAGCTGACCTTCAAGGCCGCGGCCAGTCATGGGCTCGAGGGCGATGGCCTGGCGCACTGGCGGCATATGCTGGTGCGGCCGTGGATCTGGCTCGGCGGGGCCTGCTATGTGTTCGAGTTTCTGGCCTGGATCGCGTTTCTGTCGCTGATACCGCTGGGCCGGGGCATTCTGCTCGGCTCGATCAACATCGTGGCGATCATGCTGGCCGGCCGTCTTCTGTTCGGTGAGCGTCTGACCCGGCTGCGCGTGCTGGGTATTGCATTGGTCGCGCTCGGCGTGGCGATTGTCGGGGCCGGCACATGAAGCGTTTTTATCTCATCGGATTCGCGGTTCTGCTGAGTTTCGACACCCTGGCGCAGCTCAGCTTCAAATACGCCGGCGACCGTGCGTTGCCGGTACAGGCCAATCTGGCGTGGCTGGAACGCGTATTCACGCAACCCTGGGTCTATGGCGCGGTCATCGGTTACATCGGCGCTTTTTTCACCTGGATGACGCTGCTGCGGCGGGCCCCGATCGGCCCCGCGTTCGCCGCATCGCATCTCGAGGTGGTCAGCGTGCTGCTGCTTTCGGTCCCGATCTTCGGCGAATCCATCGGCTGGAGTCAGGCGCTCGGCGCTGTGGCGATCGTCGCCGGCATCGTTTGTCTGGCGCTGAGCGAACCCGATAGCGCCGGGCATTAAGGCCTATTGGATAGGCTCTGACTGAGCGCGGCCGCGTCATCGGTGCCCGCTATGCCGGATCGGGGCGCCAGGCGGCCTGTATCCGTTGCAGCAGACGCCGGTTCAGGGCGTGTTGTGTCTCTTGCCAGTCGGCGAGCTGGTCGGCCGGCACCTCGCATTGCTGGTCGAGCGACGACAGCAGGCGTTTCCACCATTGACGATAGTGCGCGACCGAGACTTCCCCGGTGATATCGCAGCCGACGATACGTCCGCGCAGCGCTTGCAGCGCCGCGGTCAACTGCGACTCGCGCATCAGGCCCTGGTCCCAGTTGGTCCGTGCATCCTCGACACTCAGCACATCCTTGTCGATGGACAGGTAGATCGGCGAGCGGTCGCGGGCCATGTGTTCGGCAAACGCCCGGTGCAGCGTCTCGATGTCGTCGAAACTTGAAAATGCATGGCCCAGTCCCAGCCGCCGCGCCCAGGCGACGTCGACGCCCGTGGACCAATAGCGCAAACGCTTCGAATACAGCGGTCGCAGATAATTCTCCCAGGCATGACCGAGGCCGATGTCCGGGGATGTGATGCCGACCACATGTACCTGGCGCACGCCCGGCAGCGCCAACGCCCGGCGGACCCAGGAGCCGCAATGGATTCCGAACGGAAAGCGCATGTTGTCCGGATGATTGTCGAATACGACGACATCCAGGCCCGGTAGCCGGGCACTGGTTCGTTCGATCAATGGCAGGCTCAGGTGATGGAAATCGCCGCTGCCGATGAAGACCGGGCCGGCATCCCGCGGCATCTTGCCGGCGAGCTCGCGGCCGAAGCCCCGTAACGCGCGGCGGCTGCAGGCGAACCGCAGGCGTTCCGTCCAGCCGTCGAGCGCAATCCGGATGCCGCGCTCAAGCGGGCCGATCGACCCATCGAGATCAAGTGCGATGGGATACATGGGCGGTGCGCTGTTCATACCATTGTCGGTCGCTTTCGAAATACGGCGCCAGGCGGCGCAATATCGCGCGCAGCAGGCGGTTGCGCGGCCGTACCGCATGTCGTGTGAAGGTGAAGTGGGCGCCGAGATGCGACTTGACCTCCGGGTCGGTCCAGCCGGCGATGTAATGCGTCAGGCCGCGCTCGCGGGCATAGCTCAGATTGTGCATCCAGCTTACCGCGTAGAGATTGTGATCGCGCGCGGCCGGGTAGTCGAAGCCGACATACTTGTCGACCAGCCCGCCGGCATGCTCGAAGCACAGGTTCCAGCCGATCATCTGCTGCTGGTGACGATAGACGAACATCACGCCGCCATTGTCGGCATCTTCGAAAACGGCGCGAAAGAAGCTCGCGTCGAGGTGGTCGAAGTGTACTTCGCTCTGGGCGTAGACCTGCTCGTACAGGGCGATGCAGGCATCCTGCAGGGCGGGGTCGAGCAGTTCGGCGCCGCCGGTATGCAACGCCTGTACCTCCAACTGATCGCGTGATCGCAGCTTGCGCCGGATATTGCGCCGCGCCCCGCGTGACAGGCGCTTGAGATAGGTATCTTCGCTATCGAAATCGATCGGCACCCAGGCCAGGGCCTGACCTTCCACGATGACGAAGCCGGCCGCCTCGCAGGCCTTCACGAAGTCGTCGACGAACGCGTTGGCGTCTGCGTCCAGCAGTGGCGAAGCCTGCGGCAGATCCTTGACGATGAGAAACGGCCATGACTTGCGGTTTGCCGCCACCAGTTCCCGGGCCAGGGCAGGGGCGTCGCCGCCGGCCGGCAACCAGGCGTATTCGCTGACGGTTGCACCGGCAAAGAGCGTGCGCGGTTGTAGCCAACGCCGCCAATAGCGAAACAGCGGCAGTTTTTCCATGCGACGACGAAATGCCGGCTCGGCGGTGGTGAGCAGATCGAATCGGGTGGAGAAGACGGGCATTGCCCGGGGGCCCGCGCCTGCGGCAAATCCGGTCGGTGGATGGGCCTGAAAATGGCGGACCAGTGAGGCGGGCTCCAACTGCCCGATGAAAGGTCGCGGCAAGGTTCGTCTCCTACGCTGTGAAACGGGTTCGGGGCTTTCGCGCTGGCGGCATACGTCGGGCGCGCGACCGCGGGCGGATTCCATACGTGCCTGGGAGCAACAAGATGTCGGCGACAGTCCAGACCGAGATTCTCCAGATCATCGCGGCCCACACCGACGTCGGCCCCGATGACATCGGACTCGATGCCACCCTCGACGATCTCGGCATCGCTTCGATGGAAGCCATCGAAATCCTGTTCGATCTCGAAGAGCACTTCGATATCACCTTGCCCGAGCGCGATCCGAACTTCGATACCGGCACGGTCCGCGGGCTGATCGACGTGGTCACGGCCGAACTGGCCGGCGCGGCGGCAAAGTCGACGGGAAACTGATCCTTGAGCGACTCAGCGTCATCCCGGACCCAGGGCATGCATCGTGTCGTGATTACCGGCATGGGAGCGGTCAGCGCGCTCGGCCTCGGAGCCGACCCGCTCTGGCGCGCCATGGTGGAAGGCCGCAGTGGCATTCGTCCCCTGCAGTCGCCGGCGGAGAATGTCAGCTTACGCATGAAGGTTGCGGCACAGCTGGAAGACTTCGATCCGAGCGTTCATTTTGAAAGCGGCCAACTGAGCCTGCTCGACCGGGTCTCGCAACTGGCACTTTTGGCCGCCCGCGAGGCGGTCGCGCAATCGGGGCTCGATTTCGCCGCGAATGAAGCGCTTTGCAGGCGTGCGGCTACCGTCGTGGGCACCGGCGTGGGCGGCGAGTTTTCGCGCGACGAACAGAGCCAGCGTCTTTATCGCGACAATTCGACCCGTATTCATCCGCTGTCGATCGTGCGCTTGATGCCCAATGCACCGGCGAGCCAGATCAGTATCGAGCACGGCCTGGCCGGCCCGGCCTTCGGTGTCGTCAGCGCCTGCGCATCGTCCAACCATGCGGTGACCCAGGCGGCCACGATGCTGCGTTGCGGCCTGGCCGATGTCGCGCTGGCCGGGGGCACCGACTCTTGTCTCAGCCTGTCGGGCATACGCGGCTGGGAGGCGATGCGCGTGGTGGCGGACGATACCTGTCGCCCGTTCTGCAAGCAGCGTCGCGGGCTGGTGCTGGCCGAAGGCGCCGGGATCTGTGTTCTCGAAACGCTGGCGCATGCGCAGCAGCGGGGCGCCACGATTCTGGCCGAACTGGCCGGTTTCGGCATGAGCGCCGATGCCGGCGACATCGTGGCGCCCTCGGCACAGGGCGCCATGCGTGCCATGCAGTCGGCACTCGACGATGCGGGCCTGCAGCCCGCACAGGTCGGCTACATCAATGCGCACGGCACCGGCACGATGGCCAACGACGCCACCGAGACGCGCGCTATCCACGCGGTATTCGGCGAGCACGCCGCGCGTCTTGCCGTGTCCTCGACCAAGGGGGTGCACGGCCACGCCCTGGGCGCGTCCGGTGCGCTGGAACTGGTCGCGGCACTGGGGGTGCTGCGACAGGATCTGATTCCGCCCACGGCCAATTTTCTCGATCCCGATCCGGCCTGCGATCTCGATTACGTGCCCAATGTCGCGCGGGAACAACGTGTCGACACGTTGTTGTCCAACTCGTTCGCCTTTGGCGGGCTCAATGCGGTACTCGCGCTGCGTCGCTTCCAAAGCTGACGGGGCCGCCCCGAAGGCGGCCCCGTCGAAACCGGAATGCGGCGAACGCTGGATCGTGAATATCGCTTCCGGCATCGGCCAAAGCGCCGCTCAGGCGGCGCGCTTGGCGCGGGTCAGCAGTTGATCGATCAGGGCGATGCCGAGGTCGATCTCCTCGGTGCTGATATGCAGCGAGGGCGCCAGCGTAATCACGTTCTTGTAATAGCCGCCGATGTCCAGCACCAGGCCCAGTTTGCGACCGTTGTGCTCCAGATCGCCGGCCAGGCCGATGTCGACCATGCGATCGACCAGCGCCTTGTTGGGCGTGAAGCCGTCCTCGGCGCAGATCTCGCAGCGCAGGGCCAGGCCCAGGCCATCGACGTCGCCGATCTCCTTGTGGCGCTTTTGCAAGTCCTGCAGGCCTTCCAGGAAGTGCGCGCCCTTGGCCATGACCATGGCCTCGTAGTCGGTCTCGTGCATCATCTTCATGGCCTCCAGGCCCACCGCGGTGCCCAGCGGATTGGCGTTGAAGGTCGAATGCGTGGAGCCGGGCGGGAATACCTCGGGGTTGATCAGCTCTTCGCGCGCCCACAGGCCCGACAGCGGGTTCAGGCCGTTGGTCAGCGCCTTGCCGAACACGATCATGTCCGGCGTGACGCCGAAGTGCTCGATCGACCACAGCTTGCCGGTGCGATAGAAACCCATCTGGATTTCGTCGCAGACCATCAGGATGCCGTACTGGTCCAGCACCTTCTTCAGGCCCTGGAAGTAGTTCATCGGCGGCATGATGTAACCGCCGGTACCCTGCAGCGGCTCGACGTAGAATGCGGCATATTCGCACTCGCCGACCTTCGGGTCCCACACGCCGTGGTACTCGGTTTCGAACAGGCGGGCGAACTCGGCCACCAGGTGCTCGCCGTACTCTTCCTTGCCCATGCCCTTGGGGCGACGGAACGGGTACGGATACGGCAGGAACATCGCGCGCTCGCCGAAGTGGCCGTAGCGGCGGCGGTAGCGGTAGCTCGACGTGATCGCCGAGGCGCCGAGGGTGCGGCCGTGATAGCCGCCCTCGAAGGCGAACATCAGGCTCTTGCCGCCGGTGTAGTTGCGCACGATCTTGAGCGAATCCTCGATCGCCTGCGCGCCGCCCACGTTGAAGTGCACGCGCCCGGGCAGGCCGAACTTGCGCTCGGCGTCGACGGCGATGGTCTTGGCCAGCTCGATCTTCTCGCGATGCAGATACTGACTGGCAACCTGCGGCAGATGATCGATCTGGCGCTTGAGCGCGTCGTTGAGGCGCGGGTTGGCGTAACCGAAGTTGACCGCCGAATACCACATCTGCAGGTCGAGGTACGGGGTGCCGGAGGAGTCGTACATATAGCTGCCTTCGCAGCCTTCGAACAGTTTCGGCGGGTCGGTGTAGTGGACGGTGTCGCCGAACGAGCAGTACCGGGCCTCGTCGGCCAGCAAGGCTTCATCCGTGGCCTCGATGCCGATGGCATCCGTGTTCAAAACGCTACTCATAGCCATTTGCCTTCGCAGGGGGAAGTTTCAGGAAAAGACGGTCGCCAGGCCGGCCAATTCGGGCAGGCGCGGCAACAGCCGCCGTGCATCGCGCAGATCGCTGATCGATGAATGGGGGATGCCCTTGGTGCGACAGTGTTCGATCAGGCGGTCCTTGGCGAACACGTAGTCGGCGGTGCCCGCGACACAGAAATCCGATCGGCCGTCGCCAATGAGAAGTGTCGGGGCCTGATCCGTGGCGATGCGGCATTTACAGGTGCCGCTGGCCGCGGCGCAGGCCGGACTCGCGAACGGCGAGCGCATCGACCAGCCGCGGTCGCCGTCGTGCAGCAGTTGATTGGCGCGAATCGGCAGGTGATCCAGGCCATAGCCGGCGAGAATGCGGCGGATGGCATAGTCCAGGCCGTCGCTGACCACGGTCACGGACATGCCCATGCGCACGGCATCGGCGATGAATGCCGGGAATGCCGGGTCGATGATCATGCTGTCGAGCAATGCATCGACGGCCTGCTGCGGCGCATCGATCAGGGCCACCTGGGCCGTCATGCATTCACGCGAGCCGATGCGGCCCGCACGCCAATCCGCTTCGATGCGCATCCACTCGGCTGGCGCGAATTTCGTCAACAAGGCATCGGTGACATCATCCACGGCGATCGTGCCGTCGAAATCACACAGGATCATGCAATCGCGCAAGAAGCACTCCGGCTTTAAGCTTTAACTGGGCGTCAGGCTATCGACGTTTTCTTTCGGCGCCCTTTCCGGCCTCGGCCGGCGGCGGGCATCGATGCGCCAATCGTCGGGCCCGTGCGCCCGGCGTACAGGACCGGGGCGCCAGGATGGCACCGAATCCGCAGCGCCACGCGCATGCGGCGCGCCGACCGCCGAACGCTTTTCTGGCCGGTCGAGCTGGCGCATATTGGGCGGGTTGATTATTCGTTCCTGATGGAGAGTCCCCATGGCTTATGTGCAAATCGGCACCGAAAACACGGCCCCGATCGAGCTGTACTACGAGGATGTCGGCGCCGGTCGCCCGGTCGTGCTCATTCATGGCTGGCCGTTGTCGGGCCGGTCCTGGGAAAACCAGGTGCGGTCACTGGTCGAGGCCGGCTATCGCGTGATCACCTACGATCGGCGCGGCTTCGGCCAGTCGTCCCAGCCATGGGAGGGCTACGATTACGACAGCCTTGCGGCGGATCTGCATGCACTGATGGAGAGGCTGGACCTGCACGACGCCACCCTGGTCGGGTTTTCCATGGGCGGCGGCGAAGTCGCGCGTTATCTCGGCACCTACGGCAGCTCGCGGATTGCCGGGGCGGTGTTCGCCGCGGCCGTGCCGCCGTATCTGTACCGCAGCGACGACAATCCGCAAGGCGGCCTGGACGAGGCCACCATCGCGCAGTTCGAGGCCGGTGTGACCGGCGACCGGCTAGCCTTCATGGAGGAATTCTCGTCGAATTTCTTTTCCACCGAAGAGGGCGGCCTGCTGGTCAGTGAAGCCGCCCGCATCTATCACCGCAATCTGGCCTGGGGCGCTTCGGCCAAGGGCACGCTGGACTGCATCGCGGCCTTCGGGCGCACCGACTTCCGCGCCGATCTGGAACGGATCGATGTGCCGACGCTGGTCATTCACGGCGATGCCGATGCCATCGTGCCGCTGGAGGTTTCGGGCAAGCGCACCGCCGAGAGCATTCCGGATGCCTCGCTGGTGGTCATTCAGGGCGGGCCGCACGGCATCAACGCCACGCATGCCGACGAGTTCAACCAGGCATTGATCGAGTTTCTCGATTAATTCGCACCCGGCCCGTCGGGCAGGGTGCCCGGACGGGCTCGGCATCGAACCGGAACCAACCGATGAACAAACTAATTCGGGGTGTCGTGGGCGTGGGGCTGGTCGCCGCCGGCTTGAGCGGTTGTCAGCAAAGCGCCGTCGGCAGTAACGCTACCGGCCTGGATCAGGACAAGTTGTGCCAGGTCGATACCTGGAAACCGGTGACGGTCGCCCACAGCTGCAAGGCCGGCCAGAAAGTGCTGTTCCGCCCGGACAAATCCGCCGCCGACGATGCGCCCGTGCTGTTTGCCGCCGCCAATTGCGATATGCGGTATTCGGTGGCGGTGACCCCGGTGGGCGCGACCTGTATCTACAAGCCGATCCGCTCGGCCGGGAAGATGGCGGCAGCCAAGGCCGACAAAGGTCACGGCTCGTGAACGACACCTAGACGCCGCGCATGAAAAAACCGGCGCCCACGACGGGCGCCGGTTTGCCGGCCGCGCTGGCCGGGCGGATCGAGCGGCTTACGCCGCCTTGTTTTTCAGCGACGCCATGTCGATGACGAAGCGATAGCGGACATCGCCATCCTTCATGCGTTCGAAGGCTTCGTTGATGTAGTCCATGTCGATCATTTCGACATCACAGGTGATGCCTTTTTGTGCGCAGAAATCCAGCACTTCCTGGGTTTCCGGCATGCCACCGATCAACGAGCCGCCGACCACGCGGCGCTTGAACACCAGATTCATGCCGGTGATGGCCGGTTCGATCGGATCCATCAGGCCGACCAGAATATGCGTGCCGTCGTACTTCAACGTGCCCAGATAGGGATCGATCGGATGCTGTACCGGCACGGTGTCGAGCATGAAATCGAAGGTTTCGGCCACCGCGTTCATCTGTGCGTCGTCGGTCGAGACCACGACATGATCGGCGCCATTGGACTTGGCCTCGGCCACCTTGGATTCGGAACGGGTGAACACGGTCACTTCTGCGCCCAGCGCCTTGGCGAGCTTGACGCCCATGTGGCCCAGGCCGCCCATGCCGATCACGCCGACCTTGTCGCCGGCCTTGACGCCGTAGTGCTTGAGCGGGGAGTAGGTCGTGATGCCGGCGCACATGATCGGTGCCGCCGATTTGAGATCGATGCCGTCGGGCATCCTGACCACGAAACGCTCGGACACGACCACAAAGGTGGAATACCCGCCCTGCGTCATGCTGCCGTCGTGGCGATCCTCACTGCCATAGGTCATGGTGAAGCCGTTGAGGCAATACTGTTCCAGGCCGTCGTGACAGGCATCGCATTCGCGGCAGGAGTCGACCATGCAGCCGACGCCGACCAGATCGCCCTCGGCGTAGTGCTTCACCTCGGGGCCGACGTGGGTCACCCGGCCCACGATCTCGTGGCCCGGCACGATCGGGAATTCGGTGAAACCCCAGTCGTTCCTGGCGAAATGCAGATCGGAATGACAGACGCCGCAGTAGAGGATCTCGATCGAGACATCGTCCGGGCGCGGGTCGCGCCGCTCGAGGTGCCAGTGTTCAAGTGGTTTGTCGGCGGCGTGGGCCGCGTAGGCTTGGGTCTCGGTAGGCATGAAGCTTCCTTGTGATGGCAAAGAGTGCAGGCGTCGGCCTGCCGTCGGCGTCTTAGATTGGTCCGGCAGCGGCTTGAAACCATAGGCATTCATGGCTTGTTTATGCCCGAAACTATGAGCCGCGGGGGCATGACACGGGAAAACTACGCGATTCCGTGCACAATCGTATTTCGGTTCAACAGTGCAGCAGTGTAATGACCGATCCGATGACAAAGGCCGGGCCGACAGACCTTCAGCGAATGGCGCGCATGATCGAGCGCCACGTATGCCATGACGGTTTCAACGATACCGCCCTGCATGCGTTGTCGCTGGTCGCTTCGCATTGTCATCGACAACGCGAGCCGATCGTGTACGAACCTGGCCTGATCTTCATTGTTCAGGGCGAAAAAACCGGCTTCATCGACGATCGCGTGATCCGTTACGGGGCCGGCCATTATCTGGTTCAGGCCATCCCGCTCCCGTTCGAATGCGAAACCGCCGGATCGGCCGATGCGCCATTGCTGGGCGCGGCCCTGCGAATCGCCCCGGAATTACTGGCCGAACTCGCCGGGGCCGTGAGCCCGGCAGAGTCCGGACGCGGCGCGGCGCGGGTCGAGGATACCCTGCCCATGGCGGCGGTGACGCTCGACGGCGCCATCGGGAATGCGCTGGAGCGGTTGCTGGCCTGTCTGGAGGATCCGTCGGCCGCGCGCGCGCTGGGCCAGGCGCGGATCCGCGAAGTGATCTTCGCGGCGTTGCGTGGGCCCCAGGGCCATCTGCTGCGTCAACTGCTGCAATCCCAGGGGGTCTACGCGCGCATCGGCGGCGCCATCGAGCTGCTGCGTGCCGAGTATGCCTCGCCGCTATCGGTCCCCGCGCTGGCGGCCCGGGCGCACATGAGCGTGTCGAGCTTCCATGCCCACTTCAAGCAGCTCACGCGGATCTCGCCGTTGCAATATCAAAAGCGCATCCGCCTGCTCAAGGCCCGCGACCTGCTGGTGCAGAACGCCGCCAACGTCAGCGGCGCGGCGAGTGCCGTGGGCTATCAGAGCGCATCTCAGTTCTCGCGCGAGTACAAGCGCTACTTCGGGGTGGCGCCGACGCATGACCACGGGCTCGGCGTCGACTCCGTGGACGAATCGCTGGCGTCTTGAGGCTCAATCGCGCGGCAAGTCCCGGCCGCGCATGGCCTTGAGCCGGCCCCGTTGCTTTTTTTCATCGGTCCGTTTGCGCCGCGCGGATTTTGACGGCCGCGTCGGACGGCGTTTCTTGGGAGTCTGCCCGGCGGCGGCCACGATCGTGGCCAGGCGCTGGCGCGCGTCCTCGAGGTTGGCCTCGCGGCTGCGATACTGCTGGGCCTTGATCACGATGATGCCGTCGCGCGTAATGCGTTGATCGCTGCCCGCGCGGGCCATCAGCCGGGTCTTGTAGACCTCGGGCAGCGACGAGCCCGGAATGGCGAACCGCAGATGCACGGCCGAATTGGTCTTGTTGACCTTCTGCCCGCCAGCGCCCTGGGCGCGTACCGCCTGCCATTCGATTTCGTGTTCCTCCAGAACGACGGTGTTGGAGATCCGCAGCATCGGGGTGATCCGCGTGTGTGCATGGTGTCATCGTCGGTCAGCGCGGCGATTACGGCAAGCCGGGTATGCGAGACCAGCCGAGGGTGCATCCATTCGCGCAGAAACTGTATAAATAGCCAGTATGGAAACGATCCGGAAACTGGCGATCCTCGCGGACGCCGCCAAGTATGATGCCTCCTGTGCGTCCAGCGGTACGGTGTCGCGTTCGTCGCGCGGCGGGCGCGGCGTCGGCTCGGCCGAGGGCTCGGGTATCTGTCATGCCTATGCGCCGGACGGGCGCTGCATCTCGCTGCTCAAGATCCTGCTGACCAATTTCTGCATCTACGAGTGCAGCTATTGCATCAACCGCAATTCGTCGAACGTGCAACGGGCGCGATTCTCGACCGCGGAAGTGGTCAACCTGACGCTGGATTTCTACCAGCGCAATTACATCGAGGGGCTGTTTCTGTCCTCGGGCGTGATCCAGACCGCCGACTACACCATGGCCCGGCTCGTCGAGGTGGCGCGCAGCCTGCGTGTCGATCACGATTTTCGGGGTTATATCCATCTCAAGACCATCCCGGATGCCGACGGCGGGCTGCTGGCCGAGGCGGGCCAATACGCCGATCGCCTGTCGATCAACGTGGAGCTGCCCACGCCGGCGGCCCTGCACGATCTGGCGCCGGAGAAGGATCACCGCACCATCAAGCTGTCGATGGCGCGTATCCGGTCTCGTCAGGACGAGCAGGCCGAGGCGCGGCGGGCCGCCCGACGCATCACCAACGCGCGGCCGACGCCGGCGCCGATCGAACGCTTCGCGCCGGCTGGGCAGTCGACGCAGATGATCATCGGCGCGGAGCCGTCCACGGATGCCGCCATTCTGTCGACTACGGCCGATTTGTACGCGTCCTATCGGCTCAAACGTGTCTATTTTTCGGCGTTTTCGCCGATCCCGGATGCCTCGGCCAAGTTGCCGGCACGGCGTACGTCGCTGATGCGTGAGCATCGGCTGTATCAATCCGACTGGCTGATCCGGTTCTATGGTTATCGCCACGACGAAATCACCGCCGGCGGCGACGATGCGGCCGCGGCCGGCATGCTGGATCTGGAGGTCGACCCCAAGCTTGCCTGGGCGTTGCGCAACCGGGCTTATTTTCCGGTGAACCTGAATCGGGACGACCGCGAACGACTGTTGCGCGTGCCCGGCCTCGGGGTGAAATCGGTCAACCGTATTCTGGCCATGCGGCGCTGGCAGAAGGTGCGGCTCGAGGATCTGGTCGCGCTCAAGGCCGGAGTGAAAAAAGCCATGCCGTTCGTGATCTGTGCCAATCATCATCCGGGGGTGGGCGAGGTGAGCAGCGCGTTACTGCGGTCGCGGTTTGCGCCGGCCGCGACCGCGCAGCACAGTTTCGATTTCTAGGTCTGTCGAAGAGAGCCCGTTCATGCAGCAACCGACCGTCTGTGTTCTGACCGGCGATATCGTGAAGTCATCGGCGCTATCCGATGATGGCCTGGATACCGTCATGGCGGCGCTCGCCGATCTGGCAACGATCATCGGCACATGGCCGGGCGAGTCCGGCGTTTGCTACGAGCGTTTCCGCGGCGACGGCTGGCAGCTGCTCATCAACCGCCCGGCGCATGCCTTGCGTGCCTGCCTGTTCGCGCGTGCGGCCGTGCGCCGCGTGAGTGACCGGGGCGAGACGCGCATCGGCGTCGGCGTGGGCGCGGCGACAGCGGCCGCGACGTTGGCCGAGTCCTCGGGCGCGGCTTTCGAGCTGTCCGGGCACGGGTTGGAGCAGCTGGGTGTGCACCAACTCTGGCGGATTGAAGGGCAACGCGCCTCACCCGGCGAAAATGCGTTGACGCGGGCGCTGTTTGCCGTCTGCGACGAACGTTCGCGCCATTGGACCGGCCGTCAGGCGGATATCTTCATGCGGCTGGCGGCACCCGACGCGCCCCCGATGGCCGAGGTGGCCGAGGTGTTGTCGGTTCAACCGCAGACCGTGCAAACGCACTTCGCACGCGCCGGCGGGCATGCGCTGCTCGAAGCCATCGAGGCATTCGAATCGGTTGAACGCGATGCATGAGCCGCAAAAAAAGAACAGCCGTATTCGGCTGATTATTAATAAACAGCTTAATACGGCTGTTATTTCGATGCTGCGCCGGCGCGGCGAGGGGGGCGGCTCGTGATGCTCGAAACGTTGATCGCTTTGCTGTTTGCCCACGTGGCCGCCGATTTTGTCGCCCAGACACGCTGGATGATCGCGGCCAAGCGACAACCGGCTGTGTTCACGCTGCATATCTTTTGGGTGGGCGCGTTCTCGGTGCTCGCCCTTGGCGCCGCGTCGCTCGGCGCGTGGGCGGCGGTGGCGCTGGTCGTCGCCTCGCATGCCGCGCTCGACGCCGTGAAGATCCAGCCGCCCGTCGAGGCGCGGGCGGCCGCGGCGCCGTTCGGGCCGCTGCAGTTGTTCGCGATCGACCAGGTCGGCCATCTGCTGTTCATAGGGCTCGCCAGCCTGCTCTGGCCGCAGGCCTTCGCGCAGGGTTTCTGGACCGTCCTGCTGAGCCCGGCGCATGCGCGCCTGATACCGATCGGCTTTGCGCTGGTCGGCGGCTTCTGGCTCGCGACCCGGGTCGGCGATCTGATGCTCGCGTTGTTGATGGCTGGCTTTCATCGGCTGCATCGCGCAATGGACGGCGAGGATAGCCCGCAGATGCCGGGCGCCGGGGCCTGGATCGGCTGGCTCGAACGCACGCTGGTGTTTCTGTTCGTGTTGCTGGGCCAGTTCAACGCCATCGGTTTCGTGATCGCGGCCAAGTCGATCCTGCGCTTCCAATACGCGCGCGAGCCGCGGGTCAGCGAGATTGTCATCATCGGCACGCTGGCCAGCTTCGGCTGGGCGATTATCGTGGCGCTGCTCACGCATGCCGCCCTGATCGCGCTCTGGCCGGGTACCGGCTGACCATGGAACAGGTTTCGTTGTTCGGCGCCCGGGATACCGCCGCCGGCCATGTGGCGGTGGCCTTCGTGCCGGATTTTGCGGGTTGGCAGGCGGCCGCGCGTTTGCAATGGCAGGCCGGTCTGGCTCCGGACGCGCTCTGGTGGCATCCCGACCGCGAAGCGGTCGCGCCGCCCGCCGCCGCCGGCAGCGACGGGCCGCGTGTACCGAAACGGTTCGTCGCGCTGGCGCGGGCGGCGGCCTGTCATCGCGGCGCCGATCGTTGGGCATTGCTGTATCGGCTGCTCTGGCGGTTGACCCACGGCGAGCGTCATTTGTTGGCGCGGGCAGGCGACGCCGACGTGGCACGGCTGAATCGCTATGCCAAGGCGGTGCGGCGCGACGTGCACAAGATGAAGGCATTCGTGCGATTCCGCACCGTGGCGGAGCCCGGTTTCGATGAGCCGCGATACGTTGCCTGGTTCGAGCCGGAACACGAAATCGTCGATTACGCGGCCGGATTCTTCCAACGCCGCTTCGCCAACATGCGCTGGTCGATCCTCACGCCGGATCGCTGTGTGCACTGGGAGGGCGATGGCACGGTCTGGTTCTCGCCCGGCACCGACAAGAGGGCGGCGCCGGATGGCGACGTCACCGAAAACGCCTGGCAGGTGTATTACCGCAGCATCTTCAATCCGGCGCGGGTCAAGGTTCGGGCGATGATGTCGGAGATGCCGGCGAAGTATTGGAAGAATCTACCGGAAGCTGCCTTGATTCCGGGCCTGATCGCCGGTGCCGATCGTGCTGTCGCGGCCATGGAAGCGACGCGCCGCGAGCACGATACGCTGCACTGCGGGCCCACGCCGGCCTCGCCCGAGACCACTCTGACGCGTCGGGCCGAGGCGGCCGGGCCAGGATCGCTGGAACAGCTCGCGCTGCGCGCGGCGCGTTGCCGAAACTGCGATTTGTGTGGCCCGGCGACCCAGACGGTGTTCGGCGAAGGCCCGTCGCCTGCGCGCATCATGCTGGTCGGCGAGCAGCCGGGGGACGCGGAGGATGTGGCCGGGCGGCCGTTCGTCGGGCCCGCGGGCCGGCTGCTCGATGCCGCCCTGATGGATGCGGGCCTGGACCGACGCGCGTTGTATCTGACCAACGCGGTCAAGCATTTCAAGTTCACGCCCTGGGGCAGGGCGCGGCTGCATGCCAGGCCGGATCACGAGGAGGTGCGCGCATGCCGGCCGTGGCTCGAAGCCGAGATCGAGTGCGTCGCGCCCGAGATCGTGGTTGCGCTGGGCGCCACGGCGGCCGGCTCGCTGCTCGAACGCCCGCTGTCGATCACGCGCGACCGGGGACGGCGCATCGATTGGCACGGACGGTGCTTAATACTGACCGTACATCCCGCTTTCATCCTGCGCTCGCGCGCGCACCGCGACGACGAGTACCGGCGCTTCGTCGCCGATCTGAAGGCCGTTGCCGCGGCCTGAGGCCCCGAGCCCGCGGCCGTTGCGAGGTCGCGCCATGGCCTCGATCTCATCCCAAAGATGTAGTGCTGTATGGCACAACCAACGGGATAATGAATCGATTCAGCAAGCCGCGCGTTTCTATCGGTTCCGGCCGGGGGCGCGTCTTTTTTCATGCAGGTGAGAACTAATGAGCGAATCGGCCAGCACGGCGCCCGCAGGGGGGCTGAAAGGTAAACCGCTGATCGGAATGGTGTCGGTGATCGCGGCCCTCGGCGGGCTGTTGTTCGGCTACGACACCGGCATCATCGGCGTGGCCCTGCTCGGCCTTGCCCACGATTTTGCGTTGACCGACACCCTCAAGCAGGTGGTCACCGGCGCGATCATCTTCGGCGCGCTGTTCGGTGTGTTCAGCACCGGCGCGATCTCGGACAAGATCGGGCGCCGGCGTTCGATCATGCTCGTGGGGCTGATCTTCACGATCGGGTCGTTGATGTCGGCCATGGCGCCGACGGTGCTCTTTCTGGTCGCCTCGCGCTTCGTGCTCGGCCTGTCGGCCGGCAGCGCCACCCAGATCATCCCGGTCTACATCGGCGAGGTCGCGCCGCCGGCTTCGCGGGGCAAGCTGGTGGTGATGTTCCAGTTCATGGTGGTGTTCGGGATTCTGGTGGCCTATCTCACCGGCTATGCGCTGGGCGATGCCTGGCGCTGGATGTTCGGCCTCGGCATGCTTCCGGCGCTCATCCTCATGCTGGGCATGCTGTTGTTGCCGGAGTCGCCGCGCTGGCTGGTCAACCAGGATCGCGAGGCGGAAGCGATCGGCGTGCTTACCCGCGTGCGTCTGAGCCGCTCGGCCGCTGAAAACGAGGTCGGCGAAATCAGGGAAATTTCGGCCCGGCCGGAGGGCAGTTGGTCGGACCTGTTTTCGTCGTGGATTCGGCCGGCGCTGGTTGCCGGGGCCGGCATCGCGATGTTTTCGCAGATCACGGGCAACAACGCGCTGCTGTATTACGCGCCCACGATTCTCACCGAAGCCGGCTTCGGCGATAACGCCTCGATTCTGGCGTCCATCGGGGCCATCGTGCTGGTCAATATCAGCACGATCTTCGGTATCCTGATGGTCGATCGCATTGGCCGGCGCCGGTTTTTGTTGTGGATGGTGCCGGGATCCGCCGTGGCCATGGCGGTGATGGCCATTCTGTTCACGGGCGGCATGCCGCAGGCCTCGGCCGAGCAGGATCTGTTGATCGTCTGCATGGCCATCTACATGGCTTTGAACTGCAGCTTCGGCGTCGCCCTGTGGCTGATCAACGCCGAGGTCTATCCGTTGTTTGTGCGCGGCAAGGGGGCGAGTGTGGGCGCGTTCTCGCACTGGACCTTCGACCTGCTGGTCACGCTCACCACGCTCACGCTGATCAATGCGCTGGGCACCGCGGGTGCGTTCTGGCTGTACGCGGCGATCAGCGCGCTCGGCGTGGTGTTCATCGTGCGCTATGTGCCGGAAACCAACGGCCGTTCGCTCGAGCAGATCGAGGCCGATCTCAAGGCTGGCGAATTCTTTCCGGCGGATCGGCGTCGCGATCAGGCGGCGGCGGTGCCACTTCGCTGACCCCCGTGGCCGCCCACTCGGCCGGGCGGCTGCCGGTCCATCTGGCCCATCTCAATCTGTTCGCCGAATCGCGTTATGCTCGACCTTCGTGCTCGCACAAGCCGAGCGCCGCACTCACATCCAGGGGAGGCGAGCATGGGCCGTTCAGAGGATTCGACGCGGGCCCGACTTTTCGATCAGGTCTCCAATCTGACGTTCAACCTGTCGCGTCAGGCGGTGGGCGCACTGGCCGGCCGGGTCGGCGGGCTGACGCTTCGGATCGGCTCCACGCTCATTCTGGACAACAGCCAGCGCACGCGTCTTTCGGCTGAACAGCGCGCCTGGATGCAACGCGCGGGCGTTGCCATTCACGACGCCCGCACCACCGCGGGGCTGTCGATCGACGGCCTGGCCGAGGCGCTGGATCTCGAGGACAAGACCGTGCTCCAGGCGATGGAGCAGGGCAGTGCGACCGTGTCCTTCGAACTCATTCTGCGGCTGACCTCGCTGCTCGCCCGCAACGATCCGATTCCGTTCCTGATCAGCCTCGTACGCGGTTTCAATCCGCGTCTGTGGGCGCTGGCCGAGGACTGGGGCATCGGCCATCTGCCGACGATGATCGAGCGCGATCGCAAGTGGATGAACATCTATCGTGGCAACGACGCCGTACGTCAGTTGCCCGAGGCCGAGTTCAATCAGGTGCTGGCGTTCTGCAAGAGCTCGATGGAAACGGCCATGACGCTGCGCGCCGGCCACTGGACGCCGCCGAAGGCGTCGGACAGCGGCGATGCGGCAACCGCCGCCGACAATGCCGCGCAACGCGCGCGGCACGACAAACCCGGCGCGGCGTCCTGACCCGGTGGCGCACCGAGCGCCCGGGCCGGATTGGGGCGTATTGGAAAAGCACGATCGCATCGGCGATGATTGCCGGCACGTCGGGCCCGCAGCCGTTCACGTATGGCGTTACCCGCCGACCATGTTGCACATGGCGATCCAAGCGCGGATTCGCCGTCTTTTTCCAGTAGGGGGATTATGGAATCCAATCCAGCGATCGAGACCGCCCAGCACGTCCTGCTGATCTTCGGCGTCGTGCTGTCTTGCGGCTCGTTGATCGGTTTCTTTGCGCAGAAGATCAAGGTGCCCGACATCGCCTTGTTCCTGCTGGTCGGCATCCTGCTCGGTCCGGAGATCTCCGGTGTCGTCGATGTGCCCACGGGCAGTGCGCTCAACCAGATCATCCTGATTTTCGGTGCTTCCTACATTCTGTTCGATGGCGGGGCGGAAACGCATCTCGGCGTAGTCAAGGATGTCTGGATATCCTTGTTCTTGCTGGTAACCGTCGGTGTGCTGATTACCGCGCTGGTGGTGGCGCCGGTGGCGCAGTATCTGTTCGGTATTCCGTTCATGGTCGCGTTGCTGCTGGGCGCGACCATCGCGCCGACCGACCCGGCCACGCTCATGCCCGTGTTCAAGCAGGTCTCGATCCGCCGACGCGTGGCCCAGACCGTGATCAGCGAGTCGGCGTTCAACGACGCGACCGGCTCGATCATCGTGGTCACGCTGATGTCGGTGCTGGCCGGCTCGGGCCACCTGTCGTACGGTCATGCGCTGCTGGATCTGCTCGAGCAGTCGGTGATCGGCATCATCGCCGGTGTCCTGCTGGGTTTCGTCGCGCTGTTCGTGATCGCGCACGAGAAGTATTCGTTCCTGCGCGAGTACATGCCGCTGGTCACGCTGATGGCCGTCATCGGCGCCTATCTGGGCGCGGTGGACCTGCAGGCCAGTGGTTTCATGGCGGCTTTTGTCGCCGGCGTGGTGATCGGCAACCGCTCGCTTTTCGGCTATCGCATCGGCGCCGAGGAACAGCGCAGCCTGCACGACTTCGTGGGCACCACCGCGCTGATCATGCGCATGTTCATTTTCATTCTGCTGGGCAGCCAGGTGAAATTCAGCCTGCTGGCCGAGCACTGGCTGGGCGCGCTGATCGTGGTGGCCGTGTTCATGTTCGTGGCACGCCCGCTCAACGTATTCCTGTGTACGCTGCCCGACCGACGGGCCAAGTGGACGTTCAAGGAATTGCTGTTCATGAGCTGGGTGCGCGAGACCGGCGTCATCCCGAGTGCGCTGGCCGGTATTCTGTTGGGTGAGAACGCCCCCCATGCTCACCTGATCGCCTCGGTGGTGTTCGTGGCGGTGCTGGTGACCATTCTCGCCCAGGCCACGACCACGCGGTGGTGGGCCGCCAAGCTCGATCTGCTCGAGGAATGAGCCGACGGGCGTACACGCGGCGCGGCCAGGCTCGCGGCGCGCGCTACGACACGGCCATTGATTCATCGCGCGGACGGGCCGATCATCGCGGGACAGGCGTTTTGCCGCCCGCGCGGGCGTTTGCCGGCGCGCCGGCCGGCGCCCGAATTCCAAGCCGGAGCTCTACATGATTACGCTGGATATCGATCTCGTCTCCGACATTGTCTGCCCCTGGTGTGCCATCGGCCTGGCGCGCCTGCAGCAGGCCACCGACCGTCTGGACGACATCGAGTGCCGGCTGCACTGGCATCCGTTCGTGCTCAATCCCGATATCGGCCCCGAGGGCCGCGACATGGTCGCGCATCTGGCGGCCAAGTACGGCAAGACGCCGGACGAAGTCCGTGAGTCGCAGCAGCAGATCATTGCGGCCGCGGCCGAGTCCGGGTTGGACTTCAAGCGTGCGGCCGAGCGCCGATCCTGGAACACGTTCGACGTGCACCGTGTTCTGCACGAGGCCCGTGAGGCCGGCGTCGACCAGGCTTTCAACGAGCAGTTGTTCGACGTTTATTTTCGCGAAGCCGCCGATCCCACCGATCCGGCGCTGCTGCGCGAGATCGGCATGGCGCTCGGCATGGACGCCAGCCATATCGACGAAATTCTGGCCGGCGAACGCCACGCCGACGCCGTTCGTGCCGAGATCGATTACTATCAGCAGCTGGGTGTGACGGCCGTGCCCTCGTTCGTCGTGGCCGAGCGCTATCTCATTTCCGGAGCCCAGCCACCGGAGGTGCTGGCCGACGCCCTGCGCCAGATCGCCGCCGAACTCACCGACGAGGCGGGCTCGCCCGCGTAACCGCCGCCGGTCAGCGGGGTCTTGTCGCGCTCGTTGCGCCTTGCCTTGCGGTAGCTCGGCCCTTACGGCGACGCTCGCGAATCGCCGCGCTGGCGGTCGAGGTCATGCCAGCGATGTTCGCGCATTGAGGGCGCCGCGTCGTGGCGCCACTCGCCATCATCGTGTTCATGATCGGCCGGTCCATACCCATACCCGGGCCCGGGCCAGGCGCGATGGTGCGGGATCTCACCGTGATCGCGCCACCGATCGCGGTCGCTGGACCAATGGCCGTATTCGCGATCCCCGGCGTGGCGGTCAACCCGGTCGCGGTCGCCATATCCGTAGATCGGGTAGGTCACATAGCCGGGGTAGCCGTATCCATAGCCATAGCTATGGTAGATCCGGCCATATCCCACGCTGCCATCGAGCGACTCGGGGGCGCAGCCGGCGCCGGTCAGGGCCAGGGCCAACGCAACAATCAAATATTTCATGGCAGTCGCCGCGCAAAAAAGCGCACTCGGAAGGAGATCTATGGTTACGCCAAAATGCATGAATCGGATTTGAATGCCGCCAGGATCGTCGCGCCGGCGGCTTCCATTCACCCGGCCCGCATGTTTTCGTTTCCGGCGCATCGCCGCGGTCTGTGGTATCGATGGGCGGTGTCCTTGTTTTCGCCTGCGGAGGCGTGATGACCGCCGACCACCTGATCGAAATGCTGCATCTCCAGCCCCATCCCGAGGGCGGCTATTATCGCCAGACTTATCGGGCGGTCGATACGCTATCCAGCGACGATTTGCCCGATCGCTACGATGGGCCGCGCGCGGCCTCCACCGCGATCTATTTTCTGTTGCGTCATGCGGAGGTTTCCCGCCTGCATCGCCTGAAATCCGACGAGGTTTGGCACTTCTATGTCGGGAATCCGTTGGTGGTGCACATGCTCACGCCAGAGGGCGAGCGTATCGATCAGGTGCTGGGCCAGGACCTGATGGCCGGCCAGGTGCCCCAGCTCGTCGTGCCTCGAGGCGTATGGTTCGGGGCGGCAATGCAGGGTGACACGGGTTTCGCCCTCGTTGGCAACACGGTGGCGCCCGGTTTCGATTTCGAGGATTTCGAATGGGCCGATCGAACGGGTTTGAGTGCTGTCTGGCCGCAGCATAGGGCGCTGGTTCAGTGGCTGACGTGACCCGGACGTGTTCGGGTAAAGCAAGTCCGTGACGACCCCGATACCGGCAGTTGCCGAGGTTACGGTAACGTAACGCTCGGGTTACGCCATGACGCTCGGCATCACGCGGGGCCGAGCGGCGGACCGTGGAATTAAGGATATTCTTTGATGAACAAGCTTTGCGCTGTTGCGGGTTCAGCGGTGCGCCCCGGGCGACTGTATTCGCTCGGCGGCATCGTGCCGCGTGGTTTCGCGCTGTGTGCGCTCGCTCTGGGGCTGCCATGGGCGCTCGTCGTTCCGGCCCATGCCACCGGCGATCTGAGCCTGGATCGGAGCGTGGGCCAGTTCATTGTTATCGACAATGAGCGGCGCGCGTTGGCCGAGCATAATGCCGCGACGGCCGGTGAGTCCGATCGTGCCGTGTCGGCGCAGCCGGAGGCGCCCAAGGAACTGGAGTCGTCGCACAACGTGGCCCTGCTGCCGCAGCTGGGTTATGCCCCCGAAGTCGGGTTCATCGTTGGCGGCAAGTTCAGCGATATCAATTTCGGCGATTCGCACATGAATCTCGATATCGGCGCCACGCAATCGACCGGAGGCGAGACCGCCGTGGATGGCATATGGGGGGTCCCCCATGTGTTCGGCAGCAGTTTCATCGGGCTGGTGCGGTTTCATTACGAATTGCAGCCGACCACCAACTTCTACGGGCTGGGCAACAACAGCGTCGGAGACCATGCGATCAGCCAGCATGAATACCATGGCACGTCGCTGATGTTCACGCTCGGCCGGCGCCTGGCGCCGCACTGGGTCGTGGCCGGCACCATCGGCTACAACCGAATCACCATCGGACCCGGCGACCCCCAGAACGGAAAACAGTCGACCACCCGTGAGTTCGGCGATCTGCCCGGCATCAAGGGCGGCTATAACAACCCGTTGTCGTTGTCGATCATCTACAACACCCAGCGCGATCTCACACGGCCGGAGCAGGGTTGGAACGTGATCGGAAAAGTTACCCACGTGGGCCCGGAACTGGGTAACGATTTCAACTATGCCCGCTTTACCGGCGACGCCAGCTATGTGCACCCGCTCGGTTCGTCCAAGCGCCTGCTCGGCTTCCGTGTCGATGGTCAATATGTCACCGGCAGCGGCAACAATCTGCCGTTTTATGAATTCTCCTCGCTGGGCGGTTTCGATAGTCTGGAAGGTTTCGAGCCGGATCGCTTTCTGGGCCAGAGCCGGATTTTCGCGCGCATCGGCTACCAGCAACTACTGGCCGATTTCGACTTCCGGCATCTGTGGCGCGTTCGGCTGGACGGCACCGTATTCGGTAGCGCCGGGCGAGTCTTTCTCGACCGTTCGCGGCTTCCCGGCGACCTATTGGCGGATACACCCCAAGTGGCGCCGGGGCTGAGCAACGATATCCAGCTTAGCTATGGTGTCGGCCTGCGCGCCGCGCTTAGCGAGGCACTGTCGACCCGACTCGATGTTGGTTTCTCCGGCGAGAGTAATGCGCTCATTTATCTGTCGTTCGGCAATGCTTTCTAGACCATATGGATTGCATCGCAATCCATGATGCCCTTGGGGTCGGCCCAAACCAGCGCCAAAAAAGTCTTTTTGGCACAGATATTTGCGATGCAATCCATATCAGTGTCCTGTCTCGCAAGTAACCTTACATTGCGCACGGCCGTCGCCGCGTATTGACCGGCCTACAAGTTGCTCGAAATTCATGGTGCGAACTGACGTGGCGGGACACGCGTCTCCGGTCACGTGTATTGGGTTGTGTTCAAAACCCCGTTGCGCGGGTATACCAACAGCGTGGCCATGGCAGCGAGTCGCCGCAGCCTGAGACGCCGGATCGTTTTTTTCAGCTGGCACGGTTGTGTCGGACCGGTTGAAAGGTCTGTCACCGCGGCCGCCCGGTCGGCGGGGGTGCGTCTCGGGCTGACCATGATTCAAGGCAACCCTGCGGCGCTTGAGCGCCGGGGTTGTCATAAGCCGGTCGCCGAAGTCGGTGCGGTAGGCTGGGCACTTTGCAACCGCGAGAGAGAGACCCATGAACCCATTCAAGGGCATTGTGGCCGGCTTCATCGCCACGGTGGTGCTTTCCATCCTGATGATCGTCAAGGCGTTTTCGCACTGGCTGTCGGCGTTTAACGCGATCGAGGGTATTCATCGGCTGACCGGCGGCCCGCTGGTCATGGGCTGGGTCGGGCATTTCGCGATCGGTTCGATCCTATGGGGCGTGCTCTTCGCCGTGTTGTATTCGCGCCTGCCCGGCGGGCAGGGATGGGTGCGCGGCGTCGTGTTTGGCCTGATGGCCTGGTTGGCGATGATGCTGCTGTTTCTACCGGTCGCCGGCTATGGATTCTTCGGGCTGGCGATCGGTTGGCCCGTGGCCGGGCTCACGCTGGTTTTGCACCTGATCTACGGGGCCGTGCTCGGGTCTGCTTATGCCACGTTGACCGCCCGGGGCTGACAAGAGAGCGGCCGGCATGAAGCCGGCCGCAAGTCTGATTATCGGTCCGGGCCGCGGCATGCGGGCTGTTGCCACCCGCGTTTACCGGGAGTCCGGTTGCCGGGCTCCCGGCCTCAGGCCGCTTTCCTGGCGGTCTGCGGCTGGGCGCGAATGTGGATCATGTCGAGCAGAATGTTGGCGCTTTCCGTTTCGTAAGCATCGAAACCCTTGCTGCCGGTGTCGCCCGGGGTGGGGGTCGGCAGGGTGTCATCGGGCTTGTTGGCGTTGTCCTTGCCGTTCTCGCTCGAGGCGCCGTCGTCCTGGGCGTCTTCGAGCGCCTTGTAGTTCTTGTACGGCGGCTTGCCGGTCGCCTTGCGATGGGTATTGGCCAGCGCCAGCAGTTTGTGTTCCAACTGCTGCTGTTCCTGGCGACGCTTGTGGATATCCAGCGATACGGTTTTCTGGTCGCTTTCCTTGCGCGCCAGATGGATCCGCTTGACCAGATACTGAAAGTCCGGATCGTGCGCCACGCGTTGCTGGTGATCCTTCTTGAGCGTCGGCAGCATTTTCTGGATCGCGTCCGAGGACGGATAGGCGGTCGGCGGAATCGTGTCGTAGGGCAGTGCGTTGGGCAGCGCGGATTCGCCGATCTTGTTGGGATCGATCGCCGAGGGATAGGTGATATCCGGGGTCACGCCGCGGTCCTGTGTGCTCTTGCCAGAGACGCGATAGAACTTGGCCTCGGTCAGCTTGAGCTGGCCGGAGGACAGGGGCAGCAGCGTCTGGACCGTGCCCTTGCCAAAGGTCTGGCTGCCCAGGATCAGGGCGCGACCGTAGTCCTGCAGCGCACCGGCGACGATTTCAGAGGCCGAGGCGGACAGGCGGTTGGTCATCACGGCCAGCGGCCCGGAATAGACCGGTCCGTTGTTGCGATCGCCCAGGACCTGAATATTGCCGTTGGCGTCCTGGATCTGCACGCCGGGCGCGGAATTCATGAACAGGCCGATCAGCTTCATGGCTTCGCCGAGCGCGCCGCCGCCGTTGTTGCGCAGGTCGAGAATCACGCCCTGGACATTATCCTTCTTCAGCTTGATCAGTTGCTTCTTCACGTCGTCCGCGGTGCCGTTGTAAAACGACGGCAGGGTGACGATACCGATCTTGTGCTCGGTGCCGTCGTGCTTGACGTGCATCACGCGCGAGCTGGCGGCCTGGTCCTTGAGCTTGATCTTGGCGCGGGTGAGCGTGACGGTCTTGGTCTGGCTGTTGTCCGGCGGCGAGACCTGCAAGCGCACAGTGGAGCCGGCCTTGCCGCGGATCAGCTGCACGGTCTCGTCGAGTCGCATGCCGATCACGTCGGTGAAGTCGCCCTGCTTGCCCTGGCCCACGGCAATGATGCGATCGGTGGGCTTGAGCTTGCCGGATTTGGCCGCCGGGCCGCCCGGAATCAGGCGCACCAGTTCCGCGTACCCGTTCTTCGAGCGCAATTCCGCGCCGATGCCCTGCAGCTGCAGGTTCATGTCGATGTTGAAATCCTCGGAGCGACGCGGCGAGAAATAATCCGTGTGCGGATCGTAGCAGTGGGTGTACGCATCCATGTAGACCGAGAACACATCGGTCGGCTCGGCCTGGCGCAGCTGCTTGAGTTCGTTGGTGTAGCGCTGCGTCAGACGCTTCTTGATCTCGGCCGGCTTGACGTCGTTGAGCCGCAGGTCGATGACCTGGTTTTCCAGTTGTTTGGTCCAGAGCTTCTGGCGGGCCGCGGCATCGGCCGGCCATGGCGCGTTTTCGCGATCCACCTTCAAGGATTCCTGATCATCGAGATTGAACGAATTCAGGCCCCGATCGATACGGTGCAATGCCCACTGATCGATCTGGATGCGGCGCTTCTGGTAGGTGTTGAAGATGGCGTAGGCGGCGGTCAGCTTGCCGCTTTTGAGCTGATTGTCGAGCTCGTCGCCGTATTTCTTCTTCAGGCGTTGCACGTCGGAAGCGAGAAACACGCTGTGGGTGCCGTCCAGGTCATCCAGATAGGCCTTGAAGAATTTCTCGGAAAAGGCGTTATCGAGCTTGATCTTGTTGTAGTGGTTGTCCTGCAGCTCGCGCACGACTTCCTGATCGATCTTGCTCTGGTCGTTGTCGGGCGTCAGTGGGGTATAGCCCTGGGCCAAGCCCGCCCCGGCATCGGGGACCGGCGTCGGCTGGTTTTCCGAAGCGGCACAGCCGGTCTGGGCGAAGAGCATCGCCAGAAGCACAAGAGACAGGGCTAGATAGCGCATGAAAATCACGTGTCCTATCGAGTTGACCGCGGGAACACGGCATCGGAGTCGTGGAGGGCCGGATACGGTGTATCGGCGCCGCCGAGAATCGTCGAAATTGTCGGCACGAGGGCAACGATACATGAACGATACCGTATGCAGGAATACGCACTCCTACGGGGTGGGGTGCCGCGGGGCCCGCGCGTCGCCGCATCAAGGGCGGCGCGAGGCGCCTTCGGGCGGGCCGGCATCGGGCAGGCGGAAGAATGTCAGCTCGTGCTTGTTGGCGCTCAGATGACGCAGTCGGGCGTTGTCTATATCGAGAAAATGGTCGATTTCGGCTGGGTCGACCACGCCCTGGCACTTTACGGTAATGACGATTCCAGCCTGTGGGCAGGCGCGGCACCAGTAGCGCGCCAGCGCAAGAATCCGAGCAGGATAGGCGATCAGGTCCGACAGGATCCAGTCGGGGCGCCGATCCAGGTCTGCGACCGTCAGGCCGAATGCATCGCCGCGGTGCGTGGTCACGCGTGGCGCGGCCGCGAGCTCTGGCACCAGCGGGGCGCGATCGACGGCGACGACGTCGGCGCCGAGCTGGTTCAGTACCCAGGTCCAGCCGCCCGGCGACGCCCCCAGGTCGAGACAGACATCGCCCGGGCCCGGCTGCGTTCGGGCCAGGGTCAAAGCCTCCCAGAGCTTGAGATAGGCCCGGTTGGGCGGGCCTTCACGATCCTCGGCGAAAACCGGCCGGCCGTCCGCAAAGGCGCTGGAGCAGAGCGGCGACGCCAGCAACCGATCCCGGTCGAGCAGGCCGAATACGCCCAGCGGAGCGGACGGCACGGGCGCCGGAAAGCCGAGGGGCCGGAAGCGGATCGGCGCCAGTTTGTCGGCGATCAGCCGCGCGCGGCGATGATGCGAGATCGAGTGCAGGTGCCAGTTGCGCTGTACTGAGGCCAGCAGGCGCGCGGCTTCGCCGATCGAAGCCACGCGGTACTCGGCCGGGGCCAGCCAGCTGTTGCGGGCCCAGGCCGCCGGGCCGGAGGTACCGTGGACAAAGATCAGCGAATCGATCGCGTCAACAATACGATCGCCGCGATGGACCAGTTCGTCGATCAGCGCCTGGCGGTGGCCGTCGGCGGCGAGATGCACGACGTTGTAAGCGATCGGCAGCGCGGCAGGGAAGTCGCTTGGCATCGGCAGGCGATGGTTGCGGAATGAAGTGCTTGCGAAGACGTCAGTTTAGGGCCTGCGGCGGTGTCATGCGACGCCGCGTCGCGGTCCGAAGGTGTGTCAGCCAGAGCGTCGCCGTGCCACGGCCGGGCCGGGCAACGCCGAATGGCGTGCCCAGGCCCTCGCCTGGGCTGCACGACGCGAAGGGTCGGTCGCCGGCCATCTTTTTGTATAAAATTTAATGCGTCCGCCGCGCCGGAGGGTCATGTAACGGTAGCGCGGGCATCGCGACGCCGGGTCGATGCGTAGTATCCGGCGCGCCCGCCGTTAACGACAACGCCCCGCGAAACGCGCGCATGGGACATGCGCCGTCGTCGTGAACGGTTCGCGCCCTTCGGCCGTCTATCGGGTCAATACGGGAGTTGTCGTTTTATGGAAGCCGCCGATTTTCTGACGTCACACTATCGGCCCGGGCTCGTGCTGTTGTCGATCGCGGTTGCGATTCTGGCCGGTTATGCCGCGCTCGATCTTACCGATCGCGTCCACGCTGCCCAGCGGCGCTACTCGTGGATCTGGCTGGCCGCGGGCGCGGTCGTCCTGGGGTCCGGGATATGGGCCATGCATTTCATTGGCATGCTCGCGTTGCGGCTGCCCATTCATATGAGCTACGCAGTGGTGCCGACTGCGTTGTCCTGGCTCATGGCGGTCGCAGCCTCGGCCGCGGCGCTTCGGCTGGCTTGCCGGGCGCGCCTGGATCGGGGCGCCTGGCTGGGCGGATCGGCTTTCATGGCACTCGGTATCGTGAGCATGCACTACACCGGCATGTACGCGATGGAGATCAAGCCCGGCATCGTCTACGACCCGGTCTGGGTGGTGCTGTCGGTGCTGGTTGCGCTGACAGGGTCGGCGGCCGCACTGGGACTGTCGTTCGCCCTGCGGCAGGCGCGCCAGCGTTTGCGTACGACCAAGAAGAGCGCGGCCGCGGTTTTTCTGGGGGTTGCCATCGCCGGCATGCACTATTCCGGCATGGCGGCTGCCCAGTTCCCGCTGGCAAGTCAGAGTCTCGTGGCCGGTGGTGTCGACAAGACCTGGCTGGCGTTGTTGATCGGTTCGTTGTCGGTGGTGTTGCTGGCGGCCACCCTTTTGGCCTCGGCGCTCGACCGGCGGCTGGAAACGCAAACGGCGGACTTGATTGCTTCATTGCAGACGGCCAACGAGCAACTGCGCCACAACAGCCACCATGATGCCCTCACCAATCTCGCCAATCGCAGACTGCTGCACGAGCGACTCGATCGCGAGATCGAATACGCCGGCCGCCGCGGCGGCAGCTTCGCCGTGTTCTATGTCGATCTCGACGGCTTCAAGCTGCTCAATGATCACCTCGGGCATCGCGCCGGTGACGAGGTCCTGGAGCGGGTCGCGAACGCCATGCGCGACACCATGCACGACAACGATACGGTCGCGCGGATGGGGGGTGACGAGTTCGTGGTGTTGGCGGCCGGTGCCGACGGTACGGCCGATATCGACAGGCTGGCGCATCGTCTGCTGACGGCCATTCGCCAGGCCGGCGACACCATACCCGGCCTGTCGGCCAGCATCGGTTGGTCGCGTTTCCCCGATCATGGCAATAAACCGGAGGCGCTGATCACCGCGGCCGATCGCGCGATGTATCACGCCAAGCACAACGGCAAGAACAACTGCGTCGGCTTTCGCCCGGAGATGGCGCATCTCGCGGAGGATGAATTTCAACTCCAGCGGGCGCTGGGCGAGGCGCTCGAAGCCGGCGCGATCGTCGTCTATTACCAGCCCAAGTATCGCCCGGCTGATGGCACGTTGTGCGGCGCCGAGGCGCTGGTGCGCTGGCACCACGCCGAGCGGGGCGTGATCATGCCGGATCGCTTCATTCCGCTGGCCGAGCGCTCGGGCCAGATCGACCAGCTGGAGCGGATCGTACTCGGTTCCGTCTGCGCTCAGATTCGGGCATGGCGTGACGCCGGGCTCGTTGTGCCGCGGATCTCGGTCAATCTGTCGGCGGCCCGGGTCGGCGATCCGCGACTGCCGGGCTTGGTGCGCCGTCATCTCGATCGCTATGACCTCGAAGCGCGTTCGCTGATGTTCGAGATCACCGAGTCGGTGGCAATCAAGGGCATGCTGGAAGCGATCGACACGCTCAAGTGCTTTTCCCGGATGGGGCTGGATGTGGCGCTGGACGACTTCGGCACCGGTCACTCCAGCCTGTCCTATCTGGAGAAACTGCCGATCCAGCAACTCAAGATCGATCGATCGTTCATCCGCGAGCTCGGGGCGTCGATGCCGCAACAGGCAGCCATCGTGAGTTCGATCGTCACGCTCGCGCACAATCTCGGGCTCGACGTAGTGGCCGAAGGCGTGGAGACCGCCGAACAACTGCGCTACGTGATCGAGCTGGGGTGCGACGAAATGCAGGGTTATCTGTTCAGTGGCGCGGTACCGGCCGCGGATTTCGCCCGGCTGCTGGCCGGGGCGCGCGACATCAGCCAATTACCAGGCGCAGAGCCGGCAGCGCCAGAACGAGTGCCAGAATACGGCTGAATGTTCTCTGGTCGACCCGGTAGTGGAGCTTGTGGCCGGCGATCAATCCAATCAGCACGGCCGGCAGACTGGCCGCGGCCAGCCACCAAGAGTGCAGCATGAGCAGGCCGAGATGCGTGTAGATCGTGGCCTGCACGGCCGAACTCAACAGAAATGCCATGGTGAGAATCGAGCGTGAATAACGCTTCGGGTAACGCATGTTCACGTAGATCAACAGCGGAATGGGCGCAACGCCGACCGCGCCGACGATCACGCCGGAGAACACCGACGAACCGGCCAGTCCCGACGTATCGGCCCAGCCCAGCTGTGGCATGCGTTCGGGCGCCGGTGTCCGGAACAGATTCAACGCCACATAACACAGGATGACCGCGCCGAGCGTGCGTTGCAGCACGTCCACCGGCAGTATGGCCAGCAGCTGCGCGCCGCCGAGCACGCCGGTCGAAAGCGACAGCGCGGCGATCGGGCCACGCCGCCAGTCGAACTCGCGCCGGGCCAGTACCATCATCAACAGATTGGTGCCCAGCGCGACGACGGCGACCACCGGCACGACATCGCGAAACGGATAGAGCAGCACCAGGCTGCTGACCATCAGGGTGCCGCTGCCGAAACCGGTCAGGCCCTGGGAGGCGGCGCCCACCAGGGCGGCCAGGTTGAACAGAAGAACCTGCAAGATATTAGGGCCTGTTGCCGTTTCGTGCACGTCCGCGCCAAGCGCTGTTTTGCGGCAAGACGAGGCGTAGCGAACGTGGCGTAGTCATTCTACGTGAGAGAGCTACAACGCTGGATTGCCGCAAAACAGCGCTTGTCCCGAAGGGTTGGGCCGCAAATCCCCCGATACGGCGTTGCGCGTCTTGATCGTGGCTCGCCACGACCGGCGACGCGCGCCTTGTCTCGACGGATTTGCGGTCTCCAACGCGGCACGTGTACGAAACGGCAACAGGCCCTAGACTAAAGTATAATGCGCCGCGTAGTGTAGCCGATCATCCGGCGCCCGGCTTGATCCGCCGCCATTGCGCGAAGCCCGCTGGCGCCCGCGCTACACTCGCCTTCATGGGTCGACGGTTACGAATGTCATTGCGCTGGTTTCGTCTGCAACGCGTCACGGCGTTCGATCGTTTCGCCGATGCCATCCGGGTGCTGGTCGCGCTGTCCGGCGTCATCCTGTATTCCGGTCTGCGCGAGGATGCCCACGCGCTGATTCCGCTGATGCTCGGTGTGATCGCCAGCGCCATTGCCGAGACCGACGACAGCTGGCGCCGGCGCGCCCGGGCCCTGCTGCTCACGCTGATCTGTTTTTCGGTGGCCGCGCTCGCGGTCGAGGCGTTGCTCGACATACCCTGGGCGTTTGCGCTCGCGTTGCCGGCGGGCACGTTCGTGCTGATCATGCTGGGGGCGGCCAGTGGCCGGTTCGCGACCATCGGCAACGCCACCTTGTTGCTGTCGGTTTACACCATGATCGGCGTCACCCAGCATACCGGCACGCCGCGGGCGTTCTGGGTGGAGCCGTTGCTGCTGGTGGTGGGCGCGGGCTGGTACGGCGTGCTGGCGCTGGCCTGGAACGCCGTGTTCGTGCATCGGCCGGTGCGCCAGTCGCTGGCACGGCTGTATGCCGCGCTCGATGACTATCTGCGCTGCAAATCCTGGCTGTTCGAGCCGGTGCGCGATCTGGACGTGGCCGCGCGCCGCAGCGATCTGGCCCATGCCAACGCGCGCGTCGTCAGCGCGCTCAACGATACCCGCCTCGCCCTGATGGATCGCCTGGCCGGGCGTCGTTCGCGCTCGGCCATGAGCGAGAACCTGCGCCTGTATCTGGCTGCCCAGGATATCCACGAACGCGCCAGTTCCGCCCATTACCCGTACAAGACGCTGACCGAGGCGTTCTACCACAGCGATTTGTTGTTCCGCTGCCAGCGCCTGCTGCGCATTACCGGGGCGGCCTGCGGCGCCCGCGCCGAGGCGCTGCGCTATGACGAGCCGTTCCTGGATGATGGCCGAGTCGACACCGCCGTGGCCGATCTCGACACGGCCATCGCCTACCGTCGCAGGCTCACGGCAGCGCCCGGGGCGGACTTGTTGTACGCGGTCGACGACGTCGCCGACAACCTCCGGGGGTTGGCCGAGCGCGTGACCGGGGCCGGCGACGCAGACGCCGAACCGGGCGATACGATGCTGCAGAATCCTTTGCCGCAATCGTCGCTGGAGATTTGGCAGCGTATTCGCGTTCAACTCACCCCGGCCTCGGCGCGCTTCCGGCATGCCCTGCGCCTGTCGTTGGCGATGTGGGCGGGTTATCTCGTGCTGCTGGCGGTACATCCGACCCAGGGCTACTGGATCCTGCTCACCACCATGCTGGTATGCCAGCCGGACTATGGCGCCACGCGCACGCGTTTTCTCCAGCGCGTGGGCGGTACGGTTGTGGGCCTCGTGATCGGCTGGGCGCTGATGCGCCTGTTTCCGGCGCCGCCGGTCCAGTTGCTGCTGATCGTGGCCTCGGGCGTGGTCTTCTTCGCGGCACGCTTTCGTTACTACTTCACGGCCGCAGCGGCGATCAGCGTGCTGGTGCTGGTCTCGTTCAACCAGATCGGCAACGGTTTCGATCTGATCTGGCCACGCTTTATCGACACCCTGATCGGCGGCGGCCTGGCGGCCGTGGTCATGCTCCTGGTGCTGCCGGACTGGCGCGAGCGCGAGTTGCATCATCGGCTGGCCGACGCACTGGCGGCGCAGGCGGCCTATCTGCGGCTGCTGTTCGCGCAGTATAGGCAGGGCCGCGCCGATGACCTGGCCTATCGCATCGCCCGGCGCGACGCGCACAACGCCGACGCGGCGGTGAGCACGCATGTGGCCACCGCGCTCAAGGATCCGCACGGCGCCCGTACCGACAGCCGTGAAGCGCTGGCCGTTCTGGCCTGTGCCCAGACCCTGATCGGGCATCTGTCCACCCTGGGCGCGCACCGCGAGCGGCTGGCCGCGGCCGATGCCGATATCCTGGAAGAGGCGGTCGCCCACATTGCCGAAGCGTTGGACCACGTGGCCCACGGGCTGATCCGCTCGGAGCCGGCGCCGTTCGACGGCGGGGCCGCCGCGCGTATCTATGATCAACTCGCCCGCCTGCGCGCGGAACGTCAAGGCACCGTGCGCCTGGTGGCCGGGCAACTTCAGTTGCTGCTCGATGAACTGCCCGAACTGCGCCGCATCAGCGCCCGGCTGGTCGGCGAGCAGCGCGCGCCGACGCCCGACGCCCTGGACCGACCATAGGGCGCCTGGTCACAGTACCGCCGCCGGATGATGCTTGCCGGTCGAATTGTCTTGCGAAAGCTCGAATCGTTTCGAGGCGGTCCGCCCGGACGAAAGTTGGTGGGTTGGCACAGCTAACCGGGCTTATAGGTCTGACCGAGTTTGGCTTTGTCGTGGATCTCGCTCTGCAGCTCGCGGATGAACATGGTGCCGAGACCGCTGGCATGACAGAACGCTTCCAGCTTGTCGCGCACCAGCTTGCGATAGTAAACGACGATGCCGCCCGCGAAGAAAAGAATGCTCGCGAACAGGAACTGGGCGGCGGCGAAGGTGGTGATCGGGGTCTTCATCGGGCCGGACAGGTCCCAGAGATAGGGAATCGAAGCCACCGTGAACAACGCCGAGCCGATCAGGAACATCGCCACGGTCACGTTGAACAACTGCATGTAGATCAGCGAAGGCGCTTCCACCACCTGCAGGATATTGACCATCCCGCCAACGACGAACAGTACCGAGCCGACGATGAAACACCACGCTCCGGGCACGGTTGCGCCCAGCGACGGCAGGAAGCATAGACTGCCGACCACGAACAACGCCGAGCCGAGCACGTACGACCAGGCGGCGACGAATTCGATGTAATCGGCAAAACTGTTGGTCCGGTGGCGGCGCCAGTATTTGATCACTTCCAGCAGGTCGTGACCGGTGACCAGCAGATACAGCAGCGAACCGGCGAAGAACAGCCAGTCGCCCACCGCCAGATACTTCGACAGGGCCGGAAAGAAGAACACACTGCCGGCGACGAATCCGAGCCCGCCCAGCTTGTAGCTGAAGGCGTTGATCGTCTCCCAGACCTTGTGCGAGGTGCTGTGCTCGTTAAGTGAGCCGAGGTTGGAGACGCGCGGGCGATGGGTGATCAGATGCGGCATGAACAGCACGGCCTGTCGGGTGGGGGCCGAACCAGCCTACCGCGGACAGCGCGTGCGTGATATTCGCGTGCCCTCATGGGCCCGCGGCGGCGCCACGATCATGGGAACGACGTGATTTATAGCGGTTGGCGAAGCGCGGCGAGCGCCGGCTGTCGCCGGGACCCGGGGCAACCATGGCGGCAGCCGAAAATCATCGGGCCGGAATGCGTCAAACGCGGGGCTTTCGGCGCTAGGAAATGGCGCTCCCTACGAGACTCGAACTCGTGTTTTCGCCGTGAGAGGGCGACGTCCTGGACCGCTAGACGAAGGGAGCGCGTTGGCGGCGGATTATACGCCCGACCGATGCATGATGCGAGCGATTTTCCCGGCCTGGTAGCGAGCGATGAAGCGCTTGTCGATTGCCTGCTTGAGTCGCCATACGGCGTAGCCGGTGGGCGCGACCGGCCAGCCGCGGACCGCGACCGCGCGGCGCGCGCCCAGACCGATCAGGGCCAGCGCCTGCCGTTGCGCGCGGAATTCACGCAGGGGCCGGCCGGTTGCGGCGCGTTCGATATTGTCGGCCAGCACGGGCGCGGCGCGGACGGCGTACACGCCGGATTTGGGCCGGGGCACCGGCAGGCTGGCGATGTCGCCGGCGGCGAACACGCCGGGCGCATCGACGCTCCGGAGCTGCGTGTCGACCCGGATGAAGCCGTGCTCGTCCCGTGCCAGACCGCGCATCGCCAGGCCGGGCGCCACCGCGGCGCCGGTGGCCACGAATACCGCATCGGCAACGAATTCGCGGCCGTCGGCACTCTCGATCGTACCCGGGGTGATGCGCGCGATGGTCGTGCCGGGATGGCGCGCGATACCGGCATCGAGCAGTGCATCGGCCAGTACCGCCGCCGCGGCCCGTTCGCCGCGACCGAGCAGCGCGTCGCCGCGGTGGTACAAGGCGATGCGCGGCGCCGGCCGCCGATGGCGCCAACGATACGCCAGCGCGAGCGCCAGTTCGACGCCGCCCGCGCCGCCGCCGATGACCGCGATCTCCAGTGCCCGGTCGCTGGCGTCGAGCCGGCGTTCGGTCGCCGACAGCCCGTGCCAGAGCGCGGTCACCGGCTTGGCGGGCACCACATGCGCGTGATGATCGCCGGCGATCGATCGCGGTACGGCGCCGATATTCAGCGACAGCAGGTCATAGCAACAGCGCGTGCCGTCGGCGCGGGTGACCGTGCGGGCGGCGGCGTCGATCTGCGTGACCCGCGTGCGGTACAGCGTCACCCGGGCAAGCCGCGCGAGCCGGCCGATATCGACCTGCATCTGCTGGCACGTGTAATGCCCGGCCACGGTCGTCGGCAGCATGCCGGAATAGGCCATGTGGCGTTCCGGCTCGATCAGGTCGACGGCGGCAAACGCATCGTGCAGCGTCGGCCGCAGCGCCAGGCGGCGCAACAATTCCACGTGGGCATGGCCGCCGCCGGCCAGCACCACCCGCGGGCCTCGGCGCATCGCGCCCATGCTCAATGAAGCGTGTTCCAGTCGCCGACGAACAGGCGATAGCCGATCAGCAGCCCGTAGACCAGCAGCAGGGCGATGACGACCAGCGTGATCGTGCGCGGGCCCTGCTGGACCGGTTCCGGCTCGCCGCGTCGTCGCCGCTGCCAGCGTTGCCAGCGCGCGCGCACCAAGAGCACGACGATGGCAATCGCGGCCAGCCAGAACAGAACGCGCATGTCAGAACTGCGCGCCGGGCGAGGTGATCTGCGCCAGGAACAGCGGCCCCAGCCGCGGTTCCATGATCAGCGTGAACACCACGCCGAAGGCCGCGCCCCACAGATGTGCGCTGTGGTTGATGTGGTCGTGCCCGATCCGGTTGGCGTACAGCCCGTAGGCGGTGAACAGCACGCCGTAGACAATCGCCGGCACCGGCACCACGAACACATAGATCGTCGACCAGGGCGCCAGCAGAATGAAGGCGAACAGCACGGCCGATACCGCGCCCGAGGCGCCGAGGCTGCGATAGCGCGAGTCGTTGCGGTGCTGGAGATAGCTCGGCACTGTCGAAACCACCGCGGCGGCCAGGTAGAAGGCGACGAAGCCGGTCGCGCCGATATAGCGCTCGAAAAAGCCCTCGATCACGCGGCCGAAGAAGAACAGCGTGATCATGTTGAAGGCCAGGTGCGCGCCATCGGCATGCACGAAGGCGTTGGTCAGCAGCCGATAGTATTCACCGCGACTTACCGCTGGCGGCCAGAGCAGCAGCCGATCGAGCAGGCGCGCGTTGGAAAAGCAAGTGATCGAGACCGCGCAGGTGATCGCGATCAGGATGACGGTAACCCACATAATGATTCCCGGTTGGCGGGCGAAAACCCGCCCGAGTATACGGCCCTGCCCGGGCGATGGTCTCAGCCGCGCTGGTCGACCCGGATCGCCGGGTGGTCGAACGCCACCCGGCCGGCGATCGCCGCCACGCTGGCGAGCGGCTCGTCGTAGGACCAGGCGGCATCGGTATAGCGCTGTCCGTCGATCGTCACATGGAAATAACGGGCGTCGCCCTTGTAGGGGCAATGCGTGCGCGTATCCGAATCGATCAGCACGCCGGCGGCAATATCGCCGCGCGGCAGGTACAGCCTCGGTCGGTAGCCGCGCTCGGTCAGCAACGCGGCGCGGCGGGAGTGCGCGATCAACCGTGTGTCGACGCTCACGATGACGGTCGTGGCCACGGGTTCGGTGGTGATGCGTTGCGCGCTGTCGTTATCGGTCATGGCGGATTTCGTCGTTCGGCGCGATCGGCGACGCGCGATAGCGATAGTACAGATGCTCGTTCTTGCGTGGCCCGGTGATCGACCAGTCCAGATCGAAGCCATCGTGGACCAGTTCGAGCGTGCCGCGATAGACATCGTCGCCGCAAAGATGGGGTTGTCGGCAGACCAGGCGCCGCCTGCCGTCGGCCACCAGTTCGAACAGGAACACGGCCGCGGCCGTGCCGAAGCGCTCGTGGTAGAGCCGCAGGCGGTTGTCGGCCCGCACCCAGCGATAGACATTATGGAATGCCACCGGGCGCGCCGCGCCCGCCGGTGAGAACCGGCCGCGCTCGGTCAGGCGCCAGGCGTCGCCGTCGGGCATGGCCGTGATCTCGGCGCGGCCGGCACCGCGCCAGCCGGTCTGGGAGGCCGCGCCCGGTTCGGCCACGAACGACAGCGCACGCAGCCCGGGCAGCCGCTGCCAGGTCCGTATAATCGTGTCGCTTGCCCCGTCTTCCGCCGTCGCTGCGATTGTCATGAGCTATCTCGTTGCCGTCACTGTTCTCTGGGCGTTTTCCTTCAGCCTGATCGGCGTCTATCTGGCCGGCCAGGTGGATGACTATTTTGCCGTGTTGACACGCATTACGCTGGCGTTCGCCGTGTTTGCGCCGATGCTGCGCCCGCACGCCACGGGGCGCGGGCCCGCGCTGGGCTTGATGGCGGTCGGGGCGGTCCAGATCGGGCTGATGTATCTGTTTTTCTATCAGTCGTTTTTGTTCGTGTCGGTGCCGGAGGTGCTGCTGTTCTCGATTCTTACCCCGGTCTACATCACCCTGCTCGATGATCTGCTGGCCGGCCGGTTCGCGCCGCGGTATCTGCTGGTGGCGCTGCTGGCCGTCGCCGGGGCGGGCGTGATCCGCTACACCGACGTCGGCGAAAACGTCTGGCTTGGCTTTGCCCTCATGCAGGGGGCGAACCTGTGTTTCGCGATCGGTCAGGTGGGCTATCGGCGACTGGCGCCGCGGCTGTCTGCCGCCGTGCCGCTGCATCGCCAGTTCGGCTGGTTCTTCGCCGGCGCCTGGCCGGTGGCCGCGCTCGGCTTCGCCCTGTTCGGCGACCGTTCGGCCCTGCCCGACACGCCGGTCGAGTGGGGCGTGTTGCTCTGGCTCGGGATCGCGGCCTCCGGTGCCGGCTACTATGCCTGGAATCGCGGCGTGGCGATGGTCGATGCCGGCACGCTCGCCGTCATGAACAATGCCCTGATCCCGGCCGGCCTGGTGGTGAATCTGTTGATCTGGAATCGCGATGCCGATCTGTTGCGGCTGGCGATCGGCGCGGCGATCATCGGCGGCGCGCTCGCCGTCAACGCCGGCTGGGCTCGGCGGCCTGTACCGCGGTAGTCTGGCGGCAGACAATACACGGGAGCCGGCCATGGATTTCTTCTTTAATGCCGCCGATGACGTGGTCGACGAGGGCCTGTCGGGGCTGGCCCGGATCGCGCCGGTACGCGTGAGCGAGCGGGCGTCCGGCATGCGGTTGATCGTGGATCGCGATTTCGACAACAGCCGGGTGGCGGTGATTTCCGGCGGCGGCGCGGGTCACGAGCCGGCCCACGCCGGGTTTGTCGGCCACGGCATGCTGGCCGCCGCCATCGCCGGCGACTTGTTCACCTCGCCCAGCGTCGAGGCCGTGCTGGCCGCGATCCGCGAAGTGACCGGGCCGGCCGGCTGTCTGCTGGTGATCAAGAACTACACCGGCGACCGGCTCAATTTCGGCCTCGCGGCCGAGCGCGCCGCCCGCGAGGGCTACACCGTGCGCAGCGTGATCGTGGCCGACGATATCTCGCTACCCGAGGACGTCGGCGCGCGCGGGCTGGCCGGGACGGTGCTGGTGCACAAGATCGCCGGCCATCATGCCGCCGCCGGTGCGGATATCGATACGGTGACGCGTGCGGCACAGACGACCATAGACGGGCTGGTCTCGATCGGCCTGTCGTTGTCCAGCGCGACGTTGCCGGGCGGCAAACGCGAGCCCCGTTCGCCGGAACTGGGGCTGGGCATCCACAACGAGCCGGGTGTGCGCGAAGTCGCGCCCGAGAACGCCGCCGATGCCGTCCGGCTGGCGCTGGAGCCGCTGATCGAGGCCGCCGAGGCGCGTCATGACGGCGATGCCCGCTGGGTGGTCCTGATCAACAACCTGGGCGGCTGCTCGACCCAGGAGATGGCGGTACTTACCGGCGAAGTGCTGGCCCGGTTGCCGGCCGATCGAGTGCGCGCGGCAGTGGTACCGGCACCGGTGATGAGTTCCATGAACATGCACGGCTTCTCGATCACACTGCTGCCGATCGACGATGACGCACGGGCCGCGTTGGCCAGCCCGGTGGCTGCCATCGGCTGGCCCGGGCTGTGCGATGTGGCCGCGCCCGAGACCTTCGTGCCGACTGTCAGCGAGCACAAGGCGCCCGGCGCCGGCGGGCGTGATCCGGCGCGCGCGGATCGCATCCGGGCGGCCACCGATGCCCTGTCCTCGGCCCGCGCCGAGCTCGACGATCTGGACGCCGCGGCCGGCGACGGCGATACCGGCACCGCCTTCAATCGAGGCGCCAAGGCGATCCGCGGCGCGCTGGATGATGATCGCGTGTCCACCGGCGAGCCGGCGTTGCTGGCCGACGAAATCGGCGATCTGCTGGCGCGCGAGATGGGCGGCTCGTCCGGCGTGTTGCTGTCGATCCTGTTCACCGCGACCGCCGCGGCCCTGCGCGACGGCCATGCCTTCGGCGCGGCGCTGGCGGCCGGTATCGGCCGCATGCAGGATTACGGTGGCGCGCAAGCGGGTGATCGCACCATGCTCGATGCGCTCGTCCCCGCGGCTCAGGCGCTGGCCGACGGTGGTTCGCTTGGCGACGCGGCGCAAGCGGCGCGCGCCGGTGCCGACGCCACGGCCGACATGGGCCATGCCGGCGCCGGTCGCGCGGCCTATGTCCGCGACGAGGCATTGACCGGCGTGGTCGATCCCGGCGCCGAGGCGGTGGCGCGTGTGTTCGAGGCACTGGCCGGCTGATCGATACGCTATTGGGGCGGCGCGGCCTCGGCCGCGAGCCGGCCGCGGATGGCCTGCAGACCGGCCAGCCAGAACAGGGGCACGGCCTCGATGAAGATGCGGTGCTCGGCGATGCGCCCGACCACGATGCCGACCAGGATCAGCGGCACGGCCAGACCGAGGATCGCCGCCCGCAGGCGGCGATCGATACAGCGCCACCACAGCACGACCACCAGCCAGCAGCCGCCCACGAATCGGACCGGCTCGGTCAGCAGATAAGCCGGATGCGACAGCAGCCGCAGGTTTTCCGTGATGTGCAGCTCGTACTGGGTGTCGCCGAGCGCGGCGTGCGGATTCGGCTGGTTGGAGAAAAGCCAGTGCAGGGGCCACTCGACGGCGGCATACAATGCCAGCATCAGCCCGAGCAGCGCGGCGAACCGGGTCATCGGCAGCCGCCCGGCGAGCATCAACGCGGCCATGGGGATGACGAACAGCGTGGTCTCGCGATTGACGGTCGCCAGCGCGAACAGGATCGCGAATCCGCCCAGGCGCCGCCATTCCGGGCGATCGCCCCAGTCGGCCACCGCCAGCAGCAGGGCCAGGGTGAAGGCCGCGGCCGGCAGGTCGTAGGGGTAATAGAACAGCGTGCGCGCGCTCCAGTTGCCCAGGTCGAGGGTGCCGCCGTCGAGCGAAATCAGCGGCCAGACCCGCAGATCGGGCATGAGCACCACGATCGCCAGCGGCAGGACAATCGAGAGTGCGAGCAGGCGCTTGAGCGCTTCGGTTTCGGCGATGCCGAAACGTTCGACCGCGCGGTAGGCCAGCATGATCAGCGCCATCCAGGCCACCACTTCCAGCAGGCCGAATACCAGATGCGGTCCGAGCGGCGCCAGATGCTCGATGGCAGCCGCCAGGGCCGGGATCAACACCCGGTGCTGGAACGGCTCCACGGCGGTGAAATGCGTCATGCGGGCGAAACTGGTCAGGCGGTACGGTGCGGTGATCGATAGCTGGACTGCGGTGCAGAACAGCGACACGAGCAGCGCGGCAGCCCACCAGACACCGCGCTCGAAGCGGTTGGCGGAGGAATGTGAGATCGATGCCAAGTGGTCTGTCCCCGGGCAAATCCAAGCAGCGGCCCTACGGCCGGGCGACGTCTGCGCGCTCCCCGAGCCGGCGCCTCGCGATCCGACGGGCGCGGTGTCGCTTCGAGGAGTCGACGGTCTGCCGCCAGTTTGGCACGTTGCGGCACCGATTCGATGGGTGCTGGCGGTAGACTGGGGGTTTCCCCTTGTTTCGGGCATTCAACATGAACGTTTCATCGCGCTCGCCGTTTCGTATCGTGCTGTTGGCCACCGGCGGCACCATAGAGAAAAGCTATGACGCCACTGCCGGCGCGCTCACGCTGGACAGACCGGTTATCGAGACACTGCTCGCGCATCTCGACCAGCCCGACGTGCGGATCGAGGTCCGGCGTGTGATGTCGATCGACTCACTGGCGATGGGCGAGGCCGAGCGCGCCGAGGTCGTGGCCGCGGCACGCGACTGCCTGGCGGCCGATGACGCGGATGCCATCGTGATCACCCACGGCACCGATACGCTGGCGCGTACGGCCGAGGCGCTTGCCGAAGCCCTGGACGGCCCCGGTTGCCCGATCGTGCTCACCGGCGCGATGCGACCGTATCGCGTGGCCGACAGCGATGCCGCCCAGAACGTGGCCCAGGCCGTCATGGCCGCACGCCTGGTCGTGCCCGGCGTGTATGCCGCGTTCCATGGCCGCGTGATCCCGGCCGGGCGCATCGTCAAGGACTACGAGCGGCTGACGCTGGTCGAAGCCGAGACTTGAAAAAAGTCGATCGCGCGCAAGGTTCTGAGGGTCAACACTTCAATGGCCGCGCCATGACGCGTGGCCGACTAGAGGATCCCTGCCAATGCAATATCGCGATCTGACCGACAACATCTGTGTCATCACCGGCGCCTCCAGCGGCATCGGTGAAGCCACGGCGCGGGCGCTGGTCGCCGAAGGCGCCCAGGTCATCCTCGTCGCGCGCAGCGCCGACAAAATCGAAAAACTCGCCGACGAACTCGGCGCCAAGGCGAGTGCCATGCCCACCGATGTCGGTGATGCCGAGGCCGTGGCCCGGCTGTTCGAGCGCATCAAGGCCGACTACGGCGCGGTGGATCTGATGTTCAACAACGCCGGCGTCGGCTACAACGACCCGTTCGCCGAGTCCAGGCCCGAGGAATGGAAGAAGCAGATCGACGCCAATCTGTACGGCGTTCTCAACTGCACCCAGGCCGCGATCCCGCTGATGAAGGGGCGCGAGGCGCCGATGATCTCGACTGTTTCCAGCGTGGGTGGCCGCTTCGGCGTGCCCGGCTGGTCGGTCTACTGCGCGACCAAGTTTGCCGTGGTCGGTTTCCACGACACCCTGCGCAAGGAGCTGGGTGGCGACGGTATCCGCGTATCGCTGATCGAACCCGGCGCGGTCTATACCAACTGGGGCTTCAATGTGAGCGAGGACGCCATGCAGGAGCGCCGCGACAAGGTCGATGCGCTGCACCCCGAGGACATCGCCAGTTCGCTGGTCTATGCCTTCGCCCAGCCCGGCCACGTCAATGCCCAGGAAATCCTGGTGATGCCGACCAAGCAGGTCTCGCCGTAAGCCAGGGCATTAGCGCTTGAATCAAACCGGCCGTCGGCGAGGCGGCCGGTTTTTTGTCTCGCGTGGGCTGGCCCGTAACCGGCGCGATGCGGCAACAGTACGCGCCCGGACGTGCCCCGGGCCGGCGTCTCTTCACGCGCCGGGGCCGGGCATGGGATGCTTGGCCCATGCAGAGCGCGCCACGTATTCAACGGTTACCGCCGAACACCCGGGGCGAGGATTACATCGTCGGCGATATCCACGGCTATTTCCCGGTACTGGAAGCCGCGCTGTCGCATCTTGGCTTCGATATCCATCGCGATCGCTTGCTGTCGGTGGGCGATCTCGTCGACCGCGGGCCGGAAAGCCACCGCGCGGCGGACTTTCTGCGTCAACCCTGGTTCTTCGCGGTACGCGGCAACCACGAACAGATGATGCTGGATGCCGTGGGTGTGGGCGGCGACGCGGCCGACCGGGCGGCGCGCGCGCTCTGGTACCAGAACGGCGGGCACTGGTTCGAAAGCCTGGAAGAAAACCGGGCCCGCCCATTGCTTGCGGCGCTGGCCGCGCTGCCGTACGCGCTGGCCGTGGAACTGGCCGATGGCCGGCAGATCGGACTGCTCCATGCCGATGTGCCGGCGGCGAGCTGGCCGGCCACCACCGCCGCCATCGCCGATGCCGCCGCCGGGTCGTCGATACTGCAGCACGCCCTGTGGAGCCGCGATCGGGCAGGCAAGGTTGTGGGCAGGGTCGAGGGACGGCGCCCGCGTGGCGAGATCGATGTCGCCGGCATAGATCGCGTGTTCTTCGGCCATACGCCGATGCCGTCGGCCGTGGCCTGCGGCAATACCCGCTGGCTCGATACCGGCGTGTTCCTGCCGCGGGGCCGGCTGTCGATCGCGGCCGCCTCCGATGACAGCCTGTGGTCGTTCGCGGCAGGCGATGCGCAAGACATCAGGCACGAATGGCGCGTGCCCGGCTGAGCGGGATACCTCGCCGAATGGTTTCGGTGCGGGGCCCGGTCGTTTGGCGCCTGTGATCGAGACGGTCCAGGCGCGCGGCGGAATCGGCCGATGGCGGCGCGCGCCGTTCAGTGGTGCGCCGTGACCAGGCGGTCACGCCCCGCGCCCAGGCCGGCGGCAATCGCCGCCAGTCCGATCAGCCCGACCAGCACGCCGACCGCCGACCAACTGCCGAAGAACTGGTGAATCAGGCCCACCGCGAGCGGGCCCAGCGCGGCCAGTACATAACCCACGCCCTGGGCCATGCCCGACAGTTCGGCGGCGGTTTCGGCATTCGGTGCCCGCAACGCGAGCAGCGTCAGCGCCATGCTGAAGGTGCCGCCCTGACCGAGCCCAAGCACGACCACCCAGAACCAGATGCCGCCGATCGGGGCATACAGACAGCCGCCCAGGCCGATCAATGTGATGAGCATGACGGTGGTGAGCACGGCGCGCTGATCACGCATGCGAGCGCCGATCGCCGGCGCGATGATCGCGCTGGCCAGCTGCACCAGAATCGACACCGACAGTGCGAGCCCGGCCGACACGGCGGCCATGCCACGATCCGACAGAATCGTCGGCAGCCAGCCGAACACGGTATAGGCCAGCGAACTCTGCAGCCCCATGAACGCCGTGATCTGCCAGGCCAGCGGATCGCGATGCACGCGGCGCGGCCCGCCCGACGGCGCGGCCGGCTTGCGCACGGTGTGCATCTGCGCGATCCAGGCCACGGCCGCGATCACGGCCAGCACCAGCCAGAACGCCAGCGCCGGGCGCCAGGCGCCGGAAAACAGGAGCCGCAACGGCTCGGTCGCGCCGGCCGCCAGCGATGCCCCCAGACAAAGCGACATGGTGTACAGGCCCGTCATCACGCTGACGTTATCCGGGAAATCGCGCTTGACCAGCCCGGGCAGCAGCACACCCAGCACACCGATGCAGCCGCCGGCGAGTGCGGTGCCGACGAACATCCCGGCCTCGCCACTGTAGGGCCGCACCAGAATGGCCAGCGCCAGTACGATAAGCACTACGAGCACGGCGCGCTCGGGCCCCGCACGGCGTGCCAGACGCGGGGCCAGCGGAGCCGCCAGCCCGAGGCAGAGCACGGGCAGGGTGGTGAGCAGCCCCTGGCCGGCCGAGGCCAGGCCCAGATCGTGGCCGATACGCGTGAGCACCGGCGATACGCTGGTCAGCGCCGGGCGCAGGTTCAGGGCGACCAGCAGCAGGCCGGCCAGGGTCAGCAGCCGGCGCGCGGCCGGCTCGGAGGCAGAGCGTGAATCGGTCATGGGCGCCAGCGTGAATGGGCGAGCGGGCTATTCTGCGGTCGACGGTAGGTTAATGCACCCATGCGATGCCGCGTCAGGTGGCAGCGCGCGGGTCATGAATACACCAGGCCCCGAGGCCAGAGCCGCGATCCGGGCGATCTCGCGTGGCGCGCCCGCGGCCCTTTATATTCATCCGATGAATATTCGCGACGTCGATCTCAATCTGCTCGTGATGCTGGATGCGCTGCTGCGCGAACGCAGTGTCACGCGGGCGGCGGAGGCCATGAACATCACCCAGCCGGCCATGAGCAACGCGCTCAAGCGTCTGCGCAAGCTGCTGGGCGATCCGATCCTGGTACGCACGGCCGGCGGCATGCAGCCCACGGCCCGCGCCGAGCAGTTGCAGCGCCCGGTGCGCAACGCGCTCGCTCAGATGGAAGCCGCGATCGCGCCCAATCGCGCGTTCGAGCCGGCCACCGCCGAGCGCCTGTTCACCATCCTGATCACGGACTATGCGGCCTCGGTGCTCATGCCGCATGTGGTCGCGGTGCTGGAAACCGAGGCGCCCGGCATCGCGCTCAACATCCTGTCGGCCTCGGGCGACGCCATCGGCCAGATCGAGCGCGGCGAGGCCGATGTCCTGGTCAATCAGTTCGGCCAGTTGCCCGCCAATTTTCACCACCAGCGGCTGTGGCGGGACCGGCTGGCCTGCCTGATTCGCAGCGATCATCCGGCGCTGACGGCCGCCGGCGGCGAGCTCACGCTGGAGGCCTTTCTGGCCCAGCGGCATATTCTGATCACCCAGACCGGCATCGGCCTATCGCGTCTGGACGAGGTGCTGGCCGATCGCGGCCTGGCGCGCGAGATCAGCGTGCTCACCCGGCACTACCAATTGCCGCGTCAGTTGGTCGCCGAAAGCCATATGATCGCGACCCTGCCGGCGCGCATCGCGCGTTACCAGGCGCGGCATCTCGGCCTTGCCGTGCTCGACCCGCCAGTCGAACTGCCCGAGTTCCAGGTCGGCATCGCCTGGGGTGCGCTCGATCATCACGACCCGGCGCATCGCTGGCTGCGCGAGCGCATCGTGCGCATCGCGCGCGAAACCCTCGATTGATGCGCCGAGCGCGCGATGCTTGCACGAGCCTGTGACCACGCCTCGCGTATCGCGACGCCTTCGCCACCGAAGCCAGCCGGCGCATGATCCGGTGCATCCCGCAGCAACGGCTCGGCAAGCCGGAGGGTCTGAGCGGCGCGCGGTTGCTGCTGGCCCACCATCGCGGTCGACGGTGGTCATCGCCAGTCGTCGCTGCGAACGTGGCCGGCGATCGGCGGCCGTTTCAGGAATGCACGATCAGCGTGTCGCCGTTCTGGGTCACCTGCAGCTGGGTCGGCGCCAGCGCGCGCGACAGGGCCGCGGCAATCGACAGGTGGCCGGATACCGCAGCCACGTGGATCGAGCCGGTGTCGGCCAGATCGGTCTTGATGAAGCAGCCGGTGGTGCGCGCCAGCGAATGGGCCGTGTCGTCGAATCCCTGCGCCGGCACATCGATGTTGCGCAGTCGGTTGCAAGGTGACACCTCGGGCGAGGAAGAGGAAATCGAACTATCGGACTGGCAGCCCGCAAGCGCGGCGATGAGCAGGATCGGGGCCAGAATGAGGGGGCGACGCATCGATCTTCTTTCGCGTGGTTTGATAACAGAGGGCGACAACTACTCTACGATCATATACCTGTGTTTCCTAAGTGAAAAGTCGACGCTTGACGGATGGGCGCGACAGTGTGTCCGCCGCGTTAAAAAAACGTCGAATCAGGCGTGATAACAGTCGCCGGTCGACAGGCCCGGGCCCGGGCCGTAAATTGTGCCGCCCGGCGCCGGTTCGGCGCGCGTGCGATGGCACCGCCTTCGGGATGACCTCATGAACGACACCGACCAACGCCTGGCCTCACGTGTCCTGCCGGTGTGTATCGGCTTGGTCCTGCTGCTGGCCGGCCTGGCCCTGCTCGCCGGTGGCATCAAGCTTGTCATGGTCGGCGGCTCGGCGTACTACGCCAGCGCCGGAGCAGCGTTCGCGCTCGACGGGGTGCTGTTCATCGCCGCGCGTTCATCCGCGCTCGGCTTGTACGGCCTGATCCTGATGGCTTCGGCCGTGTGGTCGGTCTACGAGGCCGGCTTTTTTGGCTGGGCGCTGGTGCCGCGGCTGGCGCTATGGGCGGTGATCGGCGCGATCCTGCTGTTGCCGTGGATTCGCCGGCCGCTGGCCGCGCGTCGGCGGCGAGCCGGTAATGGTCTGGCCACCCCGACTCTGGCGGTCGCGGTGCTGGCGGTGTTCGGGCTCGCCGTCGGCAGCCAGTTCACGCCCGACCCCGGCCGCCTCACCGGTCGGATCCCGGCCCATCGCGATCATCCGGTGAAACCGGCATACGCCGCCGGGGCGGATTGGCCGTCCTATGGCGGCACCGATGCCGGTACGCATTACTCGCGGCTCGATCAGATCAATACGAAAAACGTCGGCCGGCTCAAGGTGGCCTGGAAGATCCGGACCGGGGATCGGCCCGGGGATCGGCCCGGGGCGCACGATGCGGCCGGGGGCAGCGACGAGAACACGCCGCTCAAGGTCAATCACACGCTCTACGTCTGCACGCCGCACAGCAAGCTGCTGGCACTCGATCCCGAAACCGGCCGCATCCGCTGGCGCTACAACACGCAGTTCAGCCCGCAGGGCGCGAAAAATTCCCCGGGCCGGGCCCGCATGACCTGCCGCGGCGTGGCGTATCAGGCCGCCAGCGAGCCGAAACAAGACGGGGCCGCCGGCGTCAAGCCGGTCGCGGACAGGAACAACACCCAGAACGCGCCGGCGGCACAGGCCTGTCCGCGCCGGATATTCCTGCCAACCGCGGATGCGCGCCTGATCGCGATCAATGCCGATACCGGCCAGCGCTGCGCGAATTTCGGCCACGACGGCCAGATCGATCTGGCCCGACACCAGCGTCCGCTCAAGCCGGGCGGCTATTATTCGACCTCGCCGCCCGTGGTGGCCGACGGTCTGGTGATCGTCGGCGGCCGCGTCATCGACAATAGCGCGACCGACGAGCCCGCGGGCGTGGTGCGCGCCTATGACGCCAGGACGGGCAAGCAGGTGTGGCGCTGGGACGCCGGCAACCCGACCGGGGCGAACCCGCACGACACGCGCAACGCGCCGAACGTCGGAGCACCGATGAGCGTCGACCTCAAGCGCGGCTTGTTGTACCTGCCAGTCGGCAATGCCAGGCCCGGTCAGTTCGGCGGCCAGCGCTCGGCCGCGGACAAAAAATACAGTGCGTCGCTGGTCGCGCTGCATGTCAAAACCGGGCAGGTGGCCTGGCACCGGCAGCTGACCCATCACGATCTCTGGAACCTGGGCCCGCCGGCCCAGCCGGTGCTGACCGATATGGCCACCCGCCACCACGGCATGCAGCCGGTGGTGATCCAGCCGACCAAGCAGGGGCAGCTGTATGTGTTCAATCGGGTGACCGGCAAGCCGGTGGTGCCGATCCACGAGCGGCCCGCGCCGCAGGGCGCCGTGGCGGGTGTGCATACCGCGCCGACCCAGCCGCATTCGGCGTTGAGCCTCGTGCCGCGTCGGCTCACCGGTGCCGACATGTGGGGCGTCACGCCGTTCGATCAACTGGCGTGCCGCATCCGGTTTCACGCGCTGCGCTACGACGGCCCGTTCACGCCGCCGTCGCGCAGGGGCTCAATTTCGTATCCCGGCAACCCCGGCGTCATGAACTGGGGCGGCGTGGCTGTCGATCCGGCGGATCAGAGTCTGTTCGTCGCGCCCACGTACCTCGCCTCCGTGCGCCGGTTGGTGCCGCGTGAGCAGGCGAAACGAAAGGAAAAGGCCGGTTCCGGTAACGGGGGGCCGCAGCCGAATACGGGCGCGCCGTATGCCGTGAAGACCGGGCCGTTCATATCGCCACTCGGTCTGCCCTGTCAGGCACCGTCCTGGGGCGACGTGGCCGGTATCGATCTGCAGAAGCGCCGGATCGCCTGGCGCCATGCCAGCGGGGCCGCGCGCGATCGCCCCCGGATCCTGTCGCTACCGCTGCCGGTGGACGTACCGGCGCTCGGCGGGCCGATCGCCACCGCCGGCGGCGTGGCCTTCGAAACGGGCGCGCTGGACGATTACGTGCGCGCCTACGCCATGGCGACCGGCCGACAGCTCTGGCGGGCGCGACTCCCGGCCGGCGGCGATGCCACGCCGATGACCTATGAAGCCGGGGGGCGGCAGTATCTGCTGGTGACGGCTGGTGGCCACGGCACGTCCGGCACGACAGCGGGTGACTATGTGATCGCCTACAGGCTGGCGACGAAGGGCTGAGTGCGGGCCCGTTGCCGTTTCAGGCGCTGGCGAAGCGCGCGAAAAGATGGCCGGAATACGGCGATAACAGGGTGGCCCGGTGCCCGCGACCCGGCAGTACAACGGCCCTTGGTCGGGCCGCGGGGCTACTTGTCGATGCCCCGTGCCGATGGCTCCGGCCGGGTGAAGACAAACACCGCCATGGCCGCCAGCATGGCGCCGACCAGAGCGATCACGCCGCGATGCTCGATGGTGCACCAGAGCAGGATCCAACTGGTCGCCATCAGCGCCACCGCGAGCCACTTGGCGCGGCGCGGGATCGCGCGTTCATCTTCCCAGGCCACCAGCGCAGGCCCGAAGTGCGGATGTGAACGCAGCCGGCGCCGCAGCTCGGGCGAGGATTTGCCGGCCGCCCAGGCCGCGACCAGAACAAAGGGCGTGGTGGGCAGGCCGGGCAATACCACGCCGATGGCGCCAAGGCCAATGCAGGCGAAGGCCAGAGCGCGCAAAAGCCACCGCAATACACGTGATCGGATGACGCCGGATTCTGCCATGCGGCGATGATCGCAGATCGATGGTTCGGCGGCGACCGTTGTACACACCATCTGTGGATAACCCTGTTCGCAACACCCGGCGAAGTGCGCGGAATCCACAGCCCGCGGGCGTCGGGACGGCCTCTGGTCAGATTCTGACCAACGGGCGCGGCCCGGTCTCGTGTGTACGCCCTGGTCGGCCGCCTCGTCTATCATGCAGGGCGAATAAAGACTGCCCCTACGATGATCCCAACCAAGGCCCGGCGGCTGGGCGTGCCGATGCTGATCTTCGCGGCCGGCATGGCCAGCGCGGCCGTGCGGCTGCTGATGCTGGCGCTGATCGGCCTGCCGTTCGTGCCGTTCGGCATCGAGCATGCATTTCAGTCTCTGACCCGATAGCGCCCGTGCCTGACATTACACACAGTCTCTGTGGACAACCCTGTGCGCGATCCGTGACGAACCGCTGCGATCGGCCGCGGCGCGGGCGCCCGCGGCGTATTGCGCAGAAACTGACCAGGCGTGTCCGGGCGTCGTCGTGAGCCCACGCGAGGGCGAACGCCTCGGCATCGAGCCGGGCACGATCGAGATCGACCGGCACGCACCGCGCGCGCCGGCCTACGACGATGTCTACTTTTCGGTCGACGATGGCCTGGCCGAATCGCGTCATGTATTCATCGAGGGCAATGATCTGCCGGCACGCTGGGCGCACTGGCGGCAGCCCCGTCCGTTCGTGATTGGCGAGACGGGCTTCGGCACCGGGCGCAACGTCATGCTGGCATGGCGGCTGTTTCGTGACCTGGCACCGGCCACCGCGCGCTTGCATATCGTGTCGATCGAGCGTCATCCGCTGACCGCCGGCGATCTGCGCGCACTCTGGCGCGGGCATCCGGCGCTGGCGGCTGATGCCGCGCGGATCGCGGACCAGTGGCCGGCGCTCGTGCGCGGCACCCACCGGCTGCATCTCGATGACCGCGTCACGCTGGATCTGGTTTTCGACGATGTCGAGGCCGCGCTATCCGGCCTGGACGGGCTTGCCGATGCATGGTTTCTGGACGGCTTCGCGCCGGCCCGCAATCCGGCGATGTGGCGCGCGGCCGTGTTTCGCGGCCTGGCCGCGGCCAGCCGGCCCGGTGCGACCTTCGCCAGCTATAGCTGTGCGCGGGTTGTGCGCGAGCATGCCGCGGCGGCCGGCTTCGCCTGGCAGAAGATGCCGGGCGCCGGACACAAGCGCGAGATGCTGCGCGGGCAGCGCACGGCCCGCATGCCGGCCGCGCCGGCACGCCAGCGCCGGCCGTGGTTCGAACCGCCGCCGGCGTCCGCCCCGGGCCCGGTGGCCGTGATCGGCGCCGGCATCGCCGGCACCACGGTGGCCGACGCGTTGGCGCGGCGGGGCCTGCATTGCGATCTCTACGACCCGGCGGGCGTCGCCGGTGGCGCGTCGGGCCATGCCCGGGCGGCATTGCATGTCCGTCCCGCGGCGAATGGCGACGCGCGTACGCGCTTCCAGCTCGCCGCGCTCGATTATCTCGGGCGCTGGCTGGCCGATCTGGACGGCGCGCGCACGCTCTGGTCCGACGTCGGTTTGTTGCAGCTGGCGCGCGATCCGGAGGCGCGGGCCCGGCAGCAGCGCTGTCTCGACCGACTCGACCTGCCGGGTTCGCTGGTCCGCTGGGTGGGGCGAGAGACGGCGCAACGCCTCGCCGGCACGGCGCTGGCCGCCGGCGTGCACGGCGGGCTGTATTACCCGAACGCGGGTTGGGTACGGCCGGATCGATTGTGCCGGCGGCTGGTCGAGTGCAGCGGGGCGGCGCTCCATCGCGTGGCTGTCACCGGCCTCGAGCCGGTTCCCGCGGGTTGGCGGCTGACATCCGCCGATGGCAAGCGGGCGCAATACGCCCAGGTGGTACTGGCCTGTGCCGGTGCCGCCAGCGCGCTGTGTCGCGACCTCCCGCCGCTGCCCTCGGTGCGCGGCCAGGTCAGCGTGTTCGGCCTGCCGCCGGAATCGGCGTCCCCGAATTGCGTGCTCTGTGGGCGCGGCTATGCCCTGCCGCCGGTCGACGGCCGGCTCCACGTCGGCGCCAGCTTCCGGCGCGACGCGGTCGACGCAGCACCGCGCGCCGCCGAGGATGACGCCAACCGCGCCATGCTGGCCGAGATCGCCCCGGATCTGGCCGCCCGGCTCGGTCCGCCGCTGGCCGCGCGGGTCGCCTTTCGCTGCACCGGCCACGATCGACTGCCGTATGTCGGGCCGGTGCCCGACGCCGCGGCCTGGCGCCGCGACTACGCCGAACTGGCGCTCGATGCCCGGCGTATCGCCGCGGTCCCGGGCGCGCATCGCCGCGGGCTGTGGGCAAGCCTCGCGCATGGCGCGCATGGCATGGTGAGTGCGCCGCTCAGCGCCGAAGTGCTGGCCTCGCGGCTGTGCGACGAGCCAATGCCGCGTGCTGCGACCGAAGTCGATGCGCTGCATCCGGGGCGCTGGCTGATTCGCGAACTGATTCGCGGGCGTTGACCGATGGCTGTTGATTTTCCCGGCCGACATGGCCTAACCTCATTCCCGCTATGTGTGATTTCACTATCGAACCCGTACTCACCGCCGTCGCCGCAGCGACAGCGTGCGTTCGCGTGGAACCGCAATCGAACATGTTTTACGGGTATTGGTTTAGCCGCACAGGCGCCTGAACCGATACGGACAGGCGCCCGGATTCGGGAGCCTGACCCGGCGTTTGCCAAAACCCCCGGTCGGATCTCCCGGCCGGGGGTTTTTTCTTGCCGCGAATGCGGCATCAATGCAACGCAAGGATGACCACGATGTTCAGCACCCAGCCGTTTTACCGGGGCAGCGCGTACGGGCCGTTTGCGGCCGCTCAGACAGCCACCACGCAAGCCATCAGCGCGTTGTCCGCGCTGTGCCACCAGGGAGCCGACCATGTCCCGGCAACACGCCACTGCTTGTAATCTCGACGCCCAGGCCACGCCCGCGATCGCGCCCACGCTCGTCGCCACGCCCGCCGAGCTGTCCGAGAAACTGCCGATCGCCCCCATGCTGGCGGCCCGCATCGGGCATCAACGGGATCTGATCCGCGATATTCTCGCCGGCCGTGACGACCGCCTGCTGATCGTCGCCGGCCCGTGCTCGCTGCACGACCGAGCGTCGGCGCTCGACTATGGCGCCCGGCTGGCCGAACTGGCCGCCGAATGCGCCGACGATGCCGTGCTGGTAATGCGCGCCTACGTCGAGAAACCGCGCACGACCGTGGGCTGGAAAGGCCTGCTGCACGACCCGCATCTCGACGGCAGCAACGACATCGGCGCCGGTCTCGCCGCCGCCCGTGGCCTGCTGATCGAGTTGGCCGAGCTGGGCCTGCCGGTCGCCACCGAGCTGCTCACCCCGATCGCGGCCGATTATCTGTCGGATGTGTTGTCCTGGGCCGCGATCGGGGCGCGCACCACCGAATCGCAGACCCATCGCGAGCGCGCCAGCGCGCTCGATCTGCCGGTCGGTTTCAAGAACGGCACCGACGGTGCGATCGGCACCGCGATCGACGCCATCGCCGCGGCGTCGCATCCCCAGCACTATCTCGGCACCGATCGCCACGGCCGGCCGGCGGCGATTGCCACGCCCGGCAATCCGGATGCGCACCTGATCCTGCGCGGCGGCCGCGGCGGGGCCAATCACGACGTCGAAAGCGTGGCCCGGGCGCGCGGCGCGCTGGCGGCACTGGGCTGTCCCGAGCGCCTGATTGTCGATTGCAGTCATGCCAACAGCGGCAAGGTCGCGGCCCGTCAGGCCGAGGTCATGGTCGAACTGGGCGCGCGTCGAAGGGCGGGCGAGCAGGCGATCGCCGGCGTCATGCTCGAAAGCCATATCGAGCACGGCAAGCAGGCCCTCGGCGGCGATCTCGCCTACGGCGTGTCGATCACCGACGAATGCCTGGGCTGGCAGGCCACGGCCGAGGCGATACGCGCCGCCTGTGATCGCTGACCCGCGAAACCAACCGCTGGATCGCGGCCGGTCACTGGCCGGCCGCGAGCGGGCATGTGGCCAGCTGTGTAATGTCCGTTCGCGGCATGAATTGCGTGTCTTCAGTCGCGGTCGCGTGCACAGGCGTCGGTCAACAGGCCGCGTGCCTCGTCGTAGGATAATCCGCTGATGCCCGAGGCGCTCATCGAACGCGACAGGGAATGCGCTACGCCGAAGGCCGAGGCCCGGCGATAGAACGACAGCCGCGATTCATACACCGGCAGGATGTCGTCCACCGTCTCGGCCTCGCCCAGGCGGCGTTCGAAAGCGGCGCGCCTGGCCGCCAGCCAGGCCATGAAGTGCGCGTCGGCGGCAACGGTTGCGGCCAGTTCCAGCGTCCAGGTCATGTCGGGTTGCAGCACGCAGGTGCCGATGAAACGCCCGGCCACCGTCTCGCCGAGCATGTCGGGTGGCGTGATGCCGAGCCAGAAACGCTCGGGCTGGCGGTACAGATAATAGGTCTTGCCGACCACCGGCTTGAAGCGGAATTCGGATTCGAGCACGAACAGCGACGTAAACAGCTCGGTGGCGACCTGATCGATGTGCTTGGGCGCGGCAGCCGCCAGACCGCCACGGGCTTCGTCGAGCGTGGCGAGAACCGGCGACACGCCCTTGCCGTCGGGATTCGGATTCGTCATGCGCGCGATTAGCGAGCGAATGGTCGGACGTCAGTGTAAGCCCCGGCGGCCGTCCCCGCGAAGCGGCGAGTCGGCACGCAACATGCGACAATTCGTGCTTTATACAGGTTCGAGCGAGCGATTCATGGCGGAAAAGCGTTACGAAGTCGTGGTGATCGGCACCGGCCCGTCCGGCGAAAGTGCGGCCCTGAACGCGGTCAAGCACGGGCGATCGGTCGCGGTGGTCGAGCGTCTGGCGGATGTGGGCGGCAATTGCACGCACCGCGGCACCATTCCCTCGAAGGCGTTGCGCGAAGCGGTCAAGCAGCTGCTGTCGGTGCAGTCCTCGCGCATGCTCTACGATTTGCGCACCCCGGACGCGCCCCTGTCGTGGCTGCTCGAACGGCTGCATCGCGTGGTCGGCCAGCAGATCCAGATGCGTTCGAGCTTCTATGCCCGCAACGGCGTGGAGGTTCTGGCCGGCCATGCCCGGTTCGTCGACGCGCATCGCCTGCAGGTAACCCGCAGCAACGGCCAGGTCGATACGCTGGTCTTCGATCAGGCCGTAATCGCCACCGGATCGCGACCGTACGAGCCGCCGGATGTGGATTTCTCACATCCGCGCGTATTCAATTCCGACACCATTCTCGACCCCGGTTTTACGCCGCGCTCGCTGATCATCTACGGCGCGGGCGTGATCGGCAGCGAATATGCCTCGATCTTCTCGGGTATCGGTGTTCGCGTGCAGCTCATCAACAGCCGCGAACGACTGCTCGAGTTCCTCGACGACGAGATCAGCGATGCCTTGTCGTATCACCTGCGGCTGACCTACGGCGTGCTGATCCGGCACAATGAGGAATACGATCGCATCGCGCCCGACGACGACGGCGTGACGCTGCATCTGAAATCGGGTAAGAAAGTGCGCGCCGATGCGCTGCTCTGGGCCAACGGCCGTACCGGCAACACCGACGACATGGGGCTGGATCAGCTGGGCATCGAGCCGAACCAGCGCGGCCAGGTCGCGGTCGACGAGCGTTATCGCACAAAATTCCCGCACATCCATGCCGTGGGCGATGCCATCGGTACGCCGAGCCTGGCCAGTGCCGCCTATGGCCAGGGGCGGGCCGCCAGCGCCGATGCCATTGGCGTGCCGGGATTTCGCTATGTCGACGACGTGCCGACCGGCATCTATACCATTCCCGAGATCAGCTCACTCGGCCCCACCGAGCGCGAGCTCACCGAATCGCGCCGGCCTTACGAAGTCGGCCAGGCGCTGTTCCAGGAAACCGCGCGCGCCCAGATCACCGGCGACACGGTCGGCATGCTCAAGCTGCTGTTCGACCCGGTCACGCACGAAATCCTCGGGATTCATTGCTTCGGCGACCAGGCCTCGGAAATCGTGCATATCGGCCAGGCCATCATGAGCCAGCAAGGGGCCGGCAACAGCATCGACTACTTCGTGAACACCACCTTCAACTATCCAACCATGGCCGAGGCGTATCGCACCGCGGCGCTGGATGGTCTGAATCGGATCGATGGTGTGTTCACCGAACCGGCCCAAAAACTGGCCGACCCGACGCCCGCCGATGCGATGGCGCCGGCGCAGGATGCCACTGGCGATGCCGAACGAGTCGAGCCTGTCGAGTCATCCGCAGCGCGGGATGCTAAGCGCGCCTGAAAACAGCGCCACGCCCGCAGCCGTTCGTGCCCCTGGTTTTGCTGCCGCAGTCAATGGGGCCGCTCGGCCTGCAGCGCAGGCGGTAACAGCCCGGTCGCGCAATAGCGATAAAGCGTTACTGGCTGCCCGTTGGCTGCCAACGCCATGTGATGGGCGTCGGGCACGGAAACGGTTTCGTTGGCGCCGCTGCCGGCCGTGTTGCCGGCACAGCTGTCGTCGAGATGAAAGATCATGCCCTGCTGGCTCACCAGCGTTGCCCGACAGCCATTCTGGCCCGGGCGGGCGATACCGGTGCCGGTAAAAAACACCGTGTTGGTGCGCTGAGCCGCGTCGCATGCGGTTTTTACCGCCACGTAGGCGCCGGGCGTCAGCGGCAGGGCATCGGCGGAGTCGGCGCGCCGGCAATAACCGCCGCCCCCGGGTACGATCAGCAGACAATCGCTGAGGTCGGCCAGTGCCGGATTGCCGGTTTCGCTGCCGCGGCCGGGCCGGATCGCAAGCGTCTTGCCCAGGCGCTGGAAATACAGGCGGCCACCGGCCGCTGTGGCCTGGTAGTGCGTGCTCACGCCCTGCCGGTTGCGGCGATTGATCTCGAAATGGCCGTCGGCGCGCGGCATGATCGTGAGCGCGGCCGCGCCCGGGCCCTGCCAACGGCCGACCCATTGGGCCGGGTCGGCGGGTGCGGTGGCCGATTTCGCCGGTTTTTGCTTTACCCCGCGCGAGGCCGGCGGCGCCTGCGTCGCGCAGCCGGCGCTCGCCAGCGCGGCGAAAATAGCCAGGCCGAGGGCCGGCCGATACAACGGAAATGCGGAGAAAACCAACGACGAACGGAAGCGCATGAGCCTGGCGGACGATCAGAATGCGCTTAATCTATCAGCGCGGGAATATCTCGTGGCGTTCAATGCCCGATCTCCTGCGGCCGGGTGGTATCCGCGGTGTGGCGTAGCCGCCAGCCCAACAGCACCGCGGCCACACTGAGCCCCGCGATCAGCCCGATCCAGTAGCCGTAGACGCCGAGCCCGGCAAACACGCCCGGCCAGCCTTCACCCAGGATATAGCCGGTACCGAGTCCCACGCCCCAATAGGCAAACACGGTGACCGCCATGATGATGCGCGTGTCCTTGTAGCCGCGCAGCGCCCCGGCGATCGAAACCTGGGCGGCGTCCGAGAACTGATAGATCGCGGCCACCAGCAGCAGGTTGATCGCCAGCGCCTGTACGGCGGGTTCGTCGGTATAAAGGCGTACGGCATATGGCCCGCCGAAGATCAGGATGGCATCGATCAGCACGGCGACGATCAGCGCGCAGAGCACGCCGTTCCAGGCCACGAAGCGCGCATGGCGGTACTTGCCGCGCCCGCGTGCCTGACCGATGCGCACGGTCAGCGCCATGCCGAGCGACAGCGGCAGCATGAACAATACCGAACTGAAGTTGAGCGCCACCGTATGGGCGGAGATCACCACTTCGCCGTAACCGGCGAGAAACAGTGCGATCGCGGTGAACAACGACACCTCGGCAAAGATCGCGACGCCGACCGGAAAGCCGATGCGAAGCTGCTCGCGGATCAGCGACGGCGACGGCGCCGACCACGCCGGCCCGGTCCGTGAGGCGGTATAGACCGCCGCGCGCCGGGTGTAGACGAACAGCGCCAGTGCCATCAACGCCATCGACACCGCCGTGGCGATACCACAGCCCGCCGCGCCGAGCGCCGGCAGGCCGGCGAGCCAGCCGGGCAGAGCCGGGCCAAACACGTCGGCGAGCCCCGGGCCGCCGAACATCAACACGCCATCGGCGACGATATTCACGGCCAGCCCGGCGACGGCGAAGATGAGCGAGGCGCGGGTGTGGCCGATGCCGTCGGAGAAAAAACGCAGGGTCTCGTAGATCGCGATCGCCGGCAGGCCGAAGGCGACCGCGTCGAGATAGATCGTGGCCAGGGCGGCGATATCCGCCGGCACCTGCATCAGGGCGAAGATTCGCGGGCCGGCATAGACAACGGCCAGCGCGCTTGCCAGGCCCAGCACGAGCGCGACCCACAGCGCCTGCTGCACCGCCGGGCGGATCAGGTCCGGGCGGCGTGCGCCTGCATGCTGCGCCACGATCGGCGTCAGCCCCATGAGTGTGCCCACCATGAACACCACCAGTGGAATCCAGACGCTCGAGCCGACCGATACCGCGGCCAGCGTGGTCGCATCGACATGGCCGGCCATGGCGACATCGACCGTACCCATGCCGATCTGTGCCAGCTGCGCGCCCAGAATGGGCAGCGCCAGGCGCGCCAGGCGACCGGCTTCGATGCGGGACAATCGGGCGCGACGGTAAAAGGACATGGCAACGACTACGAAGGCCGGGGCATCGCCGGCAACCGCGGGGCCGCCATCTTGCGCGATCGGCCGGCGTTCGTCGATCGAACGCGCCGGGCCGCGTCGCCGGAATCGGTCGGGCTGAACATTCGGCGTGTAATGGGGTATGTTGTAGGGCTGGCATTGTGCCAAAAGCATCTCGGCCCGGCCGGGCGACGCGCGTCGCTGGCGCCGCGCTCCCGGAACAGGGGACGATGCGAGGACAGCGGCGATGATCGCCATCGCCCGCTGGACGTGGCGGGCCCGGGAGCCAACGCGCCGAGGCGCGACCCGGGCCAGCCACCGTCTTTCGATTGAACCGGGCTTGAAACGCCCCGCACAGAGCGAACGTGACAGTGGACACCCTGGACTGCGATTTCCTGGTGCTGGGCAGCGGCGCGGCCGGCCTTTACGCGGCCTGGCAGGCGGCTGCACTCGGGCGTGTGGTCCTGGTCACCGACGGCGCGCTGGCCTCGGGCAGCAGCTACTGGGCCCAGGGCGGCATTGCGGCGGTCACGACCGACGACGATGCGCTGGAAGCCCATGTCGCCGATACGCTGGCCGCCGGGCGCGGCCTGTGCGACCGTGCGGCCGTGGAGATCCTGGTGGCCGAGGGCGCGGCCGTGGTACGCGCGCTGATCGCCGCCGGCATGCCGTTCGACACCGACGCCGACGGTCGCCTGCGACGCGGCCTGGAAGGCGGGCATTCGCATCACCGCATCCTGCACGCGCTGGGCGTACAGACCGGCAAGGCGCTGGTCGATTTCCTGATCGCGCGTATCCGTGAGTGCGACACCATTACGGTGGTCGAGCACGGCTTCGCCCATCGGCTGCTGCGCGATGCCGACGGTCGCTGCGCGGGCGCGCGGATCCACCGACAGGACGTGGACGGCGAACTCAGGGTGCGGGCGCCGGCGACCCTTCTCGCTACCGGCGGTTATTCCGCGCTGTTCGAGCGCACCACCAACCCGGCCGGCGCGCTCGGCGTGGGTGTGGGCCTGGCGCGCGCGGCCGGCGCGCGCCAGGCCGACCTGGAGTTCGTCCAGTTTCATCCGACCGCGTTCCACGAAGCCAGCGGGCGGACGTTTCTGATCAGCGAAGCGCTGCGCGGGGCCGGGGCGACGCTGGTCAACGCCGCCGGCGAGCGCTTTCTGGCGGATGCGCCGGGTGCCGAACTGGCGCCGCGCGATGTCGTGGCCAGCGCCATCACGGCCGAGATCGCGCGCCAGGACGTGCCCTACGTCGGACTGGATCTGCGCCATCTCGATCCGGCGATGCTGGAACAGTCCTTCGGCTTCATCATGGCGGCGATCGCCGAGCGTGGTATCGACTGGCGACGCGAGCCGGTGCCGGTCGCGCCCGCGGCCCACTACTGCATCGGCGGCGTGGCCACCGATCACCACGGCGCGACCGATGTGCCCGGCCTGTATGCCGCTGGCGAGGTCGCGGCCACCGGCGTGCACGGCGCCAATCGTCTGGCCAGCAATTCGTTGCTGGAATGCCTGGTGTTCGCGCAGCGTGCCGTGGCCCACGCCGCCGAGCGCGCTGCGCCGCGACCCGGCCGGGTCGACAACGGGCCGATATGGCGGGTCGAGCCGGGGCACGCTGACGCATTCGCCACGCGGCGCCGCGATCTGGGTGCGTTGATGATGCGCCACGTCGGGATCGAGCGGGATCGCGCCGGGCTGGAGGCCGCGCTCGCTGCCATCGAAACGGCCCGGGCCGCGCCGCTGTCGGCATCCCCGGATCGGGCCGACGACTATTTCGCCTTCCTCGATCGCCATGTTCATGCGCTGGCCGACGCCATCGCCCGGGCCGCACTGGCCCGCGAGACCAGTGTCGGCGTACATTGCCGGCGCGATACGCGCCCCGCCGTGCATCGCGATCGGCCCGTATTCGTATCGGTAAAGTAATGAATCAGCCCGCCGCCCCTATCCAATCCAAGATCGAATCCACGATCGACCCGGCCCGCATCGACCGCTGGCTGGCCGAGGATGTGCACACCGGCGACGTCACCACCGACGCCGTGCTCGATGCGGGCGCGCCGGTTGCCGCGCGCTGGGTGGCCAAGGCCGAGGGCGTGATCGCGGGGCTGGCCGAGGCCGAGGCCGTGTTCCGGCGGCTCGATCCGGATCTGGACTGGCGCCCGGTGGTGGCCGAGGGCGACGCTGTGACCGCCGGGACCGAACTGGTCGCCTTCGAAGGCGCCGGGCGGGCGGTGCTCACCGGTGAGCGCACCGCGCTCAACATCGCCCAGCGCATGTCCGGCATTGCCACCGCCACCCGGGGTTACGTCGACCGGGTCGCCGGCCATCGCGCGCGTATTCTCGATACCCGCAAGACGGTGCCCGGGCTGCGCGATCTGGACAAGAAGGCCGTGGCCATCGGCGGCGGCGTCAATCATCGCGCCGGGCTGTACGATCTGGCCATGATCAAGGACAACCACATCGCCGCCGCCGGCGGCATCACCGCGGCAGTGGCGGCGGTACGGGCCTACGCGCCGGCCATCGGCATCGAGGTCGAGACCACCACGCTGGATGAACTCGACGAGGCCCTGGCCGCGGGCGTCGACCTGATCATGCTGGACAACATGACGCCCGACACCATGGCCGCCGCGGTCGAGCGCACCGCAGGGCGGGCGCGGCTTGAGGCGTCCGGCAATGTCGGGCGCGACAATATCGCCAGCATTGCCGCCACCGGCGTGGATTTCATCTCGATCGGCGCGCTCACCCATTCGGTGATCGCTTTCGATATCAGCCAGCGCGTCGATCGCATTCAGTCATAATCCGGCCTCATGCGAGGCCGGCCGCCGTTATCGGCCGGGAGGAGAAGCACGACATGACCACCCACAACGAACAGCTCGTCGCCGACATCCAGCGGCTCAAGGCCGCCAAGAACGCCGTCATCCTGGCGCACAACTATGAGCGCCCCGAGATTCAGGATATCTGCGACTATCTCGGCGATTCGCTCGGCCTATCGCGCCAGGCCGCGGCTACCGATGCCGATGTGATCGTATTCTGTGGCGTGCACTTCATGGCCGAGACGGCATCCATCATCTCGCCGGACAAGACGGTGCTGATCCCCGACCTCAACGCCGGCTGCTCGCTGGCCGAGAGCATCACGCTGGAACAGCTGCAGGCCTGGAAGGCCGAGCATCCGGGCGCGACCGTCGTCGCCTATGTGAACACCTCGGCGGCGATCAAGTCGGAATGCGACTACTGCGTGACCTCATCCAACGCCGTACAGGTGATCGAGGCGATTCCGGCAGACGAAGAGATTCTGTTCCTGCCGGATCGCTTCCTCGGCACCTATGTGGAGATGATCACCGGGCGCAAGCTGCACATCTGGCCGGGCTCCTGCCACGTGCACGAGAAGATCGGCGACATGAATCTGGCTGCCAAGCAGCGCGAATACCCCAACGCCGAGATCCTCATTCACCCGGAATGCGGCTGTTCCACGGCCTGCATGATGAACTCGGCGATGAGCTTCGACTGCAAGGATGCCCATATCCACTCCACCAGCGGCATGCTCACGCATGCGCACGAGTCCGAGGCACAGGAATTCGTGGTGGCGACCGAGACCGGCATCCTGCACCGGATGAGAAAGGAAAATCCCGGCAAGACCTTCCACCCGGCCAGCGAGAACTCGGTCTGCGAGTACATGAAGCTGACCACGCTGGCCAAGCTGCGCGATGCACTGGCCTACGATCGTTATGAGGTGAAGGTCGACCCGGTGCTGGCCGAGGCCGCGCGCCGTCCCATCGACCGGATGCTGGCGATCGGCTGACGCGGCCTGTCGCCCGCCGGTCGTGGCGATGGGCGCGCTCTTTACACCAGCGTTGTGAACCGATGCCGGTACATTGTCGCCGCGATCAGGCAGGCCGCGGCAAAGAGTAGCCCCAGCCACAGATCGAGGGTCGTGACGGGACGATAAACGGCGGCCAGCGCCGGGCCGAGGCCGCCCTGGGCACCGAGCGCGGACAGGGCGCGGGTGAATCCGGTGGGCAGGATCGGGCCGACCAGCAGATGCCAGACCGGGTTCGGCAGCCCGAGCCCGCCGAGCATGGCAAAAAATGCCGGCACGATCACGGCCATGAGCGCCGGATGGCGGCGGGCCGTGGCCGAACACAGCAGCAGCCAGCCGACCGCCGGCGCCAGTGTCAGCAGATAGACCGGCAGCGCGGCCACGGTCAGGCCGCTGATTGCCAACAGATGAGTCTGGGCGATCAGATCGCGGGCCGCGGCCCCGGCGCCGAGCAGGGGCACAATGTAGATGCCGATGCAGATCCAGCCGGTCACGAGTGCGGCGGCCGTGTAGATCGCCGGCACGGCGATCATGACGATGAGTGTTTTGGCGGCCACGCTTTGACCGTCGCTCACGGGCAGCGATTTCCAGAACAGGATGCTGCGATCGCGGCGTTCCTCGAACAGACAGCCCAGGGCGTAGGACACCATCGCCGCCCCCAGCGCGAGCGCGAACAGCAGCAGTGTGGCCAGCAGCAGCAGCGAAATCGCCGGACCCAGATCGGCAGCGTTGCCCGGGCCGAGCGGCTGCAGGTTGAGCGCGAGCATGTTCAGCACGCTGCCGTTGTCGAATTCGAAATGGATCCGGCGACCGCCGTGGCCGAACAGGCTGGAGACGAGCAGCAGCAGGTTGAGCAGGATCATGACGCCGCCGAGAAGCACCGGCGCCATGATCAAGCGACGATGCTCCATGGCTTCGCGCCGCAGCAGCCAGCGGATGTTGTGCCAGGCGGTGTTCATGCGGGCTCCGGGTGCATGCAGGCCGTGAACAGATCGGCCAGAGCGGGGGGGCGCGGGTTGTCGTCGAGCGCGGCCACGGCGTTGCGATCGATTCCGGCCCCGCGATCGAAGATCAGGGCGTGGGCGCCGGGCAGGCGCCGCTCGCCGATCGGGCCGAGCGCGCGGGCGGCCGCGAGCCGGGCCGGGGCCACGCGGACCTCGATGAAGCGTTCGGCCAGCTCCGCCATGGAGGCATCGAGAATCTTGCGGCCGTCGCGCAGGAAGATGACGTCGGTGAGGATGCGCTCGATCTCCTCGACCTGGTGGGTGGTGACGACAATCGTGCGCCTGGCGTCGAAATAGTCGCCGAGCAGGTTGTCGTAGAAGGAGCGCCGGAACAGCAGGTCGAGGCCGAGCGTGGGTTCGTCCAGCACCAGCAGCCGGGCATCGATCGCCATGATGAGCGCGAGATGCAATTGCACGATCATGCCCTTGGACAGCTGGCCGACCCGACTCGCCGGATCCAGTGCCGAGCGGGCGAGGAAACGCTCACAGCGCGCGCGTGAGAAATGGGGGTGCAGGCCGCCGACCAGCGCCACCGCCTCGCGCACCCGCAGCCAGCGCGGCAGGGTGGCGACGTCCGAGATGAAGCACACCTCGCGCATGAGCGCATCGCGATCACGGATCGGGTCGTGGCCCAGAATGCGCAGTTCGCCCTCGCCATTGGCCAGCCCCAGCAGCCGGTTGAGCAGCGTGGTCTTGCCGGCGCCGTTGGGCCCGATCAGGCCGACGATGCGCCCCGGGCCCACGTTCAGGTCGACATCCGCGAGCGCGACCTTGCGCTGGAAACGCTTGCCGAGCCCGCGTGCGTGGATGACCGGGGTGTCGTTCATGACCTATGACTCGCGGGAGGAATGCCGGCGCATGATTTTGGCATGTCCTTTCTGAATCCACCCCAATCTCCGGCGCCATGCCGTCTGTTTTTCTCGGCTGGCGCCCGGTGGGCGGTCCACTTTTCGGAATAGCCCCGGCGTGTCACGATTCAAAGCGCCGATTTATGCGCCGCGAGGCCGATGGCGCCGTGCGATGAATCGGATTCATGCGCGTCGCCGGACCGCGTATTCGTCAGGGGGAAAGCCATGAGACGTTGTTTGGGCCTGTGCTGGTTGGCTTGCGTGTTGATCTGTATCGGGGGCACGGCCTTCGCCGCACCGGCATCCACCCCGCGGCTGGTGGTCATCGATCAGGACGGTTCGGGGCCCGGCGGCAGCAACATGCGTGCGATGCTGGCGCTCATCCAGGCGCCGCAGGTGAAGGTTCTGGGTATCTCGATGGTCACCGGCAATGCGTGGATGAAAGCGGAGACGCAACACACACTGCGCATGCTCGAACTCATCGGACGGCGCGATATTCCGGTGTATGAGGGGGCGGTACATCCGTTGGTGCGCAGCCGCAGGAAAACGCTCGCCGAGCAGAAACTCGACGGGCATGTTGCCTGGCTCGGCGCCTGGGGCGGCGACGGAACCGACCCCAAGGCGTATCCGAGCGACCCGAATGCGCGCCAGGCGATGCCCGAAGGGCGGCCCTCGATCGCCGCGCGGCAAGAGGATGCCGCCCATTTCCTGATCGCTGCCGTGCATGCCCATCCGGGGCAGGTGACGGTGTTCGCGGCCGGGCCGCTGACCAATCTGGCGCTGGCCCAACGCATCGATCCGAGCTTCGCCCGCACGGCCAAGCAGCTTGTCGTGATGGGCGGTTCGATCTCGCCGACGACCGACGATGCCGAGTTCAGCACCACCCCGAGTCATGAATTCAATGTCTGGTTCGATCCGGAAGCGGCGCATATCGTATTCACGGCCGACTGGCGCAAGATCATCGATACGCCCGTGGATATCTCGCTGCAGAGCTGGTATTCGGACAAAATGCAGGCGGCGATCGCGAAATCGCACAGTCCGGCGGCGCAGTACCTGGCCCGGTACGACACCGAGCGCTACTACATGTGGGACGAGATCGCCGCGCTGGCCTGGCTGCACCCGGCACTGGTGACGAAAACGCGCCAGCTGTACCTGGATGCGGATATGAGCCATGGCCCGAGCTATGGTAATACGCTCGCCTGGACGAAGCGCAGCAAACCCGAGACCGCTGGGCCACCGGCGATCGTGCAGATGAAGCTGGATCGCGCCGCCTTCGACCGCGCGTTCATCGCGCTCATGCGGGCGCCGACCCCGCTTGCCCGCGATCCGGCGGTGCGTCGACACGACTGAGCGCGGCCCGCGCACTCGTATTGTCGCCGCGCGAGTTCGGTGGTCACCAGCCGGTCGCAAGTGACCGGGCTTCGCCCCGGCGGTTTCATGCATTGTTCAGGCTGTACAGTTTAGCCTGTACAAAGAAAGTGCAACGGAGCATGGCCATGAAACGACTTCTGTTCGCGGCCCCGTTATTGGTGTTGCTGGCCGCCTGCGTGCCGCCGTATCACGACCACGGCGGCTGGAACCATGGAGACCACGGCGGTTACGGGCACGGCCATGACCGTGGCCGGGACAATGACGATCATGGTTATGGCCACGACCGGGATGATGACCACGGCGATCACGAAGGGCGCGACCCCGACCACGACTGATCGCCGGGCGGTCGCGCCACCGGTCGGTCAGTCCACCTCGTCGCGGCGCGGCAGCCCGTCCGAATCGCCCGGATACTGAATCACGCGGGCGGCGATCGCATTGGCGCGCTCGAGCGCGGCCCGCGGCGTAGCGCCTTCCAGCCGGGCGCTGATGAAGCCGACCGCAAAACCGTCACCCGCGCCGACCGTATCCACGACCCGCTCGACCGCCCGGCCCGCCACCCGGCAGCGGTCCTGGGCCGACTGCCAGTACGCGCCTTCGGCGCCGAGCTTGACCACGACTTCGCCGGCACCGGCGCCGAGATAGAAATCTGCGATGGCCTCGGGCACACGCGAGCCGGTCAGAATCTCGCCTTCGTCGATGCCGGGCAGCACCCAATCGGCCTTGGCCGCGAGGGCGTTGATCGCCTCGCGCATAGCCTGTTCGCTTGTCCACAGGCTCGGCCGCAGGTTGGGATCGAACGAGATCGTGCCGCCGGCCGCGCGCATGGCATCCATGGCGTGATGACACAAGGCCTGCGCGGAACCGCTGATCGCCGCCGGGATACCGGTGCAATGCAGATGCCGCGCGCCGGCCATGCGTTCGGCCGGCAAATCGGCCGGGCCGAGGGCGCTGGCGGCCGAGCCCCGGCGGAAATATTCGGTCTCCGGATCGCTGCCATCCTCGCTGCGCGACTTGATCTGCAGGCCGGTGGGGCGCGTGTCGTCGACGACCACGTGGCGGCCGTCGATGCCCTCGGCGGCCAGCGATTCGACGATGAAGCGGCCGAAGGCATCGTTGCCGACGCGGCTGGTCCAGTCCACGGCGAGCCCGAGCCGGGCCAGGCCGATGGCAACATTGCTGTCCGCACCGGCGAGCCGGCGGGTGAAATGGGTCACGTGCGCCAGATCGCCGGGCGTGTCGGCCGCGAACAGGGCCATGCTTTCGCCGAAGGTGACTACATCCACGCGTGCGTCGTGCGGCCCGGTCGTCATGCCGGGGGCGCGGTCGAGCCGCGGGCCTTGAGCGTGGCCGGCAGGCGATGGACCGCGGCCGGTGCGGCGTCGCCGTTGATACGGTTCAGCAGCGTCCCGATGGCGCGGCGGCCGATGGCATCGACGGGCTGTGCCAGCGTGGAAATGCCGGGGCCGGCCAGAGCACACCAGGCGAGTTCGTCGATGCCCAGCACGCCCAGCCGGTGGAAGCCGTTCAGGCGCTGCAGTGCATGGCACACGGCGAGCGTGACCACGCCGTTGGCGCACAGTACGGCGGTGGGGCGGGGCTCGGCCATCAGCTCGGCCAGCCGTTCGTCGAGCCCTGGCGCACCGGCCTGTTCGATCACGGCTTCGTGCCGGTCCGCCGCCAGACCGCGGCGCCGGCATTCCGTCGTGAAGGCCTCGGCGCGGGCGATGCGCGAACTGATGCCGGCGACCGGCTCGATGATCAGTTCCAGCCGCTGATAGCCGCGCGCCACCAGATGTGCGATGGCTTCGTCCACCGCGGCGACATCGTCCAGCCCCACCATGTCGCAATCCAGTGCGTCGATCTGGCGATCCACCAGCACCATCGATAGTCCGCGCTCGCGCATGGCCTCGAGCGCTTCGGTATTGCGGCCAACCGTGTTCACGATCAGGCCGTCCACGCTGTAACCGTCGAGCACCTCCAGGTGCCGGCGCTCCAGGGTTTCGTCGTTGTCGGTGTTGCAGACCATCAGCGAATAGCCGGCCTCGCCGCAGGCGCGCTCGGCGGCATGAATGAGGGCGACACTGTAGGGGTTGCGGATATCGGCGACCAGCGCGCCGATCAGTCGGGTGCGCCCGCCGCGCAGGCTGGCGGCGATGCGATCGGGCCGGAACCCGAGGCGTTTCACCGACCGCTCGATGCGGGCCTGCATGGCCTCCGACAGGCGATGACGCTCCTCGCCGAAATAACGCGAGACGCTGGTCTTGGAAATACCCGCGTCGCGCGCGACATCGCGAATGGTGGGGCGACGTGTACTGTCGTGGGCCTGCGGCCGCGAATCGCTCATCGGACTCCTCGAAACACGCCCCGTACCCGATTCGGCCAGAGTGCCGCGGTATCGAGCAGGGGACGCCAATGGGCATCGTTCGACCGTACGGGGCTGTCTGGCCGAAGATGACACTATCGTTATGGTGCAAGTATAGACATCGTGGTCGGTGCCTGCCGATGCCACGGGGCGTACGAACAACAGGAGAGGACCATGGAATACACATGGCGCTGGTTCGGTCCGCCGGACCCGGTCACGCTCGCCGAGATCCGCCAGACCGGTGCGACCGGCATCGTCACCGCGCTGCACGAGATCGACAACGACACCGCCTGGCCGGTTGACGCGATCGAGGCGCGCAAGGCAGCCATCGAGGAGGCCGGACTGCGCTGGTCGGTGGTGGAGAGTATTCCGCTGACCGAGGCGATCCGCACCGGCGGCCCCGACCGCGACGCCGACATCGATGCCTGGGCCAGCACGCTGCGCCGGCTGGGCGCGGCCGGTGTGCAGACCGTGGCCTATAACTTCATGCCGGTCGCCGACTGGACCCGGACCGAGCTCGCGCGGCCGTTGCCCCACGGCGGCACCGCGCTGGCCTTCGACTACATTGCCTGTGCGGCCTTCGATCTGTTCATCCTGGAGCGCCCCGGCGCGGCGAACGACTATGACCCGGCCGACCGGGCCGCCGCGCAGGCGCATTTCGATGCGCTGGATGAGCCCGCGCGCCAGCGTCTTGCCGACAACATCACCGCCGGGCTGCCCGGCGCCGACGCCGGCTACGATCTGGCCGGGTTCCGGCAAGCGATCGCGGCCTATCGCGGCATCGGCCATGCCGGACTGCGCGAAAATCTGCGCTACTTCCTGGAGCGCGTGGTGCCGGTCGCCGAGGCCGCCGGCGTGCGTCTGGCGATTCATCCCGATGATCCCCCGCGACCGTTGTTCGGCCTGCCGCGCATCGTCTCCTGCGCCGACGATGCCCGCTGGATTCTCGACGCCGTCGATAGCCCGGCCAACGGCCTGACGTTCTGTACCGGTTCCTACGGCGCTGCCGCCGACAACGATCTGGTGGCGATGGTCCGCGCGCTCGCGGCGCGTATCCACTTCGTGCATCTGCGCTCGGTGGCCCGCGATCTGGTCGAGCCCCGTTCGTTCGCCGAAGCCGAGCACCTGGGCGGCGATGCCGATATGGCGGGCGTGATGGCGGTGCTGCTCGACGAGGAGGATCGAAGACAGGCCGCCGGCGGCGCGTTGCTGCCGATGCGCGCCGACCACGGCCATCACGTGCTCGGCGACGCCGCGCGCGCCACCCGTGCCGGCTATCCGCTTTACGGCCGGTTGCGCGGGCTGGCCGAGTTGCGCGGTCTGGAACAGGGGCTGCGCTATGCGCGTTGACCCTCCAGGCCGGTGATCGTGTGCCAGCCCAGCGGCAGGCACAGCATGTTCAGGCCGAGCAGGCAATACAGCGCGCTGGCGGTGGTGCCGCTGGCATCGACCAGGCTGCCGGCGAGCAGCGGGACGATGAAGGCCAGCACATAGCCGACGGCGAACATGCCGGCTGCCACCGCCCCGGCCCGTGCGGGCGTGAGGATCAGCGCGGGCAGACTGGTCAACGCAATCAGCTGCACCGCCGAGGCCAGGCTGATCGCCACCACGCCGCCGATCAGCCACAGCGAATCGCTGGCCATCACCACGGCGAGCCCCGCGATATGCAGCACGACGGTGGCGAACAGCAGCCGTGGCAGTGCCAGCAGGCGGCGTATCGTGGCCATCAGCAGTAGCGAGACGAACAGCTGCACGGCATTGAAGATCGCCAGCACCAGATCGATATGCGACGCCAGATGCTTGCTGGCCAATATCGCGCCCATATAGGCGTTCAACCCGAAGAACGTGGACGCGGTCAGCCCCAGCAGGCCGCCGAAGCGCCAGACGCGCGCGTCGCGCCAGTCCGGCCAGCGCGCGACCTGATCGAGCGTGGGACGCTCGCCGTGCAGCCGTGGGATCCGCAGGAACGGCGCGAGTACGACGATGGGGATCGACAGGGCGAACAGCGCCGCGCGCCAGCTGCCGCCGACCGCCGGTAGCAGCCCCGGCAGCGTCAGACCCGCGCCGACGAATTCGCCCACCATCATGCCGTTGAGATAGACCGTCGCGCCCAGGGCCACAAAGCCCGGGCACCAACGCGCGACCAGCGCCGGAAGCGCCGGCTGCATGATGGCGATGCCGAGCCCCGTAGCCGCGGTGGCGATGAGCAGGATGCCGGCATCCGGCGCCACCCCGCGCGCCGCCGAGGCCACGCCGGTCAGAATCACCGCCAGCATGAGCGCATTGCGGGCGCCGAAGCGGGCGATCAGCCAGGCGGCTGGCACCGCGCCCAGGCCCAGTGCCAGTACCGGCAGCGTGGTCAGTGCACCCACACCGGTCTGGTTCAGCGACAGCGCCTCGGCGATGCGGGGGCCGAGCGGGGCGGCCACCAGAATCGGCGCGCGCATCGTCATCCCGGTGAGCCACAGCAGAACGAAGATTCCGGCGCGCGCCAGCACGCCGGGCGGGGTTGCGGACATCGGCAACGGACGTTAACGGATGACCGGCCGCAGTCTAGGGCCTGTTGCCGTTGCGTGCGAGCGCCGCGTCGGCGTGTCCAATCGAGCCGTGACCGGGCGCGCGCCACTGCGCAGGACCGCCGGGTTCGCGCACGTTCCCATCCGCGTCGGCGATGTGCTGGCGCGGCTCACGGCCCGGGGGTCTGCCGCTTTTCAAATGGTTGTGCTAGCGTCCCCCGCATGCATCGCAAAACCAAGATACTCGCCACCCTCGGCCCGGCCAGCGACAGCCCGGAAACTTTGAAGCAGTTGATCGAGGCCGGCGTCGACGCCGTGCGCATCAACTTCTCCCACGGCGCTGCCGACGAGCACCGCCGGCGCGTGGATACCGTGCGCAAGGTCGCCAGGGAACTCGGCAAGGCCGTGGCCGTGCTGGGTGACCTGCAGGGCCCGAAAATCCGCATCGAATCGTTCGTGGACGGTTCGGTGGAACTCGAGAACGGGCAGACGTTTACGCTCGATACCGAGATGGAGGCCGGCGCCGGCACCAAGGATGCGGTTGCCATCCATTTCAAGCCGTTGCTCGCGGACGTGAAAAAGGGCAGCCAGCTGATGGTCAACGACGGCGCCATCGCGCTGACCGTGACCGAGGTCGACGGCCCGCGCATCGTCACCCGCGTGGAGGTCGGCGGCAAGCTGTCCGGGCGCAAGGGCGTGAACCTGCGTGGCGGCGGCCTGTCGGCCGGCGGTCTGACCGAAAAGGACATGGAAGACATCAAGCTCGCCGCGTCGCTGGAAGTGGACTTCCTGGCCGTGTCGTTCGTGCGTGGTGCCTCCGACATGCATCAGGCCCGCCGGCTGATGAGCGAGGCCGGCGGCAGTGCCCGGCTGTGCTCCAAGATCGAGCGCGCCGAAGCGCTGGATGCGCTCGAGGAAATCATCGGTGCCTCCGATGTGGTCATGGTGGCCCGCGGCGATCTCGGCGTGGAGATCGGCGATCCCGAACTGCCGGGCGTGCAGAAGCGCATCATCGCCCAGTCGCGCGAGATGAACCGGCTGGTGATCACCGCGACCCAGATGATGGAGTCGATGATCGAAAACCCGACGCCGACCCGCGCCGAGGTGCTGGATGTGGCCAACGCCACGCTCGACGGCACCGATGCGGTGATGCTGTCGGCCGAATCGGCCGTGGGCAAGTATCCGGTGCAGACGGTCGCAGCCATGAGCCGCATCTGCCAGGGCGCGGAACGTGAGGCGGTGGCCGAACGCGCGCCCGCCGGCCTGGCGGCGCATTTCCGGCGCACCGACGAGGCCATCGCCATGGCCACGGTCTATACCGCCCGCAACATGCACGCCGATGCCATCATCTCGCTGACCGAGTCGGGCACCACCGCCATGCTGATGTCGCGCCAGGGCGCACCGGTGCCGATCTTCGCGCTGACGCACTATCCGCGCACCGAGCAGTATCTGGCCCTGTGCCGCAATGTGTATCCGGTGGCGTTCAAGCCGAGCGAGCTGGACAGCATGGTGCCGAGTACCGAAGCCATGGCCTGCCTCAGGGCGCGTGGCGATGTGAGTGCCGGCCACCGCGTGTTGATCACCAAGGGCGATTTCACCGGTCCGGGTGGTACCAACACGATGAAGATCCTGACCGTCGAGTAATCGACGGCGCCAGGGCGTGTCGTCGTGAGATACACCCCGTGATATTCGCCGCGGCCGGCGTATCGCGAACTGCGGTGCGCCGGCTTTTTCGTTACATGCCATGACCGACAGCGCCCGCTATCTGACCCTGAAGGCCGGGCCCGCCGCGCGCGGCGCGCTCGCCGAAGGCGCGCTCACCCCCGCGCGGGTGGGCGCAGTCGCGGGCGCGGCCGGCGGGCCGAAATGGCTGGCGATTGCCGCCTTTTATCGCGCGCTGTTCACCGACTGGTTCGCCGAACGCGAAGCGCCGCTGCCGATCGTGGGCTCCTCGATCGGCGCCTGGGCGGGCGCGGTGGCCTGTCACCCCAGCGATCCGGGCGCGGCGATCGATGCGCTGACCGAGGCCTATATCGGCCAGCGCTACAGCATGAAGCCGGATGCCGCCGAGATCACCGCGACGCTCGCGGCTATTCTCGATCAAGTGCTTACCCCCGAGGTGCGCCGCGGCGTGCTGACCCATCCGCGCTATCGCCTGCATGCGATGACGGTCCGCTCGCGCGCGGCGATGGCCACCGATCATCGCGCGCTGCTGGCCGCCGGTTCGGTGGCCGCGGGGCTGGCCAATGCGGCCTCGCGCCGCTGGCTGGGCGCGTTCTTCGAACGCGTGGTGTTTGCCCGTGATGGCCAGTCGATGATCTATGCCGAGGACGGCATCGCCAGCCGCACGGTGGCGCTGACCGATGACAATCTGCGGGATGCGGTCTTCGCCAGTGGTAATGTGCCGTTGATCATGCAGGCCGTGAAGAATCCGGCCGGCGCGCCGCCCGGGCTGTACCGCGACGGCGGCCTCACCGATTATCACATCGACCAGCCGTTGCTGGCGGCCGATACCGCGGCGCCGATCGTGCTCATGCCGCATTTCGACACGCGGCTGGTGCCGGGCTGGCTCGACAAGCGGCTCGGCTGGCGGGCGCCGCGCCATGCCGATCATGTGCTGCTGGTCGGCCCCGGCCCGGCGTTCAGGGATCGCCTGGTCGACGGCGCGGTGCCCGGGCGGCGCGATTTTCATCGTTATGCCGGCGACGACGCCCGGCGTGAACGGGCCTGGCGCCAGGCGGTCGATGCCGGGCGTTTCATGCGCGATGCTTTCTTCGATCTGGTCGCGACCGGGCGCCTGATCGAGCATGTGGAGAACCTATGAGCGATGCGTTGATCCTGGCCTCGGCCTCGCCGCAGCGGGCCCGCCTGCTGCAACAACTCGGGCTGGCGTTCACCGCGATCCCGGCCGATATCGATGAAACCCCGCGCGCGGGCGAGACGCCCGATGCGCTGGCCGAGCGACTGGCGCGAACCAAGGCCGAGGCCCTGTCGGCGGCTTACCCGGCCGCCCGGATCCTGGGCTCGGACACGGTGGTCGCACACGGCGCCGAGGCCTTCGGCAAGCCGGTCGATCTGGCCGACGCGCAGCGCATGCTGGGTGCGCTCGGCGGAACCACGCATCGCGTGATCACGGGCGTGGCCCTGTTCGCGGACGGCGTGACCGAAACCACGACGGTGGTCAGCGAGGTGACCCTGGATGTGCTCGACGAGGCGGCGATCGCGGCCTACTGGGCCACCGGCGAGCCGCAGGGCGCGGCTGGCGCCTATGCCATCCAGGGCCATGCCGGGCAGTTCATCTCGCATCTGTCGGGCAGTTTTTCGGCGGTGATGGGCCTGCCCGTCTATGAAACCGCGGCACTGCTGCGCGCGACCGGGCTCGATCCGTTGCGCCAGGCGAGCGCCGCCGGGGTGATGGCATGAGGGCGCCGAGTCCGGCCCGTATCGCGGTACTGTTCCCGATCTGGGCGGCCGCACTCGCGATCGCCGGCTATCTGTGGCCGACCCTGTTCAAGCCGGGCGCGTTTCTCATCGCGCCGTTTCGGCTGTCGGGCGCCGGCGTGGCCGCGCTCTGCAAGTGCTTCGACGGCTGGCGCGAATACGATCGATCGCTGAATGCCGCCGGTTAGGGCATGTCGATGTTTCATCACATAGACAGCCAAAGCAGCGTACAGGCCATGGCAACAACCGCCTCGTAGTGGGCTTTTGATTCATCGAAGCGACCATTGGCGGACTGGGCTCGCAACGTCCGTGGTTTCGGGCTCCGCGTGACTTTTCTCTTCGTTCCTTAAGGCATTTGTCCGCAGATCAACACAGATGTACGCAGATGGCGGTTAGTCGTTTGGGGCGTTGGTTCGAGCGTGGCGCGAACGGTTGCCTGCGCTTTGTTCCCAAGGATAGTTACGTAGGTCGGATTAGGTGCTTGCACCGTAATCCGACAGCCGAGCCACAGAGTCCGCCGATCGAGCGTCGGATTACGCGCTGCGCGCTAATCCGACCTACCGCTTTGTTCTCCGCCGGACTTGTTCACTTCGAGCCCATCCGACGCCGTCGCCGGTGCGCGCCTCGAATCCACTATGCCGCGAAAGCAGAACCGCATCTGCGTAAATCTGTGTTGATCTGCGGACAGTTTTCTTCGCCAAACGAAGCCCGAAAAGCATAACGGCGCCCGGTGTCGTTCGGTCGTCATCGATCATGCGGCCTGTTCGAGTTCGGGCAGGCCGCGCGCCAGGGCGGCGGCGGCCAGCGCCGGCAGGGCGAGCACGGCCACCGCCACGGCCGGACCGGCCTGGCCGATCGCCGCCACGAGGCCGCCGCCGGCCAGCAGGATCACGCCGATGGTGGTGTTGGCCACCGCCGTGAGTCGGGCGCGATCCTCGCTGTTACCGAGGTCGGTGAGATAGGTCTTGCGCCCGAGCCGGACGCCGGCATGGATGCCGGCCAGCATGAAATAACCCACGGCAAATGGCCATACGCCGGCGATATGACCGAACCCGGTCCAGACGGCGAGGGCGACCAGCGCATTCAATACGGCCGCCGCCACGCCGGTGAGTATGAGGACCTGACGCGACGAATAATCCGAAAAACGCCCCCAGAACGGGGCGGACACGAGTGAGGCCAGGCCACTGACCAGCAACAGGATCGCCAGATGCGCCAGGCTCGGGCCGCCGGCGGCGCGGGCGAGCTGGGCGTAATAGGGCGCGGCGAGCGCGGTGGCGATCAACAATCCACGCACGGCGACGAAGCGGCCGAATGCCGGCTTGTCGCGCAGCAGCGCGAGGCTGTCCGCCGCGGTCTTGAGGGCGTTGCCGCCGCCCTCGGTCGCGCCGGGAAACTCGCGCAGGGCGGCGAAGATGAAGGCCGCGGCGACCCACAGCACGCCGGCCAGGGCGAGCAGGCCCAGAATCGGCTTCAGGTGCTGGCTGGCCGGCACGAACCACAGGATTGCGCCCAGCAGCACGGCCAGGCCGCCGGCCGCGCTGGAGGCGTAGCCGGAGAGCGTGCCGCGCCGGGTCTTGGCAATGGTCTTGCCCTGGACGTCCTTGTAGGACGCGGAGCACACACCGCGTCCGAGCGAGAAAACGATCAACAGCAAAAGAATGAGGCCGCCGGCCACGGCGCCGTCGAAGGCAAGCGCGGCGCTGATCATGGCCAGTACCGACAGCCCCTGCACCGCGGCGCCCGCGACCCAGAACCACTTGCGGATCGGATGCGCACGCATCCAGCCGGCAATCACCAGCTGGGGCAGCAGGGCGAGAGATTCGCGAATCGGGACCAGCAGGCCCGCCATCCAGGTCGGCGCGCCGAGCACGGCCATCAGCCACGGCAGCACCAGTTTCGGACTGGCCACCAGATCGCCGGCCTTGTTGGCGAAAAGCGACACGAGGTGGACGAAGAAATTGGTCGGTTGCTCGCGACAGGCCTCATCCGAGATGTCGGTGCAGACACGGGCGTTCTCGTCGCCCGTAATCAAGTCGTAGAGATCGCGGATCGGACTGCGGCCCGATTCTGGTGGCGGTGGCGCGCTACGGCTCACGAAAGTTCTCCCGGTTGATCGCGTAAACGCCGATAGCGTGGCCAGTCGCCGGAATCGATCACGGGCCAGACCCGGTTGCGCGCGGCAGCCCACAGGTAGATCCAGGCCTCGCCGGCCGAGGTTATGATACGACGACGGGTATAGAACACCGGATAGCCTTCGAGCGTGTCGAGATCGGCGAAGGTGGCGGCATCGACGGCGTATATGTCGCCCCGGATCGGCGTGCGGCCGTAGTCGAGGGCCGCCGGATAGACGCCGGCGTCGACCAGCGTGAACGTTGGCGCCGTGGTCGCGGAACCGCGATGCACGGCACCGCCGAGCCAGGACTCGTTGAGCTCGCCGGCACGCAGCGTGCCGTAGACGAATACGCGATGCATGATGAAGTGTACAGAGGTAATGTCGGTATCCTATCGAATATGACGCAGGCGCCCCATCCGCATGATTCGGTAGCGATCCGCAACGCCGCGACCGTGGCCGTGTTGCGCGACGGCCGGCAGGGCCGACTCGAAGTGTTATTGCTGCGCCGTCATCACGGCCACGTTTTCGGTGCCGGTGCCGATGTATTTCCGGGCGGGGCGGTGGACGCGGCGGATACGGCGCTGGCGGAACGTTGTCGCGCCGGCTGTGGGTTGCCGGATGCGGCGTGGCGCATGGCGGGGCTGCGTGAGTGTTTCGAGGAAGCCGGGCTGCTGTTCACCGCGACGGCGCTCGACGCCGCGCGCGTGGCGGCCGAGCGCATCGCGCTCAATGCCGGTCGCCGTGCCTGGGCGGACGTCGTCGATGCCCTGGCACTCGACCTCGACCTCACCGCGCCGGTGGCCTTTGCCCACTGGACGACGCCGCCGGGCCCGCCCAAGCGCTATGCCACCCGTTTCTATGCGCTGGCCGCGCCGGTCGATCAGCCGGCCCGCGCCGACGGGGGCGAGACGGTAGCGGCGGATTGGGTCGCGCCGGCCGTGGCACTCGCCGACGCCGACGCCGGTCGTCGCTGGCTGATGACGCCGACCCGTGCCACGCTGGCAAGACTGACGCATTATCGGAATACGGTCGCCGCGCTGGCCGGTCTCGCACAAGGGGGAAGGGATGATGGAGCGGCATGACCGGATCGCCGGGCCGGTGACGGTCGACGCGGGGCTGCGCTGTCTGACCGCACCCAACCCTTCGCTGATGACGGGCCCGGGCACGAACAGCTACATCGTGGGCCGGGGCCCGTACGTGATCGTCGACCCTGGTGTGGACGACGATTCTCATCTCGATGCATTGATCGCGGCCTGCGACGGCCAGATTGCGTCGATCTGTCTGACCCATCGGCATCCGGACCATGTCGGCGGCGCGGGCCGGCTGGCCGAGCGCACCGGTGCGCCGGTGCGGGCCTGGCCCAAGCCCGAGCTGGCCCACTACGACCGGCCGGTGCCGGTCGACCAGCCGCTGGCCGACGGCGAGACGCTCGCCGCGGGCGACATGTCGATGGTGGTCCGGCATACCCCCGGGCACGCGACCGACCATGTGGCTTTCGAACTCCCGGACATCGGCGTCCTGTTGGCCGGCGATGCCTTGATGACCGGTGCCACGGTGGTAATCCTGCCGCCGGACGGCGATATGGGAGCCTATTTCTCGACCCTGGAACGCCTGGCCGGTCTGCATGTCCAGCGTATCGCCCCGGCCCATGGGCGGGTGATCGAACATCCCGGTTCGGCGATCGCCGAGGTGATCGCCCACCGCCGGCAGCGCGAGTCGCAAGTGGCGGCGGCGCTGTCCGCCAATGCGCCGCGCACGGCGGAAGATATCGCGCAAACACTCTATCCGCAGCTGCATGATCGACTGCAGGCCATGGCTGCGTTGCAGGTCCATGCGCATCTGCTGCACCTGGCAACCCGGGGACGGGCCGTGGCCGACGGGGGCGGCTGGCGCAGTCCCTGAGCCAGTGGGTTCAAGTCGCGCGCACCGCGGCCGATAGGATGATATCCGCGCTGCCATTTTACGGTCATGTCGATCGACGCCAATTCGTACACGCTGATTACCGATCCTGCTGCCGTGGCGGCGACGTTGACCGATCTTTGCGAGCAGGGCGAACCGGTGCTGCTGCGCGGGCTGGCCGATGGTCGCGGGCATCATGTCCTGCTGGCCGAGACCGGCGCCGATCCCGAGCGGCTGCGCTGGCTGCGCGCCGACGCCGGCCATGCCGTGCCGATCGCGGTGGGCGACATGCTGCAACTCGAGGCGGGACGGCGTGCCGGGCATCTGGTCTCCTCGGCGATGCGCTGTGATCTGGTGGCACCGGATGCGCGCACCGGGTACACGGAGTTGCGCACCCGTTTGCCCCTGCGGCTGACGCTGCGCCACGCACGCCATGACTGGCGCGCGCGCCCGGTGCCCGGCCGCATGCGGGTCGAGGTCGGCCTGGCGCGGCCCGAAGCGCCGGACATACACGGCCAGTTGGTCGATCTGTCGGTGGGCGGATGCCGGGTCGCGCTGGCAGCCGACGCCGCGCCGATCGAACCCGACGAAACGGTCAATGTACGCCTGCTGTTCCCCAACGGGGAGCAGGGCGTTTTCGGCGCGCGTGTGCGTGACGTGGCCGCGTATTCCGGCGCCCGGCGCCAGGCCGGCCTCATGTTCGCGGGGCTGAGCGATGAGCAGGCGCGGCGGCTGTGGTTTCTGACCTGCGAAATCGATCGCGAAGCCGAGCGACACCAGAGCGACCGCGACGAACTCCGGTCGCTGGCCCCGTCGCTGCTGTTTCAGCCCAAGCCGTAGCCCGGGGCGACCGGGCTCAGTGCGCCGCCGGGGGGTCGCTGTCTTCGTGTTCCTTGCCGGATGACATCAGCAGCGCCAGCGGAACCAGGCAGGCAATCACGACCCCCAGAATCCAGTAATCATCGATATAGGACATGAGCCGGGCCTGCTGGGCCACAAGGTGGGCGATGGTGGCCTGGGCCTGATGGCGCGCTTCGTTGATCGCGGCGCCGGTGGCCATGAAGTGCTGGGTCAGTTGATGCAGCAGGGCCTGGGTCTGGTGGTCGTAGGGCGTGACCGACGAGGCCAGCACTTCGTGGTGATACTGGCCGCGCCGGGCCAGCCAGGTGGTGACCAGCGAAATACCGACACTGCCGCCGATGTTGCGGGTCAGGTTCACCATGGCCGAAACCTGGTCGGTCTTGTCCGCCGGCACGCCGACATAGGCGATGCTGGTCACCGGAATGAAGATGAAGGCCAGGCCCAGCGTCTGCAGGCAGCGCGCGAGCACCAGCTGTGAGAACGAGCTGTCCAGGTCGAAGCCGGTCATGTGGAACATGGAGATCGAGACCAGCGTCAGCCCGATGCCGACCATCCAGCGCGCATCCAACCGGCCGGAGAGCATGCCCACGATCGGCATCATCACCACGATCACGAAGCCGCCGGGCGAGATCACCAGCCCGGCCAGCGTTGCGGTATAGCCGAGCACCTGCTGCACGAACTGCGGAATCAGCAGGGTCGAGCCGAACAACACGAAACCCAGCATGAACATCATGATGTTGGCGATGGAAAAGTTCTTGTAGCGGAACAGGCTCAGATCCATGATCGGATGGCGCTGGAACGGCTCCCACAACAACAGGGCCATCAGTGACAGGCCCGAGGCGACCGCCATCGCGATGATGAAGGTCGACGAGAACCAGTCGTTGTCCTGGCCCTTGTCGAGCATGATCTGCAAACAGCCCAGCCCCACGATCAGCAGGGCGAAGCCGATGTAGTCGATGGAAAAGCCATCGGCCATCTTGGCCTTGCGTGCCTTTTCGTAGGCGGCGCTGTCGTGGACCAGAGCCCAGGCCAGGATGGTGAGTACGATGCCTACCGGCACGTTGAGCAGAAAGATCCAGTGCCAGGAGACGTTGTCGGTGATCCAGCCGCCGAGCGTGGGCCCGATCGCCGGCGCGAACACCACGGCCACGCCGTAGATGGAGAACGCCATGCCGCGCTCGCGCGGCGGGAAGGAATCCGCCAGCACCGCCTGGGAGACCGGCTGCAGGCCGCCGCCGGCCGCGCCCTGGATGATGCGGAACACTACCAGCCAGGCCAGTGAGGGCGCCATGCCGCAGGCCAGCGATGCGATCGAGAAACACACGATCGAACCGATGAAGAACCGCTTGCGGCCCAGCACCTGGGAGAACCAGCCCGAAATGGGCAGCACGATGGCGTTGGAAACCAGATAGGCGGTGAGGATCCAGGTCGCTTCGTCCTGGCTGGCCGACAGCGACCCGGCGATATGCGACAGCGACACATTGGCGATGGAGATGTCGAGCACCTCCATGAACGCCGCCAGCCCGACCACTGCGGCGATCAGCCAGCGGCCGGACGGATAATCGGCGCGTGCGGCGATGGTGGCCGGATCGGCCGGGGTGTCACCGGCCGCGTCGATGCTGCTCATTGCGCGTGGCCGGTCTCGGTCGCCGGGATATCGGCCCGGTCCAGATGCTGGATCGGCCCGGCCACGTTGATGGTCGGCTCCACGGACAGGCCCGGTGAGACATCCAGCCCCTTGAGCTGGGCCGGCTTGGAAAAGATGATTTTCACCGGCACGCGCTGCACGATCTTCACGAAGTTGCCGGTCGCGTTCTGCGGCGGCAGCAGCGAGAAGGTCACACCGGTGCCCGGCTGGATCGATTCCACCCGGCCGGTGAACTCATGGTCCGGATAGGCATCGATGGCGATGGAAACCGGCTGGCCCGGGCGGACCCGGTCGAGCTGGGTCTCCTTGTAGTTGGCGACCACCCACGGATGGGTCTGGACCAGGGCCATGGCAGCCTGGCCGGCACTGATCTGGCTGCCGGCGACGATCGATTTCTTCGCGATCTTGCCGGCATGCGAGGCCCGGATCTCGGTATACGAGAGATTCAGTCGCGCCTGATCCACCTGCGCCCGGGCCTGGGCGATCCTGGCCTTCGCCGAGGAGGCCTGCGACTGCTTCAACTGGATTCGATCCGGCGAGGCCTTGGCCTGGGCCAGCTTGGCGCGCGCCTGGCGCACCCGGGCCTCGGTCGATTTCGCCTGGGTGTTCTTCTGGTCCAGCTGCTGCTTGGAGATTTCGTGCCGGGCGTACAGGGCACGATAGCGTTTGGCGTCCGCCTCGGCGCGCTGAGCCTCGGCCTGGGCCGATTCGAGTGCCGCCCTGGCATTGTCGATGTCGGCCGCGCTGGTCTGGCGCGTGACCGACAGATCCTGCTGGCTGGCGTTGTAGGAGGCCCTGGCCGCCTGCAGGTTGGCCTCGGCCTTGGCCAGTGCCGCCTTGAAGTCAGCCGGGTCGAGCGTGAACAGTACGTCGCCCTTTTTGACGTGCTCGTTGTCGCGTACAAACACCTTGGCCACCGTGCCGGTCACGCGCGGCGCGATCTGGCCGATATTGGCCTGTACGTAGGCATCGTCCGTCGACACGTCGTTGCGATGCAGGAACCACCACACGAACCAGACCAGGCCGCAGACGACCACCAGGGTCACGGCAATGAGCGCCACGCGGCGGCCCTTGCCGTTGCGTTTCCGCGGCGGGGTGGCCGGTTCGGCGGTCTGTTCGCTGGCATGATCGGTCGAGCTCATGGCGTTACCGGCTGAGTGAGACTGAATTGCTGGGCGCGGCCGAGGGCGGCGGCGAGATTGATGCGGGCGCGGGTGTATTCGGCCAGTGCATCGATGCGGCTGTTGCGGGCATCGGCGAGATTGGACTGGGCATCGACCACTTCGATGTTGTCGCCCACGCCGTGCGAGAACCGGTCGCGCGAGCGGCTCAGCTCCTGCTTGGCGAGCGTGAGGTTGGCGCGGGCGGCCCGCACGCGCTGGGACAGGGTCTTGAGCGTTTGCCGCGAAGTGCGCACGTCCTGTTCAATTTGCCGCTGCGTATCGTGGAAGCGGATACGCTGCTGGTCGAGCTGGCTGGCGGCGGAATCGATCTGCCCGGAAATCCGGCCGCCGGCGAAGATCGGCAGGCTCAGGCTGGCGCCGAAGGCGTAGGTGGGCTGGTCGTTACGGCTCGGTGTATTGCCGGAAGCGCCGTAGTCGGCCTCGACCGAGAGCGTCGGCAGGCGCTGGCCCCGCGCCGACGCCAGGTGGCGCTGGCCGCGGGCGATGCGCATCCGCGCAACCGTGATCTCGGGCCGGTCGGCCAGGGCCGTGTTGATCGCGGTATTGATCGGGCCGAGCGGCATGGGTCGGAACACCAGCGGATCGGTCAGCTTGAGATGGGCATCCAGCGGCAGCCCGGTGGTCCGCGCGAGCTGGATTTCGGCGCGCGTGCGTTCGGTCCGGCGCTGTGCCAGATCGGCTTGATCGCGGGCCAGCCGCGCCCGCGCACGGGTGACGTCCAGGCCGGTGGCCACGCCGACATGCGCCTGATCGCGCGCCAGTTTGAGCAGTGTTCGCGCCTGCTTGACATTGGCTTTCGCGGCCGCGACCGCGCGTCGTGTCGACAGCGCTTGTACGTAGTCGAGCTCGGTCTGTGTCGCGACCTGTTCGCGCGCCACCGCGAGCTTGTCAGCGGCCACCTTCTCGCCGAGCCTGGCGCCCTGGTAATCCTGCCAGGCGCTGTAATCGAACAGGGTCTGACGCAGCTTGGCCCGCGCATCGAAGTTGTTGTAGGTCACCGTGCTCGGGAAACTCGGGCCGCCCGCCGCCGCCCCGGCCTGGGGGCCGACATCGGAGCCGAAACTGAAGCCCTGCGCGGCGAGGTTGGTCTTCTGCCGCGATTCGCTGACCTGGCCGGAGACATGCGGTAGAAAGGCCGAGCGCGCCGAGACCCGCTGGCCGGCCGCTTCATCCTCTTTCGCGCGCGCAATCAGGGTATTGACGTTAGTGGCCAGGGCATCGTTCACCGCCTGTTCGAGCGATAGCGAGCGCGTGGGCCCCAGTGCGGAATCGTCGCCACCGCCGGGCGCCCGGGCCCCGGTGGCCAGCGCCGGCATGATCGGCGCGGCGGCCAATGTGCCGAGCAGGCCAAGCTGAATCAGTCGACGGTTCATGGCGCCTCCGCGATCAGGCGCGTGAGCAAATCGCGCAGCTGATCCTGTTCATCATCGGAGAGGGGAGCGAGCAGCTCCTTCTTGGCTTCGATCACCGCCGGCTTGATGTCGGCCAGGGCCTGCTCGCCCGCATCGGTGAGGCCGACCACGTGCGCACGCCGGTCGGCGGGATCGCGCTGGCGCGCCACCCAGTCGCGTTTTTCCAGCCCGTCGACCAGATACGTGACCGTGGTGCGATCCAGCCCCAGCGCCTCGGCGATCTGGCTTTGCCAGAGTCGGGGATGGGCCTCCAGCAGCAGCATGACGGCGTAGTCGCGCCCGGCAATGTCGAACGCCGCGGTATGCCGCGCCAGCACATCGAGCTGACGCTGATGCGCGCGCGCCAGCAGGTACGGCAGGCGCGTACGGATGGAATCGGGGAGACGGATGGGCACGCTCGGCTCTCCATGATGGAGCAGGCCGATATTATTCTTTGGAAATAGTCAGCGGTCAAGACTATTTCTATGTGAACATACCGTGACAGGCACGAATCAGATCACGGCCGCGCGCTCGATCAAAGGCGTGGCGGCGTCGCCGAGGCCGGCCGTGCCATAGACGTCCGGCCGGCGGGGCGCCAGGCGTGCCGCGCAGAACGCCTCGCCGACCCATGGCGCGTCGCCGGTGAGCAGGATCGCGGCCTGGAGCGCGCGCGCGATGTCGCCCGCCAGGCGGCGCGCATCGGCCGTGTCGTCCGCGTTTTCGCCAAGACGCGTATGCAGTGCGGCGCAGTGGGCATCAAAGGCGGGGTGGCGTCCGGCGGCCGTGTCCAGTTCGGCTTCCAGCGCGGCGATGCTGTCCGGGTTCCGGGCCAACGCGCGCAGCAGGTCGAGGCATTGCACGTTGCCCGAGCCTTCCCAGATCGAGTTCAGCGGGGCCTGGCGGTAGAGCCGCGGCAGAATCGATTCCTCGACATAGCCGCCGCCGCCCAGGCATTCCTGGGCCTCGTTGACCATGGCTGGCGCGGCCTTGCAGATCAGGTATTTACCCACCGGCGTGGCGAGCCGCGCCAGATGCGTCTCGTGCTCGGTAGCACCTTCGAACGCACGCGCAAGGCGCATCGCGTAGGCGATCGCGGCCTCGGATTCCAGCGCCAGATCGGCCAGCACTTCCTGCATCAGCGGGGCATCGGCCAGGCGCTGGCCAAAGGCCTCGCGGTGGCGCGCGTGGTGAATCGCCTGCACCGCGGCCTGGCGCATCAGCCCGGCCGAGCCGAGCATGCAGTCGAGCCGGGTCTGGGCGACCATTTCGATGATGGTCGCCACGCCGCGGCCGGGCTCGCCGATGCGATAGGCCTCGGCATCGCGGAATTCCACTTCGGACGAGGCGTTGGATTTGTCGCCGAGCTTGTCCTTGAGGCGCTGGATATCGATGGCGTTGCGCTCGCCGGCCTCGGTCCAGCGCGGCAGCACGAAGCAGGACAGACCATCGCCCTCGCGGGCGAGCACCAGAAACAGGTCGCACATGGGCGCCGAAAAGAACCATTTGTGCCCGCGCAGGGTGAATACCCCCGCGCGGTCGGTGGCGCTGGCCACGGTGGTGTTGGTGCGGACATCCGAGCCGCCCTGTTTCTCGGTCATGCCCATGCCGACGGTCAGCCCGGTCTTGTCGGCGGCCGGGATCACGCGCGGGTCGTAGGCCGCGGCCCGTACGCCATCGAGCCAGCGGGCGCCGGGCTCGGGAAAGCGGGCGAGCACCGGCGCGGCGGCATGCGTCATGGTGAGCGGGCAGGCGGTGCCGGCCTCGAACTGGTTGTGCAGGTAGTACAGGGCGCTGCGCACGACCTGCGCGCCCGGACGATCCGCGGTCCAGCTCAGCGAATGCAGGCCGTGTTCCTTGGCCAGCTGCATCGCGCGGTGATAGGCCGGATGGAACTCGATTTCGTCGATGCGCGCGCCGTAGCGGTCGAACGCATGCAGCATCGGCGGATTTTCGTTGGCGCTGAAGCCCAGATCGAGTAATTCGCCACCCGCGATCGCGCCGTACGCCCGGGCGCGTTCGGCGCCCCAGCCGCCGCCTTCGCGCGCCAGCGCGGCCGCCAGCGCCGTATCGGTTGCGAACGCGTTGTAATCGACCAGCGGCGGCGGCTGGTTGGTGATCGTGTGGGTGGCGAGTTCGCGACGCGGACGATAGGGATGGCGATGCACGCGCGGCTCCGGCGGAATATGACTATATCGACGGTTTAGCACGATCGACGCCGCTTGGAAAATAAGCGAAAGGATTTATTTTCCGTTTGTGGCAAAAAAAAGACCGGCCCTCGGGCCGGCCGCCGGCACGGGGCATACCCCCGAAACCGGTATCAAACACGATGCGATTGTTGGTGTGTGCCGGTGTGGGCCGACACAACTGAAATTATCGGCTGTCGATGACGAATCGGTGACCGGGCGATGACCGTTCGGTTACCCGGTCGCCGATTGACGCACCCGTTTGACCGGGGCGAAATCGCCGACGAAGGAGATCTCCGGCGTGAGCCAGTAGCCGGTGGCGGCCTCGACCGTTTTCTGCGTGTGCATGATCAGGCCGCAGACATCGGCGGCCGTGGCATCGCCGCGATTGACGATGATGTTGGCGTGGCGCGGCGAAATCTGGGCGCCGCCCCAGGTGAAGCCCTTCAGGCCGGCCTCGTCGATCAGCCGGCCGGCGCCGATGCCGTCGATCTTGCGGAAGATGGAGCCGGCCGAGGGCTCGGTATCCAGCGGCGGATGGCGCTCGGCGCGCCAGTGCAGATTCTCTTCCATCACGCGGGCCAGCGCTTCGCCGTTGGCCGGCTCCAGTTCGAAAATCGCCGACAGGACGATGTCGTCGCGGTGGTGCAGCACGGACTGGTCGTAGCCGAACTCGAAGTAATCGGCATCGACGATGCAGCGCTCGTTGTCGGCGCTCAGGATATCGGCCGATGCCAGCACCTCGCCGATGAACAGGGTCCGCTCGCGCTCGGGCGCGGGCGACAGGAAATGCAGGTTCTGCCAGAGCGCGCCGCCGACCGTTGACGGAATGCCGACGTAGTGTTCCAGTCCGGACAGGCTGTGCCCGACCGCGGCATCGATCACGTCCGGGTAGATCAGCGCGCCGCTGGCGGCGAACACGCGCGTGCCGCGCACCGTCAGCGCGCGGGCGTGGTTGGCAATCACCAGGCCCGAAAAACCGCGGTCGCCGATCAGAATATTGGCGCCGGAGCCGAGCAGGAAGAAATCCACGTCTTCCTCGCGCGCGACGCGGACCGCGGTGGCCAGGGCCTCGGGCGTGGTGGCCTCGAAATACAGGGCGGCCGGACCGCCGATGCCGAAGCTGGTCTTGCCGGCCAGCGGTACGTCCCGGGACAGCCCGGAACCGAGACGGGCGGCGAGCCGGCGTTGCTGGGAGAGGCTGGGAGAGCGGGGGCTGCGCATGGGGCTCAAGGGCGAGTGGCAATGCGCCGATGGTCGGGACTCTGGCCGCCCTTTGCAAGACGGGGCATGCGTGGGTTGCCCGGCGCGATGAGCTAAGCTGTGACGATGGATTTTTAAGTCAGCGAGCGTCGCATTGTCATTCTCGCCGCGCATCGTGGTATTCGATCTGGATGTCACGCTCACCGAATACGACACGTTCCTGCCGTTCATCGTGGGTTATCTGCGCCATCACCGGAAGCGCCGCAGTCTGTTGTTGTGGCGACTGCCGCTGGCCCTGCTGAAGTTCTGGCGCTGGGGTGACCGCACCTGGCTCAAGACCGAGATGCTGCGCGCCTTCATCGGCGGCGAGCCGCGGGCGCGGGTGGCGGCATGGACCGAGCGCTTCGTCGACGATCTGCTGGCTGAGGCGATGCGCGAGCAGGGTCTGGTGCAGTTGCGCGAGTTCCAGAGCCGGGGCGTGCGCGTGGTCCTGGCCTCGGCCAGCTTCGATATCTACGTTGAGCGCATCGCCGCGAAACTCGGCATCGAGGAAGTGCTCGCCACGCGCTCGGCGTGGAACAGCCGCGGACGGCTGGTGGGTATGGACGGCCAGAACTGCCGCGACGACGAGAAACTGCGCCGGGTCAAGGCCTTGTCCGGCATGCCGGAGGATGGTGCGGGCGTGGCGGCTTACTCCGATTCGCATGCTGATCTGCCGTTGTTGTCCTGGGCCGAACACGGCGTCGCTGTGTGTCCGTCCAAGCGGTTGTTTCATCAGGTCGGCGGGCTCGGGCTGGAGGTGGTGCGCTGGTGAATCGCGGGCCTGTTGCCGTTTCGTCCGCGTCCGCGCCAAGCGCTGTTTTGCGGCAATCCAGCGTTGTAGCTCTCTCACGTAGAACCACTACGCCACGTTCGCTACGCCTCGTCTTGCCGCAAAACAGCGCTTGTCCCGAAGGATTGGGCCGCCCATAAAAAAATTTACTAGGGGCGCCCGGCGGCGTTGCAAGTCTTGATCGTGGCGCGCCACGATCGGCGACTCGCGCCTTGCCGGACACGATTTGCGGTCTCCAACGCGGCACGTGTACGAAACGGCAACAGGCCCGCGTGGGCAGCCGCGCTTTGAGCCCGTACACTAACCGAGTTCTATATCGCGCCGGTCGGGGAGGCGCCTGAAACCCAAGCATGTCGACACTGAATTACATCGTGACGCCGGTGGATCCGGCGGCGCATCGTCTGCGCGTGACGCTGCAACTGAGCATGGCGGCGGCCGAGGCGCCGACCCTGCATCTGCCGACCTGGATTCCCGGCAGCTACCTGATCCGCGATTTCGCGCGCCATCTGCTGACCATCGAAGCCGTCGACGCGGCCGACGGTCGGCCGATTGCCGTGACGGCGCTTGATCGATCGAGCTGGCAGCTCGCCGAAGCGGCCGAGCGGGTCTGTGTGACCTGTGAGTTCTATGCCCGGGATGCCTCGGTGCGCGCGGCCTACCTGGACGACATGCGCGGGTTCATCAATTTCAGCTCGCTGGCGCTGCGTCCGGCCGGGCACGAACATGCGCCGATCAAGCTGCATCTGGCGCGCCCGCCCGCGCGCTATGACTGGTCGCTGGTGACCACGCTGCCGGCGGCCGAGGTCGATGAGTTCGGGTTCGGCGACTATCAGGCCACGAACTACTGGGGTCTGATCGATCAGCCGGTCGCCATGGGCGAGGCGATCGAGACCGTGCCCTATCGCGTGCGCGGGGTGGCGCATGCCTTCGTGTTGCTCGGTGCGCACGATGCCGATACCCGCCAGCTGGCGATCGATCTCGCCGCGGTCTGCAATGCCCAGGCCGATGTGTTCGGCGAGTTGCCTGCCGAGCGCTATCTGTTTCTGTCGCAGGTTACCGATGCCGGTTTCGGCGGCCTGGAGCATCGCGATTCCAGCGTGTTGCAGGTCCCGCGCAACGCGCTGCCCAGCGCGGCCCGCGTGGCGTCGACCGGCAAGCGCGACCCGGCCTACGAAAATCTGCTCGGCCTGGCGAGCCACGAGTATTTTCATCTGTGGAACGTCAAGCGCATCCGGCCGGCCGCGGTGGCCGGGTCCGATCTCACAAGCGAAGCGTATTTCCGCGATCTGTGGGCCTACGAGGGGGTGACGTCGTACTACGATGATCTCGGTCTGGTGCGTGCCGGGGTGATCAACGAACAGGGTTATCTGGATCGGCTGGCCAAGCTCGCCACGCGCATCGAGCGCACGCCGGGGCGGCACCGGCAGAGCCTGGCGCAGTCCTCGTTCGACGCCTGGTTGAAGTTCTACAAGCCGGACGAGAACACGCCCAATGCCGTGGTGAGTTATTACGGCAAGGGCGCGCAGCTCGCGCTCGGCCTGGATCTCAAGATTCGTCTGGAAACCGAAGGCCGGATTTCGCTGGATACGGTCATGCAGGCCGCCTGGCAGCGCTATGGTCGCGACGACCGTCCGGCGCCCGAGAACGCATTGGCGAGTCTGGCCGCGGAGGTGTCGGGGCTGGATCTGGTCGATTTCTTCGATTTTCATCTGCAGACGACGGCCGATGCGCCCTGGGCCGATTATCTCGGCGATTTCGGTATTCGCGCCCTGGCCGAGCCGGCCACCGACGATGCCTCGATCGTGCGTGGGCGCATGGGGCTCATGCTTTCCGAGGGCTCGGGCCCGGCGCGCATCATGCATGTACTGGACGACGGCCCGGCCCAGGCCGCCGGCATTTCGCCGGGCGATCGCATGCTCGCCTTCGACGGTATCGAGGTCGGGCGCGAACTGGCGCGCCAGCTGGCCCGTTACCCGGCCGGCGCGGCGTTGCGTGTGCATCTGTTCCGGGGCGATCAGCTCCTGGTTCGCGAGATGGCACTTGCGGGCGATGCCGCGCCGGAATGGCATCTGTCCATCGATAAAACCGCCGACGAGGCCGCCCATGCCCGCCGCGCGGCCTGGCTGCATCGTGAGCCCGGCGACAGCTGAGCGTCGGCCGGCGCACTGGCTGGACCGCGAAGGCCCGGCCACGTTGTGCCAGATGTTCGATGCGCGCGTGGCGGCCTCGCCCGATGCGATCGCCTACCGGTTCTACTCGCCACGCACGCATGTCTGGCGTGATCTGAGCTGGCGCCAGGCGGCCCAGCGTGTGGCCGCCTGGCGGCGGGTGTTGCATGCGCACGGCGTGGTCCGCGGCGATCGTGTGGCGATCATGCTGCGTAATTCGCCCGAGTGGCTGTGCGTGGAGCAGGCGGCGATGAGTCTGGGCGCGATCACGGTCGGCCTGTTCTGTGCCGATACGCCGGCCAGCAACGCCCACCTCGTCGCCGACAGCGGGGCGAAGGTCATGGTGGCGGTCAAGTCGCGCTGGGTTCGGCGTATTTTCGATCAGCAGGCCTGTGACACGTTGATCCATGCCTTCGTGTTCACCGGCGAGCGGGCCGGCGAGGCCCGGCTGGTCGCGGCCGAGGACGCCCTGGCCGAGGCCCGCGATCGCCCCGATCCGCGCGTCGAGCCGCCGGCCCCGCAGGATCTGGCGAGCCTGATCTATACCTCGGGGTCGCAGGGTCGGGCGAAGGGCGCGATGCTGACCCACGCCAATCTGCTGTCCAACGCGCAGAGCGTGGCCGATGCGCTGCCCGCAATCGACGCCGAATGCGCCTTGTCCTACGTGCCCCTGGCGCACAGCTACGAGCGCGTAGTGGACGCCTACCGGGCAATGATCGTGGGGGCGCGCATCGTGTTCTGCCGGCATCCGCGCTTCCTCGGCCTGACGCTGGCGCGCGAACCGGTGACCACGTTGATCGGCGTGCCGCGTGTCTACGAGCGGTTCTACGTCGAGCTGACCCGCTGGATGGCGCGTCGCCCGCGCATCGTGCGCCGTCTGGTCGTGGCCACCATCAATATCGGCGAGAGCGTATTCGAGCGCGAACAGGGCCGCGCCGGCTTCCGGCTGTCGCATCTGGTCTGGCCGTTGCTGCGTTATTTCGTCGCCCGGCGTTGCCTGCGCCTGTTCGGTGCCCAGATGCAGGTCGCGGTATCCGGTGCGGCGGCGTTGCCCTACCCGGTGGCGCGCACGCTGGTGGGGCTCGGGTTGCCGATTCTGCAAGGTTACGGTCTGACCGAGGCCGGCCCGGTGGTCAGCGTCAACCGGGTCGACGACAACGAACTCGACAGTGTCGGCCTGGTGATCGATGGCGTGGCCACCAAGATCGGGCCGGACAACGAGCTGCTGGTGCGTTCGCCGGGCGTGATGCGTGGCTACTGGAACGACGAGGAATCGACCGCGCGGGTGTTGGCCGCGGGCGGCTGGCTGCATACCGGCGATAAGGTCAGCCGGCTGGACAAGAAGCGCTTGTATCTCACCGGCCGGATGAAGGAGATCATCGTGATGACTTCGGGCGAGAAAGCCTCGCCCGAGCCGATCGAAGACACCCTGCGCCTCGACCCCCTGATCGCCCGCGCCATCGTGGTGGGCGAGGCGCGGCCGGTGCTGGCGGCGGTGGTGAGCTGTCCGGCCCATCGATTGGTGCCGATCATGCGTCGGTTGGGACTCGATCCGGGCCTGGCGGCCAGCCTGCACAGTTCGCGGCTGGAGAATTACTTCATCGATCGATTGGCCAAGCTGACCGCCGGCTTCCCGGCCCACGCCCAGATCCGGCGGGTCGCGGTCACCACCGATCGCTGGACGCAGGACAATGGCCTGCTTTCGGCCACCGACAAGATCCGGCGTCGACGGGTGGCGCGCTGTTATGCTCGCGAAATCGACCGGCTTTACGGCCGTCGTGCCGCCGCGGAGAAAAGCGACGTGTCGCAGAACACGAACCTGGGGTGAGTTCATGCAACTGATTTTGATCATCGTGGCCGTGAGCGCGGCCTATCTCATCGGCTCGCTGTCCGGCAGCCTGCTGCTCGGGCCATTGTTCGACCAGGACGACCTGCGTTCCAGCGGCAGCGGCAATGCCGGTGCCACCAACGCACTGCGCGCCGGCGGGCGCGGCTATGGGCTGGCGGTACTGGTGTTCGACATCGTCAAGGGCGCGGTCGCGGCGGGCTTCGTGCCGGTCCTGTTGCACACGCTGGGTCCGTGGCCGTTCGTATGCGGCATCATGGCCATTCTCGGCCACGTCTACCCGGTGTTCTACGGCTTCCGCGGCGGCAAGGGAGCGGCCACCTGCATCGGAGTGCTGGCGGTGCTGCTGCCCGGCTCACTGCTGTTCGGCGCGGCGGTATGGGTGGCCGTGCTCGTGGCCTCGGGCTTCGTCGGCCTGGCCACGATGATCGGCATGCTCGCCGTCGCCCTGGCCAGTTTCTTCGTGCCGGCGGTGCCGCCGGCCGGGCATGTGTTCGTGGTCGCGGCCAGTCTGATCATCATCTACACGCATCGGAGCAATATCGCGCGCATGCGCGCCGGCAACGAAAACCGTTTCGAGCGCGCACGGATCTGGCGTCGGCGGCGGTGAGCGGCGCGGGCGCCCAGGTCGACGAGGTCGAGCCAGCCGATCCACTGATCGCCGCGCTGGCCGGCGGCGGCTGGATTTCGGGCCCGGCGCTGGCGTCGCGGCTGGGTGTGACGCGCTCCGCCGTGTCGGCGCGCATCGCACGGTTGCGCCGGGGCGGGTTGGATGTCTATGCGGTTTCGGGCAAGGGCTACCGGCTCGCCGGCGGGATGGATCTGCTGGATGCCGACATCGTGCGCGCGCAGCTGTCGCCGCAGCATGGCGGCATGCTCGATCAACTGATCCTGCGTCAGAGCGTGGATTCGACCAACAGCGTGCTGGCGGCCTATGGCGACGGCGCGACCCGGGCCTGTCTGGCCGAGCGCCAGACCGCCGGGCGCGGGCGCGCGGGGCGGCCCTGGGTGTCGCCTTTCGGCAGCAATCTGCACCTGTCGGTGGGCTACGATCTGGCCGCGCCGCGCTCGCCGGTCGCGACAATCAGTCTGGGGGTGGGGGTTGTGATCGCCGAGGTCTTGCAGGCGCTCGGGGTCGAGGACGCCGGGCTGAAATGGCCCAACGATCTATGGATCGGGCGCGACAAGGTCGGCGGCATTCTCACCGAAGCGCGCGCCGAGGCCGGCGGCAGTGCACGGTTGGTCATCGGCGTCGGCCTCAACATCGCCATGCCGCGCGGCGAATCCGAGCGCATTGGCCAGCCCTGGACGCGACTGGTCGATCACCTGCGGGATGCCCCGCCCCGCAGTGTTGTCGCCGGCCGTTGTCTGGCGGCGATACTGGGCGCGCTGGATGAGTTCGAGCGGGCCGGTTTTGCGCCGTTCGCCGCGCGCTGGCGCACATTCGATCGCGTGCTGGGGCAGACGGTGGATCTGATCGACGCGCGCCAGCGGCGTCGCGGCGTGGCCTGTGGCATTGGCGCCGATGGCAGCCTGATGGTGGAGATCGACGGTCGCCGCCAGGCGGTTTACTCCGGGGATGTCAGTCTGCGGCCGGTGTGACCCTGAAGACCGCCGGCGCGAGCGCCGGGATTCACGCGCCATGGCCGGTAACCACGGGCGGTGGTTACCATCGGCGCCGCCACCGTTGTATCGGCCTGCCGCAATTGCCCCCGCAGCCGCCGGTGCCGCAGCTTCACGGTACCACCAGCCAGTCGCAAACCGGCCATCAAGCGCGCGGGGCCACATGCAACCCCGCGCGGGTCGCGCCTGACCTGCCGCCTTGCGCTGAAGGCCGGCAGACAGGCAGCGGGTTCATGCTTCGATGATTCCGTATTGCAAATGCGAATCATTTGCATATATCCTGATCGCTTGACCCGGGCCGATTTTGCCTTATGCCGCCAGCGCCGATGGCGGTTCCGGGGTCAAGCACTACACCTTTTACTGACGCGTGTCATTTTGAAATTGGGGGGAATGAACTCTTGAACGTTTTTTCGCGGAAAAGCATGCGCCTCATGGCGTGCTGCGCGGCGGGCGCCGTCGTCGCCCCGTGTGCTCTGGCGGCAACCGTCGCTCCGGGGGTCGATCTCGGTGCCACCTACAGCCAGGATCTGTTCAGCGACGTCGGCGGGGGATTGCGTCATGGCACCGCCGCGCCGGGCGCGATCAACCTGAGTGCCGGCATCGACGGTCGCGTCTGGGGTGGCTCGGCCGATAACCGGTTCTATTTCGATTATCTGGGCACCTTCGGCAGTTCGATTTCAAACGATGTCGGTGATCTGCAGGGGCTCGACAACATCGAGGCCCGCAATACGACCAAGTTGTATTCCGCCTGGTATCAACATGATTTCGGCGACTCGGGCTTGATGATTCGGCTCGGCCTGCAGGATTGGAACGCCCTGTTCGATACGCTGGATGCGGCCGGCGTGTTCATCAACAGCTCCTTCGGTCTGGGCGCCACCACCGCGATATCGAATGTGTCCCAGTATCCGACCACGGCCGTGGGGGCGGTGGTGCGCTGGCAGTCTTCCGGCGGCGCCTATGTGATGGGCAGTGTGTTCGACGGGGTGCCGGGCCTGCCCGGCCATCCGGCAGGTACGCACATCGCTTTCCGCTCGGGAGACGGTATTTTTTCGTCCGTGGAGGCCGGTATTTCCGGCGACGGCGACAAGCCCTACAAGCTGGCGGTCGGCGGCTGGTACCAGACCAGCAAGTACGACGACCCGGCCGGTCGGGCGCGCGATCGCGATCACGGTTTCTATGTGATTGGTCAGCAGCGCCTGCTCGGAGGGGCGAATACGCCGAAACTGGATGCGTTTGCCCAGATCGGCGGCGCCGAGAGCGACCGGAATCCGCTGAATCGCTATCTCGGCGGTGGATTCGATGTCACCGGCCTGCTGCGCCGGCGGCCGAACGATGTTCTCGGGTTGGCCGTTGCGCGGGCCCATGTGTCGCGGGTCTTTCGACAGGCCACAGCGAACAGCGACCGGGCCGAAACGGCAGTCGAGCTGACCTATCAGGCGCCGATCAACAATTATCTGACGGTGCAGCCGGACGTTCAGTACATCATCAATCCGGGGGCGAATCGGGCCGTCGACAATGCCACTGTGGTGGGGGGGCGCGTGTCGCTGACCTGGTAGGCGCTTGCCGGGCCTCGGGGTATCGGGCCCCGGCGATCACGCGCGGAATAGCCGGGCATGGTGGCCAGCGGGCGACACCGGTGGCCAGCGGCAGGCTGTCTGGGCGGATGGCATCAGGCCGCGCCCGGCCGCGTTCCGATGTCGGGCGCGGCGGTGTATGCGACGAAAAGACTAGACATCAAAGCCGGGGCAGTGCAGCGGCTCGCTGGTCTTCGGGTCGGTTGCGTTCGCGCATGAGGCGTCCGGGTAGCCAGGCGCCTCATGAGCCGTCAGAATAGGCGCGCACTGCCTTTTCGCCCGCGTAGCTCAGTTGGTAGAGCAGCTGTCTTGTAAACAGCAGGTCATCGGTTCGACTCCGGTCGCGGGCTCCACCCTCCTCTCGTGCGCTGCTTGGTTTTGGTGCATTATTCAGGGCTTACGCAGACCGCATGCCTTGCAGCACTCGGTCGCGTTGTCAGCCAGAGGCGGCGTTGCTGTCGCGGCGGGCGGTGCATGCGTGGTGTTTGAACCTTGATCGGGTTGGCGCGATTTTCGCAAGTCCGCCCCCATCGGCGTTCCGCCGACGTGCCGTCGCCTGTCCGGCGCGCGCTGATCGATATCCAAATCAATACACGCAGATAACAAAGGGGGACATGTCATGGCCTCATCTCAATCGGGCGGGCAGCTTAAGCGCCACGCCGGACCGATCGGGCTGCTGTTTGCCAGCACGACCAGCATGATCGGTTCGGGATGGCTGTTCGGTGCCTATCATGCGGCCAAGCTGGCCGGCCCTTGGAGCATTCTCAGCTGGGTGATCGGCGCCATCATCATCATGATGCTGGCGTTCTGTTTCGCCGAGCTGGCAACGATGTTCCCGCGCAGTGGCGCGCTCGTGCACATCAGCCATGCCAGCCATGGCGACGGTCTCGGGCGGATCTGGAGCTGGATGCTGTTTCTGGCCTACGTCGCGGTGCCCGCGGTCGAGGCGGAGGCCGTGGTCACCTACGCCAACAACTATCTACCGTTCCTGGTCAGTCCCCAAAACGGGGTGTTGACGGTGATCGGGTTTTTCGCGTCGGTCGTTCTGCTCGGCATATTCGCGCTGCTGAACCTGCTGGCAATTCGAAAGCTGTTGCAGGTCAATTCCGCGATCACCTGGTGGAAAATCGCTGTGCCGGTGGCGACGATCATCGGGCTGATCGTGGTGGCCTGGCATCCCGAGAACATGCACGCCGCGCCGCACAGCTATCAGTTCTCCGGTATCTTCACCGCGCTGCCGGCCGCCGGCATCGTGTTCAGTTTCCTGGGTTTTCGTACCGCCATCGAGCTGGCCGGCGAGAGCAGTGATCCGCATCGCAACATGCCGTTTGCGGTAATCGGCTCGGTCGTGCTGGCCAGCGTGGTCTATGTCGGCCTGCAGATCGCCTTCATCATGGCGTTGTCCCCGGACCAGCTTACGAGCGGCTGGGCGACGCTGTCGTTCGCCGGCGATCTCGGCCCGTTCGCGGGTCTGGCGGCCGGCCTCGGCATGACCTGGCTGGCGACCATCCTTTACGTCGACGCCTATGTTTCGCCCGGCGGCACCGGCCTGATGTATATGACCGGCGGCTCGCGCATCCTGCTGGCCAACGGCCAGCTCGACACCGGGCCCAAGGGGCTCGCCAAACTGAGCCCGCAGGGCGTGCCGTGGGTCGGCGTGCTGGTGATGTGGATCGTGGGCTGTCTGTTCCTGCTGCCGTTCCCGGCGTGGCAGAAGATGGTCGAGTACATCACCTCGATCACCGTGCTCACCTATGGCATCGGCCCCGTCGTGCTGCTGTGCCTGCGCCGCAACGCGCCCAACGCCGAGCGCCCGTTCAAGCTGGCCGGGGCGAAAGTGCTGGCGCCGATCACCTTCATCCTGAGTAACTGGATCATCTACTGGGCCGGCTTCTACACCAACTCGGTGTTGTTCATCCTGATCGCTGTCGGTTTCGTGATCTATGCGCTGTATTACCACCTGGTTGCGCGGATGCCGGCCGAGGACTTCGGCTGGCGTTATATCTCGTGGCTGCTGCCCTGGTTCGGCGGCATGTGGGTGCTCTCGGCATTGGGCGGTATCGGCGGTGGAGCGGGCGTGCTCCCGTTCGTTGTCGAACTGATCCTGATCGCGATCTGGAGCCTCGTGGTCCTTGCGATTGCCTACAAGACCTCGTTGTCGCCGGCCGAGACCGAGCGTGCGATCGCCCGCATTCTGGAAGACGATCCCGGCGAGAACGCGCCCTCGCTGCCATAGTCGCCGCGCGCGGCGCATCGGTGGTGTCGCCTCCGGCGAGGTGGCGCCGCTGAGCTTGTCGGTTCGGTCCGGTGGCGGCCGGGCCGACGGTCACAAGCGGCGCCGGTCGGCGCCGCTTTGCCGATTCCCCGCAAACAAGACAGCAACTAAAAAGCATCAGCTAAAAAGAGGTGAACTCCATGTCGAGGAGAACCATCAATCGCGCCGCTATCTGTGCCGGCCTCGCGTTGACGCTGGCGCAGGCGAGCGCTGGCGCGCTGGCCGCCGGCGCCTCGCGTCAATCGCTCGACGACGCCTTGTTCACTGGGCCGCTCGCCGCACCCAACGCGACCTCGCTGCCGCAAGGGCACTGGGATATAGAGCCCTATGTGCTGGATTCGATTCAGCACGGCCACTACGACAATAACTGGCACAGCCGCAACACGCCGAACGTTCATGCGCTGCGCTCGGTCTCACTGCTGGAATACGGCCTGACCAACAGGCTGTTGGTCGCGGTGCTGCCGGAGTTCGGCTACAACGTGGTCGAGCATGGCGCTGATAGTCAGGGGATACGGCTCGGTGACACCAAGCTTCGCTTTCAGTACATGCTGCACGCCTTCCACGAAGGCAGCTGGTTGCCGACCACGGCGCTGGCGTTCTCGGAAGTCTTTCCGACCGGCAAGTACGATGGGCTGGGCGACCATCCGGCGAACGGGCTGGGTAGCGGCCTTCTGACCAGCACTCTCGGTTTGTTCACCCAGGATTATTTCTGGATGCCGAACGGGCGGATTCTGCGCTCTCGCCTCGATCTGACCTACACCATTCCCGACGACAACGCTTCGGTGAACGGCGTCAGCGTCTACGGTACCGGCCGCGGCTTCAACGGCACGGTCGATGCCGGCAACACGTTTTCCGCCGATCTGGCGTTCGAGTACAGCATGACGCGTCATTGGGCGCCGGCCGTGGACGTCATTTACAGCCATTCCGGAGGTGATTCGGTGCGAGGGGTTCAGGCGAGCAATGGGCTTGTGACCTCCGTCAACACGAATGCCAATGCCAGCGAGGCGGTCGATGTCGCGCCGGCCATCGAATACAACTGGAACAGCCACTACGGCGTCATTGTCGGCGCTGACGTCGTCGTTGCCGGCCGCAATACCGGGGACGCGGTCACACCGCAGGCCGCTTTCAATATCTACTACTAGCCACGCGCCCGAGCGCATGTGCGCCTGGGGCCTGTTGCGTCGGCGAAATGCGTGGGCGCGGTGTGCCGGCCACGCGCGGGCGGCTGACAAATTCGCGGTTGACAACCGTGTCCGGATTCACAACAATGCGCGGCTCTCGTGGAGGGATACCCAAGCGGTCAAAGGGAACAGACTGTAAATCTGTCGGCTCAGCCTTCGGAGGTTCGAATCCTCCTCCCTCCACCATTTGAATATCGACGCAGGTAACGACAACACAGACATCTGGTTGGCACGGAGTTAGACCGAGGAGGGTTCGAACCGATAGAGGTTCGACGAGGGCGCGAAGCGACCGAGAACGGTCGCGGCACGCGACCGGCCCGCAGGGTGAGACGCGAAGCGGCGAGTCATCCTTCTTCCGCCACCAGGCGAACAATTCGGGCTTCGAATCCGCGGTGCGGCATCGAGGCTTGGCGCATCCAAGTCGGCGTGGTCGGCTTCGATGGCATCGGATCGAGCCAGCGTCGATTGATCGCGCTTGCATTGCGCGCGGTGATTGGCGAGAGTTTGTCGGCGTTGAGCGTGCGGGCGTAGTTCAACGGTAGAACCTCAGCCTTCCAAGCTGATGATGCCGGTTCGATTCCGGTCGCCCGCTCCAGGTCGCAATGCGGCGTCCTGGGTGACAATTTGCTTAGCCCATGTAGCTCAGAGGTAGAGCACATCCTTGGTAAGGATGAGGTCACCGGTTCAACTCCGGTCATGGGCTCCAAGTCAGGCGGGTGTGCATCGCCCGCGTTTTGGTGTCGAGGCGTCAGTTCCAAGAGCTGTGCGCGTCTCGGTTGATATACGCAGGCCCAACGGCGAAAGGCGAGGCAATGTCCAAATCAAAATTCGAGCGTAACAAGCCGCACGTCAACGTCGGCACGATTGGTCACGTGGACCATGGCAAGACGACGCTGACGGCCGCGCTGACGGTGGTGTCGAACCGGTTGTTCGGTTCGGAGCTGTCGGCGTTTGATGCCATCGACAAGGCGCCGGAAGAAAAGGCGCGCGGCATCACGATCTCCACCTCGCACGTCGAGTACGAGAGTGAAGCGCGTCACTATGCGCACGTGGACTGCCCGGGCCATGCGGACTACGTCAAGAACATGATCACGGGTGCCGCGCAGATGGACGGCGCGATCCTGGTTGTGTCGGCGGCCGACGGCCCCATGCCGCAGACGCGCGAGCACATTCTGCTGGCGCGCCAGGTGGGCGTGCCGTTCATTGTCGTATACCTGAACAAGGCCGACATGGTGGACGACGAAGAGCTGCTTGAGCTGGTGGAAATGGAGGTCCGCGAACTGCTGGACGCCTACGACTTCCCGGGCGACGACACGCCGGTGATCATCGGCAGTGCGCTCAAGGCGCTGGAAGGCGACGAAGGCGAGCACGGGGCGGAATCGATCGCCAAGCTCGTGCGGGCCATGGATGAATTCATTCCGGACCCCGAGCGTGCCATCGACGGAGCGTTCCTGATGCCGGTCGAAGACGTGTTCTCGATCTCCGGCCGCGGCACGGTCGCCACCGGTCGTGTCGAGCGCGGCGTGGTCAACGTGGGTGACGACATCGAAATCGTGGGCATCAACCCCACGACCAAGACGACGGTCACCGGCGTGGAGATGTTCCGCAAGCTGCTGGACCAGGGTCAGGCAGGCGACAACATCGGCGCGCTGCTGCGCGGCACCAAGCGCGAAGACATCGAGCGTGGTCAGGTGCTGGCCAAGCCGGGATCGATCACGCCGCACACCAACTTCGAATGCGAAGTGTACGTGCTGAAGAAGGAAGAGGGCGGTCGTCATACGCCGTTCTTCAAGGGCTATCGTCCGCAGTTCTACTTCCGCACGACGGACGTGACGGGCGCTTGCGAGCTGCCGGCGGACACCGAGATGGTGATGCCGGGCGACAACGTGACGATGAACGTTGAGCTCATTCATCCGATTGCGATGGAAGAAGGCCTGCGCTTCGCCATTCGTGAAGGCGGTCGCACTGTGGGTGCGGGCGTCGTGACCAAGATCACGGCCTGAGCCGTTTGCGCTGAGGCTGTCGCCTGATCGGCCCGCGGCGTGATGCGTCGCGGGCCGATTAGGCTTCAAGGTCTGGTATCATGGCTGCGCGAGTTGCCAAGCCCGCGATCTGTGGTACCATCCGCGATCTTTTTCGTGGTAAAGAAGAAAGTTTGCGTCTAGGTCAGTAGCTCAATTGGCAGAGCAGCGGTCTCCAAAACCGCAGGTTGGGGGTTCGAGTCCCTCCTGGCCTGCCACTTTTAGACGCACGGTTTTTCGTCTTCGGTCGAGTAGTCGATGGCAACCTCCGAACAACGCACGGCAAGCGCGCTAGATACGGCGCTGCTATGGCTGGCCATAGTGGTGCTGATTGCCAGCATCGCCGGCTACTATTATTTCACGGCGTACACCGACGTGGTTCGCGTGCTGGGCATGCTGGCCGGTGTCGCGGTGGCGGCGCTGATCGCCTTCCAGTCGGCGCTTGGCCGGACGGCATGGTCGTATGTCCAGGGGTCGCGCACCGAGTTGCGGCGCATGGTGTGGCCGACGCGCCGCGAAACCATGCAGACCACGCTGCTCGTCGTGGTGTTCGTTCTGATCCTTGCGGCGTTCATCTGGGCGCTGGATATCGTTCTCGGTTACGCCGTCACTCTGTTGACCGGGCGCGCCTGAGCGCGGAGCTGTTTATATGGCCAAGCACTGGTACGTCGTTCAAGCCTTCTCTCAGTACGAGAAGAAAGTGCGCGATTCCCTCAAGGATTACATCGCGCGCCATGAAATGGAGGACTACTTCGGCGAGGTGCTGGTGCCGACCGAAGAGGTGGTCGAGGTGCGCGATGGTCAGCGCCGCACGACCGAGCGCAAGTTCTTTCCGGGCTACGTACTCGTGCACATGGAAATGAACGACGACACCTGGCATCTGGTGAAGAGCGTGCCGCGCGTGCTGGGTTTCATTGGCGGCACGGCCGATCGGCCGGCGCCGATCTCGGACTCGGAGGCCGACCAGATTCTCAATCGGGTCGAGGAGTCGGTCGACAAGCCGCGCCCGAAGACCGTGTTCGAGCCGGGTCAGGAAGTGCGTGTCATCGACGGCCCGTTCGCCGACTTCAATGGCGTGGTCGAGGAAGTGAACTACGACAAGAACCGCTTGCGTGTCGCGGTGACCATTTTCGGTCGTTCGACGCCGGTGGATCTGGAATTCGATCAGGTCGAGAAGACCTGATCCGGCCGCGCTGCCGCATGGCGCAATGACAGGGAGCCCGGGCCGACCCCGCGGCGTGAGTACCTGAAAGGAGTAAATCAATGGCTAAGAAAGTCACCGGATATATCAAGCTGCAGATTCCGGCCGGCAAGGCGAACCCGAGCCCGCCCGTGGGTCCGGCGCTGGGTCAGCACGGCGTCAACATCATGGAATTCTGCAAGGCCTTCAACGCCGAAACACAGGACATGGAGCCGGGTCTGCCGACGCCGGTCGTGATTACCGTGTTTTCGGATCGCAGCTTTTCCTTCATCAAGAAGACGCCGCCGGCGTCCATCCTGCTGAAAAAGGCCGCGAATATTTCCTCGGGCGCCGCGGATCCGCTGCGCGACAAGGTGGGGACGGTCACCCGTGCCCAGGTCGAACAGATCGCCGAAACCAAGTGGCCGGATCTGAATGCGGCCGATATGGAGGCCGCCGTCCGTATTATTTCGGGCAGTGCCCGTTCCATGGGCATCAAGGTGGAGGGCTAAGCCATGGCGAAAGTGTCCAAGCGCAAGGCGGCAATCCGCGACCAGATCGATCCGGTCAAGGTGTATCCCGTCGACGAGGCCCTGAATCTGCTGAAGAAGCTGGCCAGCGCCCGGTTCAACGAGACGGTCGAAGTCTCGGTCAATCTCGGCGTTAATGCCCGCAAGTCGGATCAGAACGTGCGCGGCTCGACGGTCATGCCCAACGGCACCGGCAAGAGCGTCCGCGTGGCGGTGTTCACGCAGGGCGACAATGTCGAGAAGGCCAAGGCGGCCGGCGCCGACGTGGTCGGCCTGAACGACCTGGCCGAGCAGGTGCAAAACGGCCAGATCGACTTCGACATGGTCGTGGCTACGCCCGACGCCATGCCGGTGGTCGGTCGCCTGGGCCAGATCCTGGGTCCGAAGGGGCTGATGCCGAATCCCAAGACGGGTACGGTCACCGCCGACGTGGAAACCGCGGTCAAGAATGCCAAGGCCGGTCAGGTGCAGTATCGCACCGACAAGGCGGGTATCATTCATGCGCCCATCGGCAAGGCCGATTTCGACAACCAGGCCCTGGTGGAAAATCTTTCGGCCCTGATCCAGGACCTGAAGAAGGCCAAGCCGCCCAACGCCAAGGGCATCTATTTCAAGAAGGTGTCGCTGTCGACGACGATGGGTCCCGGTCTGACCGTGGACCATTCCAGCGTCGCGGCGTAAGTAATCGAGATGGCCGGGTGCGTGCACCCGGGTGTCAACCGTTCTTTGTAGCGCAGCCCGCTCCGAGATGGCTGCGTCGTCAAAGACCGCCAGGCGAACCGGCCGTCCGGTTCTTAAAGATCGATAGATCAGCCTGCGCAGATGACGTGTGCGATGCGACCCCGGTGGCATCGCAGTCGTCGAATGGGTCCGTCGCGAGGCGGATTCAGTCACCGCCGGCGGATGGTCGTCGGCATGTGTAAGGAGTGATGACTATGGCCATGAGTTTTCAAGCCAAGCAGGCCATGGTGGCAGAAGTCAGCGATGTGGCGACCCGCGCGCATTCCGCCGTTCTGGCGGAATATCGTGGTCTCACCGCGGGCCAGATGGACCGGCTTCGGATCGAGGGTCGCCACGGCGGCGCCTATCTGAAGGTGGTCAAGAACAATCTGGCCAAGCTGGCGCTCAAGGGCACGGACTACGAATGCATGAGTGAAGCGTTCGTCGGCCCGGTGATTCTCGGCTTTTCGCTGGAGGATCCGGGTGCGGCGGCACGCGTCATGAGCGAATTCGCCAAGTCCAACGAAGCCCTGAAAGTCACGGCGGTCTCGTTCAACGGGCAGTTGCTGCCCGGCGATCAGCTGGACCGTCTGGCGAAGCTGCCGACCCGCGACGAAGCGCTGGCCCAGCTGATGCGCGTCATGAAGGCGCCCATCGACAAGCTGGCCCGCACGACACGCGAGCCGGTCGCCCAGGCTGCCCGCGCCATGGCAGCAGTCCGCGATCAAAAGCAGGCTGCTTGATAATCCGAGCTGAAAACCCGTTGTTGAAACGGATCGGTTGATCCCAACATATTGAACAGGAGCTATACAATGGCTGCTACGAAGGAAGAAGTACTCGAAGCGATCTCCGAGATGTCCGTGATGGACGTCGTGGAGCTCGTCGAAATGATGGAAGAGAAGTTTGGCGTTTCGGCCGCTGCGCCGGTGGCCATGGCCGCCGGCGCTGGTGCCGGTGGCGAGGCTGCTGCTGAAGAAGAGCAGACCGAGTTCGACGTCGTGATGACCAGCTTTGGCGATAACAAGGTCGGTGCCATCAAGGCCGTTCGCGCCATCACGGGCCTGGGTCTGAAGGAAGCCAAGGAAATGGTCGAAGGTGTTCCGGCCACGCTGAAGGAAGGTGTGGAAAAGGAAGAGGCCGACAAGATCAAGAAGGATCTCGAGGACGCCGGCGCCACGGTGGAACTCAAGTAATCCGCTTTTCTGCGGCTGGGAAAACGCATAGCGAGTTGATCAAGACGATAACTTGACGCGTTTGGTGAAATGGCTGGTAGCGCATGACGCTGCCGGCCTTTTCCCGTTGTCGCTGCATTCGAAATCTGCAGTGTGACCCGACGGCAACCACGGCCGGGTCAGACTGGAGCTTTTGACAAGTCCGCGCTACCCGCCGCGAGAGTGCCCCACTCGCGGTCCGTCCAACCAAGAGGGTTGAGTGACATGGCCTACTCGTTTACCGAGAAAAAACGAATCCGCAAGGATTTCGCTAAACAGCCGTCGGTGCTGGAGATGCCGTTTCTCCTGGCCACCCAGATCGATTCCTACCGCCAGTTCCTCCAGCAGGGCCTCGATGCGGACAAGCGCGCCGAAGCCGGGCTGCATGCCGCCTTCAGCTCGGTCTTTCCGATGGCCAGCCATTCCGGCAGCGCCGCGCTCGAATACGTCAGCTACCGGCTGGGCCAGCCGGTGTTCGACGAAAAAGAGTGTCGTGTTCGCGGCATGATCTATTCCGCGCCGCTGCGCGTGACCGTTCGCCTGATCATTTACGACAAGGATAGTAAGGCGAACCCGAAACCGGTCAAGGATATCAAGGAGCAGGAAGTGTACATGGGCGAGATGCCGCTCATGACCGATACTGGCACCTTCATTATCAACGGCACCGAGCGGGTCATCGTCAACCAGCTGCATCGAAGCCCCGGCGTGTTCTTCGATCACGACCGCGGCAAGACGCACAGCTCGGGCAAGTATCTGTACTCCGCGCGCGTGATTCCGTATCGTGGTTCGTGGCTCGACTTCGAGTTCGATCCCAAGGACAACGTCTACGTGCGTATCGACCGGCGTCGCAAGCTGCCGGCAACCATCCTGCTTCGCGCGCTCGGCTATGACACCGAGCAGATGCTCGATATTTTCCACGAAACCACGATGTTCCACCTGTCCGACAAGGGCGTGGAGATGGAGCTCGTGCCCGAGCGTTTGCGCGGCGAAACGGCGACCTTCGACATCAAGGCCGGCGATGACGTGATCGTCGAGGAAGGACGCCGGATCACCGTGCGTCACATCAAGAAGCTCGAGGATGCGGGCGTCTCCAAGCTGGAAGTGCCGGCCGATTACCTGATCGGCAAGGTGCTGTCGCGGGCGATCGTGGACACCGACACCGGTGAAGAGCTGGCCGCCGCCAACACCGAGATTACCGAGGAGCTGGTCGAGGCGTTCCGCACCGCCGGCATCACCGATGTGCCGACGCTGTACATCAACGATCTCGATCACGGCCCCTATATCTCGAGCACGTTGATGCAGGATCCGTCCACCTCGAAACTCGAGGCGATGGTCGAGATCTATCGCATGATGCGTCCGGGCGAGCCGCCGACCAAGGATGCGGCCGAGAACCTGTTCGACAATCTGTTCTTCAATCCCGAGCGCTACGATCTGTCAGCGGTCGGCCGCATGAAGTTCAACCGTCGTCTGGGCCGCGAGGAGGCCGAGGGCGAATCGGTGCTGTCCAACCAGGACATCATCGATGTGCTCAAGGAGCTGGTCTCGATCCGTAACGGCGTGGGCCAGACCGACGACATCGACCACCTCGGCAACCGGCGCGTGCGCTCGGTCGGCGAGATGGCGGAGAACGCCTTCCGCACCGGCCTGGTGCGTGTCGAGCGTGCCGTCCGCGAGCGGCTGTCGGTGGCCGAATCCGAAGGCCTGATGCCGCAGGACCTGATCAACGCCAAGCCGGTGGCCGCCGCGATCAAGGAGTTCTTCGGCTCGTCGCAGCTGTCGCAGTTCATGGACCAGAACAACCCCTTGTCCGAGGTCACGCACAAGCGCCGTGTGTCGGCCCTCGGCCCGGGTGGTCTGACCCGCGAGCGCGCCGGCTTCGAAGTGCGCGACGTGCATCCGACCCATTACGGTCGCATCTGCCCGATCGAGACGCCGGAAGGCCCGAATATCGGTCTGATCAACTCGCTGTCGGTGTATTCCCGCACCAACAAGTACGGCTTTCTGGAAACGCCGTATCGCAAGGTCGAAAACGGCCGGGCCACCGGCGAGATCGAATATCTGTCGGCGATCGAGGAAGGCCGTTACGTCATCGCCCAGGCCAACGCCCGGGTCGACGAGACCGGCCAGTTCACCGACGAGCTCGTGTCCTGTCGTTATCAGGGCGAATTCACCATGTCGGGGCCGGACAAGGTCCAGTACATGGATGTGTCGCCCAAGCAGATCCTGTCGGTCGCGGCCTCGCTGGTGCCCTTCATCGAGCACGACGACGCCAACCGTGCGCTCATGGGCTCGAACATGCAGCGTCAGGCCGTGCCGTGCCTGCGTGCCGACAAGCCACTGGTCGGCACCGGCATCGAGCGCAAGGTGGCGATCGACTCCGGGAACGCCGTGACCGCGCGCCGCGGCGGCGTGGTCGACAAGGTCGACGCCTCGCGCGTGGTGGTGCGTGTTCACGACTCCGAGACGTCCGCCGACGAATCGGGCGTGGATATCTACAACATGGTCAAGTACACGCGTTCGAACCAGAACACGTGCCTGAACCAGAAGCCGCTGGTCTCCCCGGGCGACGTCATCGAGCGTGGCGACGTGCTGGCCGACGGCCCGTCCACCGACATGGGCGAGCTGGCCCTGGGCCAGAACCTGCTGGTGGCGTTCATGCCCTGGCATGGCTACAACTTCGAGGACTCGATCCTGATCTCGGAGCGTGTGGTCGAGGAAGACCGCTTCACCTCGGTGCACATCGAGGAACTGACCTGTGTCGCGCGTGAGACCAAGCTCGGGTCGGAGGAGATCACCTCCGATATCCCGAACGTCAACGAGTCGGCGCTGTCCAAGCTGGACGCTTCCGGCATCGCCTACATCGGCGCCGAGGTCAAGGCCGGCGATATTCTGGTCGGTAAGGTCACGCCCAAGGGCGAAACACAGCTCACGCCGGAGGAAAAGCTTTTGCGGGCGATCTTCGGTGAGAAGGCATCCGACGTGAAGGATTCTTCGCAGCGGGTGCCGCCGGGCATGGACGGTACCGTGATCGACGTTCGCGTGTTCACGCGCGACGGCGTCGAGAAGGACGCCCGTGCCCTGTCCATCGAAGAAGAAGAGATGGACGAGGTCCGTCGCGATCTGGCCGACCAGCAGCGTATCTTCGAGGACGATCTGTTCGATCGCCTGCGCAGCATGCTGCTCGGCAAGGTGGCCGACGGTGGCCCGAACCGGTTGAAGGCCGACAGCAAGATCGCCGCGAGCTATCTGGACGACCTGGATCGCGAGAAGTGGTTCGATATTCGCCTGCACGACGAACAGGCGCAGGCGCAGCTCGAGGCGGTGGCGCAGCGTCTCAAGGACCAGAAAGCCGACTTCGAGCGCCAGCTGGCCTCGAAGAAGGAAAAGATCACGCAGGGTGACGAACTGGCGCCGGGCGTGCTCAAGATGGTCAAGGTCTATCTGGCCGTGAAGCGCCGTGTGCAGCCGGGCGACAAGATGGCCGGCCGTCACGGTAACAAGGGTGTGATCTCGCAGATCGTGCCGGTCGAGGACATGCCGTATCTGGAAGACGGCACCCCGGCCGACATCGTGCTGAATCCGTTGGGCGTGCCGTCGCGCATGAACATCGGGCAGGTTCTGGAGACCCATCTGGGCTGGGCCGCGCGCGGTATCGGTCTGCGGGTCGGCGAGATGCTCGAGCAGCAGAAGGCGGTCGGTGAAATCCGTGCGTTCCTGAAGAAGGCGTATCACGTCGACGAGGGCACGCAGGAAGACGTCGATCAGCTCACCGACGAGGAGATGCTGGCCATGGCGCATAACCTGGTCGGCGGGATGCCGACGGCGACGCCGGTATTCGACGGGGCCAACGAGGACGAGATCCGCGAGCTGCTCAAGCTGGCGGGCCTGCCCGAGTCCGGCCAGGCCAACCTGATCGACGGCCGTACCGGCGAGACCTTCGATCGTCCGGTGACCGTGGGCTATATGTACATGCTCAAGCTCAACCACCTGGTCGACGACAAGATGCACGCCCGCTCGACCGGGCCGTACAGCCTGGTCACCCAGCAGCCGCTCGGCGGCAAGGCCCAGTTCGGCGGCCAGCGCTTCGGTGAGATGGAAGTCTGGGCCCTGCAGGCCTATGGCGCGGCGTATACGCTGCAGGAAATGCTCACCGTCAAGTCGGACGACGTCGCCGGCCGCACGCGGATGTACAAGAGCATTGTCGACGGCGACCATCAAATGCACGCCGGCATGCCGGAGTCCTTCAACGTTCTGACCAAGGAAATCCGTTCGCTCGGTCTGAACATCGAACTCGAGGAAGACGATTAGTGAGGAACGCGGTGGCGGCCGGGCAACCGGCCGCCGGCACGGTGCGACCCACCGTGCGCGTTGCAACCACGCCCCTCACGATCCGGAGTAGGACATGAAAGATCTGCTGAATCTGTTCAAGAGCCAGGACGACGTCGAAGAGTTCGACGCCATTCGAATCAGCCTGGCTTCGCCCGAGACCATTCGTTCCTGGTCTTTTGGCGAGGTCAAGAAACCCGAGACCATCAACTACCGGACCTTCAAGCCGGAGCGCGACGGGTTGTTCTGCGCGCGCATCTTCGGCCCGGTCAAGGACTACGAGTGCTTGTGCGGCAAGTACAAGCGCATGAAGCATCGCGGTGTGATCTGCGAAAAATGCGGCGTCGAGGTCACCCAGACCAAGGTGCGGCGCGAGCGCATGGGTCATATCGACCTGGCCGCGCCGGTGGCCCATATCTGGTTCCTCAAGAGCCTGCCGTCCCGTATCGGCCTGCTGCTCGACATGCCGCTGCGCGCGATCGAGCGCGTGCTGTATTTCGAAGCCTACGTCGTGACCGATCCCGGCATGACGCCGCTCGAGCCCTATGCGCTGCTGTCCGAAGAGGAATACCTCGAAACGGTGGAGCAGTACGGCGATGAATTCACCGCCAAGATGGGCGCCGAGGCCGTTCTCGACATCCTCAAGAACATGGACATGGCCGCCGAAGCGCAGCGCATGCGTGAGGAGTTGGGTGCGACCGGTTCGGCCACCAAGATCAAGCGTCTCGGCAAGCGCCTGAAGCTGCTGGAGTATTTCCATCAGTCGGGCAACAAGGCCGAGTGGATGATCCTGCGGGCGCTGCCGGTGCTGCCGCCGGACCTGCGTCCGCTGGTGCCGCTGGATGGCGGCCGCTTCGCCACCTCGGATCTCAACGATCTGTACCGGCGTGTGATCAACCGCAACAACCGCCTCGCGCGGCTGCTCGACCTGAACGCGCCGGACATCATCGTGCGCAACGAAAAGCGCATGCTGCAGGAATCGGTGGATGCGCTGATCGACAACGGCCGCCGCGGCCGGGCGATCACCGGTTCCAACCGGCGCCCGCTGAAGTCGCTGGCCGACATGATCAAGGGCAAGCAGGGCCGGTTCCGCCAGAACCTGCTCGGCAAACGCGTCGACTACTCGGGCCGTTCGGTGATCGTGGTCGGCCCGACGCTCAAGCTGCACCAGTGCGGCCTGCCCAAGAAAATGGCGCTCGAGCTGTTCAAGCCGTTCATCTATTCCCGCCTGCAGCGTCTGGAGTACGCCTCCACGATCAAGGCGGCCAAGAAGATGGTCGAGCGCGAAGAACCGGAAGTCTGGGACATGTTGGAAAACGTGATCCGCGAGCATCCGGTGCTGCTCAACCGCGCGCCGACCCTGCATCGCCTGGGTATCCAGGCGTTCGAGCCGGTGCTGATCGAGGGCAAGGCGATCCAGCTGCATCCGCTGGTCTGCACCGCCTTCAACGCCGACTTCGACGGCGACCAGATGGCCGTGCACGTGCCGCTGTCCGTCGAGGCACAGCTGGAAGCGCGCGTGCTGATGATGTCGACCAACAACGTGCTGTCGCCGGCCTCCGGCGCGCCCATCATCGTGCCCACCCAGGACGTCGTGCTCGGGCTGTACTGGATGACCCGTTCGCGGGTGAACCAGGCCGGCGAGGGCATGACCTTCTCCGATCCGGCCGAGGTGCATCGCGCCTATGACGCCGGGCAGGTGCATCTGCAGGCCCTGATCAAGGTCCGTCTCGACGACGTCGACATGGACGAGGATGGCAATACGACGCCGGTCACGCGCATCGTCGAGACCACCGTCGGCCGGGCGATGCTCTATGACATCCTGCCCCCGGGCCTGCCGTTCGCCATGATCAACCAGGAGCTCGGCAAGAAAACGGTCAGCGAAGTCATCAATCAGGCGTACCGCAACGTCGGTCTCAAGGAGACCGTGGTCTTCGCCGACCAGTTGATGTACACCGGTTTCCGCATGTCGACCAAGGCCGGTATCTCGATCGCCGTGGGCGACATGGTGATTCCGGAAGAAAAGCAGACCGTGCTGGCGCGGGCCGAGGACGAAGTCAAGGAGATCGAGGATCAATACACCTCTGGTCTCGTGACCCAGGGCGAGCGTTACAACAAGGTCATCGATATCTGGTCCCGGGCGAACGAGCAGATCGCCAATGCCATGATGGACAAGCTCGGCCTGGACGAAGTCGTGGACGGCGAGGGCAACCCCGTCGACCAGACCTCGTTCAACTCGATCTTCATGATGGCGGACTCCGGCGCCCGTGGTAGCGCGGCCCAGATCCGCCAGCTGGCCGGCATGCGTGGCCTGATGGCCAAACCGGACGGCTCGATCATCGAGACGCCCATCACGGCCAACTTCCGCGAGGGGCTGAACGTACTGCAGTACTTCATCTCCACGCACGGCGCCCGCAAGGGTCTGGCCGACACCGCGCTCAAGACCGCGAACTCGGGTTATCTGACCCGGCGTCTCGTGGATGTGTCGCAGGACGTTGTTATCACCGACGTGGACTGCGGCACCGAGGGCGGTATTCCGATGTACCCGATCGTGGAAGGCGGCGACGTGGTCGAGCCCCTGCGCGAACGGGTGCTCGGTCGCGTGCTGGCGCGCGACGTGGTCGACCCGGCCGACAACACGACCCTGATCGATGCCGGCACGCTGCTCACCGAGCGCGAGGTCGACAAGCTCGAGGTCAACTCCATCGACATGGTGCATGTGCGCAGCCCGATCACCTGTGAAGCATCGTTCGGCGTGTGCGCGCAGTGCTATGGCCGGGATCTGGCGCGTGGCGAGCGGGTCTCGATCGGCGAATCCGTCGGCGTGATTGCGGCGCAGTCGATCGGCGAGCCCGGCACGCAGCTGACCATGCGTACCTTCCACGTCGGCGGCGCGGCCTCGCGTGCGGTTTCGGCCGACGGCGTCGAGACCAAGACCGACGGCACGGTCAAGCTGCACAACATCAAGACCGTGGCGCACGCCGAGGACGGGCATCTGGTCGCGGTGTCGCGATCGGGCGAAATCGGCGTCATGGACGACAACTACCGCGAAAAGGAACGCTACAAGATCCCCTACGGCGCGCGGCTGCACGTCGGCGAGGGCGATCAGGTCGAGGCCGGCAAGCGTCTCGCCGACTGGGATCCGCATACCCATCCGATCATCTCGGAAGTCGCCGGCAAGGTGAAGTTCGAGGAGTTCATCGAAGGTGTGACGGTGCAGCGCGAGATCGACGAAATCACCGGCGTTTCCACGCTGGTGGTGACCGAGCCGAAATCGCGCGGCCAGGCCAACAAGGACCTGCGCCCGGTGATCAAGCTGCTCGACGGCGACGGCAATGAGCTGAACTTCCCGGGTACCGAGATCCCGGCGGCGTACAGTCTGCCACCCAAGGCGATCGTGGTAGTGGAGGACGGGCAGGAGATCGTGGTGGGTGACGTCACCGCCCGTATTCCGCAGGAATCGTCCAAGACCCGCGACATCACGGGTGGTCTGCCCCGCGTGGCCGACCTGTTCGAGGCGCGCAAGCCCAAGGTGCCGGCGATTCTCGCCGAAGCCGCGGGCACCGTGCGTTTCGGTGAGGCGACCAAGGGCAAGCAGCGCCTCAAGATCGTCGATTCCGATGGCTACGAGACCGAGCTGCTGGTGCCGAAGTGGCGTCAGATCAACGTCTTCGAGGGCGAGTACGTCGAGAAGGGCGAAATCGTGTCCGACGGCGAGCCGATGCCGCACGACATCCTGCGTCTCCAGGGGATTCCGAAGCTCTCGGACTATCTGGTCAAGGAGATTCAGGACGTCTACCGGCTGCAGGGCGTGCGTATCAACGACAAGCACATCGAGGTGATCATTCGCCAGATGCTGCGTCGGGTCGAGATTGTCGACGCGGGTGATACCAAGTTCCTGCAGGGCGAGCAGGCCGAGTACCAGGCGGTGCTGGACGAGAATCGCCGGGTCGAGGCCAAGGGCGAGCAGCCCGCGACCTTCGACCGGCTGTTGCTGGGCATCACCAAGGCGAGCCTGTCGACCGAGTCGTTCATTTCGGCGGCCTCGTTCCAGGAAACCACGCGCGTGCTGACCGAAGCCTCCGTGCGCGGCGCCCGGGACGATCTGCGGGGTCTCAAGGAAAACGTCATCGTCGGTCGGCTGATTCCGGCGGGTACCGGCCTGGCGTATCACGAGCAGCGTCGGCGCGAGCGCATGGGCCCGCTGGACCTGCAGGGCGCTCTGCCGGCCACTCGGGGCGAAGCGGTCGAGGAGGCCGTGGAGATGGCCGCCGAGGCCAATGCCGACGCCGAGGACGCGCTGGATCGCGCTGACGCGGGTTCGCACAATGCCGACGCCGCCGGCGACGAGCAGAACTGATGGCGCTACCGGGCAGGCGCGCGATGGTTGACACCAGCGTGCGTCTGCCTTAGTATCCGCCGTCCTCTTCTGGCAGCCTGGATTCCCGGGCTGCCTTAATATTTTTTAAGATCAAGATCAGGGTGACGACGTGTCTACGGTCAACCAATTGGTCCGTAAGGGCCGCAAGGACAAACGGCAGAAGAATGACGTGCCGGCGTTGCAGGGCTGCCCGCAGAAGCGTGGCGTCTGCACCCGCGTCTATACCACCACGCCGAAGAAGCCGAACTCGGCACTGCGCAAGGTCGCGCGTGTGCGGCTGACCAACGGCTATGAAGTGGCCAGCTACATCGGTGGTGAAGGTCATAACCTTCAGGAACACTCCGTCGTGCTGATTCGCGGCGGTCGTGTCAAGGACTTGCCCGGTGTGCGTTACCACACGGTGCGCGGTGCGCTGGATGCCTCGGGCGTGGAAGCGCGTCGTCAGGGTCGTTCGAAGTACGGCGCCAAGAAGCCGAAGTCGTAGGTCGGCCGCATCCGTTCAAACGAATAGGTTAGAAAAGCTATGTCCCGTCGTGCATCCGCCCCGCGCCGCGAAATCCTTCCGGATCCGCGGTATCACAGCGAGCTCCTCGCCAAGTTCATGAACATGATCATGGAGGATGGCAAGAAGTCGAAGGCCGAAATGATCGTCTACGGCGCGCTGTCCCAGATCTCCACCAAGAAAGGCACGGACGAGCCTCTGGAAGTGCTGCAGGAAGCGCTCGACAACGTGCGTCCTGCGGTCGAGGTCAAGTCCCGCCGCGTGGGCGGCGCCACCTATCAGGTGCCGGTCGAGGTGCGCGCGATTCGTCGTACGACGCTCGCCATGCGCTGGGTTATCGATGCCGCGCGCAAGCGTGGCGAGAACACCATGGCGCGTCGGTTGGCCGGCGAGCTGATCGATGCCTCCGAGCATCGCGGTGCGGCGGTCAAGAAGCGTGAGGACACGCATCGCATGGCCGACGCCAACAAGGCGTTCTCGCACTTCCGCTGGTAAGACGCGCGATCCCCGCGCGCACCATTTCGCAAGAGCTACAAGAGACCCTCATGGCCCGTAAGCATCCACTTGAGCGTTATCGCAACATTGGCATCATGGCCCACATCGATGCCGGCAAGACGACGACGACCGAACGTGTTCTGTACTACACCGGTATCTCTCACAAGATGGGCGAGGTGCATGACGGCGCGGCCGTGATGGACTGGATGGCGCAGGAGCAGGAGCGCGGCATCACCATTACCTCGGCTGCCACCACCTGTTTCTGGCAGGGTATGGAGCAGCAGTATCCGCACCAGTATCGAATCAACATCATCGATACGCCCGGTCACGTTGACTTCACTATCGAAGTCGAGCGTTCGCTACGTGTGCTCGACGGCGCCGTGTGCGTGCTGGACGCCAATGCCGGTGTGGAGCCGCAGACCGAAACGGTCTGGCGTCAGGCCAACAAGTATCACGTGCCGCGGATTGTCTTCGTCAACAAGATGGACAAGCTGGGCGCGGATTACTGGCGCTGTCTCGAGATGATGAAGTCGCGGCTGGCCAGCACTCCGGTGACTCTGCAGTTGCCGATCGGCGCTGAGGACGAGTTCGAGGGCGTGGTCGACCTGATTCGCATGCAGGCGATCTACTGGAACCAGGAAGACGGCGGCCGCACGTTCGAGGCGCGCGATATTCCCGAGCATCTTCAGGCCGACGCCGAGAAGTTCCGGGAAGCCATGGTCGAGGCGGCAGCCGAGGCCGATGAAGAGATCATGGAGAAATATCTCGAATCGGGTGAGTTGAGCATCGACGACATCAAATCGGGCCTGCGCAAGCGCACGATCAACAACGAGATCACGCCGACGATCTGCGGTACCGCGTTCAAGAACAAGGGCGTCCAGGCGATGCTCGACGCGGTCATCGACTACTTGCCGGCGCCGACCGAAGTGCCGGCGATCAAGGGCATCGACGCCAACGATCCGGAAAAGCAGATCGAGCGCCATGCCACCGACGACGAGCCGTTCTCCGCGCTGGTGTTCAAGATTGCCACCGATCCGTTTGTCGGCTCGCTCTCGTTCATTCGTGTGTATTCAGGCGTGCTGGCATCGGGCGACGCGGTTTACAACCCGATCGAGAACAAGAAAGAGCGCGTGGGTCGTCTGCTTCAGATGCATTCCAACTCGCGCGAAGAGATCAAGGAAATCCGCGCGGGCGATATCGCGGCCGTGGTCGGCCTGAAAAACGTGACCACCGGTTATACGCTCTGTGCGCCTGACTCCCAGGTCATTCTCGAGCGTATGGAGTTCCCGGAGCCGGTTATTGCCGTCGCGGTCGAGCCCAAGACCAAGTCCGACCAGGAAAAGATGGGCGTGGCGTTGTCGAAGCTTGCGCAGGAGGATCCGTCCTTCCGTGTGCGCACGGACGAAGAGACGTCGCAGACCATCATCTCGGGCATGGGCGAGTTGCATCTTGAAATCATCGTCGATCGCATGAAGCGAGAGTTCGGTGTCGAGGCCAACGTCGGTGCGCCGCAGGTGGCCTATCGCGAGACCATTCGCAAGAAGGTCGAGCAGGAAGGCAAGTTCGTTCGTCAGTCGGGTGGTCGTGGTCAGTACGGGCACGTCTATCTGCGCATCGAGCCGCAGGAAGAAGCCGGCGCCGGCTATGAATTCGTCAACGCCATTGTCGGTGGCGTGGTGCCGAAGGAATACATCGGCGCGGTCGACAAGGGTATTCAGGAGGCCATGACCAACGGCGTGGTCGCGGGCTACCCCATGGTCGATATCAAGGTCACCCTCTACGACGGTTCTTACCATGATGTTGACTCCAACGAGGCGGCGTTTAAAATAGCCGGCTCGATGGCACTCAAGGATGGTGCGCGCAAGGCTTCGGCCGTGTTGCTCGAGCCGATGATGGACGTCGAAGTCGTCACGCCCGAAGAGTACATGGGCGACGTCATGGGCGATCTCAATCGGCGTCGCGGCAATCTGAAGGGCATGGAAGACATCCCGACCGGCAAGCAGATTTCGGCTACGGTGCCGTTGTCCGAGATGTTCGGTTATGCGACCGATTTGCGCTCCATGAGTCAGGGGCGTGCCACCTACACCATGCAATTCGACAATTATGCAGAAGCGCCGCGAAATATCGTCGAGGCGTTGACTCGCAATCAACCGGAAAAGGCATAAGAGGAAGTCGCCGTGTCCAAATCAAAATTCGAGCGTAACAAGCCGCACGTCAACGTCGGCACGATTGGTCACGTGGACCATGGCAAGACGACGCTGACGGCCGCGCTGACGGTGGTGTCGAACCGGTTGTTCGGTTCGGAGCTGTCGGCGTTTGATGCCATCGACAAGGCGCCGGAAGAAAAGGCGCGCGGCATCACGATCTCCACCTCGCACGTCGAGTACGAGAGTGAAGCGCGTCACTATGCGCACGTGGACTGCCCGGGCCATGCGGACTACGTCAAGAACATGATCACGGGTGCCGCGCAGATGGACGGCGCGATCCTGGTTGTGTCGGCGGCCGACGGCCCCATGCCGCAGACGCGCGAGCACATTCTGCTGGCGCGCCAGGTGGGCGTGCCGTTCATTGTCGTATACCTGAACAAGGCCGACATGGTGGACGACGAAGAGCTGCTTGAGCTGGTGGAAATGGAGGTCCGCGAACTGCTGGACGCCTACGACTTCCCGGGCGACGACACGCCGGTGATCATCGGCAGTGCGCTCAAGGCGCTGGAAGGCGACGAAGGCGAGCACGGGGCGGAATCGATCGCCAAGCTCGTGCGGGCCATGGATGAATTCATTCCGGACCCCGAGCGTGCCATCGACGGAGCGTTCCTGATGCCGGTCGAAGACGTGTTCTCGATCTCCGGCCGCGGCACGGTCGCCACCGGTCGTGTCGAGCGCGGCGTGGTCAACGTGGGTGACGACATCGAAATCGTGGGCATCAACCCCACGACCAAGACGACGGTCACCGGCGTGGAGATGTTCCGCAAGCTGCTGGACCAGGGTCAGGCAGGCGACAACATCGGCGCGCTGCTGCGCGGCACCAAGCGCGAAGACATCGAGCGTGGTCAGGTGCTGGCCAAGCCGGGATCGATCACGCCGCACACCAACTTCGAATGCGAAGTGTACGTGCTGAAGAAGGAAGAGGGCGGTCGTCATACGCCGTTCTTCAAGGGCTATCGTCCGCAGTTCTACTTCCGCACGACGGACGTGACGGGCGCTTGCGAGCTGCCGGCGGACACCGAGATGGTGATGCCGGGCGACAACGTGACGATGAACGTTGAGCTCATTCATCCGATTGCGATGGAAGAAGGCCTGCGCTTCGCCATTCGTGAAGGCGGTCGCACTGTGGGTGCGGGCGTCGTGACCAAAATTACGGCCTGAGGCATTTGAATCGTCATGGCAGCTAGTCAGAACATTCGTATTCGTCTCAAGGCGTTCGACCATCGATTGATCGATAAGTCGGCCCGCGAGATCGTCGAGACCGCCAAGCGTACCGGTGCGCAGGTCCACGGCCCGATCCCGCTGCCGACGCGCAAGGAGCGCTATACCATCCTGATCTCGCCGCACGTCAACAAGGACGCCCGGGATCAGTATGAAATCCGCACGCACAAGCGGATGATGGATATTGTCGAGCCGACCGAGAAGACGGTCGACGCGTTGATGAAACTCGATCTTGCTGCGGGCGTCGACGTCCAAATTAAATTGCAGTAAGGGCGACACAAGTCACCGGGGCGTGTTATACTTCGCGCCCTCTTGTTGGAAGAGGCCCGCGATCACGCGGGCCCTTTGCACTGGAAAACCATACTTGAACTGTCGCCCCCTCTAGCGAGTGGCGATAAGCGAGAAGGTACTTAATAAATGGCTATTGGATTGGTAGGTCGCAAGCGCGGCATGACGCGCGTGTTCGACGACAACGGCGTGTCCGTGCCTGTCACGGTCGTCGAGGTCGAGCCGAACCGCGTCGTCCAGAAAAAAGATGTCGAAACCGATGGCTACCGCGCACTGCAGGTGACGACCGGTACGCGTCGCGCAAACCGCGTGACCAGGCCGGCCGCCGGGCACTTCAAGAAGGCCGGCGTCGAGGCGGGTCGCGGTATGTGGGAGTTTCGCGTGGACGGTGACTGGCCCCGGGTTGCGTCCGGCGCGGCCGATGGCGAAGAGGCCGTCGAGCCGGAGCAGGTCGAGATCGAGGTCGGCGGTGAGCTGACGGTGTCGATCTTCGCCGCCGGGCAGTACGTCGACGTGATCGGGCGCTCCATCGGCAAGGGCTACGGTGGTGTGATCAAGCGTCACAATTTCCGGTCCCAGCGGTCGACGCATGGTAACTCGAAGGCGCATCGCGCGCCGGGCTCGATTGGTCAGAACCAGTCGCCGGGTCATGTGTTCAAGGGCAAGAAGATGGCCGGCCAGCTGGGTAACGCCCGTACCACGGTCCAGAACCTGGAAGTGGTTCGCGTGGACGAAGAGCGGGGTCTCATTCTGGTTCGCGGCGGTGTGCCGGGTGCCAAGAACGGTGACGTCATCATTCAGCCGGCGGTCAAGAAGGCCGGTTAACGGCGCGCTGGCGAATAGGCAGGTTTAAGCATGGAACTGAATCTCGCAAGCGGCGACAAGTCGGTTTCGGTGTCGGACGCCGTTTTCGGTCGCCCGTTCAACGAAACTCTGGTGCACCAGATCGTCACGGCATATCTCGCCGGTGGTCGTGCGGGCACCAAGGCGCAGAAAAATCGTGCGGAAGTGCGCGGCGGCGGCAAGAAGCCGTGGCGTCAGAAGGGCACGGGCCGCGCCCGGGCTGGCACCATTCGCAGTCCGATCTGGTCCGGTGGCGGCGTGACGTTCGCCGCAAGTCCCCGCGATTTCTCGCAGAAGGTCAACCGCAAGATGTATCGCGCCGGCATGAGTGCGATCGTTTCGGAGCTGGTTCGCCAGGATCGCCTTTCGGTGGTTTCGGATCTGGCGCTCGAGTCGCGTAGCACCAAGGGCCTGCTCAAGGCTCTGTCCGAGCAGTCGGTCGAGGCGCGCGGCGTGCTGGTTGTATCCGAAGTCGACGACAAGCTCGGCTATTCGGCCAACAATATCGTCGGCTTCGACGTGGTCGCGGTCACGGATCTCGATCCGGTCACGCTGGTCGGCGCTGAGCATGTGTTGATGACGGAAAGCGCGCTGCAGGCGTTCGAAGGATGGCTGGCATGAATAAAGAGCGCATCTATCAGGTACTGCGTTCGCCGCTCGTCTCGGAAAAGGCTTCGGTGGTTGGCGATTCGGCCAACCAGGTGGTCTTCCAGGTCGCCGGCGACGCGAACAAGCACGAGATCGCCGAAGCGGTCGCGTCCCTGTTCAACGTCAAGGTCGTCGGTGTGACCACGTTGAACAACAAGCCCAAGCAGAAGCGCTTTCGCGGCCAGGCCGGTTTGCGAAGCGGTTTCAAGAAGGCTTATGTGACGCTGGCCGAAGGCGACGAAATCGATTTTCTTGACGGCGCCGCCCAGTAGGGCGACGTAGCGGAGCTAGAATACTATGGCACTCAAGAAAGCCAATCCGACATCAGCGGGCCGGCGGTTCGTGGTCAGCGTCAAGCGCCCCGACCTGCACAGCGGCAGGCCGCATGAAGCGCTGCTGGTCAAGAAGCACAAGCAGGGTGGTCGCAACGCGCACGGCCGGATCACGGTTCGTCATCGCGGCGGCGGTCATCGTCAGCATTATCGGCTGATCGATTTCAAGCGCAACAAGGACGGCGTCCCGGGTAAGGTCGAGCGTCTGGAGTACGATCCGAATCGCAGCGCGAACATCGCGCTGGTGCTCTATGCCGACGGCGAGCGCCGATACATCATCGCGCCGCGCGGTGTCGAAGCCGGTACGCCGATCGTTTCCGGTCCGCAGTCGCCGATTCGTCCGGGCAACGCATTGCCGCTGGCCAGCATCCCGGTGGGTACAACGGTGCATTGTGTGGAAATGCGTCCCGGCAAGGGTGCCCAGCTGGCGCGCAGCGCCGGCACGAGCATCCAGATCGCGGCGCGGGCCGGCGAGTACTGCGTGTTGCGCCTGAAGTCCGGCGAAACCCGTCGCGTGCACATCAACTGCAAGGCGACCGTCGGCGAGGTTGGCAACAACGAGCACAGCCTGCGTCAGCTCGGCAAGGCCGGCGCCACACGCTGGCGCGGCAAGCGTCCCACCGTTCGCGGTGTGGCCATGAATCCGATCGACCACCCGCATGGTGGTGGCGAGGGTCGCACCAGCGGTGGCCGGCATCCGACCAGTCCCTGGGGTTGGAAGACCAAGGGTCTCAAGACTCGTTCGAACAAGCGCACCGACGGCATGATTGTCCGTCGGAGCACCAAGCGCAAAAAGCGCTAGGGCGCCAGACAAGGTACGGGATAAGTTATGCCACGTTCTCTCAAGAAAGGTCCCTTCGTCGACCTGCATCTGGCCAGGAAGGTCGAGGCGGCTCAGGGTGCGAGCACCAAGCGTCCGATCAAGACCTGGTCGCGTCGCTCGATGGTGACGCCGGACATGATCGGCCTCACCATCGCGGTCCACAACGGCCGCCAGCACGTTCCGGTATTCGTGTCCGAAAATATGGTCGGACACAAGCTGGGTGAATTTTCGCCGACCCGGACCTTCAAGGGTCATCTCGGCGATCGCAAGGGTTAACGCGGAGATATCGAGATGGAATCTGTCGCAAAATTGCGGTTCGCGCGTATCTCGCCGCAGAAGGCCCGCCTGGTCGCCGACGAAGTCCGCGGCATGCCGGTTGAGCGGGCGCTCGAAGTGCTTGAGTTCTCGACCAAGAAGGCGGCGCGGATCGTGCACAAGGTGCTCGAGTCGGCGCTTGCCAATGCCGAGCACAACGAGGGTGCGGATATCGACGAGCTCAGGATCGCGACCATCATGGTCGACGAGGGGCCGACGATGAAGCGGATGAAGCCGCGTGCCCGCGGCAGCGCCGATCGCATCCTGAAGCGGACGAGTCACGTCACCATTCGAGTGGCCGACCGCTAGGCGGTCCAACGACAGCGGATAAAGATATGGGTCATAAAGTACATCCCGTCGGTTTCCGGCTCGGCATCACCACCGAGTGGAGCTCGCGCTGGTACGCCGAGGGTCAGGGTTACGCCGATGCGCTGAACACCGATCTGGCGGTGCGCGAATTCATTCGCGAAAAGCTGTCGCATGCGTCGGTCAGTCGTATTCAGATCGACCGTCCGGCCCGTTCGGCTCGCATCACGATTCACACCGCACGGCCGGGTATCGTGATCGGCAAGAAGGGCGAGGACATCGACAAGCTGCGGTCCGAGGTGGCGGCACGCATGGGTGTGCCGGTGCATCTGTCGGTCGAGGAGATTCGGCGTCCGGAGCTGGATGCCTATCTCGTCGCGCAGAATATCGCGCAGCAGCTCGAGCGCCGCATCATGTTTCGCCGCGCCATGAAGCGTGCGGTGGGCAACGCCATGCGCCTGGGCGCCGGCGGTATCCGCGTGAACGTCGCGGGGCGCCTGAACGGCGCCGAGATTGCGCGTACCGAATGGTACCGCGACGGCCGTGTGCCGCTGCATACGCTGCGTGCCGACATCGACTACGGCCTGGCGGAAGCCAAGACGACCTACGGTGTCATCGGCGTCAAGGTCTGGATCTTCAAGGGCGAGGTGTTCGACACCGAGCCTAAAGTCGAAGAAAGCGCCGAGTCCGGCGCTGCAGCGGGGTAAGGCGTTATGTTGCAACCCAAGCGAGTCAAGTTCCGCAAGGTGCAGAAAGGTCGCAACCGCGGCCTGGCGCAGCGCGGCAACGAAGTCAGCTTCGGCGAGTTCGGCCTCAAGGCCGTGGAGCGCGGTCGGCTGACGGCGCGGCAGATCGAGGCCGCACGTCGTGCCATGACGCGCTACATCAAGCGTGGCGGCAAGACCTGGATCCGCGTGTTCCCGGACAAGCCGGTAACCAAGAAGCCCATCGAAGTGCGTATGGGCAAGGGCAAGGGCAACGTCGAGTTCTGGGTCGCCAAGGTCCAGCCCGGCTCCATGCTCTACGAGATGGAAGGCGTTTCGCGTGAAGTGGCGCAGGAAGCGTTCCGGCTGGCCGCTTCCAAGTTGCCGGTCAAGACCGTGTTCGTCGAACGCAAGGTGATGTAGAGGCGATCATGAAAGCGACAGATCTGAGACAGAAATCGGCCGACGAGCTGAACGAGGAGCTGGTGGCGCTGCGGCGCGAGCAGTTCAACCTGCGCATGCAGCAGGGCAGCGGTCAGCTGGCGGCGACGCATCAGTTCGGACGTATCCGGCGCGATATCGCCCGTATCAAGACCGTGCTCAACGAAGCACGCAATCAGGGTTAACTCCGATGAGCGATACCAACACGCAACCCGAAGCAGGCGAAAAGCGCCAGCGCGCACTCGTGGGCCGCGTGGTCAGCAACGCGATGGACAAGACCATCGTGGTGTCGATCGAGCGGCGCATGCAGCATCCGCTGTATGGCAAGTACGTCAAGCGCAGCACGCGACTCAAGGCACACGACGCAGACAATGTCTGCAATGTGGGCGACTGGGTCGAGATTCGTGAGGGTCGCCCGATCTCTCGTCACAAATCGTGGTCGCTCAGCCGTGTCGTAGACAAGGCTGGCGAGTTCGATACTGCAGGATAGCCAAGGTCATGATTCAGACAGAATCGGAACTCAGCGCAGCCGACAACAGCGGTGCCCGTCGCGTCCAGTGCATCAAGGTACTGGGCGGTTCGCACCGGCGTTATGCTCGTGTCGGCGACATCATCAAGATCACGGTCAAGGATGCCATTCCGCGCGGTCGTGTGAAGAAAGGCGATGTGATGAACGCGGTCGTGGTGCGCACCAAGCGTGGCGTGCGTCGTGTGGATGGCTCGGTCATCCGCTTCGACAGCAACGCCGCCGTGCTGCTCAACGCCAACAACGAGCCGGTCGGGACCCGTATCTTCGGCCCGGTGACTCGTGAACTGCGTGCCAAGTTCATGCGCATCATTTCGCTTGCGCCGGAGGTGCTATGAGCTCCAGCAAAATCCGTAAAGGCGACGAAGTCATGGTGGTGGCCGGCAAGGACCGGGGCCGCCGCGGCACCGTCACACGTGTGCTCGACAACGGCAAGGTCTTGGTGGAAGGCTTGAACATGGTCAAAAAACATGTCAAGCCTGACCCCAACCAGGGTGTACAGGGTGGCATCGAGGAAAAGGAGATGCCGCTGCACGTGTCGAACGTGATGCTGTACAACCCGCAGACCGAAAAGGGCGAGCGTGTTGGTTTCAAATGGCTGGGTGAAGGTGAAGACCGACGCAAGGTGCGCGTCTTCAAGTCCTCCGGCGAAGTAGTGGACGCGTAGGCGAGTCATGGAAAACGCAGAACAGACAATCGCGCCGCGGTTGAAGGCCGTTTACAGGGATCGCATTGTCGGCGAGCTGGTCGAGAAGTTCGACTACAGCAGCCGCATGGCGGCGCCCCGGATTGCCAAGATCACGCTGAACATGGGCGTGGGCGAAGCGGTGTCGGATCGCAAGGTGATCGAGGCCGCGATGGGCGACATGGAAAAGATCGCCGGGCAGAAGCCGGTGATGACCCGTGCCCGCAAGTCGGTCGCCGGATTCAAGATCCGCGAAGGCTGGCCGATCGGCTGCAAGGTCACGCTCCGCCGCGCCCGGATGTATGAATTCCTGGACCGCCTGGTCAACGTGACGTTGCCGCGTATCCGCGATTTTCGCGGCCTCAATCCGCGCTCCTTCGACGGGCGGGGCAATTACAGCCTCGGCCTCAAGGAGCAGATCGTGTTTCCCGAGATCGATTACGATCGCGTGGATGCGTTGCGCGGCATGGATATCGTGATCTCGACCACCGCGTCGAGCGATGAAGAGGGGCGGGCCCTGCTTGAAGGGTTCAACTTCCCCTTCCGGAGATAATTATGGCGAAGAAAAGCATGATTGCGCGTGATGAAAAGCGCATGAAGATCGTAGCCAAGTACGCGGCCAAGCGTCAGGCGATCAAGGCCCGGATCGAAGATCCGCAGGCCACGCCTGAAGAGCGTTATGCCGCTGCCCAGGAATTGCAGGCGTTGCCGCGCGATGCGAGCCCGACCCGGGTTACGCGCCGTTGTCGAGTGACCGGGCGCCCGAAGGGTGTCTATCGCAAGTTCGGTCTGTCCCGTAACAAGCTGCGCGAAGCTGCGATGCGGGGCGAAGTGCCCGGCCTCGTGCTCTCGTCCTGGTAGTTCACAGTTAATAGGTATCGGTACGCATGAGTATGACTGACCCCATCGCCGACATGCTGACCCGTATTCGTAACGGGCAGTCGGCGGACAAGGAAAGCGTTGAAATGCCCTCCTCGAAGCTCAAGCTCGCGATTGCGAAGGTGCTCGAGGATGAAGGCTACATCAGTGGCTATGAAACGGCCGAGGTCGAGGGCAAGCCGCGTTTGCGGATTGGCCTGAAGTACTTCCAGGGCCACGGCGTGATCGAGTATATCGAGCGCGCCTCGAAACCCGGGCTGCGTCTTTACTGCAACAAGAACGATGTGCCCGAGGTCGTGGGTGGCTTGGGTATTTCGATCATCTCGACGTCGCAGGGCGTGATGTCCGACCGGGCGGCCCGCGCGGCCGGCCACGGCGGCGAAGTCCTCTGCTACGTATCGTAAGCCGGTCAGGCGAGGAGCAATAAGATGTCGAGAGTAGCCAAAGCGCCGGTTAATATTCCCAGCGGCGTCGAGTGTGTCGTCAATGGTCGCGATATCACGGTCAAGGGCAAGGGCGGCGAACTGGCGTTCCGCCTGCCGCTTGGCGTGGATCTGGAAGTTTCGGATGGCGTGGCACGAGCCCAGGCTACCGGTCGCCAGCCGAACATGGCCATGGCCGGCACGGTGCGGGCGACGGTTGCCAACATGGTCCACGGCGTGACCGAGGGCTTCGAGCGCAAACTGCAGCTTGAAGGCGTCGGTTATCGCGCCCAGGCCCAGGGCGGCAAGGTGAATCTGTCGCTGGGCCTGTCCCACCCGGTGGTCTACGAAGTGCCCGAGGGCGTGACGGTGGAAACGCCGAGCGCGACCGAGATCGTACTCAAGGGGGCCGATAAGCAGGTCGTGGGTCAGGCCGCGGCCGAGATTCGCGCCTGGCGTCCGCCCGAGCCGTACAAGGGCAAGGGCATTCGCTATGCGGGCGAACGAATCATCCGCAAAGACGCCAAGAAGAAGTAGCGCGTTTTCGCCTACAGCAACGGATTCAGGATCGTTATGCACAAGAAAACGGTTTCTCGTCTGCGGCGTGCGCGCCGGGCCCGGATGCACATGCGCAAGCTGGGCGCGCACCGCCTGTCGGTGCATCGCACGCCGCAGCACATTTATGCACAGATCGTCTCGCCGGACGGCGGCCGGACGCTGGTGTCGGCCTCGACGCTCGACAAGGATCTGCGGGGCGAAGTCGCGGGTCATCGCGGCAACAAGTCGGCCGCCGAACTGGTCGGTCGCACGATCGCCGAACGCGCCAAGGCCGCGGGCATCCAGGAGGTCGCCTTCGATCGCTCGGGCTTTGCCTATCACGGTCGCATCAAGGCGCTGGCCGATGCCGCGCGTGAAAGCGGCCTGCAGTTCTAACGGATACGAGATATGGCAACACGTAACGAACAACGCACCGAAGGCGACCTGCTCGAAAAGCTCGTCACTGTCAATCGCGTGGCCAAGGTGGTCAAGGGCGGCCGTCAGTTCGGCTTTACCGCGCTGACCGTGGTCGGCGACGGCGAGGGTCGCGTCGGCTATGGCTATGGCAAGGCGCGTGAAGTGCCGCTGGCCATCGCCAAGGCGATGGAGGCCGCGCGCAAGAGCATGGTGCGCGTGCAGATCAAGGAAGGCTCCACGCTGCAGCACGCCATTGTCGGCGAGCACGGTTCGAGCAAGGTGATCATGCGCCCGGCCTCGGAAGGTACCGGTGTGATTGCGGGCGGCGGCATGCGCGCGGTGTTCGAGGTTGCGGGCGTGAACAACGTACTGTGCAAGAGCTACGGCTCGCGTAATCCGATCAACCTGGTGCGGGCGACCATCAACGGTTTGCGCAACATGCATGATCCGGAATTCATTGCGGCCAAGCGCGGCAAGTCCGTCGAAGACATTACGGCGTAAACGAGGCGGTCATGGCAGACAAGCGGATCAAAGTTACGCTGATCAAGAGCCCCATCGGCCGCATTGCGCGACATCGCGCCTGCGTACGGGGCCTGGGTCTGCGTCGTGTGAATCACTCGGTCGAAGTGACCGATACCCCGGAAAATCGCGGCATGATCAACAAGGTTGCTGACATGCTTGCGGTCGAGGAGGCTTAAATGAAGCTCAACGACCTGCATTACACTGAGGGTTCCCGTCCGGACGCCAAGCGCGTTGGCCGCGGGGCCGGTTCGGATCTCGGCAAGACCGCGGGTCGCGGTCACAAGGGCCAGCATTCGCGCAGCGGCGGTTATACGAAGGTCGGCTTCGAAGGCGGCCAGATGCCGCTGCAGCGCCGTATTCCCAAGCGTGGCTTTCACGCGACCGGCTCGGGTGTGGTTGAAGTCCGTCTGGACAGTCTGAACAAGTTGAGCGGCGAGATTGACCTGGCTGCGCTCAAGGCGGCCCGTCTTGTGCCGCGCCAGGCGCGGGGTGCCAAGATCATCGCTTCCGGTGAGCTGTCCTCGGCGGTGACGCTGAAGGGTGTGGCGGCGACAGCCGGCGCCCGTCAGGCGATCGAATCGGCGGGCGGTTCGGTCACCGCATAGACATGGCCAAGCGTCCCAACAACGCAGGCGGCGGCATGATGCCCAACGCCGGTAATCTCACCGAGATCCGGCAGCGGCTGTTATTCCTGCTCGGCGCGCTGATCGTGTTCCGTATCGGGAGCTTCATTCCGGTGCCCGGTATCGATCCGGCGGAGTTGGCCCGGTTGTTCCAGCAGCAATCGGGAACGATTCTCGACGTCGGTGTCATGTTCACCGGTGGTGCGTTGAAGCGCTTGTCGATCTTCGCTCTGGGCGTGATGCCTTATATCTCGGCGTCGATCATCTTCCAGCTCCTAACGGCCACCGTGCCGTCGCTCAAGGAGCTCAAGAAGGAGGGCGAATCGGGCCGGCGCAAGATCACGCAGTACACGCGCTACGGCACCGTGGTACTGGCCGGCTTCCAGTCGGTCGGCACCGGCGTGGCGTTGTGGAACCAGGGCATCGCCCTGAACGGGGTGAGTGAGTTCAGTTTCATCTTCACCACGGCGATCACGCTGACGACCGGCGCCCTGTTCCTGATGTGGCTCGGCGAGCAGGTCACCGAACGCGGCATCGGCAACGGCATTTCGATGTTGATCTTTTCGGCGATCGTGGCCGGACTGCCGTCGGCGATCGGCGGTACGCTGGATCTGGTACGGACCGGCGAGCTCAGTTTTTTCTTCGTCGTGGCGTTGTTCGTCGGTGCGCTGGCGGTGCTGGCGTTCGTGGTGTTCGTCGAGCGTGCACAACGGCGGATTCCAGTGCATCACGCGCAGCGCCAGAGCGGTCGGCGGATGTATTCCGCCCAGACACAGCATCTGCCGTTGAAACTGAATATGGCCGGCGTCATCCCGCCGATCTTCGCCTCCAGCATCATTCTGTTCCCGGCGACGATCATTCGCTTTCTGGGTCAGGGCGGGAGTGTGGCGAACTGGGTGTCGAATGCGATCGCGCCGGGGCAGCCGCTGTATGTGCTGTTCTATTCGGGGATGATCATCTTCTTCTGCTTCTTCTATACCGCGTTGGTGTTCGACTCGCGCGAGACAGCGGATAACCTGAAGAAGTCCGGTGCATTCATCCCGGGGGTTCGGCCCGGTATTCAGACGGCCAACTACATCGATACGGTGCTGACGCGGCTGACGGTCGCCGGCGCGGTCTATGTGACGCTGGTCTGCCTGCTGCCGGAGTTGCTGATCCTCAAGTACAACGTGCCGTTCTATTTCGGCGGCACGTCGCTTCTGATCATCGTTGTGGTGGTCATGGATTTCATGGCGCAGTTGCAGGCTCATCTGATGTCCCATCAGTACGAGGGCCTGATGCGCAAGAACAATCTAAAGGCGGGCGGCCGGGCCGGCATGCTGCGATAGCAGCGTGTCGCCCGCTGTTCGGCGGTCATGGTGACGTGAGTCACGTGTAGAGGGACGAGATGAAAGTTAGAGCATCGGTCAAAAAGATTTGCCGCAACTGCAAGGTCATTCGCCGCAATGGCGCGGTGATGGTGATTTGCTCGACGGATCCCCGGCATAAGCAGCGCCAGGGCTGATTCGCTTCGGCGGTATTGTCAAAGTCAGTTTTTAAGGATATGATGGCGGGCTTTTCCGGCGTCGTTCGCGCCTTTTGAAGCGAACACGTCCGCACCCGCGAGCTGGGAGTTCAATCAAATGGCGCGAATCGCTGGAGTCAATCTCCCGATCAACAAGCATGCAGCCATTGCGCTGACGTCGCTTTACGGCGTGGGTCATACCCGCGCTCGTGAGATCTGCAAGGAGGCCGGTGTAGCCACCGACACCAAGATCAAGGATCTCACGGAAGGCGAAGTCGAGGCGCTGCGTGCGCAGGTGCAGCAGTACACGATCGAAGGTGACCTTCGTCGCGAGGTGTCGATGAACATCAAGCGGCTGATGGACCTCGGCTGCTACCGCGGCATGCGTCACCGTCGCGGGCTGCCGGTGCGCGGTCAGCGCACGAAGACCAATTCGCGGACTCGCAAGGGCCCGCGTCGTCCGATTCGTCGATAAGCGCCGTTTCCGCGCGAGATCACAGGTAGATAGACATTATGGCGACAGCATCCACCTCGAACAGCCGCAGCCGCAAGGCGCGCGCGCGTCGGAACGTTACCGATGGTATCGCGTTCGTGTATGCCACGTTCAACAACACCATCATCACGATTTCCGATCGACAGGGCAACGTCTTGTCGTGGTGCACTTCCGGCACCTGCGGATTCAAAGGCTCGCGCAAGAGTACGCCGTTCGCCGCGCAGGTTGCGGCGGAGCGTGCCGGCGAGGGCGCGTCGCAGTACGGCGTCAAGAATCTCGAGGTTCGCGTGAAGGGCCCGGGCCCGGGGCGTGAAGCCGCGGTGCGCTCGCTCAATGCGTCGGGCTTCAAGGTGACGAGCATCATCGACGTGACCCCGATTCCGCATAACGGCTGTCGTCCGCCCAAGAAGCGCCGCGTCTAGCGCGCTTCGCGACATAGGTAAATAATCATGGCGAAATACACCGGTCCCAAGTGTAAGCTTTCGCGTCGCGCCGGCACCGATCTGTTGCTGAAGGGCCGCGGCCGTTCGCTTGAAGGCAAGTGCAAGATCGACACGCTTCCGGGTGCCCAGGGCACCGCGCGTCGTCAGCGTCTGTCCGACTATGCGCTGCAGCTGCGCGAGAAGCAGAAGCTGCGGCATATGTACGGGGTGCTGGAGAAGCAGTTCCGCAACTACTACAAGAAAGCAGCTAGCCAGAAGGGCGCCACCGGCGTGCTGCTGCTGCAGCTGCTGGAGTCGCGTCTGGACAACGTCGTCTATCGGATGGGGTTTGCGGCGACGCGCGCCGAAGCGCGTCAGCTGGTGAATCATAAGGCCGTGGCGGTCAATGATTACCCGGTCAACATCCCGTCGTACCAGGTCCGGGAAGGCGATGTGATCGCCATCCGCAACAAGGCCAAGCAGCAGAACCGGATCATCGAGGCGGTTCAGGTTGCTTCGCAGATCGGACTCGCGGACTGGGTGGAAGTCGACGAGAAGGGCCTGAAGGGCACGTACAAGTCGGTGCCGGATCGTGATCAGGTATTGCCTGACATCAACGAGAATCTGGTCGTCGAGCTCTACTCCAAGTAATCAAGGCCGCGCTGCATTCGCAGCCAGAGGTATTTGCATATGCAGTCCAACGATTTGCTGAAGCCGCGCCTGGTCGAGGTGGAGCGTGTGAGCGAGCGGCGTGCCAAGATCTCGCTCGAGCCGCTCGAGCGTGGTTACGGGCATACCCTGGGCAACGCCATTCGTCGCATTCTGCTGTCGTCGATTCCGGGCGCTGCCATCACCGAGGTCAGCATCGACGGCGTGCTACACGAGTACACCACCGTCGACGGCATGCAGGAAGACGTTATCGACGTCCTGCTGAACCTGAAGAACGTCGCCGTGCGCATGCACGAGCGTGACGAGGCCGAGTTGCACCTGCACAAGTCGGGTGAGGGCGCGGTGACCGCGGGCGACATCGTCACGGATCACGATGTGGAGATCGTCAACCCCGACCTCGTGATCGCGCATCTGACCAGCGGTGAGTTGCGCATGAGCATGAAGGTGCGCAAGGGCCGCGGTTATCACGCCGCGCAAAGCAAGGCGGAGCCGGGCGAAGAGGACACCGGGGCCAGCGAGATCGGCGGCCTGCGTCTCGACGCTTCGTTCTCGCCGATCCGCCGAGTCAGTTATTCGGTCGACCGCGCGCGCGTCGAGCAGCGCACCGACCTCGACAAGTTGATTCTCGATATCGAGACCAATGGCAGCGTGGAGCCGCAGGACGCCGTGCGGACGGCGGCTGCCACGCTCTATGATCAGCTGTCGGTGTTCGTGGACCTGGAAGCCCGCGAGGAGGCGTCGCGCCAGGGTGATTCCAGTGCCATCGATCCGACGCTGCTCAAGCCGATCGAGGATCTGGAACTGACTGTTCGCTCGACCAACTGCCTGAAGGCGGAAGACATACACTATGTGGGCGATCTGGTTCAGCGTACCGAAACCGAGCTGATGCGCACGCCAAATCTGGGCAAGAAATCGCTGACCGAAATCAGCGAAGTGCTGGCCGAGCATGGTCTGAAGCTGGGTATGACGGTCGAGAACTGGCCGCCGGCCGAACTCGAGAAAGCCTAAACGCACCGGAATCATGGAAAGCCGGTCGTCCCTTCGCTAAGGAATCATCGTTATGCGTCATCGCAAAAGCGGCAGCAATCTAGGGCGTGAGTCCTCGCATCGCGCTGCCATGCTCAAGAATATGTCCTCCTCGCTTTTCAAGGAGGAACTGATCCGGACCACGTTGCCGCGCGCCAAGGAGTTGCGCCGCATCGCGGAGCCGTTGATCACGCTGTCCAAGACCGATAGCGTTCACAATCGCCGTATCGCCTTCTCGCGCCTGCGTGACAAGGAAGCGGTCGGCAAGTTGTTCGGTGAACTCGGCACGCGATACGCCGATCGCCCGGGCGGGTATCTGCGCATCCTCAAGTGTGGCTATCGTCCCGGCGACAATGCGCCGATGGCGTTCGTCGAACTGGTTGATCGTCCCGCGGTCGCGGATGACGACGACGAGTGATCGGCTGCGGGTAAGCGCCTGAGTCGCTGCAAGCCGGCCCCTCCAGGGCCGGTTTTTTTTTGGGGCGGGCATTTGTCGCGGGGACGACAGGCAATGCCGGTCGCGGCCCGTCCGCGAGCGTGCCGGCGCGGCCGTTGCGGTTGGCATGTGGCATGCGTGACGATCGTCGCGGGGCCGGTGGCGCACGGCGTGACGCCGGAGCACGGACGCCGCCTCCGCCCGGTGCGAATACGCACGCCAGGTCCCGGACAGTGGCGCGTCTTCTTGCCGACAGGGGCGGGGGCAGCGGGTGGGCATCGACGGGGCCCACGACGTGCGTGCCGTGCAGTCGGCGTCCATCGGTATGGATTCGGGGGATGAATGCGTCGGGGACAATAGAAGCAGCGTTAATGCTTGTCGAGCGAAAACTTCACGGCGGGCCTGGCTTGATTGCTGTCGGCCACTGACGGGTCGCCCGCGATGATGCGGGCCGGGTTGACGTTGCGGGCCGCCAGATAGTCCTTGACCGCACTCTGGCGTCGCCGCGCGAGCTGTTCCAGCCGGGTATGCCGCGCGGCGGGCGTGCCATGGAGCTTCAGGGCCTTGGCGTCCGCCGGTACCGCCTGGCCGGCGATGTGCAGCGTCCAGCCGGGGTGGCTGCGCATGGCCTTGGCGATGAGCGCCAGATAGGTGCGGTCCGCCGGCCGGACGTAGTGCTTGCCCGTGGCGAAGAGGGCGGGGCGGTCCTCGACCGAGCGGAACAGGTTGAGAAAGCTGTTCTTGGCGTTGTTGAGCAGCCCGAGCGGTGAATAGTTCGACAGCAGGGCAGTGCGCAGACCCGCCAGGACGGCCTCGCGGATCAGGTTGTTGAGCGAGAAGTACGGGGTGGTGACGTCGCCGAGGATCTTGGTGCGGAAATGGATGATGTCGTTGTGCCCGCGGAGCAGCTTGAGCGCGGTGTTCATGGAAATGCCGTACGCGATATCGGTTTCCGTGGTCGCGCTGTTGGCGAGGCGGAAATTGGTCAAGGTGGTATCGAGAACACCGTTGAGCTGACCCTTGGTGGCGGACAGGTTGAGCGTGCCATCCGCGACGCCGTTGGCGATCCGGCGCCCCATGGCCGCGTCGAGATAACCCGACAGTGGCGCAAGCGCGAGGGAGCGCAGCCAGGCGTTCAGATCCATGCGGATGCCGTGGGGCGCAAACGGTGCGATCTTGCCGCGGCTGTCGAAGTGACCGTAGGCGCCGACATCGAGCCCGAGGGTATAGCGGGCGTCCTGGTTCGGTTTGGCCGTGTCGAGGTTGTCGAGGGTGAAATCCAGCTTTGAGCCGGTCACGTGAACGGCCGGCGTGGTCGTCTTGTCGACGAAGGCGATGGCCGGGCCCGACAGATGCAGATGATCCACTGCGTAGGTCGCACCGGCCGCGCCGGAACCGGACGCCGCGCCCGGGCTCGAGGCTTTCGCATGCGGTTTCGACGCCTGCTTCGACGCGGCGCCGGTATGGCCCGAACTCGCGGTCATACTGCCCACGAATTGGCTGATGACGCCGATACCACGCTTGTCGTGCCGTACATGGATGTTGGTGCCGCCCAGCACGAGATCATGGACGCGGTAATGCTGCAGGTCCTGTAGGGCAAACTGTTTCGCCTGCATCGACACGGCCCGTATGGCCGCGCCGTCGCCGTGGCTGTCGCCGAGCATGCGGATCCCGCTCGCCTTCAGATCGGCCACGTGGATGGCGTCGAGGCTGTCGATGGCGATGCCGCTGGCATTCGCTTGCAACAGCTTGATCCAGGGCGCATTGATGGCGGTATCGACCGCTTCGAGCTTGTGGCTGTGCGCGTCCCCCGACAGCGTCAGCCGCAGCGCCCGGCCGCTGGCGTCGGGTTGCTCGGCGTACTGGCCGTCGAAGCCGAACTGTGTGGCCAATATCCGGATCGGGGCGCCCGGTATGCTCAGGTGTACGTTGCGGGCCTCCAGCTGGCCTTTTGCACGGCGCGAGAACAGCTGGGCGCTGTGCAGGGCGACCTTGCCCTGCCAGGCCACATGGTCGGCGGTGACGTGGCTCGTTTTCGGCACGTCGAACACGAGCTGGTTGCTGGTGAGGTGGCCGTCGGTCTGGATATGCGTGCCGTTGCCGGCCAGGCGGGTGGTGGTCTTGCCGTTCCAGTTGAGCGTGGCGCTGTTCAGATCGACTGTGGCCGGCACCGTCAATCCCATGCCGGTGGCCGTGAAGCCGCCATCGGTGTCGACCCGGGTCTCGTCCGGGGTGAGCGTGAGGTTCAAGTCGCCGGTGAGATGCTCGGCGGCGCTGGAGAGTTTGAGCCAGTTGCCGGAGACCAGATGGGTATCCTGCGCGGTCAATTTGCCGTGGCTCGTGACCCGGGTCGCGCGCTGGCCCAGTGTCGCCTCTGCCTTGCCATTCCACGATGCGCTCTTCTGGCGGAAGTCGAGCTGGCTTGCGCGTTTGGCGACCACGTTGGCAAGCGCCACCTTGCCATCGGCGTGGATATGTCCGGGCTGGCCGTGGCCGCGCCCGAGTGTGGCCTGTTCGTCACCCTGCCAGGACAGACTGTCGCCCCGGACATCGGTGCCGTCGGTGGTGGCCAGATGGGCGTTGTGCCATGCGCTTCGGCCCTTGACGCCGAGCGTCAATCGGCCGTCGGCGGCATACGTCATCGATAACTGTTGATCCGCGTCGAGACGACCGTCGAGCGCCGTGACATAGCCCAGCCGAGCCACCGGCATGAACGCCTGCATCGGGAAGTGGGATGCCTTGAGCGTGAAGTTCGCGCGCCGCGTAGCGCCCAGCGGGCGCAAGTGGCCGTGCAGGTCGAGTCGGCCGTCGGCCGCCCGTAGCTGTATGGATGCGGCCGTGGTCTGTTGCGGCTGCCAGGTGGCGATGGGGCCGATGTGCAGGCCGTGGACCACCAGTGTCTGATCGACCGCCGGGTGGTCGGCATGCGTCGGCGCGCGATAGCGCAGGGTGACCTGATCGACCGCGACTTCGCCGACGCCGAATCCCCAGTTGTGCTGCCCGCCGCCCGCACTGTGCACCGGAATCGGTACGCCGGCGATCGTGGGTTGTTGTCTGGCGTTGCGGCCGGCATCGATGTGCGCATCGGCGAGCCGAATATAAGACAGATCGATGTGATGATCGGTCAACGGCCAGTAATCGATATTGACCGCGAAATGGCCGATGCGGAAGCGGCGATTGTCCGAGCCGTGGCCGCTGACATCGTCGAGACTGATCTGGCCGGTGAAGATATCGGCGTGCACGTGGCCGATATCCGCCGTGATGCCTTCGGCTTTCAGATAATGCTGGAGGGCATGCCGCACGACGAAAGGCGGGGCGATGATCAAGGCGGCCGCGATCATTACGATCAGCGCGCCGGTTGCGATCAGCGCCCATTGCGCGCCACGTCTGACTGCCATGTGTTCGTCGGTTTGGGCCCTCGGTTTCAAAAGCTTATCATCGATCGGAAACCACGCATGGAATCGAAGTCATGAACAGTGCATTTCTGGGGCTCGGCGGCATGGGCCACGGCATGGCCGCCAATCTTCACGCGGCCGGTCTGCTGACGGCCGTCTATAACCGCACTACCCGCCGGGCCGAGGATTTCGCCGGCGAACACGATGTGAAAGTCGTCGCCGACCCGGCCGAGGCCGCCGCGCACGCCGAGGCGATCGTGATCTGTGTCTCGGCGGATGACGATGTGCTGGCCATGGTCGATGCCCTGACCGGCGCGCTGACCGAGCGGCATGTCGTGATCGATTGCTCGACGGTGGCCAGCGATACCGCCCGGGAAGCGGCCCGACGCGTCGGCGAAACCGGGGCGGCGTTCGTCGACGCCCCCGTCTCCGGCGGCACGGAAGGGGCCAAGAACGGCACGCTGTCGATCATGGTCGGCGCCGACGACGCGGTGTTCGAACGCGTCAGGCCCGTGCTCGAGGCCATGGGCTCGGGCATCACCCTGATGGGGCCGATCGGCTCCGGCCAGGCGACCAAGGCGGTCAACCAGATCATGGTGGCCGGCATCAACCAGGCGGTGTGCGAGGCCATGCGCTTTGCCGCCGCCATGGAACTGCCGCTGGACAAGGTGGTCGACGTGGTCGGCTCGGGCGCGGCCGGCAACTGGTTCGTCAACCATCGCGGCAAGACCATGGTGCGCGACGTCTTCGACCCCGGCTTCAAGCTCAAGCATCACCACAAGGACCTCGGCATCTGCCTGCACATGGCAGGCTTGAAGCACGGCAAACTACCGCTGTCGGCCAAGACGCGCGAGGAATACGAACAGCTCATGGCCGACGGCCATGGCGACGAGGATATCTCCGCGCTCTACCGCGCCCGGGCGGATCTGTTCGAGCAATAGAACCCGGTCCGCGGGAAAGCCGTCCGCAAATGAACGCAAAATAAACGCAAATCAAAAACGATTTTCTGTCTTATTGGCGTTCATTTGCGGACCGTTCTTGCCAGAACGCCCTGAGGATATCTCCGCGCTCTACCGTGCGCGCTCCGGTCTGTTCGGCAAGTCAGCGCCGTTCCGTGAGGGCGGAGTAGCGCGGTCCGAAAAGCAGTTTGTCCGCGATCTGCGGACGGTTTTTCTGAAACCTTCTCCGCGATTCAGCTTTGCAGCTTTTGGCGCGCCCGTGCCGCGGCGGCGCGTACCTGGTCGGGCGCGGTGCCGCCGATATGGTTGCGGGCGGCCACCGAGCCTTCCAGCGTCAGCACTTCGTAGACGTCTCCGCCGATCGCTTCGGAATACTCGCGCAGGGTGGCCAGTTCCAGTTCGGCCAGGTCGCGGCCTTCGCGGATGGCACGCGAGACACAGTTGCCCACGATCTCGTGGGCATCGCGGAAGGCGACGCCGGCCCGCACCAGGTAATCCGCCAGATCGGTGGCGGTAGCGAAACCGCGGCGCGCGGCTTCCCGGCATTGTTCGCGCTTGACCGCGATATGCGGGGCCATATCGGCGAACAGGGCCAGGCACGCGCCGACGGTGTCGGCGGTGTCGAACATCGGGATCTTGTCTTCCTGATTGTCGCGGTTGTAGGCCAGCGGCTGGCCTTTCATGAGTGTGAGCAGGGCGGTGAGATGGCCCTGTACGCGGGCGGTCTTGCCGCGGGTGAGCTCGGCCACGTCGGGATTTTTCTTCTGCGGCATGATCGAGGACCCGGTGCAGTAGCGATCGGGCAGTTGGACGAAATCGAAGGCCGGGCTCATCCACAGGATCAGTTCCTCGGAAAAACGCGACAGATGCATCATGATCGTCGCCGACGCCGAGACGAATTCAATGGCGAAATCGCGATCGGATACCGCGTCCAGCGAGTTATCGATGACGCCGTCGAAGCCGAGTTCGTTGGCCACCATCTCGCGGTCGATGGGAAAGGTGGTGCCGGCCAGCGCGGCGGCGCCCAGCGGCAGCACGTTGGCACGGGCGCGGATCTGGGCCAGCCGCTCGGCGTCGCGCGCCAGCATCGCCTGCCAGGCCAGCATGTGGTGGCCGAAAGTCACCGGCTGGGCCACCTGCATGTGGGTAAAGCCCGGCATGATGGTATCGGCCTCGCGTTCGGCGAGTTCGACCAGCCCGGCGCGCAGCCGGTTGACTTCGCCGAGCAGCGCATCGAGCGTGTCGCGCAGCCACAGGCGCACGTCGGTGGCCACCTGATCGTTGCGCGAACGCGCGGTGTGCAGCTTCTTGCCCAGCGCGCCGATATCCGCGGTCAGCCGTGCCTCGATGTTCATGTGCACATCTTCGAGCGCGGCGTCCCAGGGGAATTCACCGGCGCTGATACGGGCCTCGATGGCTTTCAGGCCGGCCTCGATCGCGCCGAATTCATCGGTGGTGAGCACGCCGATGGCCGCCAGCATGCGGGCATGCGCGATCGATCCCGCGATGTCGTAGGGCGCCAGCCGCGTCTCGAACGAGATCGATTCGGTGAACGCGGCCACCCGGGCATCCGGGCCCTCGGCGAAACGGCCGCCCCAGGTCTGATGGCTCGATTGCGTGCTCATCGGTGCATCCATTGCGTGCGCAGTGGGCGCGAGTATAGCAATGCGCCGGCTTGACGCCGTGGCCCGGGTATTCAAAAACTGTAGGCGATGCCCGAGTCCGAATCGCCGACCGCCATACTGCCCGACTTCTGTACCGGCGCGCGCGTGCTCCGTGTGCTTCTGGTGTGTGAGGCGGTGGCGATCGTGCTGGCGCTGGGCGGCTCGATGTCCGGCGATCTATGGCGGCGGCTGTTTCTGTTGTCGGTTTATCTTCAATGGATCGGCGTTTGCAGCGCGGCGGCACTGTGTCTGATACGCCGCTACGCGCAGGGGCGGGATACGCGCATCGTGGTGGCCCTGTCATACATCAGCCTGCTGTTGGTGACCCTGGCGGTCACTGAAATCGTGTTCGCGGCCGGGCGGTTCACCGGGTTCGGGTTATTGATCGAGCACAGTGGCCAGGGGGCGTTCGTGCTGCGCAGCATGGGCGTCTGCGCGGTGGTCGCGGCACTGGGGCTGCGTTATTTCTGGTTGCGCGCGTCCTGGGCGGCGCACGCCGAGGCCGAGCTGCGCGCCCGGCTGGAAGCGCTCCAGGCCCGTATCGAGCCGCACTTCCTGTTCAACACGCTCAACAGCGTCGCCGCACTGATCGCGTCTCGGCCGGCCGAGGCGGAAATCGCGCTCGAGGATCTGGCGACGTTGCTGCGGGCCCGCCTGAACGCCGAAAGTCCGGCCGCGATCCGGCTCGCCGACGAAATGCGTCTCATCGATGCCTACGTCCGCATCGAGAAACTGCGCCTGGGCGACCGGTTGGCGATGGACGTCGATCTGTCGCCGGCCGCAAGGGAGGCGCGGCTGCCGTCGCTGTGCCTGCAGCCGCTGGTGGAAAACGCCATCGGCCACGGCGTGGCGCGCTTGGCCGACGGCGGGACGGTCCGGGTCCGCGCCTGGGTGGAGGCCGGGGCGCTGTGCGCCGAGGTGCGCAACCCGGTGGCGGCGAGCGCCGGACGTGCGCCGGGACATCGCCAGGCGTTGTCGAATATCCGGCGTCGACTGGCACTGGTTTACGATGGGCAGGCCGGGCTCGATTTCATGCATGACGACACGTGGTTCACGGTTAGGCTTGTACTACCCCAACAAGAGCGAGAAGACGCGCTGAAATGAATGTCATGATCGTCGACGACGAGCCGCTCGCACGCGAGCGGCTGCGCCGCATGATCGAGACCTTTCCCGGCCATGCCGTGATCGGCGAGGCCTCGGAGGGCCGGTCGGCCATCCAGCGCGTGTCCGAATTGGCGCCGGACGCCGTGCTGCTGGACGTGCACATGCCGGGTATCGATGGCCTGCAGGTGGCGCGCGAACTGGCCGACACCGATCTGCCGCCGGCGGTGATCTTCATCACGGCGCACAGCGAGCATGCGTTGTCGGCGCACAACAGTCAGGCCGACGGCTACCTGCTCAAGCCGGTGCGGCGCGATGATCTGGCGGCCGCACTCGCCCGGGCGCGTCAGCCGAGCCGGGCGCAGTACAGCGCGCTCGCTGGCCAGCCGGACGGCCGCGGCCCGATGGGCTATGTGAGCGCACGCACCCGCGATGGCATCGAGCGCGTGGCGATTCGCGACATTCTGTATTTCTGGGCCGACCGGAAATACACCTCGGTGTTTCATATGCACGGCGAACTGCTGATCGAACAGTCGCTGGCCACCCTGGAACAATCGCTGGCGGACAACTTCATGCGGGTCCACCGCAAGGCGCTGGTCGCCCGTGCCCACGTCACCGGACTCAAATACAATAGTGACGGCAGTGCCTGTCTGACCCTGCGCCACATCGACGCCACGGTGCCGGTGTCCCGGCGCCGCCTGGCCGAGGTCCGGGCCCTGCTCGAATCCTGATTCATTCGCGGCGGTCCTTTGCTGCCGATCGCCGAGAAAACGACCACCCGCGAGCCTTTGTTCATGCCCAAGACCCTGCGTATCGCCACCCGCCAGTCCGAACTCGCACTGTGGCAGGCCCGTCATGTGCAGTCGCGCCTGGCGATCGCCCTGCCCGACACCGACGTCGAACTGCTGCCGATCCGGACCGAGGGCGATCGCGTTACCGACCGGCCGTTGTCGGCCATCGGCGGTAAAGGATTGTTTCTCAAGGAACTCGAAGCCGCGATGACGAATGGCGAAGCCGATCTGGCAGTGCATTCGATGAAGGACGTGCCGGCCGAACTGCCGCCCGGATTCGCGCTGCCGGTGGTGCTGGCGCCGGCGAGCCCGCTCGATGCGTTCGTATCCAACACCTACGACACCCCACAAGCCATGCCGGCCGGCGCGGTCGTGGGTACGTCCAGCCTGCGTCGCGCCGCGATGATCAAGCATCTGCGCCCGGATCTGGAGATCCGGAACCTGCGCGGCAATGTGCAGACCCGTCTGGCCAAGCTGGATGCCGGCGAATACGACGCCATCCTGCTGGCCTGTGCCGGGCTGGAGCGGCTGGAACTGGCCGCGCGCATCCGCTGCGAGCTAAGCCCCGAGCAGAGCCTGCCGGCGATCGGCCAGGGCGTGCTCGGCATCGAGATCCGTGCCGCCGATGACGACACCGCCGCCGCCATCGCCGCGCTCGACGACGAATACACCCATGTGCGCATCGACGCCGAGCGCGCGGTCAACAGTCGGCTGGAGGGCAGCTGTCATCTGCCGATCGCGGCGCACGCCACGCACGACGGCGTCATCTTGCGCCTGCGGGCCTGTGTCGGGCGCCCGGACGGCACGCAGATGGTACGCGACGAACTCAGCGGGCCGGTCGACGAGGCCACGGCGCTCGGGCATGCACTGGCCGAACGCCTGCTGGCCGCCGGCGCCGACCGCATCCTCGCGGCTCTCGGCTGAGCCGCACGCGATTCGCATGTCGCCCCCTGATCTGTCCGGTGCCACGGTCTGGCTGACGCGGCCGATCGCGCAGGCCGGGGCATGGCGCGCCGCTTTCGAAGCGGCTGGCGCGAATGTGCTGGTGGAGCCATTGCTGGTCATCGAGCCGCCGCCCGATGCTGCGGTGGCCGCGGCCGCGCTCGACCGGGCGGAAGCCGCCGATATCGTGATCGCGACTTCGGCCAACGCGGTGGCGGGCGCGGCCCGTCTGCGCCCGTACTGGGCGCCCCGGGGCACGCTTGTGGCCGTCGGCGCGGCGAGCGCCGAGGCGCTGTCGCGTTATACCGGCGTCGCCGTGGCCAGGCCCGGGCGTGCCGATTCGGAAGGGTTGCTGGCGTTGCCGCGACTGCGCCGGGTGGCCGGGCGGCGCGTCGCACTGCTCTCGGGCCAGGGTGGGCGGGCGGCGCTGGCCGATGCCCTGATCGCGCGTGGCGCGCAACTCGACAAGATTGCACTGTATCGCCGCGCGCCCGCGGCGATCGGCGATGCGCGGCTGCGGCAATTGCTGTCGGCGGATGCCGTGATCGTGACCAGCGCCGAGGCCTGGCGGCATCTGGCCACCCTCGCCAGCGGTGCCAAACGCGCCCGGCTGGCGCATCTGCGGTTGGTGGCGGCCAGCCAGCGTGTGGTACAACAAGCCGGCTGCGACGTTGATGATTGGTCGGTGGAACCGGTGGTCATCGAACGCATGGATGCGGCGGGCGCAGTGGCTGCGCTGGACCGCATCTGGCCGGTCCGTGGACAATGACGGTAACCGACACCGGGGGATAGCCGCTACCTTATGACTCAAGACAAGCGCGACAAGAACGACGCCGACCGAGCCCAGTCCTCGGCCAAGCCCGAAGACAACAGCCAATCGAGCGGCAGCAAGCCGTCGAAGGCCGGCCCGAACACGGCGTCGGCGGCCGGCGACAGGCCGGCAACCGACCACAAGGCGGCGCCGGGCGATGGCGGCCGGGGCCAATCGGCGGCCGGGTCGGGCGCTTCCGGTGGCGAGTCGAACAAATCGGGCGGCCAGGCCGCGTCCGGGCAGAAAAGCGCTTCGAGCCCCGGTGCCGAAACCCGGGCCGCGGCCGGCGCCTCGGCGAGTGCGAAGCCGTCCGACGGTGCCCGGGAAACGGCCAGGACCGGCGGCGACTCGCGTCAGGACGCCGACCGCGGCAAGGCCAGGTCCACGTCCGCCGGAAGCACGGCCACCGCCGGCTCGGGCACGAAGTCGTCCGGCGCCGCCAGCGCCGGCGCGAGCCCGCGTTCGGGCGCGCCGGGCACCCGCAGCGCGGCCACGAGCGGCAGCGGCAGGAACGCGACCGCGTCGTCAGGCAGTACGGGTAGCGCTGCCGCGAGCACGGCTGGTGGTAAGCAGGGCTCGGGCCCGGGCGGCACGAAACGCGATGGCAAGCGGCGCAACATCGGCCTGGTCGTGGCCGTGGTCGCGCTGATTATCGCCATTCTCGCGGCGGCCTCCAGTGGCTATCTCTGGTATCACGGTCAGCAGCGCATCGGCGATCTGGACTCGCGTATCAACACCGTTGATAACAGCCTGCAGCACAATGTCCAGAAAGTGATCATGCCCAAGCTGTCCGATATGCATGATCGGTTGCAGAAGTTCTCGCAGCGGACCGATCAACTGTCGCAGAAGCTGGACCAGCGCCAGCAGCAGATCGCCCAGTTGCAGCAGACCATCCAGCATGTTCAGGCGCAGAACAAGCAGTTGTCGGATCAACTCGGAGGCGATCACAGCCGGTTCGTCGACCAGCGCATCGCCTTGTTGCTGGAAGCGGCCAACCAGCGGCTCCAGATCGAGCATGATCCGAAGGGCGCAGCCCGGGCGCTGTCGCTGGCCGACGACGCCATCCAGCGCAGCGGCGATCCCGAGTTGCACCCGGTGCGTGCCAAGATCGCCAGCGAGAAGGCCGCGCTCAAGGCGTTGCCCAACCCCGACATCGAGGGCCTGTCGCTCAAGTTGTCGAATGCGATCAAGCAGGTCCCGAAACTGCCGCTCAAATCCCATGTGCCGAGCCACTACCAGCCGCAGCCCGGCCACGGGGGGGCCGCGAGCGCCGGCGCGCAGGGCGGCGACAGTGGCGATACGCTGGAATTCGCCGGCATCAAGCTGGCCCGGATGTGGCACCAGTTCGTTGACTCGGCCGGCAACGCGCTGTCGCAGATGGTCACCATCCGGCATGCCAACGGCACCGAAAACGCGCCGGCATTGATGGCGCCCGACCAATCGTATTTCCTGGTTCAGAACCTGCAGCTGCAACTGCGTACGGCCCGTCTGGCCCTGCTGGGCGGCGATGCGCAGACCTATCACGATGCGCTGTCGCAGGCGCGAGACTGGATCCGCAAGTATTTCGATACCAGCGATTCGTCGGTTTCGGCGGTGCTGGATGACCTGTCCCAGCTGTCGCAGGTCAAGCTCAATTGGCAAGCGCCGGATCTGTCGTCCAGCCTGAAAGCGCTGCGCCGGATCATGGCCCACGATCGGAACAACGAGAGCAGCGGAAATGGCGCGTCGCCCGCGGGTGGCAGCGCCTCCGGTCAGTCCGGGTCCGCCGGGTCGTCCGACAGCGGGGCCGCCCAGCCCGGGCAGGCCGAACCCGGCGGCAAGCAAGGCAATAACGCCAACACCGCGGGGAGCTCGTGATGCGTCGTCTGCTGCTCGCTTTCTTTGTCTTTGTCCTGCTCGGTATTCTGCTGTCGCTGCTGTTCCGGCATCACCCGGGCTATGTGCTGATCGCCTTCCACGGCTGGCAGATCGAGACCTCGCTGCTGTTCGCCTGTGCCGCCGCGCTTCTCGGCGTATGGGTCCTGGCCCTGGTTTGGCGCATCTTCGTCACGCTCGTGTTCGCGCCACGCAATATCCGGGGCTTTTTCGGCCGGCGTCGTCAGCGCAAGGCGCGGCGTTCGCTCTACGCGGGGCTCGAGCATCTGGCCGAGGCCCGCTGGGCCCTGGCCGAGGCCGAACTGCAGTCCCTGGCCGAATCGAACGAGGCCCCCGGGCTGAATCATCTGTTCTCCGCACGTGCCGCGCAGCAGCAGGCGCATCTGGGCGATCGCGACCGCTATCTGCACAAGGCGTCCGAGCGCAAGTCGATCAGCGAACTGGCGGTGCGCATCACCCAGGCCGAGCTGCAGATCGCGGCCGGCCAGACGGCCGAAGCCCAGGCCACGCTGACGCGTTTGCATGAACTCGAGCCACGCCACCCCTGGGTGCTGCGCATGCTCGCCGAGCACGCCATGGCCTGCGGCGATTACGACCGGGTCTACGGTCTGCTGCCCGAGCTCGGCAAGTATGCCGCGTTGTCAACGGAACGCGTGCGCGAGATGTCGATCGCGGCCCATCAGCATCGGTTGTCGCAGCAGCGCGATATCGGTGGTCTGACCGCGGCCTGGCGTCACATGTCGAAGGATTTGCGCCAGGCGCCCGAGATCGTGCGTCACTACGCGCAGTGCCTGAAGCAGCAGCGTGCGGATGACGAGGCCGCGAACGTGATCCGCAATACGTTGAAAAAACAATGGGTCGCCCCGTTGGCGCTTATCTTCGGTGACCTGCAGTGCAGCGACGAAACCGAACAGCTGGCAACCGTCGAGGAATGGATCAAGATCCACGGCCGCAAACCCGAGCTGATGCTGGTGGCCGGCCGTTTGTGCCTGCGCAATCAGCTCTGGGGCCGGGCCCGGAGTTACTTCGAAGCCAGCCAGGCGCAGCACGCGCGCGCGGATGCACTGCTCGAACTCGGCCACCTGTTCGAGCAGATCAACGAAGTGGACCAGGCGCGCTCGGCCTATCGGCGCGGGCTGGAACTGCGCGCCTCGCAATGAGGTGGCGCCGGCGCGCGGACTGACGTCGTGGCTGCGGTGGGCATCTCGACCCTGATCGTCGGTTGCGGCGATACCGGTGTCCGGCTCGCTGCACGTGCGGTGGGGGCCGGCGACGACGTACTGGGCGTGGTGCGCAGCGCGGCATCCGCAGCCCGCGTGCGTGCCGTCGGCGCCGATTCATTGGCGTGCGATCTGGATCGAGAGATCGGTGCGCTGCCGGCGTGTCGTCGACTCGTCTACAGCGCGCCGCCGTCGCGCGATGGCGAGACCGACGAACGCATGCGACGGGTTCTGGCGGCGATGCCGGGTGTGCCGGCGCATGTCGTGTATATCAGTACCAGCGGGGTGTACGGCGATTGCAGCGATGACTGGGTCGACGAAACCCGTCCCGTGGCGCCGGCCAGTGCCCGCGCCAAGCGGCGCGTCGACGCCGAACGACAGATCGTGGCCTGGGCCCCGCATGCCGTGATCCTGCGCGCGCCCGGCATCTACGGGCCCGGCCGGCTGCCGGTCGATCGCGTCCTGGCCGGCGAGCCCGTGCTGGCCGATGCGGCCGGGGGGTGGACCAATCGCGTGCATATCGACGATCTCGCCGGCATGGCCTGGCGCGTGGCGCGGCAACAGCCCCCGCACACGATCTACAACGCCTGCGACGGCGCGCCCACGCGTCGCGAAGCCTACTACGACACGCTGGCGGAATTGCTCGACGCGCCGCCGCCACCCCGGATCGACTGGGCCGAGGCCCGGCAGCGATTCTCGGCCATGCGCCTGTCGTTTCTGGCCGAATCCCGCCGTCTGTCGAACCGGCGAATCGTGGCCGACACCGGCTATCGATTGGTGTTCCCCGACTACCGCGATGGGCTGGTGGCCAGCCTGCGCGGGGAGAACACAAGCGCCGGGTACTGAGCGGCGCGCGACCGGGGCCGGCGACCTCGGCTCGATCACCGGCGTCGCGCCGCCCGATCCGGCGGCCGGTGGCCCGCCATGGCACGTTTTCTGCAGCATGCCGAGCGTCGCGTATTGCGGCCTTATTCACCATGGCGGGAGACCGATCCGTGATCGATAAACAACAGATGAAACGCGCCATTCTCGAGGCCAAGAAAGCCAAGGGGATGCGTTGGAGTGAGATTGCCGAGTCCATCGGCATGGCGCCGGTCTGGACCGCATCGCTGGCGCTGGGCGAGGCGTCGGCCACCGAAGAAATCGCCGAAAAATTGTGTGCCCTACTCGATCTCGACGCCCAGGTGGCCGAGGCTTTGCAGGAGCCGCCGCTTAAGGGGCAGTGGCTGGATCGGACGGTACCCACCGATCCGATGATCTATCGTTTCTACGAGATCATGGCGGTTTACGGACCGGCGGTGAAAGCCTGTGTCCACGAGGAATTCGGTGACGGCATCATGTCGGCCATCGATTTCATGATCGATGTGGAGCGGGTGCCGGACCCCAGGGGCGACCGGGTCAAGATCACCATGAACGGCAAATTTCTGCCCTATGTACGCTGGTAGCCGGGCGCGCGTTCTGCCCGTGTCGTGGGCGATGCGTCAGGCTGGCATCGCCTGCGGGTTTTCAATCGCCGTGATGCCCTGAATACGCTGCGGCTGGTAGGCATCCGGTACACCCGCGGCGGGCAGGATGATGCCATCGGCGGCTTCGTTGTCGCCTGGAACAGGCCGGCGCATTGCGCCGGCCCTTCGCGGGGAGGCATGCCCCATCGATCGGTGCGCGATCAGTCCGCCTCGCCCTGCGCCTGACCCGAGTCCGGCTTGTGCCAGTCATGCCGGTGATGATGCCAGTGCTGGGCGGCCTTGTTCCATTCAGCCGCGGAGACATAGCCGTCGTTGTTGCGGTCCATATGGGCGAAGATCTCGTCGGTGCTGGGCTTGCCATGATCGCCCCGGCGGTGGCCCTCGTGCTGGCTCCAGCGGTGATGATCGTGATCGCCCGGCCCGGGCGCGTTCCCCGGATGGCTGGAGGGCGGGGGTGGCGGCATGTCGCCTTCCGGCGGGCCCATGTGATGGCGGCCCATCGGCGGTTTCATCTCGTCGGCCGAGATCACGCCGTCGCCGTTGGCGTCCAGCTTGGCGAACAGGCGATCGGCGCGGGCCCTGGCCTGCGCCTCGAATTCGCTTTTCTCGATCTTGCCGTCGTGATTGGTATCGAGCTTGTCGAACATCTGTGGCTTGATCACGTCCGGCAGCCGGGTCATCTCGGCAGCCGTGAGCCGGCCGTCGCCGTTGGTGTCGAGTTTTTTGAAGATGGCCTGGCTGTCGGGGTCGTGATCCGCTGCGCTATTGTCGGCGGCGAACCCCACGGCCGAGACCGACAGGCCGGCGGCGATCAGGGAAAGCGTTAAATATTTTTTCATCACGTACTCCTTTGCGGATGAGCGTGGGGCGCTGCGAAGGCGCCTTCCACGAGGCTCATTACCGCCCGGAAGTGTCCTTCAAATCTGTCGCAAGGCCACGAGTTTGTCGCCGATTGTGTCAGGCGGGCGCGCTGGCGTATTCGGTTACAAGATCGGGCCGGGTGACGGCGCGGCGCGCGTTATATTGGCGCCAGAGTCCGTACACTGCCCGCGTCATGGCCGAATCCAGTCCGCATATTCTGGTGGTCGACGATCATCGTGATATTCGCGATTCGCTGAGCCGCTACCTCGTCGGCCACGGGTACCGTGTATCGGCGGCCGCGGATGCCGGGGCCGCGCGTCGCCAGATCCGCGATGCCGCGCTCGACCTGGTGATCCTCGACATCATGATGCCGGGCGAGGACGGGCTGTCCCTGTGCCGCTGGCTGCGCGAGACCACGGCGATTCCGGTGATCCTGCTGACCGCCGTGGCCGAGGAGACCGATCGCGTGATCGGTCTGGAAATGGGCGCCGACGATTACGTCACCAAGCCGTTCTCGCCGCGTGAGCTGTTGGCGCGCGTGCGCGCGGTACTGCGCCGGGCGGCATCCTTGCCCGCTCAGCGCGACGTGGTCGACGACCAGATCGTGCGCTTCGATCGCTGGGTCTTTCACGTCGCGCGCCAGGAACTCGAGGACGAAACCGGGCTGTCGGTGGCGCTGTCGACCGGCGAATTCCGGCTGTTGCTGGCCTTCGTACGCCGCCCGAATCGGGTGCTGTCGCGTGAACAGTTACTGGACCTGACCCAGGGGCGCGAGGCCGAGGTGTTCGATCGCAGCGTGGATAACCAGGTCTCGCGGCTGCGGCGCAAAATCGAGCGCGATTCGACCCGGCCGCAGCTGATCAAGACGGTCTGGGGCGGCGGTTATCGCTTCACCGCGACGGTCGGCGGCCAATGAAGCGCTGGCGCCCGCGCGGGCTGGCCGCGCGTATTATCGTACTGACGCTGCTGGCGCTTGTGATCTCCCAGTGCGTGAGTTATCTGAGCTTTCGTAGCGGGCGCGACGGCTTTATCGAACACATGATCAGCGATTACATGAGCCAGTCGGTGATCTCGGTGGACCACAGTCTGCGTTACGCCAAGCCGGGCCACGAGGGCGATCTGGTGCGTTCATTGTCGAGCCGGCCGGTGCGCTTCGATCTGGTCCGGCGACCGCCGCATTGCGCGGTCCATAACGCGGACTCGCGCCGTTATGCTCGCGATTTTGCCGAGCGCTTGGACGTGTCGCCGTCGCGGGTGCGGGTTTGTGTCGGTCGCGGCCTGATGCACACCCGACACGATCCGGGCCGCATGGCGGTTGAGCTGGCGTTTCGCCGGGACGATGGACGCTGGCTGGATGTCCGTCAGCGCCTGCCCGGGCAGATCGACCACTGGGCGCACGAGTCGCTGCGCAATCTATTGATCACGCTCGCGCTGATGAGTGTGGCGGTGATCTTTGCCAGTCGCCGGATCACGCGGCCGCTACTCGATCTGGCTTCGGCCGCCGAACGCTACGGCCGCGGCGAGCGCATCCACCCCATCCGCGAACGGGGCAGCGACGAAATCAAGCGCACGATCGTCGAATTCAATCGCATGCATGAGCGCATCGATCGTTTCGTGGCCGAGCGCACGCGGCTGGTGGCGGCCCTGGCGCACGATTTGCGCACGCCCATCACCGCGCTGCGGCTGCGGCTGGAATTCTTGCCCGACGACGACAATACGCGTGCGATGAATGCCACGCTCGCGGATATGGCGCATATGTCGGAGGCGGCGCTCACCTTCATGCGCGAGGAAGCCAGCGCCGAGGCCACGCGGCGCATGGATCTCACCGCGCTGGTCGATGCCGTGGCCGAGGATTACCGGGCCGCCGATGCGCCGGTACGATTCGAACCGGGCGCGCCGGTGCCGTTGGTCTGCCGTCCCGTGGCCATTCGGCGCGCCTTGCGCAACGTGATCGACAATGCGCTGGCCTACGGCGAGGTCGCCGAACTCGCGCTTGCCGACAGCGCGCAGCAGGTCGTCATCGAGGTCGCGGATCGCGGGCCGGGGATCGGCGAAGCCGAGATGGGTAAGGTGTTCGACGCCTTCGTGCGCCTGGAAACCTCGCGCAATCGCGAGACCGGCGGTGTCGGTCTCGGCCTGTCGATCGCACGGTCGGTGATCCGTGCCCACGGCGGCGACATCACGCTCGCCAATCGGCCCGACGGCGGACTCGTGGTGCGCATGACGCTGCCCCGTGCACGGGCCTGAAGCGCGCCGCGAAAACAGATACTGGGCCGGGCGATTGACCCGGCATCAAAACAGCTGACTTCATCCGCTGTTTTCAACGCCTTCAAAAATAAAAGCCGGCGCCTGTCCGGTTTTTATTTTCAACGACTTCGCGGCCAATGGCCGCGGCGAGCATGCGGTGGCATGCTCGTGCTATTAACCCGAAAAATCATCTATTTTTGTGCCGGGTTAATAACATGCGCTGGCGTCGGCACGCTAAGCTGGGCGGGATTCTATTCAACGCCGGTCGCGACCGAAGGTCGCCGATGCCGGCACAGGAGCATGTGATGACACGAGCCGTACGCATTCACGAAACCGGCCACGCCGATGTCCTGAAGATCGAGAACGTCACCGTCGGCGAACCCGGCGAGGGTGAGGTCCGGATCAAGGTCGAGGCGATCGGCCTCAACCGGGCCGAGGTGATGTTTCGCGAAGGCGCCTATCTGGAGTCGCCGAATCTACCGGCGGGCATGGGCTATGAAGGCGCGGGCGTGGTCGAGGCGGTCGGCCCCGGGGTAAGTGATTTCGCCGAAGGCGACGCGGTCGCGGTGGCGCCGGCGTTTTCCATGAACGCCTACAGCATGTACGCCGAGTCCACCATCGTGCCCGCGTATGCGCTCACGGCGCGCCCGGCGGGGCTGGATGCGATCCAGTCCGCCGCGGTCTGGATGGCGTATCTGACCGCCTACGGCGCGTTGGTCGAGTTCGGCCAGTTGCAGGCCGGCGAGGCCGTGCTGATTCCGGCGGCGTCTTCCAGCGTCGGACTGGCAGCGATCCAGATCGCCAATCACATCGGCGCCACGCCCATCGCCATGTCGCGTACCAACGCCAAGGTCGAGCAACTCAAGCAGGCTGGGGCGGCGCACGTGATCGTCTCGGAATCGCAGGATATCGCCGGCGAGACCATGCGTCTCACCGACAACGCCGGCGCGCGCATCGTGTTCGATCCGGTGGCCGGTGCCACGGTCGACGATCTGGCCGCGGCCATGAGCCCGGGTGGCACGTTGTTCCTGTATGGCGCGCTGGCCAACCAACCCACGCCGTTTCCGTTGTTCGCCGCACTCGGCAAGGCGTTGACGCTGCGCGGCTACACCGTGCTGGAGATCTTCTCCGACAGCGACGCCTTTGCACGCGGCAAAAAGTTCGTGTTCGACGGCATCGCCGCGGGCACGCTCAAGCCCACGGTGGATCAGGTGTTCGACTTCGACGACATCGTGGCCGCGCATCGGTACATGGAATCGAATCAGCAGTTCGGCAAGATCGTGGTTCGCGTGCCGTGACCGCCGTGCCGCACTGCGGCGACGATTCGATTCGACGGGCCGAGGCCCCCGATCTGGATGCGCTGATGGCGCTGGAGCGTGCCTGTTTCGCATGCGACGCCCAGTCGCGGCGCAGCATGGCGCATCTGATCGGTCGCGCCCACGGCGACGTGCGCGTCATGGACGAGGGCGGCCGAATCGTGGCGGCGGCCGTATTGCTCTATCGGCGGGGCACGCGGGTGGCCCGTCTCTATTCCATCGCGGTCGCCCCGGCCGCGCGCGGGCGCGGTTTGGCAGGCCGATTGATCGACGACGCCGAACAGTGCGCCCGGGCGGCCGGCTGCGCACGCCTGAGTGCCGAGGCGCGGTGGTCCAACCGGGCCTCGCGCGCGCTGTTCGCGGCCTGCGGTTTCAGCGAGACGCAGCGATTGGCCGATTACTACGGGCACGACCCGGGCCGATACGAAGACGGCGTGCGTCTGGTGAAACGTCTGCTATCGGGCGCCGGCCCGGTTTCGCCATAATCCGGCGATCGTGAACATCGACTGGAGCGCCGAATGGCCGAACCCGTGATTGTGGTCGAATCCCTGCGTGACTGGCGCGCCGCGCCGCCGGCGGCGCGGCTGGTGCTGGCCGACGACTATCTCGCCGACCCGGCCCATGCGGATGCCGGTCTGCACGTGATCAACCTGTGCCGCAGCACACGTTATCAGAGCCTGGGTTATTACTGCTCGCTGCTGGCCGAGGCCCGTGGCCAACGCGTTATTCCGTCGGTGGCGCGCCTGGCGGATCTGTCGCGCAAGCTGCTGTACACCAGCGAAATCCCGGCGATCAACGAAGCGTTGTCGGCGCTCGATGCCGGTACCTGGCAGGCGCTGCCCGACGATTGTCATATCGTGCTCGGGCGCTGCCGCTATCCGGAGCTGGAGAAAGTCGCCCGCCGTGTGTTCGAGCAGTTCGCGGTGCCATTGATCAACCTCGAGTTGCGCGAGGCCGCCGGTGCGATGCGGGTGGGCCGGCTGCGCGCACTCTCGCTTCGCAAGCTCGATGGCACCGAGGCCGATTTTCTTTCCGAGGCGATGAACGCCTATCTCGCCCGTGGCTGGAAACAGCCGGATCGGCGCCGGCAGGCCCGTTTCGACGTGGCCATGCTGGTCGATCGCGACGACCCGCAGCCGCCCTCGAACGAAGCCGCGCTGGCCCGCTTCGTCGCGGCCGGGCGTGAACTGGGGCTGGAGGTCGAGCGCATCACCAAGCGCGATCTCGGGCGCCTGGCCGAATTCGATGCGCTGTTCATCCGCGAGACCACGCGGCTGAATCATCACACCTACGCGTTTTCACGCCGCGCCGAGCAGGAAGGCCTGGTCGTCATCGATGACCCCACTTCGATCTTGCGTTGCACGAACAAGGTTTATCTTGCCGAGTTGCTCACGCGCCATGATGTCGCCGCGCCGCGGGCCGCGATCTTCGGCGACAAGGAGGTCGAGCGGCTGCCCGGACTGCTCGGTTTCCCGATGGTGCTCAAGGCGCCGGAGGGCGCATTCTCCAAGGGCGTGTTCAAGGCCGATGACATCAACGAACTGCGCGAAATCGCCGCGCGGCTGCTGGACGACTCCGAGCTCGCGCTGGCCCAGGAATTCATGCCCACGGAGTTCGACTGGCGCGTGGGCGTGCTGGGCGGCCGGGCGCTGTATGTCTGCCAGTACATGATGGCCGGTGGGCATTGGCAGGTGGTCGACTACAACGGCGCCGACGGTGTCAGCGAGGGCGATTCACGTACGCTGGCCGTGGCCGATGCGCCGCCCGAGGTGGTCGAGATTGCGATCACGGCGGCCGGGCTGATCGGCGACGGGCTCTACGGCGTGGATATCAAGCAGACCGCCGACGGGCTGCGCGTGATCGAGATCAACGATAACCCGAGCATCGATGCCGGCATCGAGGATGCCGTGGCCGGCGAGGGTCTGTACCGCGAGATCATGGCCGAATTCCTGCGCCGCCTGGAGGCGCGCACCCAGGGTATTGCATGATCGGGCCGACCGGTTTGCTCAGGCTATGGCTTTCGCTATAGTCGATTGTCCTCAATGCACCTCATTTTTACGGAGCGCGGGCCAGCCGCGCCGTCCACACAAGCGAGAAAGGCTTAGTATGACCCAGCGAATCGAACGCGCCGGATTGCAGATCGGCAAGCCCTTGTACGATCTGATCGAGATCGCTCTGCCCGGAACCGGAGTCGACTCCGACATGTTCTGGGCCGAGCTGGCCGTCCTGGTCGAGGAATTCGGGCCCAAGAACGCAGCCCTGCTCAAGCATCGCGTCGACATCCAGGAAACCCTGGACAAATGGCATCGTGAACATCGCGGCGACGCCTTCGACCGGGACGAATACCGCCAGCTACTGACCGAGCTCGAATACATCGTGCCCGAGGGCGAGGACTTCTCGGTGTCGACCGACCATGTCGATCCCGAGATCGCCACTGTGGCCGGTCCGCAGCTGGTGGTGCCGATCACCAACGCGCGCTTTGCGTTGAACGCCGCCAATGCGCGCTGGGGCAGTCTCTACGACGCGCTGTACGGCGCCGACATCATTCCCGAGACCGAAGGCGCCGAGAAGGGCAAGAGCTACAACCCGAAGCGCGGCGCCAAGGTGGTGGCGCAGGCCGCGGAGTTTCTGGATGCGCACTTCGCGCTCGATGGCGGCTCGCATGCCGATGCCCAGGCCTATCGCATCGACAATGGCCGGCTGGCGGTCGACATCGGCTCCGGCCATGTGGAACTCGCTGAGCCGCATCAGTTCGTCGGCCATCAGGGCACGCCCAGTCAGCCGTCGGCAATCCTGCTGGTGCACAACGGCCTGCATATCGAGATCCAGATCGATGCCAACGACCTGGTCGGCAAGGACCACGCCGCCGGCGTGAAGGATGTGCTGATGGAGGCCGCCGTGACGGCCATCCAGGACTGCGAGGACTCGGTCGCCGCGGTCGACGCCGAGGACAAGGCGCTGGTCTATGGCAACTGGCTCGGCCTGATGAAGGGCGATCTCACCGAAGAGGTGGACAAGGGCGGCAAGACCTTCACCCGCAAGCTGGCCGACGATCGTGTCTATACCGCGGCCGATGGCGCCGAGCTGAGCCTGCCCGGGCGCAGCCTCATGCTGATCCGCAACGTTGGCCATCTGATGACCACACCGGCGGTACTCGACAGCGAGGGCAAGGAAATCCCGGAAGGCCTCCTCGATGCGCTCGCCACCGCCACCATCGCGTTGCACGACCTCAAGCGCAATGGCCCGCACACCAACAGCCGGGCCGGCTCGGTGTATATCGTCAAGCCGAAGATGCATGGCCCGGCCGAAGTCAACTTCACGGTCGCCGTGCTAGGGCATATCGAGAAGGCGCTCGGCATCGCGCCCAACACGCTCAAGATCGGCATCATGGACGAAGAGCGTCGCACCTCGGTCAACCTCAAGGCATGTATCCGCGAGGCGCGTGAACGCACCATCTTCATCAATACGGGGTTTCTCGATCGCACCGGCGACGAGATTCATACTTCGATGGAAGCCGGGCCCATGTTGCCCAAAGGCGAGATGAAATCCACCGCCTGGCTCACTGCCTACGAAGACAACAACGTTGATACCGGCCTGGCCTGCGGCCTGCGCGGCCGCGCCCAGATCGGCAAGGGGATGTGGCCGGCGCCGGACAATATGGCCGCCATGATGGAAGCCAAGATCGGCCATCCCGAGGCTGGCGCCAACTGTGCCTGGGTGCCGTCGCCGACCGCCGCCACGCTGCACGCCATCCACTACCACCGCTGTGACGTGCTGGCGCGCCAGAGCGAGCTGCAATCGCGCCACCGCGATTATCTCGAGGATCTGCTGACCATTCCGCTGCTCGATCGCGAGCTGTCGGCCGACGAGATCGCCAAGGAGCTGGACAACAACTGCCAGGGCATCCTCGGCTATGTCGTGCGCTGGGTCGACCAGGGCGTGGGCTGCTCGAAGGTGCCGAACATCACCGATACGGCGCTGATGGAGGACCGGGCGACCTGTCGCATCTCGTCGCAGCATATCGCGAACTGGCTGCACCACGGCATCACCAATGAAAACGACGTGCGCGAGACCCTGATGCGCATGGCCAAGGTTGTCGATCGCCAGAACGAGGGCGACCCGAACTACAGGCCGATGTCGGCGGACTTCGATGCCTCGATCGCCTTCCAGGCGGCCTGCGATCTGGTGTTCAAGGGGGCGGCGCAGCCATCGGGCTATACCGAACCGGTGTTGCACGCGCGCCGGCGCGAGCTCAAGGCGGCCCGGCCCGGCTGACCGGTCCGGTCGAGAGTCGGCGGCAAAAAAAAGCCCCGCGATCGCGGGGCTTTTTTCGTGGGCGGATAGCTGGACGATGCTGTTCAGCCGCCGAGCATCGTACGCAGTGTCAGATAATGGAACATCCAGATCGTCAGGCCGATGGCCATGAAGAACAGCGGCACGGTCAGCGCCAGCGACAACGTGTGCCAGATCATGGTCGGGGACAGATCCAGCTTGAACAGCAGGAAGAGCTGCCCCAGGCCGGCGATCACGGCGAGTACCGTGATCCAGGTCACGGTATCCGTCTGCGACATATCGAACCCGACCGTAACCAGGCAGGCAATGCCCATGGCCACGGTGCCCAGTACGAAGGCCGCGATGTACGTGGCGCTGCTCGCGCCGCGGACTTCCGGGTGAGTCAGCGGGTTGTGATGATCATGTGCCATCAGCTCGCTCCCATGAGATAGACGTAGGTATAGACGCAGACCCAGATCAGGGCCTGGAAGAACCAGAAGATGCGCAGGTTCACGAAGCGACCGACCGTTGCTTCAGTGAAGCCTTCGCGCGACAGCTGGATCATCAGTGCCGCCATCCAGATCAGGCCGACCAGCACGTGGCCGCCGTGCACCCAGACGATGGTCCAGAAATCCGACAGGAACGCACTGGCCTGCGGCACGGCGCCTTCGCCGACCAGATTGGCGAACTCCCACACCTCCACCAGGATGAACAGCACACCCAGCCCCAGCGACGCGCCCATCCAGCGCGTGACACCGGCTCGGTCGTCGTTCTTGAGCGACACGCTGGCCAGGCCGAACATCAGTACGCTGGCAAACAGAAACAGCGTGGGCAGCAGGCCTTCGACCGGATCGATCACCTGGCCCGCGGTAATGTTGCTGCTGCCATAGGCATGCAGGTACACGCCATGCGCCGCGAACAGCCCGGCGAAGATCATGGCGTCGCTCATCATGTAGAGCCAGAACCCGATCGAGCGCAGGGCGATCGTGTCCGGGTGGCCGGCGTCCGGTGCCCAGAGCGTGATCGAATCGCGATCGCGGTATCGGTTGTTGTCGTGTTGTGACATAACGATTGTCTCCGGTTGCGCGATCAGTGCTGCGTCACGGGTGATTCCTGCCCGCCGCTCTGGTGGGTCGACGCCTGCTCGCGATCATGCTCCCGTTCCAGAAAGGCTTTTTCGATACGCTCGACTTCGGCCGCGGGCACGGTGTAGTCGATGTCCTTCTGGAACATGCGGAAGATCAGCGTGGCGATCACGCCCAGCAGGGCGAAGCCGGCCAGCCACCAGACGCGCCATACCGCGGCGAACCCGAACACACCGGTAAAGAAGGCCAGCACGATCGGCACCATGGTGTTTTTCGGCATGTGGATGTCGGCGTAATAGGGCGGCTCAAGCGACGTCAGGCCACGGTCGCGTCGCCACGCCCATTCGTCGATCGAGTGCACCACCGGTGTCGCCGCGAAGTTGTAGAACGGCGGCGGGCAGTGCGTGGCCCATTCCAGGCTGCGTGCGGTCTCCCAGGCATCGGTGCCGGTCACGGCGTTCTTCTTGCGATCGCGGATCGAGACCACGATCTGCAGCAGGAAGGCGAAGATCGAGGCCACATACAGGCCGATGCCCAGCACTTCCAGCAGCAGCAGCGGCCACCAGCCCGGATGGGCGATGTAGTCCAGGCGACGGGTCATGCCGAGAAAGCCCAGTGCGTACATCGGCACGAACACGAATACCGAGCCGGCCCAGAACAGCCAGAAGAAGATCTTGCCAAGCCGCTCGTCCAGGCGGAAGCCGAAAACCTTCGGCCACCAGAACGCGACCGCGCCGAACAGGGCAAAGACGATGATCAGGAACATGTTGTGGAAATGCGCCACCACGAACACGCTGTTGTGCGAGACGTAGTTGATCGCCGGAATCGCCAGCATCATGCCGGTGGCGCCGCCGCCGATCAGCAGCAGGATCGCGCCCAGCGCCCACAGCATGGGCGTTTCCAGGCGAACACGCCCCTTCACCATCGTGAACACCCAGTTGAACACCTTCACCCCGGTCGGGATGCCCACCAGCATGGTGGCGATACTGAAGAAGGTGTTGACCTCCGGACCCTGGCCCATGATGAAGAAATGGTGCAGCCACACCGCCCACGACACGCCAGCGATACCCATGGTCGCGACGATCATGGCGTTGTGGTTGAACAGGGGTTTCTCCGAGAACGCCGGTACGATTTCCGACAGGAAGCCGAAGGCCGGCAGCACGACGAAATACACCTCCGGGTGGCCCCAGATCCAGAACAGGTTGGTGTACATCATGAAGTTGCCACCGCCGTCGGCGGTGAAGAAGTGCGTGCCCACATAACGATCGAGGGTGAGCAGCAGCAGCGCCACGGTCAGCACCGGGAACGAGGTGAGGGCGATGATGTTGGTGCCGAGCGTGGTCCAGGTGAACATCGGCATGCGCATCAGCGTCATGCCGGGCGCGCGCATCTTGAGAATGGTGGCAATCAGGTTGACGGCACCCACCGTGGTGCCGATCGAACTGATCTGGATCACCCATATCCAGTAGTCCACGCCGACGCTTGGACTGTGCGCGAGCTGGGTCAGGGGCGTCAGGCCCACCCAGCCGGCGTGCGAGAAATCGCCGATGAACAGCGAGGCCATCACCAGGATCGCCGCGACGTTGGTCATCCACAGGCCGATCGCGTTGAGAAACGGATAAGCCATGTCGCGGGCGCCGATCTGGATCGGCATGATCAGGTTCATGAACCCGACCAGCAGTGGCGTGGCGGCCAGGATGATCATGATCGTGCCGTGCGCCGTGAACACCTGGTCCATGTGATACGGCGTGAGATAGCCGTGCGCCGCACCCAGAATCCCGGGCGAATTGGCGCCTACGGCGGCCGCTTGCTGGGTACGGATCATCAGGGCGTCGAAAAAGCCGCGGAACAGCATGATCAGGCCGACCACGATGTACATCACGCCGATCTTCTTGTGATCGACGGTGGTCAGCCATTCACGCCACAACCAGCCCCAGAGCTTGAAGTAGGTCAGGGCGGCGACCACGGCCAGGCCCCCGCCCATCGCCAGCACGAATGCAAAGCCGATGACCGGGTTGTTGTAATGCAGCTGCAACAGCAGCGGCAGACGGCCCCAGAACCAGTTCCACGGCCCTTGTAGATCAACAAACATCAGTTATTGCCTCGGTTCGGTGTGCCGGTGGCATGCGCCTTGAATTCCTCGCCTTGCATATCCTCGGTCATGAAGATGGGCTTGACGGTCTTGAGTTCGCCGGACTTGACCTTCGCGATCACCTTGTTGAACAGATGCGGGGCGACCTGCCCGTACAGCTGCCAACTGTTGCCGGTATTCACCGTGGGTTGGGCGAACTGCTTGAATTTCGACCACGTCATCTGGTGCGAGGAGGCCTGGGCCTTGGCGATCCATTGATCAAAGGCCTGCGGGGTGACCGCCTTCATCTTGTAGTTCATCCAGGAGAAGCCGGGGCCGCTGAACTCGGTCGAGAACCCGCGGTAGTCGCCGGTGCGATCGAGATAGAAGTTATGCCTGGTGCGCATGCCCGGCATGACGTAGATCTGGTTGATGACCTTGAGCACGTAGAAGTCGTTGGTCACGCTGGCGGATGTCAGCCGCATCTCCACTTTGCGCTTGGTCGGTACGACCAGCCGATTCGCGACCGCGATACCCTGGTCAGGGTAGACGAACAACCACTGCCAGTCGGTAGTGATCACGTCGATCTTCAGTGGCTTCTGATGATTGCCGGAGGCGGCGACGGCACGCTGCACCGACCGGGGTTCGTATGGCCCGACCGCGCGAATGCCCTGGTAGCTGAAGTAGGACATCACGCCCACCAGCATCAGCGGTACGCCCCAGACCACGATTTCGACCAGCCAGGAATGATTGAAGGTCGGATCGTAGCGGCCACTGCCCCCTTGCCGATAGCGGAAGAATGCCCATATCACCAGTGCAGTCGCCGGTATGATCACCACGGCCAGCAACAGGATGTCGACGATCAGGTAATAGACGGAAGACTGGGCCAGCGGACCGTTCGGGTTCAGGATCCAGAGCCAGTCATCGGAACTGCAACCGGCAAGGGGCAACAGCATCAGCAGGAGAAGGAAAGCCTTCAACGCGTGGCGGCAATTCACTGTTTTCATGAGCGATCAGTTCCACTGGATGGGCGACGACCGGGCGAAGCGGGCGTATCCGTTCTCACCAGAATACGGCACGAACTACACCGCAGACGCAGCAATTCGAGTGCGTGCCATAGTGCGGCACACGTCTCTTGCAGTAACGTCGTACGCAATTAAGACGATAGTCGGATGCGTAGCGCGCGCCATGTTGCACCAGATTGCGTCATGCGTCCATTCCATGAACCCTGACGCGTTTGGGTTGGCTCGTGGTTTTTTCAGTCAGTACAGCATGTTGCGGCTGATGAAAGAGACATTCGACCGGTCGTCGTGCTCGGGCGGTGACCGCGGCCACCGCCGTGGTCGACCGCCGGCAGGATGCGGACGCGCCGCGGTACTGCCGGCCTGTCTGTTTCGATCGCGCCGTTACGCCCTCGTACCGCGGTCGATGAGTTTGCCGTTAATATAACGAATTGATGCCGCACATCGGCCAACGAATTCGCCACAGGCGCTCGCTTCGCCGGGAGGCCGCCCGATGATGAACCTGCATCATCTTGCGATTTTCCATGCCGTAGCGCGTACCGGCAGCTTGTCGCGCGCCAGTGGCGTGATGCACGTCACGCAGCCCGCCTTGTCGCGTGAACTGCGCGCCTTCGAGCAGCGCCTCGGGGTCCGGTTGTTTGATCGCCATCCGCGCGGCATGCGGCTCACCGAGCCGGGGCGTTTGCTCGCCGACTACGCCGCGCGCCTGTTTGCGCTCGAAGCCGAAGCCCGTGCCGCCATGGACGCCGCGGCGGGCGCACGGGCCGGCCGGTTTGCGATCGGCGCCAGCAATACGGTAGGAACGTATGTGCTGCCGGCGATACTCGCGGCCTTCGGTCGCGCGCAGCCGGCGATCGACATTGCATTGCACGTCGACAACACCCGCCACGTCGCCGAGGGCGTGGCCGACATGCGTTACCTGATCGGTTTCATTGAAGGCCCCTTGCATGTGGGCGGGCTGACGGCCACGACCTTTCGCACCGATGTGATCGTGCCGGTACTCTCGGCAGGTCTGGCGCGCGAGACCGACGACCGCAGCACATTGCCGCTGCTGCTGCGCGAACCCGGATCCGGCACGCGTGAACTCATCGAGAGCCGAATCGCCACCACGCCCATGGCCGGCGCCTCGGTCATGGAATTCAGCAATACGGAAGCGCTCAAGCAGGCCGCGATTCATGGCGGCGGGGTGGCCTGGTTGCCTCGTATCGCCATCGTCGATGAACTCGCACGCGGCGTGCTGGTGGTGTTCGGCTCGGATGCATTGCAGATCACCCGGGAGCTGAGGCTGGTCACGCGACGCGGCGCTTATCTGCCGCCGGCGGCCAGGGCGTTCATCACCGCCGCGATGTCGGCGGACTGAGCCGGCGAAGGCGCGGCCCGCATAGCGAGGATATCGCTATGCCTTAAAGGCATGGATGCGTTCATTAATAAGCAATACAAGGCAGAGCCCGGGTGCGGTAGCTTGGAGTTTGGGATATAACAAAATAGCCAAGAAGAATAACGGGAGCTGCCATGTCGGATGTCGCCCGGCCCCACGAGCCCGCACTTCCACGTTGGGCCAAGGTCATCGATCAGACCACCTGCATCGGCTGTCATGCCTGCACTACGGCGTGCAAGTCGGAAAACGATGTGCCGGTCGGCGTATCGCGGACGTACGTAAAATCCGTCGATGTCGGCGCGTTTCCGGATTCGCGTCGTGCCTTTCAGGTCACGCGTTGCAATCAATGCATGGATGCGCCGTGCGCCACGGCCTGCCCGACCGGGGCGATGTACAAGCGCGCCGACGGCATCGTCGACTTCAACAAGGACATCTGCATCGGCTGCAAGGCCTGTATCGCGGCTTGCCCGTACGACGCGATCTTCATCAACCCCGAGGATCATTCGGCCGAGAAGTGCAATTTCTGCTCGCACCGGATTGATTCCGGCCTGGAGCCGGCCTGTGTGACGGTCTGCCCGACCCAGTCGATCTTCGTCGGCGACCTCAACGACCCGGACTCGCGCGTGGCCCAGGCGGTCAACCGGGAGCCGGTGATGGTACGCAAGCCGGAAAAGAGCACTCGCCCGAAGCTGTTCTACAAGGGCGCCCACCAGGCCACGCTCGATCCGCTGGCCGCCACGCGCCCGGCCGGCGGGCAGTTCGCCTGGGCCCAGCAGGCCAAAGGCAGCGGCGGCTTTGCCGACAACATCGTGCCGTCCGGCAATCCGCTCGGCGGCAATTCCTCGGCGGCCACCAAGCTGTCCTACGACCAGACCCACCGCAGCCCCTGGGACTGGCGCGTTTCGGCCTATACCTGGACCAAGAACATCGGCAGCGGCATGTATCTGATGGCCTGGCTGCTGGTCGCGACCGGCTTCATGGATGCGGGCAATCCGCTGTGGCGCTGGGTCGCACCCGTCGGCTGCGGTTTCTTCGTGGCCGTGACGTGCCTGCTGCTGGTGGCCGATCTGTCGCATCCGTTCCGGTTCTGGATGATCTTCTGGCGAGGCCGATGGGAGAGTTGGCTGGTCAAGGGCGGCGCGATCCTGGTCGCCTACAGCGCGCTGCTGCTGGTGCATTTCATCTCCAGCATCTTCGGCGCGACCTGGGTATCGGTGTGGCTGATGGCGCCGGGCGCGATCCTGGCGGTGCTCAGTTCGATCTATACCGCCTTCCTGTTCGGTCAGGCGAAGGCCCGCGATCTTTGGCAGAACCCGCTGCTGGCCCCGCACCTGCTCACCCAGGCGATGGCCGCCGGCTCGGCGGTCGTGGTGCCGTTCGCCATGATCTTCGCGCCCGAGACCACCCAGTTCGTGCTCTGGATGACCGGCGCGGCGACGTTACTGCATCTGGTCTTCGTGGGCGCCGAGTTCACTGCGCCCAGCCCCAGCGAGCATGCCGGCATCGCCCATTACGAAATGACGCGTGGCCGCTTCCGGACGTTTTTCGCGGTCGGCGTGGCGCTGTCTGCAATCGGCCTGCTCGCCCCCTGGCTCGGCGTCTGGGTGTGTCTGTTCGCTTTCCTCGGCCCACTGGCCTATGAGCATGCCTTCGTGCAGGGCGGCCAGGCCGTACCGCTGGCCTGAGGGATACGAGATGCGTTCGCAAAGACTCTTTGTCCGCAGATCGACGCCGATCCATGCAGGTATAAAACAACGACGAGCGCGGACTCGTGGTCCTCTACGCCCGAGTCGGCGCTACAAGCAGCGGGATTCCGATGCAGAAGGCATTTTCATCCGCAGATGCATACAGATGAACGCAGATAAAACAATGCGATGTTTTTCATTCCGCGTGGCTGACAATTGTTTCGGTCGTGATGATCTACGCCGTGGTTCGTCGCTACCCGAGAATTGTCGCTCCGATCTGCGTGAATCTGTGTCGATCCGCGGACGGATTGGTTTGACGCACGGCCCGCGCATCGCGGCGTGCCGGCGCCTGGAGGATCGGCCATGAAACCCACGAACTGGATCGCGGCACTCAACGCTCGGGTCTCGGCATTCAAAAGCGAGACCGAGGCGCAGGGCAAGACGTTCTACCCCGGCGCCAGCCGTATCAACCTCGCGAGCTTTCCGCCCAGGGAACACTGGGACGACTGGATCGCGCTCGAGCCGGTGCCGGGTACCGGCAAGCGGCAGGAAAAACACTACATGCTGGTGCCGACCACCTGCTTCAACTGCGAATCGGCCTGCGGCCTGCTCGCCTATGTGGACCGCGAAAGCCTGGAAGTGCGCAAGTTCGAGGGGAATCCCGAACATGCCGGTTCCCGCGGTCGCAACTGCGCCAAGGGCCCGGCCACCATCAACCAGGTCACCGACCCGGATCGCATTCTGTATCCGCTCAAGCGCGCCGGCGCACGGGGCGAGGGCAAATGGGCGCGCGTGAGTTGGGACGAGGTGCTGGATACGCTGGCCGGGCGTATCCGTCGCGCCATCGTCGAAAAACGCCACCGCGAGATCATGTATCACGTCGGCCGGCCCGGCGAGGACGGCTTCACCGAGGACATTCTCAAAGCCTGGGGCGTGGACGGGCACAACTCGCATACCAACATCTGCTCGTCCAGCGGGCGGGCCGGTATTCAGTACTGGATGGGCTACGACCGGCCGAGCAACGATTTCGCCAACGCGGATGTAATCCTGCTGACCAGCGCGCATCTGGAAGCCGGGCACTACTTCAATCCGCACGCCCAGCGCATCATGGAAGCCAAGAAGCGCGGCGCGCGGCTGATTGTGGTGGATGTGCGTATGTCCAACACCTCCACCCATGCCGACCACTGGATCGCGCCGTATCCGGGCAGCGAACCCGCGATCTTCCTCGCCGTGGCGCGGCATCTGATCGAGACCCGGCGCTATAACCGCGAGTTTGTGCGCCGCTGGTGGAACTGGCACGAATACATGAGCGCCGAGCACCCGGCCGCGCCGGCCACCTTCGAGGCCTTCGAAAAAGTGCTCGGCGCGCTCTATGCCGACTACACCTTCGAATACGCGGCGGCCGAATCGCAGGTGTCGGAGGCACAGATCGAGGCCATGGCCGAGACCATCGCCGGGGCGGGCACCCGATTCTGTAGCCAGAACTGGCGCTCGGCGGCGGCCGGCAATCTTGGCGGCTGGCAGGTCTCGCGCACGATGTTCCTGCTCAATGCCCTGCTGGGGGCGATCGGTGTGGAAGGGTCGACCTATCCCAGCGGCTGGACCAAGTTCGTCGGCAAGCGCCCGGTCAGCGCCGGCCATCCGGCGCACTGGAACGACCTGACCTTCCCGCTCGAATACCCGCTCGGCATGAACGAGATGTCGTTCCTGCTGCCGCATTTCCTCAAGGAAGGCCGCGGCACCATCGATACCTACTTCACCCGCGTCTACAACCCGGTCTGGACCAATCCCGGCGGCTTCGACTGGGTCGAGATGCTGTCGGACGAATCGCGGATCGGCCTGCATGCCGCGCTCACCCCGACCTGGAACGAAACCGCCTACTTCGCGGACTTCGTGCTGCCGATGGGTCATGCCTCGGAGCGCCACGATCTCGTCTCGACCGAGACCCATAACGAAAACTGGGTCACCTTCCGCCAGCCGGTGGCGCGGGCGGCCCGCGAGCGCCTCGGTGAAACCATCACCGACACGCGTCAGGTCAATCCCGGCGAGGTGTGGGAGGAAAACGAATTCTGGCTGGAGCTGACCTGGCGGATCGACCCGGATGGATCACTCGGCATCCGGGGCCACGTCGAGTCGATGAAAAGCCCCGGCGAGCGCATCTCGCTGGACGAGTACTACGGCTGGATCTTCGAGCATTCGATCCCGGGTCTGCCGGCAAAAGCCGAGGCCGAGGGCCTGACGCCGCTGGCCTACATGCGCCGCTACGGCAACGTCTCGATTGGCGCGGTGGGCGAGGCCCTGTACGAAAATCCGGTGCCGGACACCGAGCTGGAGGACGAACACATCGACCCGCACGGCCGCGTCTATACCCGTGCGCCAGCCCCGCCCCGGGTCAACGGCGCGCCCACGCCCGACCCGGCGCCGGACGCCGAGGGCCGCCGTCCGGCGGGCGTGGCGATCGACGGCACAGTCCGCGCCGGTTTTCCCACGCCGAGCGGGCGGCTGGAGTTCTATTCCTCGACGCTGGCGCAATGGGGCTGGCCGGAAGCCGCGCTGCCGACCTATATCAAAAGCCATATCCACCGCGACAAACTCGCCGCCGACCAGATGCCGCTGATTCCGACCTTTCGCCTGCCGACCCAGATCCATACGCGCGGCGCCAACGCGAAATGGCTCAGCGAGCTGGCCCACAACAACCCGGTCTGGATTCATCCGCGCGACGCGGACCGGCTCGGCATTGCCGACGGCCAGCGTATTCGCGTGGAAACCGAACTCGGCTTCTTCGTCGCCGAAGCCTGGGTCACCCAGGGCATTCGCCCCGGCGTGGTCGCCTGTAGCCACCACATGGGCCGCTGGCAGTTCACCGGCACGAGCGATCACCACCAGCGCACGATGGAAACCACGCTGGCGCACGACGGCCGGGGCTGGTCGCTCAGGCCGGTCGAGAACAAGCAGCCGCTGGCCCCCCAGTCCGGCCCTGACGCCAGGCGCGTGTGGTGGACGGCGGTGGGCGTGCATCAGAACCTCACCTTTGGCGTGCATCCAGACCCGATTTCGGGCCAGCACTGTTGGCACCAGGCGGTGCGCGTGCGCCCGGCCGAGCCCGGCGACGTGCCGGGCCAGATCCATGTCGATCTGGAGAAATCCGACGCCGTCTATCGCGAGTGGCTGGCCATGACGCGCCCGGCGGACAAGGTCTCGCCCGACGGCACACGTCGCCCGGGCTGGCTGCTGCGCCCCCTCAAGCCGACCGCCGACGCCTGTCAGCTGCCGGAGCGCACGGCGTGAGCACGAGCGCTTCGGCCGACCTGCTGCGACTGCTGGCCGCTGTGGCCGAGTCGCCGTCGTCACCCCATGACGACTATGCCCGTGCGCTGGGCTTGCCGCCGTTGCCCCATGCCGACGACTGGCGCATCGCGCATACCGGGGCTTTTATCGAGCAATGTCCGCCGTTCGCTTCGACGATTCTGGGCGAGGGCGGCCAGATCGGTGGCGCGGCGGCCGCCCGGGTCGCCGATTTCCGGCGTCTGCTGGGGGCCGCGGTCGACGAGGCGGCGCCGGATGTGTTGTCGACGCTGCTGGCCGACTACGCCGAGCTGGTCGAGCGTGCGACGACCGATGCGCGGGCCGGGCATGCGCGCACCGCGCTGCTCTGGGAGCATCTGCTGTCCTGGACGATGCCGTATCTCGACGCGCTCGGCCGCAGCGCGCCGGCACCTTACGACGGCTGGGCCGGGCTGGCGCGCGAGGTACTGCTTGCAGAGGCCGATGCGGTCGCGCCGCCGACGGTTTTGCCGCTGTCGCTTCGTGCAGCCCCGGCGCCACCCGATCTGGCTGGTGCCGAGTCGGTGGACGCGGCCGTGCGCGCACTGCTGGTGCCCGCCGCCAGCGGCATCGTGCTCTCCAAGGCCGATCTCACCCGTGCCGTGATCGCGCTCGAAGCCGGCCTGATCCAGAACAGCCGCGCCTTCGCCTTGCGCCAGCTCGTGACCCAGGACGCGCCGGCCGCGCTCGATTGGTTGAGCGTCGAAGCGTATCGCCAGGCCGGCGCGCGGGCCGACGAAATCGAAGCGCTCGGCGTGGTGGGCAAATTCTGGTCGGCCCGCGCGCAGTCCACGGCCGCGGCCCTGGCCGATTTGGCCGGCGCGGCGCGTCAAGCGTTCGCCCGGCGTGCATGAGCGCGGGCGTCGCACGCGCCGTGCCCGCCGTGCCCTGTTTTTTGATCCCGACAACCCCGATACTGACGACCGATGAGCGAGCCAAACGAACAATCTTCTAATGCCTGCCCCGAGGAGCACGAGCCGGACTATCGCTTCACCCTGGCCAACGAACGCACGTTTCTGGCCTGGATTCGTACCGCGCTGGCGCTGTTGGCGGGTTCGGTCGCGATCGTGCAACTGGTCCCCGACCTCGGCATACCCGAAGGCCGCCAGGCAATCGCGGCGTTGCTCGCCATCGTCAGCATGGCGGTGGTGGCCGGCAGCGCGCTGCGCTGGCGGGCTTCGCAGCGCGCCATGCGCATCGATGCGCCGCTGCCCTCCACGCTGATGCCCTGGCTGCTGGCGCTGGGCGTGATCGTGGTCGGTTTGATCATCATGCTGTTGGTGCTCATCTACGGCGTGAAAACCGGTGCCTGAGCGTCTGATACCCGGCCGGCCGGGGCTCCAGGCCGAGCGTACCGATCTCGCCTGGGCGCGCACTTCGCTGGCCTTCGCGGTCAACGGTGTATTGCTGTTGTTCCGGCATGACATGTCGGCGCCGTTGTGGTTGCACCTGACCGCGGCGGCTCTGGCGGTCGGCCTGCTCATGTTCGCGCTGTTTACCTCGCGGCAACGGCGCAAGACCCTGGAGCGCCGGCCGCTGCCGGAGCCGCTGGCCGACTGGGTGTCGCTCGGGCTGCTTGCCTGCGGCACGATACTGCTGGCCGTGATTACGCTGGTATTGGTGCTGGCACCGGTGTGGTCGCGTTGGTAGCCGCTCGCTGCGGCAAGTCGCCGCGCGCACGCCGGCGATGTGGGCGCACTGGCCCCCTGGATTGTTACGCTGGCGTCGGTGATCACGCCCTGCCACTGGGTCTCGGCAACGGCTTGAGCGCGGCCGTCGTTGCGCTGGCCGGACGGCTGCTCCTTGGGCGCCGTTTCGGCGGGTGACCGCGGACCGAGTGTTATCATGCGAGGATCGTGCCGGCCGAAACGGGTATCGACGTGCCGCATGATTCGGTTTTAATGAGGGATTCAAATGAAACGGTTTCAATCGTGGGCCGCGCGGCTGAGCGCAGCGGCCATCGTACTGGTGGCGGCCACCGGCATCGTCGCCACTGCCCAGGCGGAAACGGTCAAGTTCGGTGCCGCGCCGTGGCCGGGGGTGACCGTGAAGACCACGGTCGCCCGCCAGCTTCTGGAAGCGATGGGCTACAAGACCAACCTCACCAACGCCAGCTGGACCATCGATCTTCAGGGGGTGGCGCGCGGCGACGTGGATGCCGATCTGGGCATCTGGATGCCCACCCAGAAGTCGACCGTCGAGCCGATGGTGAAGTCCGGCAAGATCAACCTCCTGGTCAAGAATGTGCCGGACGCGAAATATGATCTGGTGGTACCGAGCTACGTCTGGAACGCCGGCGTGCACAGCATCGCCGACCTGAACAAGCATGCCGCCAAGTTCCACCATCGCATCTACGGCATCGAGGCCGGCAACGACGGCAATGAAATCGTCAAGGCCGCGATCAAGAACAACACCTACAACCTGGGCAGCTGGAATCTGCGTCCGTCGTCCACCGCGGTCATGCTGACCGAGGCCGGCCGCAAGATCCGGAAGAAACAGTGGATCGTGTTCCTCGGCTGGAAGCCGCACTGGATGAACATCAAATACGACCTCCACTATCTCAAGGATCCAAAGAAAATCTGGGGCGGCGGTTCGTCGGTCTACACCGCCATCAATCCGGCGTTCGAAAAGAGCAACCCGAATGTCACCCGCTTCCTCAAGCAAATGGTGGTGCCGTCCAAAATCCAGAGTCAGTGGATTTACGAGTATGGCTACAAGCACCAGTCGGCGAAGAAAGTGGCCGACAACTGGATCAAGGGCCATATGGATACGGTCGCCCAGTGGCTGGACGGCGTGAAGACCGCCGACGGCTCGGGCGACGCGCTGGCCGCGGTGAAGAAGAAACTGGGCAGTTGATCGACTGCTAAAGCGCCAGCTTCGCGCTGGCCGGGCCGGAGTCCGCGTGGCGGGCTCCGGCTTTTTTATTGTGTGCGTTGGCGCGCCGAAAACACCGCCGGGCCGGCGATCAGGATGATCAGCACGCGCAGCATGTTGTGTACGGTCACGAAGGCCGGTTCGATGCCGAGTGCCAGGGCGATCAGCGAGATGCCCGACATGCCGCCCGGTGAGAAGGCCAGGAACAGGGCCTCCAGGTCCAGTCCGGTCAGGGCATGCAGGCTGAAGGCGAAGCCGGCGGATATGACGAGCATGGCCAGGGTCGAGGCCAGCGACAACAGCAGTCCCCGCCGGACCTCGGCGAAGCTGGCGCCCGCGAATTGTGCGCCGATGGAACTGCCGAGCACGACTTCGGCGATCAGGATCGGGGCATTGGGTACATGGACGGTGGCCAGGCCGCTGACCTGAACCACGCCCATCGCCATCAACGGCCCGAGCATGATCGCACCCGGCAGCCGCAGCACTTTAGAGGCCGCGGCGCCGATGGCGCCGACCCCGACCAGGATCAACCAGTGGCTGGCCGGCACATCGGCCAGCGCGACATAACGGTTCGCGTGCCCCGGGCCGACGTGGCCCGCCAGCAGATGGAAGCCGAACACCAGCACGAACACCACCAGCACGATCCGAACGGCATGCATGAGGGCGATCACGCGTTCGGCGCCGCCGTAGTCGGCCCCGATCACGGTCATGGCCATGAAGCCGCCCGGCGCGGCCGAGAAATAGGCCGTGGGCGCGTCGTAGCCGCCGACGCGGCGAAAGAACAAATACTGGGCGGTGGTCACCAGCCCGACGTAGAGTGCCACCGCGCACAGCGAGATCGGCCAGCGCGCGAGATTGCCGAGAATGGACGGCTGTAGCGTGGCGCCGATCATCAGCCCGATCACCACCAGCACGACGTTGCGCAGCCACTTGGGGATACGCGCGGTGACGCCGCTCATCACCGTGATCGCGGTGCCGGTGATCGCGCCCAGCAGCCAGGGCATGGGCAGATGGGCGAGCGCGAACACGCCGCCACCGGCGGTGGCGGCTGCCAGGGCCGCGGCCAGGGGTCGCAGCGCAGCGGCCGCGCGCCGGAGATCGGTCATGCGGCGCCTACCGGCTGAACGAGGGCAGCCAGAGCGCGATCTGCGGGAAGACAATCACCAGGGCCAGACCGACCAGCCCCATCAGCGCGTAGGGCAGTGAGCCACGCAGCACGTCGGTGATGGTGTAGTCGTCCGATAGCGACTGGACCACGAACAGGTTCATGCCGACGGGCGGCGTCACCGCGCCGATCTCCATGTTGATCACCAGGATCACGCCGAACCAGATCAGATCGATGTCCAGCGCTTTGAGCGCCGGCAGCAGGATCGGCACGGTGACCAGGATCGCCGCCGAGGCATCCATGAACATGCCGAGCAGCAGATACAACGCATTGATGGCGATCAGAAATTGCCACTGGGCGAGCTGCAGGCTGTCGAGCCAGCTTGCCACGTCCTGCGGCACGCGCAGCAGCGATAAGGTATTGCCGAACACCGAGGCGCCGGCAATCAGCATCAGAATCATCGCGCTGGTCTTGACGCTGTCCAGCGTGGCCAGCCCCAGCAGGCGGGCGCCCAGCGTGCGTTTCACGACGAGGGTCAGGATCAGTGCATAGGCGACGCCGATGGCCGCGGCCTCGGTGGGCGTGGCCAGGCCGGCGTAAATACTGCCCAGCACCACCACGATCATGGCCAGGCTGCCGATCATGCCGAGCGACATCGGCGGCAGGTCGTCCCCGGTATCGGCGGTGGCCGTGCGGGCCGGCGCGCCGGCCGCAGCGCGCGCGCCGCCCGCGGTACGGACCACCGTATAGGCCGCGAACAGCAGTGCCAGCATCAGGCCGGGCAGAATGCCGGCCAGGAACAGTTTGCCGACCGAGGCGCCGGTGACCAGCGAATAGAGAATCAGCGAGATGCTCGGCGGAATCAGGATGCCGAGGCTGCCCGCGACGGCCACCGCGCCGGCGGCCATGCGCTTGTCATAGCCGCGCTGGATCATCTCCGGAATGCTGATCGAGCCGATGGTGGCGGCGGTGGCGGTCGACGAGCCGGAAATGGCCGCGAAAATGGCGCTCGCCAGGATCGCGGCGATGACCAGTCCGCCTGGCAGACGCCGGGTCATGCGTTGGGCGAAGTCGAACAGGTCCCGCCCGGCCTCGCCCTTGAGCATGATCTGGCCCATGAGGATGTACAGCGGGATGGCGATGATCACGAACGAGTTCACGTCCGAGTACGAAATCTGGGCCAGGGCGTTGATGCCGGGATCGACGCCGATCGTGAGCATGTAGCCGAGTACGCCGCTGATCAGGAGTGCGATCGCGATCGGCACGCCCAGAATCAGCAGGGCGAACAGGGCCACGAGCATCAGGATGAAATGCATAGTCGGCTACCGAAAAAACACGCGAGGTGGGAAGAGGGTCGGAAGGGCGGCGGGGCGTCCTGTCAGTCGGCGGGCTGGGTCGCTGCGGGTGCGGTGCCGGCCAAAAGCGCGAGCAGCTTGTGAACCTCGGCGGCCAGCCAGCCGGCGCCGCCCACCGGCAACGCCAGTTTGGCAACCCAGACCGGCCACTGGGCGGTGTCCAGCGTCTTCTCGTTGAACATCCAGCTGCTGTGCGCCTGCGTGTAGCCCGAGTAGATAAACACCGCGAGAAAGCCGGCGACCAGCACGAATCGCACCAGGACCAGCACCATCGCCCCGCGCCCCAACAGATGTTCCAGCGAGATGCCGGAGGTGACGTGGGCACCGCGATAGCCGGTGTAGGCGGCGCCGAGGAAGGCGAGCCAGATCAGGGCGAAGGTGTCGAGATCGTAGGTCCAGGAATTGTCGATCGACACGGATCGCAGGGTAATGCCAAGCAGTACCGAGGTGGTCAGCATCAGGGTGATGACCGCGGCGACCGCCCCGGCGGTCTGCCCGAGCCACCCGAATACCCGGGCGGCGCCGGCCAGCACAGGCCGGCGCGCGCTGTCGGATCGCGAGAGAGGGTGACGCTCGCTGGTCATGGCCTGATCCGGTTACTGACTGACGGGGGCGTCGACGTCGTGCAGAATCTTCTTGCCCTCGGCGCCCGCATCCTTGAGATAGTTCTTGCGTGCCTGGGCTTCGGTGGCCTGCTGCCAGGTCTTGAGCTGGGCGTCGGTCGGACGATAGACATCATTGCCGTTCTTCTTCATCCGCGCGATGTCGTCCTTGAACTCTTTTTCGATCGCGGCGACCGCATCGTTTTCGGTGCTGGCCACGGCCTTCTTGATCGTTGCGCGCTGGCCCGGCTTCAGACTCATCCACCACTGGCGGTTGACCTGCACCGGGTAGACCAGCGGCGCATAGTGAATGGCCGTGACGTACTTGCCGACTTCATACCACTTGCGCGACACGATCGAGGACAAGCCGGATACGCCGCCGTCCAGCGTGCCGCGTTGCATGGCGGTATAGACCTCGCTGGAGTCCATCGCAACGGGGGTGGCGCCTTCGGATTTCAGGAACTGGGCCGAGAGCTTGCCCTCGGAGCGCAGCTTCAGGCCCTTGAGGTCGGAGGGCACCTTGATCGGGTGCTTGTTGTTGATATAGCTCAGCGCATAGCCGTAGAAACTCCAACCGATCACCTGGGTACCGAAACGGTTGAGTTGCTTGTTCACATCCTGCCCGAGCGGGCCGTGCAGTTTCTTCAGCAGGTTGGAGGCATCGTCGACCAGGAACGGGATGGTATCCCACTGCAGGGATGGTGCCTGGTTGGACCACCAGTGCATGCCGCTGATAACCATGTTGGCGGTGTTGTTCGCTACGCCCTGGCCGATGTTGGATTCCTTGAGCAGCGAGCCGGAGGGGAAGGTCTGCACGGCGATCTTGCCGTGGCTCATCGACTCGATCTTGTTCGCAATCTCCTGGCCCTGGTCGGCCACGGCCGTATTGGGCGGCATGTACCAGGCCATGCGGATAGTCAGGTCCGCAGCACTGGCGCTCTGGGCGCCCAGGAAGGCGAACGTCGCGACCAGCGCGCCGCCCACCCACTTGAAACCAACGCTTTGATTCTTTTGGGAATATCTCATACTCGTCTCACCCTGTTTCATGACCCCAAAGCGGCCGGCCCGCCGCATTCGTACATCAATGTATACACAGGAATGCGTACGGTGATAGACGACTAATGTTGTAGATCGCGGGCTACCGCGACCACACCGGCGCCTATTCGAAGGCCGCGCCGGTTTCGTCGGCGTTGAACATCTTAGCGCGCATCAGCTTCAGGCGTGCACGCTGGGCGTTGCGGATATGGGCCCGCGCGGCCGTTTCGGCGGCTGTTTCATCGCGGGCTTTCAAGGCCGCGATAATCGCTTCGTGTTCGTCGTGGGCGCTGTCGTAGCGCCCGACTACCCGCAGCGAGGTACCCCCGAGCAGTGCCATGGCATCGCGCAGGTCGAGCAGGGCATGTTCGAGAAACCGGTTATGGGCCGCGCGATAGAGCGAGGCATGAAACACCCGGTTCAGCTCGGCCAGCCGGTGCGGATCGTCCGCGAACGGCGGTTCGGAAGAGACCAGCTCGGCCAGTTCCTCGACTTCGGCGGCCGAGGCATGGCGGGCCGCGAAGCCGGCCGCCGAGCCTTCCAGAATTTCGCGCAGGTCGTACAGCTCCATGGTCTGCTGGTGATCCAGCGACGAAATCACCGCACCCTGATGCGGCACGATCGAGATCAGCCCCTTGCTCTCCAGCCGCCGGATGGCCTCGCGGGCGGGGGTACGACTGATGCCGAAGCGCTCGGCGATCTCGACCTCGCGCACGCGCGTGCCGGGTGCCAGCGAGCCGGACCGGATCGCTTCCTTGAGCTGCCGGTAGGCGGCTTCGCCGCGGGATACGTTATTGGCCATTTCTCCTCGTTGATCTCGCGCTCGCCGATGCGTTTTTCAGCGAGCTTATCGTATTGGATGGACCCGATCAGCCGCGCGCCGCGGCCCGCTGCTCGTGAGCGTGGCGCACCAGCGCGGCCACGCGGTGCAGGCCGTGCACGAACTTGCCGTAGGGCAGGCTGACGAACAGTGCGGCGACAATGCCCAGATGAAGGGTCAACGCCAGGCCCATCAAGGGTGTGGCACGCAGAATCAGCACGGCCAGTCCGGAGGCGCTGGTCGCCAGCAGCATGACGATGAACACCAGCCCGATGTCGGCCGGGCGCGATTTGCCCCGGGCCGATGCCGGCCGGCCGGTCAACAGCCCGATCGGGCCGGCGATCAGCCCGATACCGCCGAGCACGCCGAGGATGACCACCGGGTGCCAGACCGGGTAGGGCGCCTCATAGCCCAGGTAGTGACAGACCGTGGCCAGGCTGGTCGAGGCCAGGCACAGCACGAAGCCGTAAGCCGTGGCGTGGTGGCACCAGCGCCGATGATCGCTCGGCCGGCCCGACACGCCGGTACAACCCGGACCGCCGCCGTGCAGATAACGTAGCGTGGCCGTGTCGTGGATCGCCTGTCGGATCGAGCCCGCTGCCAGCGGTTCGCCGCCGTGGGTGGCCCGCCAGAAGCGGCGCACGCTCAGCGCCATGGCGAGAATCGCATAGCCGAGCAACGTGCCGAAGATCGCCACCAGTATGCCGTGCGGGATCAGGCGGTAGAAGGCGCCGTTGCCGGTATGGGTGGCGAACATCGCGCCCGCGGTATGCCAGCCGATCACGCCGGCGATGAATGCCGCCACGAAGGTCACGGCGGCGAGCCCGATCCAGAACGCATTGCGTGTGAACAGACCGGAGAACGCCGCGGGCCAGACATAACGCGGGTAGGAATTCTCGCGTAGATCGGCCATGGCCTGCGGCACGTTGATGCCGAACTCGTGCGGCGGTGCGTACTGGCAGGCGTCATAACAGGCGCCGCAGTTGTGGCAGAGATTCGACAGATAATCGACATCGGTTCCGTCGAAGGCACGCCGCAGTTCCATCGCCGGGAAGACCGCGCACAGCCCTTCGCAATAACGACAGGCGTTGCAGATCGACATCTGGCGCGCGGCCTCGTCCTGATCCATGCGGGTCAGTTCGGCCAGATTGAAATCGGAAACATTGACGTCAGACATGGCTCGCGGCTCCTTCGCCGGCCAGACGGCCGAATACGCTGCCGATGGTCATGCCGATGCCGGCCAGATACCCCTGGCCGAGCACATTGCCGGCCATGATTTCGCCCGCGGCATAGAGATTATCGGCCGGCCGGCCGTCGGCCATCTGCATGCGCGCGCCGCGATCGACCTTCACGCCGAGATAGGTGAAGGTGATACCGCAACGCAGGGTGTAGGCATAGTAAGGCGGGGTATCGATCGGCCGCGCCCAGTGCGATTTCGGCGGCTCGATGCCTTCGGTATGACATGCGTCGTAGGCTGTGTGGTCGAAATGCCCGACCCGGCAGGCGGCGTTGAATTCATCGATCGACGCCCGGGTTGCCGCCGGGTCGAGGCCGATCCTTGCGGCCAGTTCCTCGATCGTGTCGGCTTTTGCCGGCGTGAACACCGACGGCATGAACAACTTGATCGACTTGGCATCGATGAACACATGCCCGACCTGTTCGGGCTGGCCCGCCACCAGCCGGCCCCAGATCGCATAGCGCTTGGGCCAGAAATCCTCGCCTTCGTCGTAGAAACGTTGTGCCTCGGCATTGAGCACGATGCCGAAGGGCACGCAGTCCAGACGGGTGACGATGCCGCCGTCGAACTTCGGCGCCCGTCCGTCGATGGCCACGGCGTGCCCCTGGGTGGCGTCGCCGACCTGAGCCACGCCGTTCTCGAGTAGCAGCCGCAGCAGTTCGCCACGGTTGTAGGGCGTGCCGCGGATCAGGAAATTGGCGGCGGCCGGCCCCCAGGCTTCGGTCAGCCATTCGAGGTTGGCTTCGAAGCCGCCGGAGGCGGCAACGAAAGCATTCGCCCGGATGGTCTCGCGTCCGCCTTCGTGTTCGACCGTAGCCGATTCGAAACGGCTGCCGGTGATCGCCATGTCCACGACGGTTGTTTCATAGCGCACGACGACGCCCAGCTTCCCGGCCGTGCGATAAAGGGCATTCAACAGGGTCTTGCCGCCCCCCAGAAAGAAGGCGTTGGTACGGCCGAGCGACAGCGTACCGCCCAGCGAGGGCTGATAGCGCACACCTTGTGCGTAGAGAAAATCCCAGAGCTCAACGGATTTCTCGAGCGTCAGGCGGGCGAGTTCGCGATCGGTGTGGCCGGCGGTCACCCGTAGCAGATCCTCCCAGAACTCATCCACCGGATAGGGCCCGGTGAGGATCTCGTTGCCGGCCTCGTGGGCCACGCGCATATTGCGGGTATGCCGGGTGTTGCCACCACGATAGGGCATCGGTGCACGCTCGACCACGAGCACCGAGGCGCCGGCGCGGGCGGCCGTGATCGCCGCGCACAGCGCGGCGTTGCCGCCGCCGGCGATCAGAACATCATAGGCCGCATGATCGCTGCTCATCGAATCGGGCACCCGCCGTGATTACGTCTTTGTCATAATTTATACGGTTGTATACATAAAAATACAAATGAAATATGCGCGCCGCGACCGTGCCGGGGCGGTGATCGCGGCCAGCGGTGAACAGCCGAGTGGGACAGGCCCTAGATACAGCCCGGAATCAGGCCGTGGGCTTCCTTGACCAGGATGGCGACCAGCTCGCCGGCCGGCAGGGGACGGGCGAGGCCGGCGGCCTGGCCGGCCCATAACGACATGAACTCGGGCCGGTGCTGGGCCGCCGCGGCCCCCCGGATGTCCTGGGTCCAGGCATTCTGTTCGGGGTAATCCGGCAATGGGTCGACGTGGTGCATGAAGGCTTCGGTGAAGCGATTGCGCAGCCCGCGGGCCGGCTTGCCGGAAAACGCGGCCGTGAGCGTGGTCGCGGTATCGGCGGCGCCGGGCAGGGCGTTCTTGTGCTCGGGTTTGGCGCCCGATTCGTCGGTGGCGAGAAAGGCGGTGCCCATCTGCACCCCGGCCGCACCCAGGCAATGCGCGGCGGCGATGCCGCGTCCGTCCATGATGCCGCCCGAGGCGATCACCGGAAGGCGCACCGCATCCACGATCTGCGGCACGAGCGCGAGCGTGCCCACTGCCGAGCGCTCGAAATCATCGAGAAAGCTGCCGCGATGGCCGCCGGCCTCGAACCCCTGCGCGACGACCGCATCCACGCCAGTGGCTTCGAGATGACGGGCTTCGGCGACCGTGGTGGCGGTGCCGGCCACCCGGCAGCCGGCCGTCTGCAACTGGTCGACCTGGGCGCCCGTCAACGCGCCGAAGGTGGTGCTGACCAGCGCCGGTGCCGCGGCCAGCACGGCCTCGAACTGTGCTTCGAAATCGGGGGCGATGTCGGCGATATCCGACGGCGCTTCGATGTCGAGTTCGCGTCGGAATTCGGCCATATGCGCATTGGCCGCTGCCACCCGTGCCGCATCGCGCGTGCACGGACCCGGCACGAACAGGTTCACGCCGAACGGGCGTTCACTGGCGGCGCGCACCGCGGCGATCATGCGTGCCAGCGCCTCCGGCGCAAGATAGCCGGCGCCGATCGAGCCGAGGGCGCCGGCGTTCGATACCGCGGCGACCAGTGCCGGCGTGGTCGGCCCCCCGGCCATTGGCGCCTGGATCAGGGGGTGGCGAATATTCAGCAGTTCGGCCAGGGCGTGGTTCATGGGGCGTATCCGGTATGGGCGCCCCTTAAGCTGTACCCGTTCAGCCGGCGCCGGGCAATAGCGCCAGCAGCACCACCCCGAAAATGATGCGGTAAATGGCGAACGCGGTAAATCGATGGCTCTGGATATAGGTCAGCAGCCATTTCACCGCCACAAACGCCACAATGGTGGAGACCACGAATCCGATGGCGACCGCGGTCCAGTTCACGTTGCCGACCTGGCCGTGGTGGATACTGTGGAACAACTCATAGCCGCTGGCCGCGAACATGGTCGGGATGCCGACCAGAAACGCGAACTCGGTGGCCGCACTACGGTTGTTGGTGCCGGCCAGCAGGGCAATGAAGATGGTCGCGCCCGAGCGTGAGGTGCCCGGGAACAGGCCGGCGACCATCTGCGCGATGCCGACCAGAATGGCCACGGTCCAGGTGATCTTCGACGACTCGGGCCGCCGGGCGGCGATCTGCTCGGCCGCAATCATCCAGAAGCCGCCGATGATCAGCGCCCAGGCCACGCCATACAGGTGTTTCGGCAGCTGGAAGCCGGCCTTGACCGCGATCAGGCCCAGCACCGCGGTGATCAGAAAGGCCACCGTCAGCTTGGCGAGATAATCGCGCTGCACCGGGTCGCGCCAGTTGGTGAACAAGGCGACGATACGCTGCCGGTAGATCAGACAGACGGCGAGGATGGCGCCGGCCTGAATCACGATGTTGAACAGATCCGAGCGTTGTCCGAGCCAGCGTTCGGCAATCAGCAGATGGCCGGTGCTGGAAATGGGCAGGAACTCGGTGATGCCCTCGATGATGCCGAGCAGCGTGACATTGAACAGGTCGGCCAAGACTTCGCCCTCAAAAAACGCCTAGTTTACCTGAGCGCTCGATCCGGCCGTGCGACCGGGCGTTTATGCCGTGAGCCTGATATCGTCGGCCGCCGTCGTGCCGAGAAAATGCCGGGCATAGCGCGGTGACAGCCGGGCGACATCCAGATGCATGAACACGTCGGCCACGCCGAAGTCGGGGTCATGGCACGGCGGGCCGCCGACGCGCGCGCCGAGCCGGAGATAGGCCTTGATCAGCGGCGGCATCCGCACGGCACGGACCAGCCGGTTGGAGGCGGCCGGCAGCGGGCGCCGCGGCGCCACGCGGTGCGGCGCAGGCACCGGCTGGCGCGCCAGGATGTCGCGGCAGATGGCATGCGCCCGGTCCAGGCCGTCGCGCAGGTCGATGCTGGCACAGCCGATGAGATGATCGTAGTCGTCGGCCCGAATCAGGTCTGCCAGCCCGTTCCACAGCATGGCGATGGCCGCGCCGCCGCGGTGCGCGGAATCGACGCAGGTACGCCCGATCTCGAGAAACCGCCCCGGGCGCGCCAGGAGACGGTCGATATCGAACTCGGTGGCGGAATAGAAGCGCCCGGCGGCGATGGCGGCTTCGTGGGTGAGGATGCGCGTGCTGGCCACGGCGCGGTGGGTGGTGGCCTCGCGCACGATCAGGTGCAGGCAATATTCATCCATGGCATCGGTTTCCAGCCCGGCGGGGCCCGGTTCGATGCGGGCGCCCATTTCCTCCACGAATACGCGGTGACGCAGGGCCAGACTGTCGCGGACGTCCTCTTCGGTCTGGGCGAAACTGTAATAGAAGCCGCGCGGAGCGCGTTCGATACGGGTCGCGATGGACATGCGATGGCCTCCAGAGACCGGATTAACGGCCCCGATTCTCGACCGGGCATGTGATGACTCGATGACCTTGAGATGACCGCGCCGTGAAAGGCCGGACGTCATCGCCGGGTCACGAAGCGCTGCTAAATCTGGGCGAAATCCCGGATATTTCTTCCATGTCGGAACTCACGCTTCTCTGGCGGTTGTGGCTGGCGAAACCGCGCCAGATCGCTACCCTGGCGCCGAGCGGTGCCGCCGTGGCGGCCGCTTTCGTCGACGCCGTCGCGGCGGCCCCCGATGAAGGCACGATTGTCGAACTGGGGGCCGGGACCGGCCCGGTGACATCGGCGATGTTGGCGGCGGGCGTGGATCGACAGCGATTGTGCATCGTCGAGGCGAATGCCGAACTCGCCGCGCATCTGCGCCGGCGTTTCGGTCGCGATCTTGTCGCCCGGGCGGATGCGCGGGCGCTCGACCCGTTGTTCGAGACGCGCCGTATCGACCGCATCGCGGCGGTCATCTCGACGCTGCCCATCCTGCACTTCGGGCGCACCGCCCAGCGTGCCGTGCTGGACGAGTGTTTCGCCCGCGCCGCGCCCGGGGCCACTTTCACCCAGATCACCTATCTGCCCGGCTCCCCGGTGCGCCAGCGCCATCTGCGCGCCTGGAATTATCGCGCCGAACGCTATCGCCGCGTTGCCCAGAACTGGCCGCCGGCCACGCTCTGGCAGTATCGGGCCCGGGAAACAAGGCCCTCGGGAGATCGCTATCGAGATGTCTGCCTCGGGCGATTAGACTCGGAATGATCGTCCGCCCGAGGTCCGCCATTTCATGTCCGCACCGGTCGACGTCCGCCGCCGCCGCTATCTCGTTCTCGCCCTGAACCTGGTCACGCTGGCCGCGGCCTTCGCGGCCATGCTGTCCTTGTTGGCCGCCGATGGCCTGACGCTGTCCGAAGGCCTGATCGGTTTCGGTTTCCTGCTGAGCATGCCGTACACGGTACTCGGTTTCTGGAATGCCGTGATCGGGCTGGCCCTGCGCCATCTCCGCCCCGAGCAGGTGCGTGCCATGCCCGGGGTGGCCGCTTTGACCGACGCCGATGCCGAGTTGCCGGCGCTCGCTTGCAGTACGGTGCTGGTGATGACGTTGCGCAACGAGGCCACCGCGCCGGTATTCGAACGCCTGGCGTGCATGCGCGACTCGCTGGCCGCGACCGGCGGCATCGATCGATTCACGTTCGCCGTGCTCAGTGATTCCGACGAGCCCGATATCGTCGCCGCCGAGCGTGCCGCCTTTGCCGCCTTCCGCGACCATTCCGCGCCCGGCGAACCCGCGCCGATCTACCGCCGGCGGATGCACAACCGCGGCTACAAGGCGGGCAATATCGCGGATTTCCTGGCGCAACGCGGGGCGGCCTTCGACTATTTCATCCCGCTCGATGCCGACAGCCTGATGTCGGGCGAGGTCATCGTGCGCCTGGTGGGGGTCATGCAGGCGCGGCCGGAGATCGGCATTCTGCAGAGCCTCGTGGTGGGCATGCCCAGCCACAGTGGTTTCACGCGTGTATTCCAGTTCGGTATGCGCCATGCGATGCGGGCTTTCACCACGGGCGCGGCCTGGTGGACCGCCGACTGTGGGGCTTATTGGGGGCACAACGCAGTGATCCGCGTGGCGCCGTTTCGGTCGCATTGCCGGCTGCCCCGGCTGTCGGGACGCCCGCCGTGGGGCGGCGCAGTGCTCAGCCACGATCAACTCGAGGCGACCTTCATGCGCCGGGCCGGCTACGAGGTGCGCGTGGTGCCGGTCGAGAGCGACAGCTACGAGATCAATCCGCCCACGCTGCTGGATTTCATTCGCCGCGAACTGCGCTGGTGCCAGGGCAACATGCAGTACCTGCGGCTACTCGGCACGCCCGGGCTGCGGCCGGTGAGCCGCTTCCAGCTGCTGCAGGCCATCGGGATGTATATCGCGCCGGCGGCCTGGATCGGCATGATCGCGGCAAGCTGTATCGGCGGCGTGCTCGGCGATCTCAGCCTGGGCGACGTGCGGCTCGGGTTCGGCCTGTTCGTGGGCGTGTTCGTGCTGGCGATCACGCCCAAGATCGCCGGGGTACTCGATGTGCTGTTGTCCGCCCACGACACGGCCCGCTACGGCGGCAGCGTCGTGTTTGCGGCCTCCGTGCTGGTTGAACTGCTGTCATCGGTCCTGATTGCGCCGGTGGTGGCGCTGTCAATCACGCTGTTTCTGATCGGGCTGATGTTCGGCCGCAGCGTGGCCTGGGGCGGACAGAATCGGGATCGCCTGGATATCGCCTGGCGTGACGCCTGGCCGCCGTTGGCGCCACATACGCTGGCCGGGGTCGGGATGGCCGCGGCGCTCTGGGGCGCCGCCGGATTCGGCGCCACGTTATGGGCCGCGCCGATCATCCTCGGCCCGGCCCTCGCGGTGCCGTTGACCGTCTGGAGCGGACGCCGGGCGGTCGGGGCGGGCATGCAGCGCCGCCGGCTGTGTCTCGTTCCCGAGGAAAGAGAACGGCCAGCAGTGCTGGCCACGCGGCCTGCCGATGCGGGGTGACGCGCCGGGTCGCCGGCCGTGGCCGTCAGTGACGCCACTTGGCCCACATCTGCATGAAGGATTCGCGAATGATGTGCGCCGACTCCGGATCGCCCTTGACCATCGACGACATAAAGTGCCTGGCCTGCTCGAAACTGATATGCGGCGGCAGCGGGGCGACCTCCGGGTCGGTATAGGCGTTGATCACCACCGGCCGGTCGGCGGCCAGCGCTTCGCGCCAGACGCCTTCGATCTGGTCGGGCGAGTCGATGCGCAGGCCTTTCAGGCCCAGCAGCTCGGCGTACTGGTCGTAGGCGAAGTCCGGCAGGTCCTGCGAGGTCTCGAACTTGGGATCGCCTTCCATGACCCGCTGTTCCCAGGTCACCTGGTTGAGATCGCGGTTGTTGAGCACCAGCACGATGGCCGTCGGATTCGGCCACTCGGTCCAGTACTTGGCGATCGTGGTCAGCGCCTGGTTGCCGCTCATCTGCATCGCGCCGTCGCCGACCATGGCGATGCCGGGACGGTCCGGATAGGCGAACTTGGCCGCCGCGAGATAGGGCACGCCGTTGCCCATCGACGCCAGCCCGCCGGACACCGATCCGATCATGCCGCGCCGGATCTTGAGATAACGCGCATACCAGTTGGTCGCCGAGCCGACGTCGCAGGTCAGCATGATGTCGCTGGGCATCCGGTTCGACAACTCGGCGAAGATCGCCTGCGGATTGACCGGATCGGCGCTCATCTGCGCCCGTTCGGCCATGGTGCCCCACCAGGCGCGGGTCTTCTCGATGAGCTTGTTCTGCCATTTGCGATCGGTCTTGCGACTGACGCGCTCGGTCAGCGCAGCGGCCGTGGCCTTGGCCTCGCCGTGCAGGTTGACTTCGGTCGGGTAGCGCAGGCCGAGCGCTTCGGCGTCGATATCGATCTGCACCGCGCGCGCCTGATCGTCGGCCGGCAGGAATTCGGCGTAGGGGAAACGCGTGCCGATCATCAGCAGGGTATCGCAGCCGGCCATCATGTCGGCGCTCGGCTCGGTGCCCAGCAGGCCGATGGTACCGGTAACGCAGTCGACGTCGTCCGGGATCATCGTTTTTGCCAGGATGGCCTTGGCGACGCCCGCGCCGAGCTTGTCCGCCAGGGCCAGTACCTCGTCGACTGCGTCCTTGGTGCCGGCGCCGGCGAGGATGGCCACGCGTTCGCCCGCGTCGAGAACCTTGGCGGCGGCCTCCAGATCGGCTTCGGCGGGGCACGTCACCGGCGGGTTGTAGCCAATGCCGGAAAATGTCGCCCCGTGCGTGGCCGGTGGCTGTGCCATCGGCGCGTCCTGGATATCGGCCGGTACGATCAGCGCGGTGACCGCGCGCCGGCCGATGGCGATGCGCATGGCCTGATCCACCAGGTGTCGCGTCTGGCGTGGATCGCTAACCATGTGGACATAATCACCGGCCACATCCTTGTACAGCGAGATCAGATCGATCTCCTGCTGGTAATCGGTGCCGAGGCTCATGCGCGACTGCTGGCCGACGATCGCCACCGCCGGCACGTGATCCTTCCTGGCGTCGTACAGCCCATTGAGCAGATGGATCGCGCCCGGGCCCGAGGTCGAGATGCACACGCCCGGCGTGCCGGTGAACTTGGCGTGGGCGCTGGCCATGAATGCGGCCAGCTCCTCGTGCCGGGGCTGGATCAGACGCGGTCCGCTTTCGGCGCGGCGCAGACCGGCCATGACCCCGTTGATGCCGTCGCCCGAGTAACCGTAGCAACGGGTCACGCCCCATTCGCGCAGGCGCGCAACGATGAAATCTCCGACGGTTCGAGACATGGCAGGTATCCATATCGAATGGCCATGCCACCGTAGGTACAACAGGCCGGCCACCCAATCCGTGACAATCCCTAGGTGTTCGGTCCCGTTCGCCGATACTGACGTCAATTGGCGACATGCGGGCAAATACGGGGTTCGACCCGGCTCGCCGGCTGCTAGCCTTGAGGCACCACACGCAGGCGGTAATGTGATGGAACCGCTGGTTCATGTCGTCGACGATGACGACGCGGTATGTGATTCGCTTCGTTGTTTGCTCCACTCGATCCAGATTGTGAGTGCCGGGTACTCCACGGGGCGGGCGTTCGTCGCGCGCGAGCGCGACATGCGTCCGGGGTGTGTCCTGCTCGATCTGCGCATACCCGACATGAGCGGGCTGGATATTCAGCGCGCGCTGGCCGACGAGGCCCCGCATCTGCCAGTGATCTTCATGACCGGCTACGGCGACGTCGAGGCCTCGGTATCGGCCATGCGCGAAGGGGCGGCCAATTTCCTCACCAAGCCGGTGAACGGCGAGCTGTTATTGGCCGAAGTGCGCGAGGCGATCGAACGTAGCCGCGAGATCCTGGCCGAGCATCAACACTGCGAGAGCGTGTGCGCCCGGATGGCGTTGCTTACCCCGCGCGAGGCCGACGTGCTGCACGAAGTGGTCGCGGGCTGGTCGAACAAGCATATCGCACGACGCCTCGGCATCAGTCCGAAAACGGTCGAATTGCATCGTGCCAACGTGATGAACAAGATGCGCGCCGGCTCGCTGGCCGAACTGGTCCGCCTGCACCTGACCGCCACCGGCGAGTCGCCGAGTGCAGCCCGCAACCGCGGGCCCGAGCGGCGCCGGTAGTTGTCGGGCGCGCTGTCGCCCGGATCGTTCTTGGGGCGTTCCGGCACGGGGCGAGCACCCTCGGTTGTATCGGCTTCGTCCCAAGGCCGGCCACCATGGCGTTCGGCCAGTGCCCGGCTGACCGACCGCCCCATCCCCATGCCGTCGGGTTTGCCGCTGTCAAAGTCATTGAAAATGGTTGCCAGACGGTCGGACGTGATCGTCCCCGGTGCCGCGGGCGTATTCAAGGGCGGCTTGCCCGGGCGTCCGGCGGGCGGGGCGGCCGGGCCCATGTCCCGGGTCCTTGGTGCCATGCCTTGCCGGGGATTAGGGCCTGCCCTCGAACGCCCACCGGGTTCGTGATTCGCCTGGCGTCGGTGATCTATGTGCTTTCCCGGATCAATTCGCCCCCGCACCTGAGCCACCATGGGCGTTGAAAAAAACCGCGATCAGCGAGGGTATGGATCATGAGCGTGACTTCGACGCGCGTGGTGATTGCCGGCGGTGGCGCCGGCGGCCTCGAACTGGCCATCCGGCTGGCTCGTCAGGGTGGCATCCGGGTATTTCTGGTTGATCAGTCGGACACACATATCTGGAAGCCGCGGTTGCACGAGATGGCGGCGGGTGCCCGACGGAGCATGGTCGACGAGATGGAATATGCCGGTCTTGCGGAGCGCTGGGGTTTCGTGTTCGTGCAGGGCAGCCTGTGCGATGTCGACCCGGAGGCGCGCCGCATCGAACTCGGCGCCATGGACGATGCTCGCGAGCGCAAGGTGGTCGGCGCGCGCGAACTCGCGTACGACGTGCTCGTGCTCGCGCTGGGCGGGGTAACCCCCGATCTGGGTGTCGAGGGCGTGACCGAACATGCCTTCATGCTGGATCGCGCGGAAGACGCCGAGGCGGTATTCAATCGCTTGTCGCTGGCTGCGCTGGCAGCGACCGTTCACGCTCGTGATCCGGTGATGGATGTGCTCATCGTCGGCACCGGGCTGACCGGCGTCGAGCTTGCGGCTTATCTGGCGACCGACGCCCAGCCGGCCGCGGTGGCGCCGCGCGATGCCCGGCCCGGCCTGCGTGTCACGCTGGTCGAGGCCATGGATGAGTTCATGCCGTCGATGGGTGACGCCGAGCGTGCGGCGGTTCGCGAGCGTCTGCAAAAAGCCGGCGTCACGATTCGGACCGGTTGCCAGATCAGCCGGGTAGCGCCCGACCATGTCGAAACCAATGACGGAAGGCGTTTTGACTCGCAACTCACGGTTTGGGCAACGGGGCGTGTCGGCCCGCCCGTGGTCGACGAAATTGCTACGCTGTGCGCCAACGACAAACGTCAGTGGCGGGTGCGCAAGACGCTGCAGAGCTTAACCTCCCGCGATGTCTTCGTGCTTGGCGACTGTGCCGCGGTCGAGGGCTCCGAGGCGCCGCCCACCGCCCAGGCCGCGAGCGAGCAGGCCACGCATCTGGCGCGCGAGTTGCCGCGCTATTGCGCCGGCGAGATGCCGCGTGCGTTCGAGTATCGGCACAAGGGCACGTTGATGTCGCTGGGTGCCGCGGGCGCGGTTGGCCGTCTGCGCAGCGGGTTCGGCCGGGATCTGCAGATCCGGGGCCGGCTGGCGGCGGCGGCTTACCGCGGGCTCGAACGCCAGCACGGAATGGTCGTGCTGGGTGCGGCACGTGGCACCGGACGCCTGCTCGCCGACCTGTTTTCGCTCGATCACGGGCCGCGGGTCAAGGTGCACTGAGCGCGGCACGCCCTGCATCGTCGCCGGCGCTGTCGACGTAACCTCCAACAGAACCTCTCCGGGCTATTGCCATGCTGGATACCGTTCGACAATTTCGGGTCGCGGTGATCGACGACGACGCGGGTTTCGCCATGTCGATGGCCGCGTTGCTCGGCAGCGATGGCTTCGATGTTCGGCTGTTCGACTCGGCCGAGGCATTCATCGATGCCGACGAGACCTCCCGTTTCTGTTGCCTCATGATCGATTGGTTGCTGCCCGGCATGAGCGGCGCGACGCTGTGTCAGCGGCTGGCTGCCTCGGGCCCGCACCCGGCGCTTATTCTCATGAGTGGCACGCAGTTCGCCGACCGTGGCATGCCGCCGAATCTGCCGCCGAATACCGAGTTTGTTCAGAAACCCTTCGATCCGGATTGGTTGCTGGCCGAGCTATGGCATATCTGCGGTCGGGCGCAATAGCCGGTTTGCGTGCTCTGCGCCCGGGCCCGCCGGCAAGCGGGTAGGCATCAGTCGCGAAACAGGCGGTCGAGCTCCCAGGGCAACTCGTCGCGCAGTTGCTTCAAGCGATCCGCGTCGAGCATATGCGCGAGCGTGATCGCGACCGCGTAGGTCAACGAATCCGCCTGTTCCGGCGGCAGTTCGGTCCGGTCGCGGATCTTGTCGAGAAACACCGCAATCTTCATCGGCTCGCCAGTGGTGTCCGGGCGCTGGGCGCCCGAACGCAGGGCGGCACCCGCGTCGTTCGGCAAGCCGGAGGCGATGCGTGCGCCGGTGTCCTCGCTCAGGTGTTCGCCGAGTGCATCGAGCGTGATCAGGGTGCATTGGGCGACGCGCGCCGCGTCCAGTTGCGGGCAGCTGTTGTGCACCGTCGCCGTCAGGTTTTCGGTCTGCATGCGTGAAAGCTCGATCAAGACACGAGGCGCATCAGCATCGGGCAGCCCGGCGCTCGCGAAAATTCGGGTGTTCCCCTATCGATCCTGCCACGTCAGGGTTTGCCCGGACAGACGCGATGGCCTCGATCCGACCACACTCGGGGCAACGGTTCACCGCGAGCGAGGGGCCTCGCTCGCCTGCAATCCGAGGCCGCGTCATGTCCCGATTCGATTCCGCCAAATTCGATCTCTTGCCAAGCGCGCGCCGCTCGATGCCTGTCGGTGCCGAAGGGGCGCTGGGTTTTGCCGCTGGGCTGGCCGTAGCCGGCGGCTTCTGGCTCGGCCGGCGTCTGAGCCGCGCCGTGCCCACCGGCGGCGGGCATCCGCCCAGGCACCAGGCCCTCGATACCGCCGCCGCGCTGGCCCAGCGCAAGATTCCGCTGGAGTCGATGAACACGTATCTCAACGGTTTCCACATGTATGCGGATGACATGGGCCGCCAGGTGGAGGCCAGCCATTTCTGCATGCACTTGGCGCCGGATCTGCATCAGTGCGTGATCTTCGATGCCAACGCGAAGGACGCGAAATTGATCGGCATCGAATACATCATCAGTGCCGAACGTTACGCGCGACTGCCCGATGACGAGAAACGGCTCTGGCACAGCCATCACTACGAGATCAAATCCGGCCAGCTGGTCGCGCCCGGCATGCCCGAGATGGCCGAGCATGCGTACTTCGAGGATCTGGTGACCACCTACGGCAAGACCTTACATACCTGGCAGGTCGATCGCGACGATTTTCCGTATGGCGTGCCGCAGCTGATGATGGCCTTCACCGAGGATGGCCAGATCGACGCCGAAAAGCTGGCCGCGCGCGATCGCCGGTTGGGTGTGGACTCCGACAAACGTCGCGCGAACCGCGTCGATATCCCCACCCCGCACGTGCAACCGCAGGCCAACTGCTGGCAAAGCGGCCAGAGCGTTCAGACCGCGCTGCATACCTGCGCGTTTCATCGTACCGACGGGCACGGCCCGACCGGATAGCGCGGCCCCGGACCGGCAAGGCATCACGGGCGCAAGCAAAGCGCCATGCTCTGCTCTGCCGTGTGAGCACAGGAACAGGTCATGTGGGATTTTTTCACGGCCAACGCCAAGCCGCTGTCGGTCATCGCCAGTTTCGGCACGATGGTCATCTGGCTGTTCTATGCCCATTTGCTGTATCAGGCGTTCAAGCGTCAGCGCCAGGCTCGGATTCTGATCAACCAGGGGTGGGGCGAACAGATCAATTCAGTGGCGATCGTCAGCAACATGAGTCACGAGCCGGTTTATATCCAGTGTGTCGTGCTCAGCATCAAGCTCGAGGACGGGCGCAAATTCCGGGATTCGGTCACCGACTTCGACGACGCCGAGCCCTGGAATGCCAGGAACGACCCGCGCGAAGTGACCCGTCAGGGGCCGCTGGATACCGGCTGCTACATGAACCTCGGCACGTTTCAGACCCTGTTGCGCCAGTCGGGTCAGCAGCACGATCTGATCAACGGCAACGAAGACCCGGTCAAGCGCATGGGCGTATGCGACTTCAAGCTGACGGTGATCTGCAACAATGGCCCGTCCGGTCAGGCCATCGGCGTACAGCGCACTTTTATCGTCCACGGCGAGAACCGCGACCGCCTGTGTCCCGAGTCGATCTACAGCCGGCGTCTGACCAATCGCCGTGCCCGCCGCAAGATGGAGCGTTGGCTGCGCGAGCAGGTCGAACACGCCGCGGGCGGCGAAGCGCCCCGGCGCGCGCGGTGACTGCCGCCACGGCGTCGCTGGCCCCGCGTGCGGCAGCCGACCGAGCGATCCCCGGGGCGGCCGTTCGGCGACGGCCCGGGCTCGACGCGGCGGCCATCGCCGAGCGCTTGACCGGCTTCGTGCCGGGCGTATAGTCGATAAAAACAATCAGCGGCCATGCCCCACGGCGCCCGGCCGCATGCCACGCGGCTCAGACCGTGGCCAAGGGAGGAGAATATGTCGCAACGGCCCGCTGCAGCAGCAGCCGGGGCAGGTTCAACCGCGCCCGATACGCAACACAAGATGCGGGTGCGGGCGGCGCTGACCGCCGAACTGCCTGATGAAATCGTGCTGCACGCCGAAGAGGATCTGCGTCCGTTCGAATGCGATGGACTGTCGGCCTATCGGCGTCTGCCCATGCTGGCGGTTCTGCCCACGACCATCGAGCAGGTCCAGGCTGTGTTACGCATCTGCCATGCGCACGACACGCCGGTGGTCGCGCGCGGCGCCGGCACCGGGTTGTCCGGTGGGGCGCTGCCGCTGGAATCCGGTGTGCTGTTGTCGCTGGCCAAGTTCAATCGCATTCTGGATATCGACACCGCCAACCGGCGCGCGACCGTCCAGCCCGGTGTACGCAATCTCGCGATATCGCAGGCAGTCGACCATCTCGGTCTGTACTACGCGCCCGACCCCTCGTCGCAGATCGCCTGTTCGATCGGCGGCAACGTGGCCGAGAATTCGGGTGGCGTGCACTGCCTGAAATACGGGCTCACCACGAACAACATCGTGCAGGTCGAAATCGTGACCATCGAAGGCGAGCGGCTGACGCTCGGCAGTCCGGCGCTGGATTCGCCGGGCTATGACCTGCTGGCGCTGATGACGGGCTCGGAAGGCTTGCTCGGCGTCATCGTCGAGGTAGTGGTCAAGCTGCTGCCCAAGCCGGAACTGGCCCAGTGCGCCCTGATCGCCTTCGACGACGTACGCAAGGCCGGCAACGCCGTGGCCGATATCATCAAGGCCGGCATCGTACCGGCCGGTCTGGAAATGCTCGACAATCCGGCGATTCGGGCGACCGAGGAATTCGTGCATGCCGGCTATCCGACCGATGCGGCGGCCATTCTGTTGTGCGAAATCGACGGCACCGAAGGCGAAGTGGCCGACGATATGGCGCGGGTGCGCGACGTGGTGGAGAAAAGCGGCGCCACCGACGTGCGCATCTCGCGCGACGACGTCGAACGCGCGCTGTTCTGGGCCGGGCGCAAGGCCGCCTTCCCGGCCATGGGGCGGATCTCGCCCGATTACTACTGTATGGACGGCACCATCCCGCGGCACGCGCTGGCCGATGTGTTGATGGGCATCGGCGAATTGTCCGAACAATACGGCCAGCGCGTGGCCAATGTCTTTCACGCCGGCGACGGCAACCTGCACCCGCTGATTCTCTACGATGCCAACCAGCCCGGCGAACTGGAGAATACCGAAGCCTTCGGCGGCGCAATATGCCGGCTGTGCCTGGAGCACGGCGGCACCATCACCGGCGAGCACGGCGTGGGCGTGGAGAAGATCGATCAGATGTGTGTGCAGTTTCCCTCGGCCGAGTTGACGCAGTTTCATGCCGTGAAGGCCGCCTTCGACGACAGGCGGCTGCTCAACCCCGACAAGGCGGTCCCGACGCTGCATCGCTGTGCCGAGTTCGGGGCCATGCATGTGCACAACGGCGAATTGCCGCATCCCGAACTGGAACGGTTGTAGCGACCATGGCCGATCTGACTGAAGCATTGGCCGCGCAGGTGGCCGAGGCGCATCACAGCCGCTCGCCGTTGGCCCTCACCGGGGGCGGCAGCAAGCCGTTTCTCGGCGAAGCCCTCGACCGGGATGCCGCTGCGCTCGAACTGGGGGCCCACCGGGGCATCGTCTCCTACGATTGCGGCGAGCTGGTGATCACCGCGCGCGCCGGCACGCCGCTGGCCGAAATCGAGGCGGCGCTGGATGCCGAGGGCCAGCGCCTGGCCTTCGAGCCGCCGCACTACGGCGAAGCGGCCACGCTGGGCGGCACGATCGCCACCGGCGTCTCCGGGCCGAGCCGGCCGTATGCGGGCGCGGCCCGCGACTTCGTGCTCGGCACGCGCATCATCAACGGTCGCGGCGAGGTACTGCGTTTCGGCGGCGAGGTGATGAAGAACGTGGCCGGCTACGATCTGTCGCGGCTCATGGTGGGCGCCTTCGGCACGCTGGGCGTACTGCTGGAAATCAGCCTGAAGGTGCTGCCGGCGCCGCGCTTTACCCGGACTCGTGTGTTCGAATACGACCAGGCCGCCGCGATCGAACGATTCAACACCTGGGGCCTGAAACCCTGGCCGATCACCGGGGCGTACTGGGAAGACGGCCGGGCCTATCTGCGCCTGTCGGGCGCGGAGTCGTCGGTGCGGGCCGCGATGGAAACGCTGGGCGGGGAAACGCTGGCCGAGGACGATACGTTCTGGACCGATGTGCGCGAGCATCGGCGTGTTTTTTTCACCAACAACCGCTCGCCGCTCTGGCGTCTGTCGGTCGCGCCCGCGACGCCGCCGCTGGATCTCGTGGGCGAGACCGTGATGGACTGGGGCGGCGCCCAGCGCTGGCTGATCTCGGATCGGCCCGCCGAGACGGTACGTGAAGCCGTGGCCGCCCACGGCGGGCATGCGAGCGTTTACCGCGGCGCCATCAGCCCGCGCCAACACCCCATGCCGGCGCCGCTGCTACGGCTGCACAAGCGCTTGAAACAATCGATGGACCCGGCGGGGATTCTCAACCCGGGCCGTTTCTGTCCCGATTTCTAGGTCTTGCCATGCAGACATCGATCATCGACGCCCTGCGCGATACCGAGGACGGCCGCGAGGCCGACCGTATCCTGCGCGCCTGTACCCACTGTGGTTTCTGTACCGCGACCTGCCCGACCTATCAGGTGCTGGGCGACGAGCGCGACGGCCCGCGCGGGCGTATTTACCTGATCAAGCAGGTGCTGGAAGGCGAAACGCCGACCGAAAAGACACAACAGCATCTGGATCGCTGCCTGACCTGTCGGGCCTGCGAGACGACATGCCCCTCCGGGGTCGAGTACGCCAAGCTGGCCGACATCGGCCGCGATCTGGTCGACCAGCAGGTCGAGCGGCCGGCTCGGGAACGCTGGCTGCGCTGGTTGTTGCGTCACGTGGTGGCATATCGGCGGCGCTTCGCCATTGTGCACGCGCTCGGCCAGATCGCGCGGCCTTTTCTGGTCGGCCCGCTTTTACCCCTGCGCCAGAAGCTGCCACCGCAACGGCCGCGCGTCGCCTGGCCGCAGGCCAGCGATACCCGGCGCTTGATGCTCGTTCACGAAGGGTGCGTGCAGCCGGTGGCCACGCCCAACACCAATGCGCATGCCGCGCGCATCCTGGCGCGGCTCGGAGTCCGTCTGGTCGCACCGTCCACGGCGGGCTGCTGCGGTGCGTTGTCGCAGCATCTGAGCCACCGCGAGGAAGCCCACGATTTCGCGCGTGCCAATATCGATGCCTGGTGGCCGTACATCGAGCAGGGCGCCGAGGCGATCGTGATCACGGCCAGCGGCTGCGGCGCGTCCATCACCGAATACGGCTACATGCTGCGCAACGATCCGGCCTATGCCGAGAAGGCGGCGCGCGTGTCCGAGCTGGCGCGCGATCTCAGCGATGTGCTGGCCAGCGAGGATCTCTCCGCGCTGGGCGCTATCGGCGGCGGCCGGCGGGTGGCTTATCATCCGCCCTGCACGCTGCAGAATGCGCCCGGGCTGCACGATCATGTGGCCGAAATCCTCGCCCAGGCGGGTTATCAGCTCACCCACGTCTCGAATGCGCATCTGTGCTGTGGCTCGGCCGGCACCTATTCCATTCTCCAGCCGGAAATGGCCAACCGGCTACGCTCGGACAAGCTGCAATCGCTGGATGCCGAGGCCCCGGACGTAATCGTCACCGCCAACGTCGGTTGCCAACTGCATCTGGAAGCCGCCGCCCAGCGCCCGGTACGCCACTGGATCGAGCTGCTGGAGCCCGAGGCGCTTGAATCGACGCGTTCGGTGGCGGCTGCTTGAGTCGGAACGCTGCGTTCTTCGGTTATCCGCAGATTACGCAGATGACACAGATTGAAGAAGGCGGGATTGTTGTCTTGTTGTGATGCATGGATGGCACGCGGTAGCGGCATCCGTGCCAGCGTGGGCAAGCCGCCGTATTTCACTGCTTTAAAAATCTGCGTCATCTGCGAAATCTGTGGATTAATTCTTCCGGCTCGGGTGGCCTACTGAAGTGGCGCCAGGCGGCTCGAGCGCCTGCCCGCGCACGAGGCTGTCCAGGAACGTATCCAGTACGCGATTCGGGCGCCGACCGCTGCGCGTGATGGTGTGGTAGTCGATGCGATAGCTGAATTCACGCGGGCGCACGGCGACCAGCCGGCGGGCGTCGACCCAGCGCTGGGCGTAGTGTTCCGGCAGCAGGCCGATATAGCGGCCGGTGAGTACCAGAAAGGCGATGCCCTCGCGCTCGCTCGCGGTTGCGGTGTGGTTGAGGCGATCGACCACGGCTTGTGCATCGTCCGATAGCGGGTAGGCGGGCAGCACGGCATCGGCTGCCGCGATGTCTTCGGTCGTCGGTACTCGATCCGCGGCCGCCAGCGGGTGCCCGGCGGCGCAATAAAGCAGGGTCTGCTCGGTATAGAGCGGGATATAGTCGAGCGCGGCCAGACGCGACACTGCGGGCGTGACGCCGACGTGCAGCCGGCCGTCCAGCACGGCGGACTCGATGTTGCCCGGCGGCATCATATGGATATTGGTGTGCACGTTCGGCCCGCGATCCTTGAGTTCGGCGAGCGCATCGGTGATCCGCATCTCGGGCAGGGTGACCAGATTGTCGGTGATGCCGATGTTGAGTTCGCCCCGCAGGTCGCGATGCAGGGCGTTCACCTCGTTGCGGAAACTCTGCAGATGCGCGATCAGCCGGCGCGCGGCCTGGTCCATGGCCTCGCCCTCGGCCGTGAGCACGAAACCGGAGCGCCCGCGCTGGCACAGCGTGAAGCCCAGCCGGGTTTCCAGCTCGCCCATGTGGATCGACACCGCCGAACGGCTGATGCCGAGCGCCGCCGCGGCGGGCGTGAACCCCGCGGCGTTGACGACGGCGCGAAATACCCGCAGCAGGCGCAGATCGATGTCGCTGATCTGGCCCAGTCGCTCGATGCCGCGTTCCATATCGGCCTCCGGCTCATGTGTTAATAAATCTATACGCGAATTAAAAAACTTATATATTTAATCACGTATCGTAGAGGCCTAACCTAACGCTATTGTTCGCCACCCGGAGGTCGTCATGGCCGATATTGCGCAATCGCTGGATTTCGATAGCTACTGGATGCCGTTTTCCGGCAATCGTCAGTTCAAGGCGGACCCGCGCCTGATCGTGGCGGCGGACGGCTGCCACTACACCGATGCCGCCGGCCGCCGGATCTTCGACAGCCTGTCCGGGCTGTGGTGTACCAGCTTCGGTCATGGCCGCGACGAGATCGCTTCGGCCATCGCCAAAACGGCGAAGACGCTCGATTATGCGCCGCCGTTCCAGTACGCCCATCCGATGGCGTTCGAACTGGCCGAGCGGGTCAGGAAGATCGTGCCCGACGGCCTCGAACATGTGTTTTTCACCAACTCCGGTTCGGAGTCGGCCGATACCGCGATCAAGATCGCGCGCGCCTACTGGGTCAGGCGTGGTCAGCCGGAAAAGACGCGCCTGATTGGCCGCGAGAAGGGTTATCACGGCGTCAACGTCGGCGGCACCGGCATGGGTGGTATCCCCGGCAACAAGGCGTTTTTCGGCGACATGCTGGCGACCGAACATCTGCCGCATACATTGCTCGAGCGCAATCGCTTCACCCGCGGCGTGCCCGAGTATGGGGCCGAACTGGCGGATACGCTCGAGCAGCGCATTCTCGACCACGGTGCCGAAACCGTGGCCGCGGTCATGGTCGAGCCGATGAGCGGTTCGGCCGGTGTGATCGTGCCGCCGGCCGGCTATCTCAAGCGCCTGCGCGAGATCTGTGATCGCCACGACATCCTGCTGATCTTCGACGAAGTACTCACCGGTTTTGGTCGGCTGGGTGCCACTTTCGGCGCCGAACTGTTCGGCGTGACGCCCGATATCATGACGCTGGCCAAGAATCTGACCAACGCCGCGGTGCCGATGGGGGCGGTGGTCACGAGCGACGCGATCTACGATGCGTTCATGGACGCCGATCTACCGCCGCACGCGGTCGAACTCGCCCACGGCTATACCTATTCCGCGCATCCGCTGGCTTGCGCGGCCGGCCTCGCGGCGATGGATGTGTTCGAGAACGAGCGCATGGCCGAGCGTGCGGCCGAGCTGGCGCCGTATTTCGAGGACCAGTTGCACGCCCTGCGCGGTGCGCCGCATGTGACCGATATCCGCAATCTCGGCATGGCCGGCGCGCTGGAGATCGAAACCGCCGGCAACGATCCCACGTACCGGCCCTGGGCCATTGCCAAGGCCGCCTGGGAGCGCGGCATGTATCTGCGCTTTGGCGGCAATACCGTCCAGCTGGGCCCGCCTTTCATCGCCGAACGCGCGGACATCGATTTCATGTGCGAAGTGCTGGACGCGTCGATTCGCAGCGTTGACTAGGGCCTGTCGATTCGCGGATCGACGCCGATTCATACAGACGATAAAAGCGCTGATCCAGCTGGATCGGTTCATGTTCGACGCCGGGCGTCTTGATTGCGCGCGAACCCTGGAAACCGGAAATCTCGCGCGCCCGACGTGGCTGCCAGGCGCCAGTACGGCACTGAAAAGGAATAACGAATGATGCAAGTGGGTGTACCCAAGGAAATCAAGCCCGCGGAGGCGCGGGTCGGCCTCACGCCGGCCGGCGCGCGCGAACTGATCGGCCATGGCCATCGTGTGTTCATCGAAACCGGCGCCGGTGCGGCGGCCGGTTTTACCGACGATGCCTACACGGCGCAGGGCGCTGAAATCCTCGACTCGGCCGAGGCGGTATTCGAGACCGCCGACATGGTTGTGAAAGTGAAAGAGCCGCAGCCGGTCGAATACCGGCGCCTGCGCGAAAACCAGATCCTGTTCACCTATCTGCATCTGGCGCCGGACGTCGAGCAGACCCGTGGTCTGATGGATGCCGGCTGTATCGCCATCGCCTATGAAACCGTCACCGGCGTCCACGGCGGTTTGCCGTTGCTGTCGCCGATGAGCGAGGTCGCGGGGCGATTGTCGGTGCAGGCGGGCGCGGCCGCGCTGGAAAACGTGGCCGGCGGTGCTGGCGTGCTGCTCGGCGGTGTGCCGGGTGTGCCACCGGCGAAGGTCACCGTGGTCGGCGGCGGCGTGGTGGGCACCAACGCGCTGCGCATGGCCACCGGCTTGGGCGCGGATGTGACCGTACTCGACAAATCCATCGATCGGCTGCGTGAGCTCGACGACGCCTACGGTAACCGCCTGACCACGCTGTATTCCAACACCGACAATCTGGAACGGGCGGTGACCGAGGCCGATCTGGTGATCGGCGCGGTGCTGTTGCCGGGGGCGGCCGCGCCCAAGCTCGTCACTCGTGAGATGATCGCCGGCATGCGTCCCGGCAGTGCCGTGGTGGATGTCGCGATCGACCAGGGCGGTTGCTTCGAGACCAGCCGGCCGACCAGTCATGCCGAGCCGACGTACACGGTGGATGATGTCGTGCATTATTGCGTGACCAATATGCCGGGCTGTGTCGCGCGCACGTCGACCTTCGCGCTCACCAATGCGACGCTGCCCTACGTATTGCAGCTCGCCGACAAGGGCTACAAACAGGCACTGACCGACAATCCGCACCTGGCCGCCGGGCTGAACGTGCATCGCGGTGTGGTCACACACAAAGCGGTGGCTGCCAACCTCGGCCTTGATTACACGCCGGCCGGCGATGTGCTGACCACGGCCGGCTGATCTATCGTATTGAGGAGAATCTCATGAGCTCGACTGCTTCGAACTACGGCCACTGGATCGATGGCCGTCTCGTCACGGCCGACAGCGGCCGCACCTTGCCCGTCCATAATCCCGCCTCCGGCGCGCAACTCGGTGACCTGCCGCTGGCCGATCAAAGCCAGGTCGAGGTCGCCATCGCCGCGGCCGAAGCCGCGCTGCCCGGCTGGGCCGCGACCACGCCCGTGCGCCGGGCGCGGGTGTTGTTCCGCTTCAAGCAGCTGCTCGACGAACACATCGACGAGCTGGCCGCGCTCATCACGCGCGAACACGGCAAGGTGTTCTCGGATGCCAAGGGCGAAGTGGTGCGCGGCATGGAGGTCGTGGAATATGCCTGCGGCGCGCCGGAACTGCTCAAGGGCGAGCACAGCCTCAATGTCGGCACCGGGGTGGATTCCTTCTCGCTGCGCCAGCCGGTCGGCGTGGTGGCCGGCATCACCCCGTTCAACTTCCCGGCCATGGTGCCGATGTGGATGTTCCCCATCGCGCTGGCCTGTGGCAACACCTTCATCCTGAAGCCGTCGGAAAAAGATCCGGCCACGGCCCTGCGGCTGGCCGAGCTGCTGACCGAGGCCGGCCTGCCGGATGGCGTGTTCAACGTGGTCAACGGCGACAAGGCGGCGGTCGACACCCTGATCGACGATGAACGCGTGGCCGCGCTCAGCTTCGTCGGCTCGACCCCGATCGCCGAATCCATCTATGCCCGCGGGGCGGCCAACGGCAAGCGAGTGCAGGCGCTCGGCGGCGCCAAGAACCACGTCATCGTGCTGCCGGATGCCAACATGGACGCCGTGGTCGACGGCCTGATGGGCGCGGCCTATGGCTCGGCCGGCGAGCGCTGCATGGCGGTGTCGGTGGCCGTGCCGGTGGGCGAGGAAACCGCCGATCGCCTGGTCGCCGCGATCGAAAAACGCCTGGCCTCGCTGACCGTCGGCGACGGCCTGGCCGATCCCGAGCCGCAGATGGGCCCGCTGGTCAGCGCCGAACACCGCGACAAGGTGCGCGGCTATGTCGATCTCGGCGTGGAAGAGGGCGCGAAGCTGGTCGTGGACGGCCGTGGCTTCGCATCGAACGACAACCCGGATGGCTACTATCTCGGCGGCTGCCTGTTCGATCACGTCACGCCCGACATGCGGATCTATAAAGAAGAGATCTTCGGGCCCGTCCTTTCGGTGGTGCGCCAGCAATCGCTGGAGGACGCGATCGCGCTGGTCAATGCGCACGAGTTCGCCAATGGCGTGTGCATCTTCACCAACCACGGCGGCGCGGCGCGCAAGTTCTACGAACAGATTCGCGTCGGCATGGTGGGCGTGAACGTGGCGATCCCGGTGCCGATGGCCTTCCATTCCTTCGGCGGCTGGAAGCGCTCGCGCTTCGGCGTGCTGCATGCCCACGGCCCGGACGGGGTGCGCTTCTACACCCAGCTCAAGACCGTCACCCAGCGCTGGCCGGATGCCCCGGACGACGCTAACGCGTTTGCCATGCCCACGCACTGACGGCGACAGCTGACACGGGCCACAATCGCGCCGCTCGGGAAACCGAGCGGCGCTTTTTTGTGCTCCTATTCGGCGGCTTCGGTCTCCCGGTTCGTTTCCGCCGGCCGGTTGAAGCGCTGCGGCTCGGGCGTGACGAACACGTGTTCGGCCGGCTCGTCTTCTTCCAGCGACATGAGCGAGGCGTTGCCGCCGGCGGCCGTGGTATCGCGCGAAACCGCCCGCTCGGTGGCGAAGCGATGCAGATAGTGCGGCCCGCCGGCCTTCGGTCCGGTGCCGGACAGGCCTTCGCCGCCGAACGGATGCACACCGACCACCGCGCCGATGATGTTGCGATTGACGTAGGCGTTGCCGACCTTGAGGCGTTTCAGGACCCGTTCGACCGTGGTGTCGATCCGGCTGTGGATGCCGAAGGTCAGGCCGTAGCCGAGGCCGTTGATGTCGTCGACCACGCGATCGATTTCGTCGGCCTTGAACCGGATGATGTGCACGATCGGCCCGAACTGTTCCTCGCCGAGTTGTTCGATCGAGTCCAGCTCGTAGATGCGCGGGGCGATATAGGTGCCGTCGGTGTGCGCCTCGTCGAGTTCGCAGCTGTAGTGCGCCTTGAACGTCTGGTCGGCGTATTCGGCATAGGCCGCCAGATTGCGCCGGGCCTCGGCGTCGATCACCGGGGTGACGTCGGTGCCGAGATGCCATGGGTCGCCGACCGAGAGTTCGGCCATGGCACCCGAGAGCATCTCAATCAGCGTATCGGCGATGTCGGCCTGCACGTACAGCACGCGCAGGGCAGAACAGCGCTGACCGGCGCTCTGGAACCCGGAGCGGATGATGTCGGCCACGACTTGCTCGATCAGGGCCGAGGAATCCACGATCATCGCGTTCTGCCCGCCGGTTTCGGCGATCAGCGGAATGATCGGGCCGTCGCGCTCGGCCAGCGTGCGGTTGATCTTCTTCGCCGTGGCCAGCGATCCGGTGAACGCGACGCCGGCGATGCGCGAATCGGCGACCAGCTTGGCGCCGATGTCGCCCGCCCCGGGCAGGAAGGCCAGCACGTCGCCGGGGAAACCGGCTTCGTGCATTAGCTCGATGGCCCGCGAACCGACCAGGCAGGTCTGCTCAGCGGGTTTGGCGATCACGGCATTGCCGGCTGCCAGTGCCGCCGCCACCTGGCCGGAGAAGATGGCCAGCGGGAAGTTCCACGGGCAGATCGCGACGAACACGCCGCGGCCGTACAGGCCATAGGTATTGCGCTCGCCGGTCGGGCCGGGCAGGACGTGATCGGTGGCGAATTCATCCTCGACCTGGACCGCGTAGTAGCGGCAGAAATCCACCGCCTCGCGCACTTCGGCCACGCCGTCGGCCACGTTCTTGCCGGCCTCGCGGGTACAGATCGCGATCAGTTCGCCCATATGGGCTTCCAGCAGATCGGCATAGCGGCGCAGGCAGGCGGCGCGTTCGGCGGCCGGCGTATCCGACCAGCGCGGGGCGGCCTCGTATGTCGCCGCCAGCGCGGCTTCCACGTCGTCGTCAGCAGCGAGCGCGACATGGCCCACGACCTGGTCGTTGTGGGCCGGGTTGATCACGGCCTCGGCCTGGTTGTTGGCCAGCGCGTCCGATGCGCGCCTGGGCCGCTTGCCGCCGATCAGCGGGCCGGCCTGCCAGTTTCGGCTAGCGGCTTCGGCCATGGTCTCGGACAGCTGCGTCAGCTGGCGCAGGTCGGACAGATCGATGCCGCGGGCATTGGGCCGGCGCTCGCCGTAGAGATCCTGCGGCAGCGGGATGCGTGGATGCCGGACCTGATCCTGCTCGCGCACCACGCGAACCGGGTCGGCCACGATATCGGCGATCGGCTCGTTCTCGTCGACCAGGCGATTGACGAATGAACTGTTGGCGCCGTTTTCCAGCAGGCGCCGGACCAGATAAGCCAGCAGATCCTCGTGCGCGCCGACCGGGGCGTAGATGCGACAGCGCGGGCGCTTGTCGTTGGCGGCTTTTTCCACGATCTCGGAGTACAGATCCTCGCCCATGCCGTGCAGGCGCTGGAATTCGAAGTCGCTCCGCTCGCCGACCAGATGCCGGATATAAGCCAGGGTGTGCGCGTTGTGGGTCGCGAACTGGCCGTAGAACACATCGTCGTGCGCGAGGATCCGGCGTGCGCAGGCCATGTAGGAGACATCGGTGTTCGCCTTGCGCGTGAACACCGGGTAGCCGGCCAGGCCGGCTTCCTGGGCACGCTTGATTTCGGTGTCCCAGTAGGCGCCTTTTACCAGCCGCACCATGATGCGGCGACGATGGCGCCGGCCCAGATCGGCCAGCCATTCGATCACGTCCAGCGCGCGCTTCTGGTAGGCCTGGACCGCCAGCCCGAGGCCCTGCCAGTCGCCCAGCTCGTCGTCGGCAGAGGCCAGTTCGAAGATTTCCAGCGACAGATCGAGCCGGTCGGCCTCCTCGGCGTCGATGGTCAGGTTGATGTCGTACTGCGCGGCCAGCCGTGCCAGCTGCTGCAGGCGGGGCAGCAGTTCGTCGATCACGCGATCGCGATGGCCGAGCTCGTAGCGCGCGTGCAGGGCGGACAGTTTCACCGAGACGCCGGGGGCGTCCTCCGGCCCGCGCTCGGCGCTGACCTTGCCGCAGGCCTCGATCGCGTGGTGGTAGTCGTCGAAGTAGCGCTGGGCGTCGGCGTCGGTGCGCGCCGCTTCGCCGAGCATGTCGTAGGAATAGGAGTAGCCGCGCCGTTCCAGCGACTTGGCGTTGCGCAGCGCCTCTTCGATGGAACGCCCCATAACGAACTGATGCCCCATCACGCGCATGGCGCGGCGCACGGCCGAGCGGATGAACGGCTCGCCGGAGCGGCGCACCATACGCCGCATGGTGCTGCGGAAGTTGCGCTCGGGCAGGTCCTCGCGGCGCAGCATGCGGCCGGATATCATCAGCCCCCACGTCGAGGCATTCACGAACCAGGACTTGGATTCGCCCAGATGCGACTCCCAGTTGGAGCCGCCGATCTTGTCCTCGATCAGCTTGTCGACGGTCTCCGAATCCGGGATGCGCAGCAGGGCCTCGGCCAGGCACATGAGCACCACGCCTTCGGCGCTGGACAACTCGTACTCCTGCATGAAGGCATCGATGCCGCCGCCCTCGGTGGCTTTTTCGCGCACCACCTCGACCAGCCTGGCCGCGTCGGATTCGACGGCGCCCGCCGTATCCTCGTCCAGCGCCGCGATCTCCAGCAGCCGCGAAACCTGCTCGGCCTCGTCCACCCGATAAGTGGCGAGCACGTTCTGATAGCTCGGATCGTCATAGACTCTGGGTGCTGACCATTGCATTGCGCGACTCCCGTGGTGAAAATTCCGCTTTGTGCCCATCGGCGACGGTACGCATCGTGGTGACGGCCGGCGCGCGCCTCTCTCGGTTCGAAAGTGGCTCGCCGCCGCGTTGGCCCCGGACGCATAATCCTTCAGCCTAGCGTTCTTGTGGCTGTTCGTGTTGTTCGATTTTGCGCATCAATTGTTCAGTATTACGCGTGCGCGACGTTGAACTCGGCCCCGGATCCGCTCTTATATGAACCAGACTCACGCTCGATTGAACCCGATCCGGCGCGGCCACGGCGAACACCGGCATGCCTTCACTCAGCTGCTGTTCGGGCTGGGCGGCGCCGTTCGCTGCGAGATGGCGAGCGCGGAATTCGAAGTATCGACCGGCCGCATCGGCATCGTGCCCTGCCATGCGCGGCACTTCTTTGCCGGCCGCAGCGAGGACAGCCGGCTCCTGGTGGTCGATCTTTTTCTGGACGACGATACCGTGCAGCAGATCCAGACAATCGAGCCGTGCGCCGGGCTGCATGAGCTGTTCGAGGCGCCGCGCGCGTTCGCCATGCCGGCCGAGCTCCGGTTGCTGATTGCGTGTGCGGCTTCACAACTGGTCCGGGTGCCGAACGGCAGCCGGCTGTTGGCGCATCAGTGGGCCACGATGCTGGCGGTACAGGTCTACCGGTTGCTCGCCGATCGGGCCGCCGGGACGACCGATTCGAAACACGAACGCTTTCAAACGCTGGTGGATGCGCGACTGGCCTCGCCGCCGAGTAACGCCGAATTGCAGCGGCATCTGGGCATGGGCGGTTCGGCGCTCAATCAGTGGTTCCGGCGCCACTATGGCGTGCCGCCGCAACAAGCGGTGCTGGCCCGGCGTCTGAACTGGGCTCGCGATCGACTGTTGCAGTCCGCTCATTCGATTGCACAGATCGCGCACGAGACCGGCTTTGCGGATGCGCCAAGCTTCACGCGGGCGTTCGTGCGCGTGCACGGCACAACGCCAGGTGCGATGCGGCGCCGCCTGGCGAGCGACGGTCCGGTTCGGGGCGGGGTCGTGGCCATCGACCCCAGCACACAACCGCTTATTTCGTATAGAGCCTGAGGTTCTGCACCCGCGCCCGGTAGGCTTCCATACGCTCGCGCTCGGCGGCCACGCAATGCAGCAACACGTTGAGAGCGCTCGTGAGCCCGCCGGTGGATTCCAGGATCAGGCCGATAGATTGGCTTTCGCCAGAACGGCGGCTGGTGACCGATTATTCCGTCGCGATCTGGTCGAGAAGGACCACGGGAATTCGTGCGGATACGATTGCTAGCCGCTTGTCGCCCGTGATAAAGGCGCCGCAATCGGCTTGAACGGCAGTAGCGATGTGAAGCGCGTCGGGTAACTTCAGGCTCGGGTAGTCGGCTCGTAGTTCGGCGGCTAGGTCGGCGATGCGAGGCTCTACAGACGTTACATTGATAGGGCCGGCACCAGTGAGCAAACGTCGGTAGCGGTCTGCGAGTTCGACTTGCCTTTTTCCCAGCGGATGGACGAGCACCTCAGCTCGCGACAAAACGCTCGTGTAGGCTGCGCTCTCGCCTGTAAAAACACGCCGAACGATCAGCGATGCTGAATCTCGCAGCGGGCCGGTATCACCCTCGAATGCCATGTAGATAAACACATTGCTATCGAGATACAGCGAGACATCGGGTAACGAGGAGAGCTCGCTCATTCTCGGGGATCGCCACGCTCGGCGCGTAGCTCGTCCATCAGTTCTTCCACGTCAGCCAGTGTGCCAAGGCTGCAGTATCGATCGTCGGATAAAGCGACGTCGAGTTCCTCCAATGTCAGCGGTTGGCCCATCGGCGCCGGCCCATGTTGTATCGACTGCATATCCCCTGCATGAACCGCCTGTTCGATGATGCTGGCCGCCTCTTTATTAAGCGATCGATGATGGCGCCGTGCACGCGCTTTAAGCGCCTCGTGTAGATGCGCTGGTAGATCTTTTACGACGAGCGTGCTCATGGGACATATCCATTTCGCTAGCGTTATGGATGCATTATAGCTTGCCAAGCGTCCTGGCCGGAACTGTTCCGGTGGTGTCTGCTGATAAGGGCGCCAATCTGGGTGCCGCATAGGGCCGAGTGGCCACTGGGGGCATGACTAATGCACCAGAACAGTAGCGTTGAGCGATTCAACTGCTCGGAACATTCGAAAATTCCTCTGTTCCATCCTATGATTCATTTGTTAAGCCGGCATCGCGGGAATGGGGGACATGGCGATTTCGATCGAGGGGGTCGTCAGCGCCAAGCTGGGGCTGGCATCGCATCAGAATGCTGTGCCACTGCTGCAGCAACTGAGCATAACGAATGAAGGCGAGGAGCGGCTCGACGACCTCGTCCTTGAGCTTGAGCCAAGCTTGCCATTCGCTACCGCCAAAACATGGCGTATCGACCGGCTTGACCCTGAGTCGAGCATCGCGATCACGGATCGTGATGTAGAGCTTAAGAAATGCTATCTGGCGAATCTGACCGAGAGGTAATCCTCCCATTTTTAGCGCGCTATTTTCCGGGGGGATTACCGTAAGACCGCTTTCCAGCGGCCTGCAGAGGGCAGCGATCGTATGCCTGTTGCACGACGAGTGTACCTATAATGTACCTCTGGGCATTAGGGCGAGCAATGTGGGGCTATAAACTATTGATTTTATGGTGGGCCCGGTCAGATTCGAACTGACGACCAAGGGATTATGAGTCCCCTGCTCTAACCGCTGAGCTACAGGCCCCAAATGAAAGCGCCGGGCGCGTTGCACGCCCGGCGCGGAACTATAGCTTGGCGGCGGCGGGCCCGCCAAGCGTTCGGTGGGCTTACTCGTCGAGGAAGCTCTTGAGGAAGGTCGCTCGCGAGGGGTGGCGCAGTTTGCGCAGGGCCTTGGCTTCGATCTGGCGGATGCGCTCGCGGGTAACATCGAACTGTTTGCCGACCTCCTCGAGGGTGTGGTCGGTGTTCATGTCGATGCCGAAGCGCATGCGCAGGACCTTGGCCTCGCGCGGGGTGAGGCTGGCCAGGGTGTTGTGCGTGGCTTCGCGCAGCGATTCGCCCGAGGCGGAGTCGTCGGGGGCTACGGCGTTGATGTCCTCGATGAAGTCGCCGAGATGCGAATCCTCGTCGTCGCCGATGGGCGTCTCCATGGAGATCGGTTCCTTGGCGATCTTGAGGACCTTGCGCACTTTTTCTTCCGGCATTTCCATGCGCTCGGCCAGCTCGTCGGGCGTGGGCTCGCGGCCCATTTCCTGCAGCATCTGGCGCGAGATGCGGTTGAGCTTGTTGATCGTTTCGATCATGTGCACCGGAATACGGATGGTGCGTGCCTGGTCGGCGATCGAGCGGGTGATGGCCTGCCGGATCCACCAGGTCGCATAGGTCGAGAACTTGTAACCGCGGCGGTATTCGAACTTGTCGACCGCCTTCATCAGGCCGATGTTGCCTTCCTGAATGAGGTCCAGGAACTGCAGGCCGCGATTGGTGTATTTCTTGGCGATGGAAATCACGAGACGCAGGTTGGCCTCGACCATTTCCTTCTTGGCACGGCGGGCCTTGGCCTCGCCAATCGACATCTTGCGGTTGATTTCCTTGATGTGATTGACGTCGAGCGACGATTCGGCCTCGATCTCGCGCACGCGGTTCATGTGGCGCACGAGTTCTTCGCGCCGGCTGGCGATGGTCGAGGAATAACGACGCTTGGCGCGGATCAGCTTTTCCAGCCAGTCTTCGTTGGTGATGTTGTCGGGCAGCTGACGCACGAAGTCGCGCCGCGGCATGCCGGCTTCGGTCACACAGATGCGCAGCATGTCGCGCTCGGCCGAGCGGATATCGATCATGGCGGTGCGCAGCTGCAGGGTGAGGTCGTCGGCGGTCTTGGGCACCAGCTTGAAGCGCATGAAGTGCGTGGCCAGAGCCGACAGGGCGGCCTCGGTTTCGGCGTGTTCGCGACCGTTGGCCTCCAGCGAGGCGACGGCGGCGTCGTGCAGGCGACGCAACTCGGCGAACTGGGCCTTGGCTTCCTCCGGGTCCGGGCCATCGTTGGCCGGGGCGGAGCTTTCCTCTTCTTCGTCTTCGCCGGCCGAGTCGGCCGCTTCGGCGTCGTCGTTGCCGCTGTCCACGGGGTCGCCGGTGTCGGGGTCGACGAAGCCGGCCAGCACGTCGGTCAGGCGCTTGTCTTCGGCGGCGACCTGATCCCACAACTCAAGCAGACGTCCGGTGGTGGCCGGGAAATAGGCCAGCGCGAACATCATTTCCGACAGGCCTTCCTCGATCCGCTTGGCGATACGGATTTCGCCTTCGCGGTCGAGCAGTTCCACGGAGCCCATTTCGCGCATGTACATGCGCACCGGGTCGGTAGTCCGGCCGAACTGCGGGTCGAGCGCGGCCAGCGTCGCGGCGGCTTCCTCGGCGTCGTCGTCATCGTCATCGTTGACAGTGTTGCCGGCGATGACCAGATCGTCCTCATCCGGCGCCTGTTCGTGCACCGTGATGCCCATGTCGCTGATCATGTTGACGATATCTTCGATCTGCTCGGGATCGACAATATCGTCCGGCAAGGTATCGTTGACCTCGGCGTAGGTCAGGTAACCTTTCTGTTTGCCGTGGGCGATCAGTAGCCGAAGCTGGGATTTCTTGTCTTTGCTCATGTGACTCGCTGCGTGTTGGGCTCGTGGGGCAAGGCGCACTCGGCGATAACCGACCATTATAGCATCGCTGCCGCGCCGAATCGATTCGATGCGGTGCGTGCGGCCTCAGGGCGGGGTCTGAGATCGACCTTGTAGTTGGCTCAAGACTTCCTTCAACTCCTTTGCGGCCGCTGCATCGAGCGGCCCGCGTTCCTGTTGTGCGACCAGTGCGTTGTAGCGTTGTCGCAGATTCGCGCGGGAGCGGCTCTGTTGCTGCAGCCGCGCGACCACATCGACGAATTCGCCAGCGCGCTGTTCTTCGTCGCCCGGCGGGTTGGCCGCGGCCAGCCGCTGCAGGCGATGGAAAAACCGATGTTCGCGGTGATGTTCAAGCCATTGCGCAACGGATACGTTTGGGTTGCTTGCGAAAAAGTCAATCGCTTCGGCCAAAATTTGCGCGCCGGGATTGTCGTTGTCGCGCAATCCGTCGGTGGTTTCGATGCGCCCGGCCAGGCTCGGGTCGGCCAGTAACAGCATGAAACCGCGGGTCACGGGTGGCAGCTCGGCGCTGTAGGCGTTTTTTTTCGATTCCGTACCGTGCGCGCCGTTGCCGGCGCGCGGGGCCGGCTGATTCGCGGCGTAGAGCTCACGAATGTCATCCGCCGGCAGGCCGGACAGGCGACTGATCTCGGCGACCATTTCGGCGCGAAAGGCGTCCGGTGGCAGGGTGTTGATCGGCGCGCGCGCGCGCTCGACCAGTTGGGCACGGCCATCCGGCGTGGCCAGGTCGAGGCCCTCCCGGAGTTCGCCCAGCAATACCTCCGAGGCCGGTCGGGCGGATTCGATCGCCGCGGCCATGGCCTCGCGGCCGCCTTCGCCGCGCACGAGGCTGTCCGGATCCTCGCCGTCGGGCAGAAACAGAAAACGTACGCGCCGCGCGCCGCGCATCACGGCCAGGCTATGTTCCATCGCTTTCCTCGCCGCACGAACGCCGGCGGCATCGCCGTCGAAACAGAAGACCACTTCCTCGGTATGTCGAAACAGCGTGGTTAGATGCGATGCGGTGGTGGCCGTGCCCAGCGTGGCCACCGCGTTGGGGAAGCCGTGCTGGGCGAGGGCGATGACGTCCATATAGCCTTCGACCACGAGCAGGCGGTCGAGCTGGCGCAGGGCCTGGCGCGCTTCGTACAGCCCGTACATGTGGTCGGACTTGTGGAACAGCGGGGTTTCGGGCGAGTTCAGGTATTTGGCGCTGTCGTCGCCGAGCGTGCGTCCGCCGAAGGCGATGGTGCGGCCGCGCGTATCGCGGATCGGAAACATCAGGCGATTGCGAAAGCGGTCGAAGTAACCGCCGGAGTCGCGCTCGATCAAAAGGCCCGCCTGGGCGGCGGCCGCCTTGTTGGGCAGACGGCGTGTGAGGTCGTCCCAGGCGTCGGCGGCAAAGCCGAGGCCGTAGATCTTGGCCATTTCGCCGGATACGCCGCGGTTTTTCAGATAGTCGATTACGCCCGGATTACGGCGCAGTGCCGCCTGATAATGACGATCGGCCTGGCGCATGGCGTCGAGCAACGGCTCGCGCGGCGGCCCGCTGGGCGCCGATGCGGTCGCCTCCTCGGGGATTTCCATGCCGGCGGCATCGGCGAGCACTTCCACCGCGTCGCGAAATTCCAGGCGATCGTACTCCATCAGGAAACTGATCGCCGTACCGTGCGCGCCGCAACCAAAGCAATGATAGAACTGCTTGACGGGCGAGACGGTGAACGAGGGGGTCTTTTCGTCGTGAAACGGGCAGCAGGCGGTGTATTCGCGCCCGGCCTTCTTCAGCGAAACACGCGCGTCGATCAGCGAGACGATATCCGTGCGTTCGAGCAGCTGATCGATGAAGTGCTGGGGGATGCGCGCCATGAAGCCATTCTAAACGACGGATAGGCCGCTGCGCGCAACACGGCGCGGCGGTTCAGGCCAATCGGGTAGCCGGCCCGCAGGGTCCTGCCGGACTCGCGTGAGCCCGGACGGGCAGGCTACTGCAGTTTGGCCTTCAGCCGCTGGCTGACCACCGACATATCGGCCTGACCCGCCAGTTCGCCCTTGAGCTGGCCCATGACCCGGCCCATGTCCTGCATGGATGCCGCGCCGGTATCGGCGATGGCGCGATCGACGGCGGCATCGATTTCCGATTCGGACAACTGGGCGGGCAGGTAGTGTTCGAGCACCGAGATCTCGGCGGCCTCGGCGTCGGCCAGTTCGTCGCGTTTTGCGTCGCGATACTGCGATTCGGCGTCACGGCGCTGCTTGACCATCTTTTCGATCACCGTGAGCACGTCGGCGTCTTCGAGCGTGGTGCCGTTATCGATTTCACGCTGCTTGATCGCGGCGTTGACCATGCGGATGACCGACAGGCGTTCCTTGTCGCGGGCCCGCATGGCCGACTTCATGTCCTCGGACAACTGATCCTTGATGTTCACGTTCGAACTCCCTGACACGAGTGATGAAATACGCACGAGATACCGACACAAAAACAGCGGCCCCGGGGCCGCTGCAATCATCGATTCAAATCGATTGCCGCAATCGATTCGTGAATCGATGCGACGGCCAGAATCAATACTGGCGCGTAAAACGCTGCTGTTCACGCTGTATGCGCTTGGCGTGGCGCTTGACGGCGGCCGCGCGCTTGCGCTTGCGAGTCTGGCAGGGCTTTTCGAAGAACTCGCGACGGCGTACTTCGGTCACGACGCCGGCTTTTTCGCAACTGCGCTTGAAACGACGCAGTGCGACTTCAAACGGCTCGTTCTCTTTGACGCGTACGCTAGGCATTGAGCATCACTCTCCGGGAAATCTGATGTGTAGCTTTCGTGCCGGTGACCGAGTTGGAACGACCGGCTAGAATAGGGCGATGAATAATACGCCCGAGAGCGCCACTTTGCAACGCCCCTTCGCGATCCTTGGCATCGAGAGTTCCTGCGACGAATCCGCCGCCGCCATCTACAGCGATGCCGGTCTGCAGGCCCATGCGCTGCACAGCCAGGTGGCGCTGCATGCCGACTACGGTGGCGTGGTGCCGGAGCTGGCGTCGCGCGATCATATCCGCAAGCTCCTGCCGCTGATCGAGCGCGTTCGTGCGGATGCCGGCCATCCCGAACTCGCCGGTATCGCCTATACGCGCGGGCCGGGTTTGATGGGCGCCTTGCTGGTCGGGGCCTCGGTGGCGGCCGGGCTGGGCATGAGTCTGGGGTTGCCGGTGCTTGGCGTGCATCACATGGAAGGCCATCTGCTGTCGCCGTTGCTGGAAGAGCCGGCGCCCGCATTCCCATACGTTGCCTTGCTGGTGTCGGGCGGGCATACGCTGCTGGTGGCGGTCGAGGGCCTGGGTCGTTACCGACTGCTCGGGCGCAGCGTGGATGATGCGGTCGGCGAGGCCTTCGACAAGAGCGCCAAGATGCTGGGGCTCGGTTATCCCGGCGGACCGGCGCTGGCCGCGCTGGCGGCCGAGGGCGATCCGGCCGCCCACGCTTTCCCGCGTCCTATGCTCAAGCGGCCCGGGCTGGATTTTTCTTTTTCCGGGCTCAAGACGGCGGTGATGCTGGCGGTCAAGGCGGCCGAGGCCTCGCGCCCGGCCTACGCCGACATCGCCGCCAGTTTTCAGCAGGCGGTGGTCGATACGCTGGTCGCGAAATGCGCGCGCGCCATCCAGCAGACGGGCATGCGGCGGCTGGTCGTCGCCGGCGGCGTCGGGGCCAACGCCGCGCTGCGTGCCGGGCTGGGTGAACGCGCGGCCGGCGACGGCTTCGCGCTGTATTTCCCGCGCCAGGCGTTCTGTACCGACAATGCCGCCATGATCGCGCTGACCGGCTATCTGCGCCGTGGCGAGTTCCGGCCCGGCATCGCGCCGGCCGCGGCGGTGGCCCGCTGGCCACTGGAGGATCTGGCGCCGCCGCGCGCATCAGCCGCGCCGCGGGTCGCAACAGACACCGTACGCGTCGGCTCAGTGTAATTGCGCGGGGTTTGGTTTTGATAAGCTGCGCCTCGCCGCAACGGGCTGGGAGCATGCGTGGATACGATCTTCATCGATCAGTTGGCCATCGATACCGTCATCGGGTTGTACGACTGGGAGCGCCGGATCCGGCAACGGGTGATCGTCGACCTGGAGATGGATTTCGACATTCGCCAGGCCGCGGCCAGCGACGACGTGGACAAGACGCTCGACTACAAGGCCGTCGCCAAACGCGTGATCGCCTTTGTCGAGGCGAGCGAGTTCGATCTGGTCGAAACGCTGTCGGAGGGCATCGCGGCGGTCATCCTCGACGAGTTCCCGGTCACGCGGGTTACGCTGCGCCTGGATAAGCCGCATGCGCTGCGCGGCGCGCAGGGGGTAGGCATCCGGATCACGCGGGAGCGCGGTCGATGACGGAAGTCGTGGTCGGTGTCGGCTCCAATATCGAGCCCCGGCGGCATGTGTGTGCTGCGCTCGGACGGCTGGCCGAGCGCTTCGGCAGGCTTGATGTGTCCCCGGTCTATAGTTGCCCGGCGGTTGGTTTTTCGGGCGCCGATTTCGTCAATCTCGTGGTGGCGTTCGACACCGGCGAGCCAATCGAAGCAGTCCAGGCCGGTCTGCGCGCGATCGAGGCCGAGGGCGGACGCGATCTTGCCGCGCGCGATGGTTCGCGAACGCTGGATCTCGATATGCTGCTGTTTGGCGACACCGTGTTCGACAACGGCGATATTCGGGTGCCTCGGGCCGATATTCTCGATTACGCCTTCGTCCTGCGCCCGCTCGCCGAGATGCGCCCGCAGGCCCGGCATCCAATCGATGGCCGAAGCTATCGCGAACTCTGGGCGACCTTCGATCGGCCGGACCAGCCATTGACCGAGATCACGCTCGACGCGCTGCGTGCGCAGTAGGATTCGTCAAAGATATTCGCGGGCCGAGAGGCCGGCCCGCTTGCGCGACGCGCGTCCTGGCCGGGCGGTTTGCGGACGTCGCGGCGCGTTTTGCCTCGTGCCAGACCATCGTCCGGCACAACACGGGAACCGACATGCCTCGGGCTTGACCCGTCGTAGTGGTTGCCGGCCCGGTGAGCGGCCGTGATCGGGGTTATCGTCCCAATCGCCGTCCGCCGTCCACCGCGATCACGGCCCCGGTCTGGTAGTCGTTGTCCAGTACGGCGCGCACCGCGCGATAGATGTCTTCCGGCGCGCCGGTGCGACCGAGCGGTGTGCTGTCGAGCACCTGGGTGCGCTGCTCCGTATCGGCCCAGTCCTCGAAGGTGATCGGCCCGGGCTGGATGACATTGACCTTCACCGCCGGCGCCAGCCGCTTGGCAAAGGCGATCGCCAGATTCTGCAGACCCGCCTTGGTGGCGCAGTAAATATCGTACTGCGGCGCCGGGTTGTCGGCATAGATATCGGTGATGTGCACGATGTCGCCGGCGCCCTCGGCCGCCCGAATACGATCGGCCAGCCGGGTGTTGAGCAGATAGGGCGCGCGCATGTGTACCTCGAAGAACGCCTGGAACTGTGCGGACGCCGCCTCGGCATCGTCGTCAGTCGGCGAGAACGCCGAGGCGTTGTGGATGAGGGCGCGAATACGCGATGCACGCCCGGCGATCGCGTCCGCCACGGCCAGAATCGAATCGGTGTCGGCGAAATCGCCCTGAATCGCGAGCGCGCCGCGATCGGCCAGACCCGCGATGGCCTGCGTGGGGGTTCGATATTGCGCGATCACGGCGAAACCGTCGTCGAGGAACCGATGCGCCAGGTGGGTGCCCACGTTGCGATTGGCCCCGGTGACGACGACCGGGGCCGTTTCGACGGCGGATTGCGGGTCGGTCATGGTTGCGCTCCGGCGTCGGTCGGGGCAGTGGTGAGTGCGGTCGCGATCGCGCGGATGCGTTCCTGGCGCAGAACCCGGCCGATCTCCGGGCCCTTCAGGCCGCGTTCGGCCAGCGCCGCGCCATCGATGTCCACGGCCGCCGCCCGCGCGGCCTGGATCCGCCCGGCCTGCGGGTAGGCGCGATCCTCATAACCGAGCCGGCCGCGCACGTCCGCGGCGCATACCGCGATCAGATCCTCGAGTCGTTCGGGCCGGCGAAAGGCATCCATGGCTTCGAGCAGTTTGAGGACCGTGCCCGGCCTGAGTTCGTCGATGCGGTGCAAGTGCGTGTGCCAGCGCGTGATCAGGCGCGCGGTTTCACGCAGGCGCTTGGGTACGCCGAGGCGCGCGCTGGCGGCGTCGGTGGGCGCGACGCCGCGTTCCTCGTGGCCGCGATGGCCCGGCAGCAGCCCGGCCGGTGTGGCTGCCTTGCCGAAGTCGTGACAGATCGCGGCATAACGCGCCGCCAGGCTGGCTTCGGCCCGGGCGCATTGGGCGAGTACCAGCAGCGTATGCACACCGCTGTCGATCTCGGGGTGGTATTGCACCGGTTGCGGCACGCCGAACAGTGCATCCAGTTCCGGCAGTACGACGGCCAGGGCGCCGGTCGCGCGCAGCAGGTGGAAGAAAAGCTGGGGTTCGGCGCTCATCAGGGCGCGCTCCATCTCGGCCCAGACCCGCTCGGGCACCAGATGATCGATTTCGCCGGCAGCAACCATTTCGCGTGCCAGCGTCATGGTTTCCTCGGCCACGGTGAAGCCCAGCGGCGCGAAGCGGGCGTAGTAGCGCGCCAGCCGTAACAGCCGCACCGGGTCCTCGGCAAAGGCGTCGGAGACATGCCGAAGCACGCGCGCATCGAGGTCGGCATGGCCGCCGTAGGGGTCGATCAGCGTGCCGTCGTCGGCGCGCGCCATGGCGTTGATGGTCAGATCGCGCCGGGCGAGGTCGGCCTCCAGCGTGACGTCGGCGCCGGTGTGGAAAACGAAACCGTGATAGCCGCGCCCGGACTTGCGCTCGGTGCGCGCCAGCGCGTGTTCCTCGTGCGTATCCGGGTGCAGGAAAACCGGAAAATCGCGCCCGACCGGCGTGTAGCCGGCCGCGGTCATCTCCTCCGGCGTGGCGCCCACCACGACCCAGTCGCGATCGGAGATCGCCAGCCCCAGAAATGCGTCGCGTACGGCGCCGCCGACCAGATAGCGCTGCATCAGAAGGTCGTCTGGGTGTCGTCCGGATAGCTCGGTTTCACGTCGTCGATGCGCTTGTCGAGCGGGACGACGGATTCCGACAGACGATGCTGGAAGACGGTCATGTGCGACATGGCGCGTTGTACGTAATGCCGGGTTTCCGTGTACGGGATATTGGCGATCCAGATATCGGCCGGCATATCGGCGTCGGGCAACCAATGCGCGATCTTGCGCGGGCCGGCGTTGTAGCTGGCCGTGGCCAGGGCGATGTTGCCCGACCAATCGGCCAGCATGTCATGCAGATAGCGCGCGCCGAGGCTGATGTTCGTGGACGGGTCGTTGAGGTCGTGCGTCGACGGCGCGGCCCGGCCCATGGCCCGGGCGAGGTGATCGGCCGTGCCCGGCATGAGCTGCATCAGGCCGCGGGCGCCGACCGGCGAGCGCACGGTCGGCTGAAACAGCGATTCGGTGCGCATGATGGCGAATACATAGGCCGGGTCCAGCCCGTTGTTGTGCGCGGCGCGGCGCACGGCGGCGGCGAACGGTGTCGGATAGCGGATATCCAGATCGTCCCAGTAATCAGCCTTGGCCAGGGTGGTGATCGCCCGGGCGTACCACTGCCACTGATAGGCAAGCTTCGCGGCCTGGGCCAGCTCGGCCGAATTCAGGTTCGCGATCAGGTGCCGCCATTCCAGATAGGCATCGTGGGTCATGCCGAGCTCGTGCAGCTCGTGGGCACGCGCGAGCGCCGGGTGGGCCTCGACGCGGGCCAGCGCCGCCGCGTTGTCCGGCACGGGCTGTGCGTTGAAGCTGTAGCCGTGCCCGATCGCATCGGCGGCGAGATAGCCGTGATAGGAGCGATGGGCCGCCAGGCGCTTGTAGATCGCGCGGGCCTGCTGTTTCCGGCCCGTTTTCGCCAGCGCGCGCGCTTTCCAGTATTGCCATTGTTCGTCGCTGGCGGCCTCGGCCGGCAGGCTGTTGATGGCATCGAGCACCAGTGGCCAGCGCTGCTGATAGACCGCCGCGCGAATCTCCCAGCCCAGTGCATGTTCGTCGCCGGTCATGCGGGCATGGTCGATGCGCGCGAACCATAGCAGGGCCTCGGGACGATGATCCTCGGCATACAACAGCGCGACATAGCGCCGCATCCGGTAGCGCCGGGTGTCGTTGAGCCCGAGCCGGGCGACCAGCGGCTTGATCAGGCCGGCCGCGCGGTCGAGGTCGCGCAGGGCCAGTCGCTTGAACGCGTAGACTGCGATGTCCGGGTCGAGATCGGCCGGGGCGTCAGTCAGATGCGACGGTGTTTCGGCGACATCGAGCCAGCGATCGATCGTCGGGGTATCGGCGGTCGGCATTTGCCGCGAAAGATAGCGCGCCAGGCCGTATTGATCGTTCAGGATTGCCGCGTGGGCGCGTTGGCGGATCACCGCGGCGGTCAGCCGGCCTGTATGCTTGAGCCAGGCGAAGACCGGGTCACAGGCCGAGGGTTGGCTCTGGCCGACGGTATACAGGTCGATCGCTTTGCCGGCGGGTGAGCGCCCCAGCTCGATGGCCGCGTGTACTGCCCGGCACTGCGCGCTGGTGCCATCGGAAGCGCGCGTTTCGTCGATCACCCGCTGCCACCGGTCACGATCGGCGAGGTTGGCGATCCAGGCATGACGCAGCCGCTGCGACGGCGGCAGGTCGGGATGGGCGGCAATGAAGTGCGCGATGCGCGAATCCAGCCCCTGGCCCGGGTTGATGCTCAGCTCGGCTCGGAGCTGGGTGGCTTCAAGATAATAGTAGAGCGGATAGTCGCGCAGATCCGCGACTTCGGCCGATTTCTGGTCCAGGTTGCCGTGACGCGCTGCCGACAGCGCGTCGAGGAATTCGCTGCGCATGGCGTCGCTGCTGGCGGCGTGGGCGAGCCCGGCACAAGCGAGGCCGGCGGCGATCAAGAGCGCGCGCATGGCGGATCGGAGTCGGCGGATGATCGGGCGAGTGTACCGTATCCGCTGTTGGTATCGGGGCCCTAGGAGGCGTCCAGAATGGTGTCGTCGGCGTTGCTGGCGACGGCATCAGGCAACAGCGTGACCCCGGCGGGGTCGCATTGCATCACGGCCGCACGCAGGGCCGTGATCGCCTTGGGCCGCGGGAAGCTTCGGCGCCAGGCGATGGCGATCTGGCGCTGCGGGGGCTCGCCGGCGAACGGCCGGGTCTCGAGCAGACGCGACTCGGCGGCCAGATTGGGGATCGACGAACGCGGCAGGACCGTTACCCCGAGGCCGCTGGCGACCATATGCCGAATGGTTTCCAGGCTGGACCCGGAGCGGGCTCGATTGGCGTCCTCGGATTCGCGACATTCGGCGCACAGCGCCAGCACCTGGTCGCGGAAGCAATGGCCCGGCCCGAGCAGCAAGAGGTTGTCGCGCGCCAGCTCATTGGGCTCGATGGCATCGCGTTCGGTCCAGGGATGATTCTGTGGCATGACCACCACGAACGATTCATCGTAGATGGGCCAGGTCGCCACGCCCGGCACCTCATACGGCATTGCCACGATGACCGCGTCGAGCTCATTGTTACGCAGCTGCTGGGTGAGGTTGCCGGTGAGATTCTCCTCGATGATCAGCGGCATCTCGGGCGTGCTCTCGCGCAGGCGCGGGATCAGGTGCGGTAGCAAATAGGGGCCGACGGTATAGATCACGCCGAGCCTGAGTGGGCCCTTGAGCTCGTCGCGGCCCTGTTCGGCCACCGCTTCCAGCGCGCTGACCTCGCCCATCACGCGATAGGCCTGTTCGATGATGCGCCGGCCGATCGGCGTGACCCGGGCCTCGCCGCGGTTGCGCTCGAACACGGTCACGCCGAGTTCGCCCTCCAGCTTCTTGACCGCAACCGACAGCGTCGGCTGACTCACGAACGCGCGCTTGGCCGCACGACCGAAGTGGCGCTCCTTGTCGAGCGCGATCAGATAACGCAGTTCGGTGAGTGTGATATGCATCGTCTATCAAGCTTATAGTCTATTCCGCCGCCAGCCAATCACGCGGCACCAGAAAACGTTCGGTGAGGGCCGCCTCGGGCGAGTCGGGCTCGGGTTTGAAGCCGTACTGCCAGGCCGCCAGCGGCGGCATCGACATGAGGATCGATTCGGTGCGCCCGCGCGACTGCAGGCCGAACAGCGTGCCCCGGTCGTAGAGCAGGTTGAACTCGACATAGCGCCCGCGCCGGTACAACTGGAACGCGCGCTCGCGCTCGCCCCAGTCGTGATGCCGTCGTTTTTCCACGATCGGCGCGTAGGCTTCGATGAAGCCATCGCCTACCGACTGTACGAAGGCCAGCGCGTCGGCGAAGCTCAATTCGTTGAAGTCGTCGAAGAATAGCCCGCCGATACCGCGGGTTTCGTTGCGGTGCGGCAGATAAAAGTATTCGTCGCACCAGTGCTTGAAGCGCGGATACAGATCCTTGCCAAACGGTGCGCAGGCGGCGTGCGCGGCACGGTGCCAGGCCACGGCGTCTTCGGTGAACGGATAGTAGGGGGTCAGGTCGAAGCCGCCGCCGAACCACCAGACCGGATCCTCGCCCGCCTTTTCGGCCACGAACAGGCGCACGTTGGCGTGTGACGTCGGGACATAGGGGTTGCGCGGGTGGATGACCAGCGACACGCCGGTGGCAATGAACGAGCGCCCGGCAAGCTCGGGCCGCCGCGCCGACGCCGAGGCCGGCAGCGCACCGCCCAGCACGCGCGAGAAATTCACGCCGGCGCGTTCGAATACCTCGCCGTCGGCCAGGACGCGGGTATCGCCGCCGCCGCCCTCGGCGCGGGTCCAGGTGTCGGCATGAAAACGCGCGCTGGGTTCGAAGGCGGCCAGACGTTCGACGATGCGGTTCTGCAGGTCGCGGAAATAGGCGGTCGCGGCATCGGGGTCGGCGACGTCGCGCGCAGGATTGGATTCAGCCACGGATGGTCTCGTTGGTACTGGCGTTGCGGATGGTACTGGCCCGGCCGGGCGTGTCGGCGCGTCCGCCCAGCACCATGTCGATCCGGTCGCCAAAGCACGCCCGGGCGCGCCATGGCGAGTCCACCGGCGGGCGGCCGGAAACATTGGCGCTGGTGGAGACGATCGGACCGCCGAATTCGCCACACAGGGCGCGTGTCAGCGCGTGGGCCGTCTCGCGCAGGGCGATCGTGGGCTGGCCGCCGGTCAGCCACTGCGGTGCACCGGCCCGCGCGGGCAACAGCCAGGTGGTCGGCCCGGGCCAGGATTCGACGGCGCGTTGCCAGGCGGCGCCGGCATCGGGGTCGACCAGCGGCGCAAGCTGGGCCGAGTCGGCGGCGACCACGATCAGTCCGCGCGCGACGTCGCGCTGCTTGGCGGCGATGACGCGCCACACCGCATCCGCATCGAAGGCGTCGGCGGCCAGGCCCCAGACGCCTTCGGTGGCGTGCGCGACGATGCCGCCCTCGGCCAGTGTGCGCGCCGCCCGGCGCAGTCGATGCGGCGATACATGCATACCGTTCATGTCGGGTCCCCCGGAAACGAGACCGGGTCACCGGGGCCACGGCCCCGGGCGGCGACCCGGAAAACGGCCTCGAATTGTACGCTGGATCAGCGGCCTGTGGGCTGCACCGGCGCTGAATCCGGTCAGCTGGAAGCCGGCCCGCTGGATGACTTGCCGCGGCTCGAACTGGTCTTGCCTGTCTTGGTCTTGGCCGCGCTCTTGCGGGGCGATGCGCTTTTCGACGAGGCTGCTTTTTTGGCGGCCGTCTTGCCGTTGCCCGTCTTGCTGTTCGAGGTCTTGGCCTTCGATGCCGTCGTCTGGCCGGTCTTGGCGCTACTCGAGGCCTTCTTGCTGGCGCTCGTCTTCGCGTTCTTGCGGCCGCGTTTCTTCTTTTCCGGCGCCTTGGCGATGATCTCCCGGCACTGCTCGAGCGTCAGCGATTCGGGCTCCATGTCCTTCGGCACGCTGGCGTTTTTCTTGCCGTCGGTGATGTAGGGGCCGAACGGGCCATGCTGGACCTTGATGTTCTCGGCCTCGAAGTGCTTGATCAGCTTCTTGGCGTCGGCTTCCTTCTTGGCGGCGATCACCTCCAGCGCGCGCTCTTTCGAGATCGTGTAGGGGTCATCCTCCTTGAGCGAGGCGAACTTCTTGCCATAGCGCACGTAGGGGCCGAAGCGGCCGATATTGACCTGGATCTCCTCGCCCTCCGGCGTTTCGCCCAGGTCGCGTGGCAGGTTGAACAGATACAGCGCCTCGTCGAGCGTGATCTTGTCCATGTCCTGGCCCTTGCGCAGGCCGGCGAACTTGGGTTTTTCCTCGTCGTCCTTGGATCCGATCTGCACGAACGGGCCATAGCGGCCGATGCGCACGATCACCGGTTTGCCGGTCTTGGGGTCGGTGCCGAGTTCGCGCGCCTGGGCGACCTCCTCGCGCGACAGATCCTGCTTGGCCTCGATCTGATCCGAGAAACGCTCCCAGAACTCGGCCAGCAGCGGCCGCCATTCCTGCTCGCCGCGCGAGACGGCGTCCAGTCGATCCTCGAGGTTGGCAGTGAACTCGTAGTCGACGTAGCGGGTGAAGTGATCGGTCAGGAACTTGTTGACGATCTTGCCCAGCGGCGTCGGCATGAAGGCCTTGCCGTCCATTTCCACGTATTCGCGATCCTGCAGCGTCGAGATGATCGCGGCATAGGTGGACGGCCGGCCGATGTCGTATTCCTCGAGCGTCTTGACCAGCGCGGCTTCGGTGAAGCGCGGCGGCGGCTCGGTGAAATGCTGGGTCGGCACGATTTCCTGCAGGGCGATCGTTTCGCCTTCTTCCAGCGCGGGCAGGCGCTTGTCGTTGTCGTCGTCGGCCTTGTCGCCGTCGTCACGGCCTTCCTTGTACACCGACAGGAAGCCGGCCTCGCGCAGCGTGCGTCCGCTGGCGCGGAACAGATGCCGGTTGTCGTCGCCCGCGGCCAGATCGGCCGATACCGTATCGAACAGCGCATGCACCATTTGGCTGGCCACCGTGCGCTGCCAGACCAGCTCGTACAGCCGGAACTGGTCGGAGGTCAGGTATTGCTTGATCTCGCTTGGAATACGCGCGCTCGCGGTCGGGCGGATGGCCTCGTGGGCCTCCTGCGCGTTCTTCGACTTGGTCTTGAAGGTGCGCGGCGAATCCGGGAGATTCTTGTCGCCGTAGCGATCGCCGATGGTCTGGCGGATCTCGGTGAGCGCGTCGTTGGCCAGATTTACCGAGTCGGTTCGCATATAGGTGATCAGGCCGGTCTCTTCGCCGTCGCCGAGCTTGACGCCTTCGTACAGGCCCTGGGCGGTGCGCATGGTGCGCCGGGCGTTGAAGCCGAGCTTGCGCGCGGCTTCCTGTTGCAGCGTGGAGGTGGTGAACGGCGGCGACGGATTGCGCCGGCGCTGTTTCTTCTCGACCGTGGCGACGCGCAGCTGGCCCTGGGCGGCGGCCACCAGTTTTTCGTAGGCGGCGTCCGCGCCGCCCTGGTCGTTGATCGTGAACTGCTCGATCTTTTCGCCGTCGAGCTGGGCCAGCCGCGCGGAGAAGGGGATGTCGTCCTTCTCGGCCTTGGCCTCGATGCGCCAGTATTCCTCGGGCACGAAGGCCTCGATCTCGGCGTCGCGCTCGCAGATCAGGCGCAACGCCGGGCTCTGCACGCGGCCGGCGGACAGGCCGCGCTGGACCTTGCGCCAGAGCAGCGGCGACAGGTTGAAGCCCACCAGATAGTCGAGCGCCCGGCGCGCCTGCTGGGCGTTGACCAGATCGTTCGAGATCGAGCGCGGGTGCTCGACCGCGTGGGCCACGGCGCGCTTGGTGATCTCGTGAAAGACCACCCGCGCCACGTGCTTGTTTTCCAGCAGGCCGCGATCCTTGAGCAGCTCCAACAGGTGCCAGGCGATCGCTTCGCCTTCGCGGTCGGGGTCGGTCGCGAGCAGCAGCGTATCGGACTGCTTCAGCGACTTCGCGATCTTGTCGACCTGCTTGGCGTTGCGGTCGATGATGTCGTAGTGCATCGCGAAGTCGTTGTCGGTATCGACCGCGCCTTCCTTCGGGATCAGGTCGCGCACGTGGCCGTACGAAGCCAGGACCTGATAGTCCTTGCCCAGATATTTCTCGATGGTCCGGGCCTTGGCCGGGGACTCCACGATGACGAGATTTCGGCTCATCGACTCACACTTGAAAGGGGATGGATAAGACGGCAACAACACCGCGTGGCGAACCCTAGCACAGCCTTTGAAGCACGCGCGATGCGCCAGCGTCAAGATACGTCGACCGGACGAGGCGGATCGAGCGCGCGGCTTGCAAGCCATCGAGGCGAGCGCAAACAGCCTGTCAACGTCGAACTTCGACAGCCGCCGGCCGGCGCGCTCCATGCGGGCAGCGTTAAAAGACCCTAGTGACTCGCGCCCGGGGCCTCGGCGTGAAGCATGGCTTCCATCCGTGCCTGCGCGGTCTCGTGGCCGTCGGCGGAGGACAGCACCATCATCACGACCCACTTCACCTGCTCGAGCTCGGCGCCTTCGTACTCATCGTCGACCAGCGCCATCAGCCGGTCGATGGCCAACTCGCGGTTGGCCGCCGAGAGCACGCCGGCGCGCTCCAGCCGCACGATGTAACCGCGGCACTCGGCATCGAGCACGTATAGTTCCGGCCCGGCATAGATACGGATGCTGTCGTTCGAAGGCGGCGTGATCGGCGCCCGGCCTTCGGGCTGGGCAGCGCGCAACCAGTCGAAGGCGTCGTCGATCTCGTCGGGGAAAAACCCTGCGTCGCCGAGATCCCGGCGGACGTCGCCGGTCGCGCCGACGTCCGTCAACGAAAAGTTCTCGAACAGATACAGCAGGACGTCCAGGACATTTTCGTTCATGCCGCCAACTTTACCATGATCATTGCAACGGGCGGGCCGATGACGCGCGTGACGACTCAGCCCGAACGAACGTAGGCGCCGCCGGCCACGGCCTGTATGCGTCCTTCGAGCTCCAGTATCAGCAGTGTCGAGGATACGGCGTCCGCGGGCCAGCCGGTGCGCGCCACCAGATCATCGACGCGCACCGGATCGTGGCCGACGGCCGCGAGCAGTTCGGCGGTATTGTCGTTTCCGTCGGCCTCCGGCGCTTCGGGATTCTGCGTGCTGGCGCGCGGCGCCGGGCCCCGGCGATAGCCGCCGATCGAACCGGCGATCTCCTCCAGGATGTGGTCGGTCGTTTCGACCAGCTTGGCGCCTTCGCGAATCAGTTGATGGCAGCCGCGCGCCAGCGGATTGTGAATCGAACCGGGCAGGGCGAAGACCTCGCGGTTGGCCGCACTGGCCATGCGCGCGGTGATCAGCGAGCCGGAGGCGCGCGCCGCCTCGACCACCAGCGTGGCGGTGCACAAACCGGCGATCACGCGATTGCGCCGCGGGAAATTGCCACGCAGCGGCTGGGTGCCGAGGCCGAATTCCGACAACAGCAGGCCGCGTTCGGCAATGCGTTCGGCCAGCGCCTTGTTGGCCGCCGGATACACCCGGTCCAGCCCCGTGCCGGTGATGGCGATGGTGTAGCCATCGGCAGCCAGCGCGCCTTCGTGCGCGGCGGCATCGATGCCGCGGGCCAGGCCGGAGACCACCACCAGTCCGGCCGCTGCCAGCGCGCGCCCGAATTCATGTGCGGCGTCGCGCCCGGCGTGGCTCGGATTGCGGCTGCCGACGATGGCGATGGCCGGATAATCCAGCAGATCGAGATCGCCCAGCGCGTACAGCCACGGTGGTAGCGGATCGAGTTCGGCAAGCGCCGGTGGATATGCCGGATGGTCGAGTGTGAGGAAATGGTGTCCGTCCTCGGCCAGCCAGGCCTCGGTTCTCGCCATCACATCGCCGGGCGGTTCGGCCAGCGCCCGGCGCGCTGGCGCCGGCAGCCCGGCGTCGCGCCAGCCGGCGTCGCTGCCCGCGAGCGCCGCTTGCGCGCTGCCGAAACGCGCGACAAGGCGTCCGGCAAGAGTCGCGCCGATCCCCGGCGTGGTCGCCAGGCGCAGCCAGGCCGAGCGATCGCTCACGTGGCGGCGGGCGAATGCACGACGTCGTCGACGTGGATGGCGCGCGTGGCATGCATGACCAGCGCGAAGCTCACCTTGTCGTCGACCTTGAACACCATCAGATAGCCGGCTTTCACCTCGGGCAGCGTGACCTGGCCGCCGGCGACCGGGTCGGACACGGTGCGCCCGGATTTGTAGATGTCGAGGACATCGCCGCGTCGCAGCCCGATGTTGTGGCCGCGATCGAGCGTGACGACATCGTACTGGCCGATCTCGTCGACGCCGCCGTAGACCGAAATGATATGGGCGCTCAGTGCCTTGCCGGGCGCATGGGGATAGAAATCGTGCAGCAGGTTTTCATGGGTCAACGGCAGCAGGCGATCGCCGCGCCGGGCTTCGCGGTAGGTCTTGTCGATCCGGGCCGTCGCGATCTTCGGGCCGAAGGACTGGATGGTCAGTCGGCCGACCGGCACGACCTTGCGGCCCAGAACCTTGTGGGTTTCCGCGTCGCGGTAGGGGCCGGCCGGATGGACCAGTTCATAGTGGTCGGGCCCGTTGCGATCGGCACCGCGAACATACACCGTGGCGCCGTTGCCGGCGACCACATGCTGATCGTCGAAGGACACCACGTAGGGCGCGTTCTCGAGCGTTTTCCCGTCGACCAGGCGCGGGCTTTGCAGAAAATCGCGGATCGCGGCATAGGGGATGACCGCAATCGCCTGCGGCAACGGTTCCTCGCGCACCTGCGGTTCCAGATGCACCGTTTTGCCGCGCGCCAGCCGCGGCTGGCCGTTCATGCCACGTGTGAGCACCAGGACTTCGCCGGGGTATATCCGATGCGGATTGGCGATGTCGGGATTGGCATCCCATAGCTGTGGCCAGTACCAGGGATCATCGAGATACTTGCTGGCGATATCCCAGAGTGTATCGCCGCGCTTGACCACATAACGCAGCGGCGCGTTGTCGCGCATGTGTCCGGCCAGATTCGCCGTGGTCAGGTTCTTCGGCACGGGGGCGGGCCTGGCAGGCAGGGGCGTGGTCCGGCCGGCATCGCGCGTCGCGCCGGCCGTGGCTCCGTTCGCCTGCGCGCCGCCCGCCTGTTGGCCGGGCCCGTGCGCGCAGCCCGACGCGAGCAGCGCCAGGCCGAGCCCGAGCAGCCGCCATCCCCCAATCCGCATCTGCCTCAAACCGTTATACTCCCGCGTTTCGACCGCCGACCGCGGCCATACCGCCGCCGTCTGAACAATCGACGTCAGTCAACTGCCGACAGAATATGGCCATTCTCGAGATTTTGCATTTCCCCGATCCGCGCCTGCGCGCGGTGACCGACCCGATCACGGTTTTCGACGACACGCTGTCACGTTTCATCGACGACATGTTCGAGACCATGTACGACGCGCCGGGCGTGGGGCTGGCCGCGACCCAGGTCGGCGATACGCGGCGTGTGGCGGTCATGGATTGTTCCGAGGACAAGAGCGAGCGCATCGTGATGTGCAATCCGCGCATTCTCTGGTCCGAGGGGGAGGAAGTGGTCGACGAAGGTTGTCTGTCGGTGCCGGAACACTTTGATCGCGTCACCCGCGCCACGCGGCTGCGCTTTGCCGCCCAGGATCGCGACGGACGTGAATACGAAATGGACGCCGAAGGCCTGTTGGCGCAGTGCGTGCAGCACGAGCTTGCCCATCTCGACGGCGGGCTGTACATCGACAAGCTCTCCCGGCTCAAGCGCGAGCGCATCCGGCGCAAGCTGACCAAGGCGGCCAAGCGCGAAAGCGCCAAGGCGGACTGACCCATGCGCATCGTCTTCGCCGGGACCCCCGAATTCGCGCTGCCCACGCTGGAGGCGATCGCGGCCAGCGGCCACCAACTGGTGGGCGTGTTCACCCAGCCGGATCGCCCGGCCGGTCGCGGGCGCCGGCTCAAGCCGTCGCCGGTCAAGGCGCGCGCGCTCGAGCTCGGGCTGCCGGTATTGCAGCCGGAAAAACTGAAGAACAACACCGAGGCGCTCGATCGACTCGCCGAACTCGCGCCGGACGTGATGGTGGTCGTGGCCTACGGCCTGATCCTGCCGAAGGCCGTGCTCGACCTGCCGACCTGGGGTTGCCTGAACGTGCATGCCTCGTTGCTGCCGCGTTGGCGGGGCGCGGCCCCCATTGCACGCGCCATCGAGGCCGGCGATGCCGAAACCGGCGTGACCATCATGCAGATGGACGTGGGGCTGGATACGGGCGACATGCTGGCCGTGCGCCGCACGCCGATCGATGAGACCACCACGGCCGGCGATTTGCACGACGTGCTGGCCGACCAGGGCGGCGCGGCCCTGGTCGAGGTGCTCGATGCGCTGCCCGATGGCCTGACGCCCGCCGCCCAGGACGACGGGCGCGCGACCTACGCCGCCATGCTCGACAAGGCCGAGGCCGCGGTCGACTGGTCGCAGCCGGCGGTGCGCATCGCCCGGCTCGTGCGCGCATTCTCGCCCTGGCCGGTGGCGCATGCCGAGCTCGATGGCGATCGGGTGCGATTCTGGCAGGCGGTCAGCCGGGATGAGACGGCGCCGGCCGCGCCGGGCGCGGTGATCGCCGCCGGGCGCGACGGCATCGATATCGCCACGGCCGACGGCGTGTTGCGCGTCACCGAGCTGCAGCTGCCCGGCAAGCGCCGTATGAGCGCGGCGGATGCCGCCAACGGCCGCGCCTGGATTGGCGTCCGTTTTGGTTGATTCCGCGGGCACGGCAGCGCGCGTTCACGCCGCGCGTGCGGTCGCGGCGGTGATCGACCGGGGCCGCAGCCTGGATGCCGCCATTGCCGCCTGGCCACCCACGCTGGCCGGGGCCGATCGCTCGCTGGCGCGGCTGCTGGCTTACGGCACGCTGCGCGATCATCGTCGGCTGGGCGCGCTGTTGGCGCCCCGGTTGAGAAAGAAACCCCAGCCGCTGCTCGATGCGCTGCTGCGAGTCGGGCTCTACCAGCTCGAGGCCACGCGGGTGCCGCCGCATGCGGCGGTGCATGCCACCGTAGCCGCGACGCAAAAACTCAAGCTGGCCAAGGCGCGAGGGCTGGTCAACGCGGTGCTGCGCGGGCACCAGCGCGAACCGGCGTCGCTGGACGATGCCAGCGTTGCGGTGCGTGAAAGCTATCCCGACTGGCTGGCCGGCATGATCGCCGACGACTGGGGCACCGAGGCCCCGGCGGTCCTGGCCGCCGGCAATGCGCGCGCGCCAATGCATGTACGCGTCAACGCGCGTCGCGCCACGCGGGACGGCCTGCGCGCGCGCTGGGCCGAGGCCGGTATCGCGGCCACCTCGATCGCGGATTGCGCCGAGGGCCTGACGCTGGACGAGCCGGTCGCGGCCGAGCGTCTGCCGGGGTTTGCCGCGGGCGAGGTGTCGATTCAGGACGGCGCGGCGCAGCTGGCCGCCGATCTGGTGGCGCCGGAACCGGGCCAGCGCGTGCTCGACGCCTGTGCGGCGCCTGGCAACAAGAGCGCTCACTTGCTGGAGCGGGCCGATGTCGCGCTGACCGCACTGGATATCGACGCCGAGCGCGCGCGGACGCTCGAAGCGACGCTGGCCCGGCTGGGCCTGGCGGCGGCGGTCCGCGTGGGCGATGCCGCGGAACCGGCGGCCTGGTGGGACGGTCAGCCATTCGATCGCATCCTGCTGGATGCGCCCTGCAGCGGTACCGGCGTGATCCGACGGCATCCCGATATCAAATGGCTGCGGCGGGCGTCGGATATCGCCGCCGCCGCGACACGCCAGCGCGCGCTGCTCGCCGCGCTCTGGCCGCTGCTCGCGCCCGGCGGCCGGCTGGTCTATGCCACCTGCTCGATTCTGCGCGCCGAGGGCGTCGGCGTCGTAGCCGATTTTCTGTCCGCCACGCCGGAGGCCTGCGAAAAACCGATCGAGGCCGGCTGGGGCCGACCCGAGACGATCGGCCGCCGCATCGCGCCCGGCGATCATGATTTCGACGGCTTCTACTACGCGCTGCTTGAGCGAGCGCCCGTGTAGTAGCCGGTCGTGTAGTGGAGTCGAGCCATACGGCTTGATGTTGCGACGCGCCGCCGCCGTTGTCCTGGCCGCGCCGTCGTGGCGCGAGGCCCGTGCCTCCGGGTGCTGCCTGGATAGCCCGGGTAACGCTACGGATTGGAATTGGTTCGGGTGGGCGCCAGTGCGTTGGCAACCCAGCATCGCATGCCAAAAGGAGTCACACCATGGCAGGTCAACTCGAAGGCAAGAAGATCGCGTTTCTGGTTGCCGACGGTTTCGAGCAAATCGAACTGACCCGCCCGCGACAGGACATCACCGAAGCCGGTGCGCAAGTGCAGCTCGTTTCGCTGCAATCCGGCGAAGTACAGGGCATGAGCGGCGACATCGACAGGGCCGACAGGTTCACGGTGGACGAGACCGTCGATGAAGTCTCGGCGTCCGACTACAACGGGCTGGTATTGCCCGGCGGCACACTCAATCCGGACGGTCTGCGGGTCAACGACACGGCCGTTTCCTTCGTGCGTGACGTCTTCAAGCAGCACAAGCCGGTCGCCGCGATCTGCCACGCACCGATCACCCTGATCGAGGCGGGCGTGGTCGACGGACGCACGCTGACGTCATTCCCCTCGATCAAGACCGATTTGAACAACGCCAGCGCGAACTGGGTCGATCAGGCGGTTGTCTGCGATGAGGGCCTGGTCACCAGCCGCACGCCGGACGATCTGGATGCCTTCTGTGCCAGGGCGATCGAGGCGTTTGCCGAAGGCAGGCACGCGGAACAGACCGCATAGCCGCTGCGCCGGTTCGTCGATTGAAAAGCCCGGGTTCGGCCCGGGCTTTTTCATGTTCAGCAGATCGAGCATGGCGGGGTTCAGCGAAAAGCCGCGTCGCGTACCAGAACGCCGTGTTCGGCCAGATAATTCTTGGCCTGCTGGATGGTGTAGGTACCGAAATGGAAGATCGAGGCCGCCAGCACCGCATCGGCATGGCCTTCGGCCAGGCCGTGGTACAGATCCTCGAGGCTGCCGACGCCACCGGAAGCGATGACCGGTACGGGCACCGCATCGGACACCGCCCGTGTAAGCCGGATATCGAAGCCGGACTTGGTACCGTCGCGATCCATGCTGGTCAGCAGCACTTCGCCCGCGCCGAGCGACACCAGTTTCTGGGCCCAGCCGATGGCCTCGATGCCGGTCGATTTGCGCCCGCCATGGGTGAAGATCTCGTAACGCGGCTCTTCGTCCTTTTTCGCCGCGTTCTTCACGTCGAGCGCGACCACGATGCACTGGCTGCCATAGCGGTAGGCGGCCTCGGCCACGAATTCGGGATTGCCGATGGCGGCGGTGTTGATCGAGACCTTGTCGGCACCCGCCGACAACAGGCGGCGGACGTCCGACAGGGTGCGTACGCCGCCGCCGACAGTCAGCGGGATGAACACCTCGCCGGCGACCTGCTCGACCACGTCCATGAGCGTTCCGCGGTCTTCAGTGGACGCGGTGATGTCGAGAAACACCAGTTCGTCGGCGCCCTGCTGGTCGTAGCGACGGGCGATCTCGACCGGGTCCCCGGCATCGGCGATATCCAGGAACTTCACGCCCTTGACGACGCGGCCCTTGTCGATGTCCAGGCACGGGATGATGCGTTTGGCGAGAGACAAGCTCAGCCTCCCTTGTACTCGTTGACGCGCTTGCGCGCGGCGGCGAGGTCGAGCGTGCCTTCGTAGATGGCACGGCCGATCACCGCGCCGGCGACACCGTCGGATGCAACGGCGAGCAGCGCATCGATATCGGCCATGTCGGTCACGCCGCCGGAAGCGATGACGGGAATGGTGAGTTCGGCGGCCAATGCGCGCGTGGCTTCGATATTCAGGCCCTGCATCATGCCGTCGCGGCTGATGTCGGTGTGGATGATGGCGACTACGCCGTCTTCCTCGAACTGCTGGGCGAGGTCGGCCACGGTGTGGTTGGATAGCTTGGACCAGCCGTCGGTGGCGACCATGCCGTCACGGGCGTCCAGGCCGACGATGATATGGCCGGGAAACTCGACGCCGACATCGGCCACGAAATGCGGCTCGGAGACGGCCCGAGTGCCCAGAATCACGAATTCGACGCCGCGTTCGAGATAGGTCTCGATCGCGGCCTCGTCGCGAATGCCGCCGCCGACCTGGACTGGAATCCGGCCCGCGGCATCGACGATGTCGCCGATGATCCGGTCGTTGACGGGGTAGCCGGCCTTGGCGCCGTCCAGGTCGACCACGTGAATGCGGTCGGCGCCTTCGTCGATCCAGCGCTGGGCCACGGCCACGGGATCGTCGTCGAAGACCGTGACGTCGTGCATGTCGCCCTGACGCAGGCGTACGCACTGGCCGTCCTTGATGTCGATGGCAGGAATGAGTAGCACGCCGTTTCTCCTCGCTTTGCTGACGGCAGATGAACCGGGCCGGACGCCCGATGAAGCGGCGAGGCCGTCAGGCCGCGCCGTTCCACTCCAGAAAATTGGCGAGCAGCTGCAGCCCGGCGGACTGGCTCTTCTCGGGATGGAACTGGACCGCGAACACGTTCTCGCGCAGCACCACCGAGGTGAATCGCACCCCGTAGTCGGTCGTGCCGGCGATATGCCTGGGATTGTCCGGCACGACATAGTAACTGTGCACGAAATAGAACCAGGAGTCCGCCGCGATGTCCTTCCACAGCGGGTGCGGGCGCTCCTGATGCACCTGGTTCCAGCCCATGTGCGGGATCTTGCGCCGCGAGCCGTCGGCCAGGACCTCGGCCTCGGCAAATTTCACCGTGTCGCCCGGAAAGGCGCCCAGGCAGTCCACGCCGCCGGATTCCTCGGAATGCGCCATCAGCGCCTCGATGCCCAGACACACGCCCATGAGCGGGGTCTTGCCGAGGACGCCGCGCAGCATGTCGTCGAGCTCCAGACGCTGGAGTTCGTCCATGCAATGGCCGATCGCGCCCACGCCGGGCAGGACCAGCCGATCCATGCGGGCGAGCGCGTCCGGATCGAAGCTGACCTCGATCTGCTCGTCCGAAGCGACGTAGCGCAGAGCCTTGGCAATCGAGTGCAGATTGCCCATGCCGTAGTCGATGATGCCGACGGTTGCCATAAAGCGACGAGTTGGGTTTCTACAAACTGCCCTTGGTAGAGGGCAGGGCGTCGAGGGCGCGTTGGTCGCGGGCCACGGCGGCGCGCAGCGCCCGGCCGAAGGCCTTGAACAGCGTCTCCGCAATATGGTGCGCGTTGTCGCCGGCGAGTGTATCCATGTGCAGCGTCAAGGCCGCACCGCTGGCCACCCCGTTGAAGAATTCACGCACCAGTTCGGTATCGAAGGTGCCGATTTTTTCGGCGGTGAACGGGACCCGAAAATGCAGGCCCGGGCGCCCGGAAAAATCCAGCACTACGCGCGACAGCGCTTCGTCGAGCGGCACATAGGCATGGCCGTAGCGCATGATGCCTTTCTTGTCGCCGACCGCCTGCTTGAGCGCGTTACCCAGACAGATGCCGACATCCTCGACCGTGTGATGATCGTCGATGTGGAGATCGCCGGCCGCGCGCACATCCAGATCGACCAGCCCGTGCCGGGCCAGCTGATGCAGCATGTGCTCGAAGAAGCCGACACCGATTTCGGCCCGGAATTCGCCGGTGCCGTCCAGATCCACGCTGAGCTGGATATCGGTTTCGGCGGTGCAGCGTTCGATCGTGGCGCGACGCGCTGTCATGGTCTCGCGATATACTCGGAATGCCCCTCTGGACGATCGATCATACGCGGTTGATAACGCCGATGCGAGAGGCGTTCGCCACAATAATCGATCACGCCGATCAGGCCGTCAGCCAGAAGGTCACGGGGCCGTCGTTGACCAGCTCGACCTGCATGTCGGCACCGAATCGGCCGGTGGCGATCGGCGCGTGGCGCGCGACCAGCACCGAGGTGAAGTGATCGAACAGCGGTTCGGCGCGCTCGGGCGGGCAGGCGGTGGAAAAACCGGGCCGATTGCCACGGCGGGTATCCGCGGCCAGGGTGAATTGCGGCACGGCCAACACCGCCTTGTTCGCGCTGATCGCGCCGCGATTCATGCGCCCCTGGTCGTCGACGAAGATACGGTAGGCCAGCACCCGTTCGGCGAGGCGTTGCGCGCGTGCCTCGGTGTCGTCCGGCTCGGCCGCCACCAGCGCCAGCACGCCGGCGTCGATGGCCGCGATGCGCTCGCCGGCCACTGTCACCGAAGCCCGGGTGACACGCTGGATCAGCGCGATCATTGCGGTATCAGGGCGGGTGCCGCGGCGCGGTGGGCGAGCAGTAGACGCTTGAATGGCGCCGGGTCCTTGATGTGCACGACTTCGCCGCTCATCGGAAAATACGCGTCGATCAGGCGCGAGGCCCAGAAACGCAGGGCGGCGGCACGCAGCATGGCCGGCCAGGCGGCGTGTTCGGCCTCGTCCGGCGTGCGCCGGCGGCCATACGCACGCATGAATGCCTGCCATTGCGCCGGGTCGTAGCGTTCGTCGTCGTCGAAGGCCCAGTCGTTGCAGATGATGGCGAGATCGAACAGCAGGTAGTCGTGGCAGGCATAGTAGAAATCGATCAGCCCCGACACGCGGGACTGGTCGAACAGGACGTTGTCGCGGAACAGGTCGGCATGCACGACCGCCGCCGGCAGGTCGACGTAGAGCGTGCGGGCGGCGCGCTGCTGGAAGGCGATCTCGTCGGCCAGTAGCGCATGCTCCTCGGCCGCCATGACGCCGTTGAGCCGCTCGGCGGCAGCGGCGATCCACTCGAGGTTGCGTGCGTTGCCCTGCACCGGGGTAAAGCTGGCCACCGCGCGATGCATTTCGGCGACCACGCCGCCCAGCGAACGGCAATGTCCGGCGCCGGGCGATTCCACGCTGGCGCCTTGCAAACGGTAGACCAGGGCGGCCGGCCGACCGCGCACCCGGCTCAGGAAGCCGCCGTCGTTGCGGGCGACCGGATGCGCGCAGGGCACGCCGTGGCCGGCCAGATGATCCATGAGCTGCATGAAGAACGGCAGCTCGGATTCGTCGACCTGCTCGAACAGCGTCAATACCCAGCGCCCGAGGCTGGTGTCGACGAAGTAGTTGGTGTTGGTGATGCCGGCAGAAATGCCGCTGAAGTCCTCGAGCTCGCCGACGGCATAGTCGGCGAGCAGCGCGCGCAGATCGTCGGCCTCGACGCGGGTGTAAACAGACATGCGCCGGCGCCTAGTTCCGCGCGCGTCGCGCGCGCTTGAGAAAGACCTGCATTTCCCTGGCCGCCTGGTTGTCGCCGCGTCGCTCGGCGACTTCGACGCCGCGCTCCAGCGCATCGATCGCGGCATGAACCCGGCCGGCGTCCAGCAGAACCCGGCCGTACAGCCGCCAGGCGGCCGAATACTCGGGATCCTGACGCACGGCCTCGGCCAGGTGCGTGCAGGCGGTCTCGAGCTCGCCGTTCTTGTACAACAATTCGCCCAGCGTGAACCGCGCCAGGGGCGCGTCCTGTCCGGCGTCGATCATGGCTTGGAGTCGATCCTGCATCGTCATGGCGCCGATTGTACCGAAAGGCCGGGCGGGCCTGTCAGGCGCGCCCGGATCAGCGGCGCCAGAAAGCCGGGGTGAGGATCACCAGCAGCGTGAAGACCTCCAGGCGGCCCAGCAGCATGGACAGGCACAGCACCCACTTGGCGAGCGTGGGAATGCCGGCCATGTTGGAGGCCACCGAGCCCAGGCCGGGGCCCACGTTGTTGATGGTGGCGGCCACCGCGGAGAACGACGTCAGCTCGTTGAGCCCGGTGGCGAGCAGAATGAGAAACATCAGCACGAATACGGTCACGTAGACCGAGAAGAAGCCCCAGACGGCGTGCACGACACGGTCGGGAATGACCTTGCCGCCCATCTTGATGGGAATCTCGGCGTTGGGATGAACCAGGCGGCTGATCTCGCGGGTGCCCTGCTTGGCCAGCAGGATGAAGCGAACCGTTTTCATTCCGCCCGTGGTGGAACCGGCACAGCCCCCAATGAAACCGCCCAGCAGCAGGAACATGGGAATAAAACTGGGCCAGATGGTGTAGTCGGTGGTGGTGAAGCCGGTGGTGGTGCCGATCGACAGCACCTGAAACAGCGCCTTGATCACGGCATCGGGGGCGTCGATATAGGTGCCCGAGACCAGCAGCACGATCGTGGTCACCGTGGTCGCGGCAACGACCATGATCAGGAACGTGCGGGTTTCCGGGTCGCGCCAGTAGCCCAGCGGATTGGCGCTGCGCCAGATCGAGAAATGCATGCCGAAGCTGATCGCACCAATGAGCATCGAAACACAGGCGGCCAGTTCGATGATGGGGTTGTCGTGGTAACCGAGCGATAAATCGTGGTTGGAGAAGCCGCCGGTTGCGATCGAAGAAAACGCATCGCTGATGGCATCGAACGGGGTAGTGCCTGCGGCCCAGAACAGCAGGGCGCAAAACAGGGTCAGCGATACATAGACGTACCACAGCGCCTTGGCGGTCTCGCGGATGCGCGGCGTGAGTTTGGCATCCTTGATCGGGCCTGGTGTCTCGGCGCGATACAGCTGCATGCCACCGACGCCCAGCATGGGCAGCACGGCGACCGCCAGCACGATGATGCCCATGCCGCCCATCCAGTGCAGCAGCACGCGCCAGAACAGAATGGCGTGGGGCAGGGTATCCAGGCCGGTGAGCACCGTCGCCCCGGTCGTGGTCAGCCCCGAGACCGATTCGAAGGCGGCATCGGTGAAGTTCATGTCGGGCCGGGTGGCCAGCCATAACGGGATGGCGCCGAACAGGCTCAGCACCATCCAGAACAACACGACCACCAGGAACCCGTCGCGAATCTTGAGTTCGCGCTGGACATGCCGGCTCGGCAACCAGGCGAGCAACCCGGTCGCCAGGGTGATGGCAAAGCCGATGGCAAAGGCCTCGATCTCGCCGTCGCCGTAGATCAGCGCAACCACAATCGGCGCCAGCATCGAAACCGAGAAGATCATCAGCAGCAGGCCCAGCACGCGCTGGACCACCGCGTAGTAATAGTTCAGCCGCCCCTGAATGATGGAAGTGAGCATCAGCCGGGACTAGACGTAGGACACGCCGACCTGGAACAGCTGTTCGACTTCGGCGGTGTATTTCTTGTCGATGATGAAGATCATGACGTGGTCGCCGGATTCGATCACGGTGTCGTGATGCGCGATGAGGACATCTTCGCCGCGGGCGACCGCACCGATGGATGCGCCGGGCGGCAGCTTGATCTCGTCGATGCGCCGGCCGACCACCCGCGAGTTGGAGCGCTCGCCGTGCGCAATCGCCTCAATCGCCTCGGCCGCGCCGCGGCGCAGCGTATGCGCGCGCACCACGTCGCCGCGGCGGACGTGCGCCAGCAGCGCCGAAATGGTCGATTGCTTGGGCGAAATGGCGATATCGATCTGGGTGCCGGAAGATTCGATCAGGTCGACATACGCCAGCCGGTTGATCAGCGACATGGCCTTGCGCGCGCCCAGCCGCTTGGCCAGCATCGCCGACAGGATGTTGGCTTCGTCGTCGTCGGTGACCGAGCAGAACACATCGACCGACTCGATGTTCTCTTCGCGCAGGAGCGCCTCATTGGCGGCATCGCCCTTGAGCACGATCGAGCGATTCACACGCTCCGACAACCAGCCCGCCCGTTCCGGATTGTGTTCGATCACCTTGACCTGGCACTGATTTTCCAGCGCAAGCGCCAAGCGTGTGCCGATGTTGCCACCACCGGCCAGCATCACGCGCTTGACCGGACGATCGATCTTGCGCAGTTCGCCGATCACCTGCTTGATGTCGCGCCGGGCGGCCACGAAGAACACCTCGTCGTCGGCCTCGACGATGGTATCGCCTTGGGGAATCAAGGGCTTGCCGCGGCGATAGATCGCCACCACGCGGGTGTCGACGTTGGGTATGTGCTGGCGCAGCGCCTTGAGTTCGTTGCCGACGAGTGGCCCGCCGTAATAGGCCTTCACGCCCACGACCTGGACCCGGCCCTCGGCGAAGTCCACCACCTGCAGCGCGCCGGGATACTGGATCAGGCGCTTGATGTAGTCGGTCACCAGCTGTTCCGGACTGATCGACATGTCGATCGGGATCGCGTCCTGATGGAACAGCCGTGCCTCCACCAGGTATTCCGACGACCGGATCCGCGCGATCTTGGTCGGCGTATGAAACAGGGTGTAGGCGATCTGGCAGGCGATCATGTTGATTTCGTCGACCGCGGTAACGGCGATGATCATGTCGGCGTCGTTCGCGCCCGCATCGCGCAGTACCGCCGGGTGCGCCGCATAGCCGTGCACGGCCCGGATGTCGAGCCGGTCCTGTAACGGACGCAGCAGCGATTCGTTGATATCGACGACGGTGACGTCGTTCGATTCATGGGCGAGATTCTCGGCGAGTGTGGCGCCGACCTCGCCCGCCCCCAGGATGATGATCTTCATGCGCGGCAACATTAGATCGCGCCCGCGGAGGTTGCAACAGCGCGAGCGTGCGGCCCGGCCGCCGGGTCGGGTTGGGTTCGCGCGCGCACGGCCGCAGTGGCGGCGTGCGACACCGGCATCGACGCCCGGATTCGGCCGCGCCGACGCGGGCCTCGTATGAAACGGCCACAGGCTCTACGATACGGCGCAACGGCATGACAACATGGAGTTCCGCATGGGTTCGAGCGCGGCAAACGACTGGCTCTCGGTGGTCGACTGGGATGAGCGGGGGCTGGCGCCGGTAATCACGCAGTCGGTCGACAGCGGGCGCGTGCTGACGCTGGCCTGGATGAACCGTGACGCGCTCGCCGCGACCGTGGCATCCGGTTATGCCACTTACTGGTCGCGCTCGCGCGCGGCGCTGTGGCGCAAGGGCGAGACCTCCGGCAATCTTCAGCGTATCGTCGAGATTGCGCTGGACTGCGACAACGATGCCCTGCTTCTGCGCGTCGAGCAGGTCGGCGGCGTGGCTTGTCACACTGGCCGCGAGTCCTGTTTCTTCCAGATCCTGGACGGCGAGACCTGGGTCACCCACGATCCCGTGCTCAAGGATCCCCAGCGAATGTATGGTCTGCATGAGTAATTCCGCCCCCGCCGACCCCGACGTCTTCACCGCGCTTGATGCCGCGTTGGCCAAACGTCGCATATCAGATCCCGCGCATAGTTACACTGCCTCGCTGTATGCTGGCGGTGTGGCCGCGATCAGCGCGAAGATCGACGAGGAGGCCGCCGAAGTCATCGAGGCCGCGCAGGGTGATGACGATTCGCATGTCGTGCATGAGGTCGCCGACCTGTGGTTTCACTGCATGGTTCTGCTCCAGTCGCGAGGGCTGGATTCCACGGCGGTACGTAATGAACTGGCCCGGCGCTTCGGCGTATCGGGCCACGAGGAAAAAGCCGCCCGTGGCACACGGGGCGGGAACAACGCCTAACACGAAGAGGTTTATATGCTTTCCGGTATCAGTATCTGGCAGCTGCTCATCCTTCTGGTCATCGTGCTGCTCGTCTTCGGGTCGAAGCGGCTGCGCAATCTCGGGCCGGACCTGGGCAATGCGCTCAAGGGCTTCCGCTCGGCCATGAAGGACGACGACGAGCAGCGCGAATCCGACAAGGATCCGAAGGTCGTGGATCACGCGCATCGCGAGGATGCGTCGAGCCACGGCGACAACCAAAGCCAAAACCACAGCCACGAAACCGGCGCCGAGAACGATAGCGCCAACCGTCGCGACTAGGGCGGATACACGTCATGTTCGACATCGGTTTCTGGGAGCTGGCGGTTCTCGGTGTGATTGGATTGATCGTGCTCGGTCCCGAGCGTCTGCCCGTGGTCGCCCGTACCCTCGGGCGCTGGGCGAGTCGCGCGCGCCATTACGTCAACGCGTTGACCACCGAGCTCGAGAACGAAGTGGCCACCGAGGACATCCGCCGGGATGTCCGGCGTGCGCGCGAGCAGATCGAGGCCGAGACGCAGGAATTTCGTTCGAGCACGGAGCGCGCCGTCAGCCCGCTCATGGAGCCGATCGAGGGCGAAGCCGAGCCCACCGAGAATGCGTCCGGCGAGCAGAACACGCCGACGCGGCCGGCCGCGGAGGACGCGGCGTCCGTGGCATCAGACGAATCCAGCGCGGCGGCGTCCGATGACGAGGCCGATAAGGCCGATGTCTCCGCCACCACAACGCAACCACACAACGAGAATCGCCCGTGAGCGACGACGAGATCGACGACAACGAACAGCCCCTGATGGCGCATCTTTTTGAGCTGCGCACGCGGGTGATCCGCATTGCGATCGGCATCGTCGTGGTGTTTCTGCCCTGTTTCTATTTTTCCCGTCCGTTGTTCACCTACCTGTCGGGCCCGCTGTTGGTGCACATGCCGAACCACAGCAGCCTGATCGCCACTGGCGTCACGGCGCCGTTCCTGGTGCCGATGAAACTCTCGCTGATGGTCGCGTTCGCGGTCTCGCTGCCGTGGACGCTGTACCAGGTGTGGATGTTCGTGGCGCCCGGGCTGTACATGGCCGAGCGCCGGCTTGTCACGCCCTTGCTGGTTTCCAGCACGTTGTTGTTCTATCTGGGTATGGCGTTCGCGTATTACGTCATCTTTCCCATCGTGTTCGGTTTCTTCGTCTCGGTGGCCCCGGCCGGCGTGACCGTGATGACCGACATCTCCAACTATCTCGACTTCGTGTTGAAAATGTTCATGGCGTTCGGCATCGCCTTCGAGCTGCCGGTGGCCATCTTCCTCATCGTCTGGGCCGGTTTCGTCACACCCAAGCAGCTTGGCGGCTATCGGCCTTACGTGCTGGTCGCCGCGTTCGCCGCCGGCATGCTGCTCACGCCGCCGGACGTCATATCGCAGACATTGCTCGCTGTGCCCATCTACCTCTTGTACGAGGTCGGGCTGTTCACGGCGCGCATGTTCGCACCGGGCGCACGCGACCGTGAACGCGAGCAGGAAACCGGCTGACCTGATGCGCCCGCAAGCGCGGGCGCGCAGAATTCAGGCCGAATTAATGGGCCGGACGTAGCGTCGGGGTGTTTCTTGCAACGCAGTAGGGCGCCATGATGTTGAACAAAACCGCGATTGTTTTCGGTCTGGCCATGGTCACGAGTTCGGCTTTTGCCGCGTCCGGCATGGGTGCTTCCGGCAATACGGGTGCGAGTGCGGGTGCCGCTCAGGCCGGTACGTCGAGCCGCGTCTCGTTGGCGGCCGAGTTTCACAAGCTCGATACCAACAATAACGGTGTGCTCAGCCGGAGCGAGGCACAGGCCAATCCGACCGTGGCCAAACGGTATGACTCGATGGATACCAACGCGTCGATCAAGAGCGACCCGCGGGCCAGGAAAAGCGATGTGAGCGCTGGCGGCATCACCCTCAAGCAATTCGAGGCGGGTATGCAGGCGGCCCACGGCGGCACGGTCGGGCCGGCGGTTTCCGGTGGCGAGACCTATATCGTCATGAAGAACGGCAGCAAGCGGAAGCTGCCCAAAACGACACAGAAAGCCGGAAACGCCATGAACGGCACACGGCAGAGCATGCAATCGGCGGGTCAGTCGATGAGCAATACGGCGTCGCAGATGCGTAACAACATGCAAGGGTCGGGCAACCCCATGTCGGGTAATGGCGCGCATGGTGGTACAGGCCCTGGATCGCAATAGCCGAATCTGTCGGACGGCTATGATAACGGCCCCGTGTCGGCCCCGCCACGGGTCGGGCCGGCCGCGGGCCCTGGGTCGCGATACGTCGATCGGGGCTTGGCGGCCGGTTTAGTTTTGTGTAGAAGATGATCTTTGAACCGTGCCCGGAGTCATCGATCGTCTTGTGCCCTGATATCGCCGCGGACCGTTCGCGCTGTGCAGACGGCTGGAAGGCCCGACTCGATCTGACCATTGCCCGTCGCGGCGAACGCAGCGTGGCCACGCGCCGGCGTCATCGCGGGCCGGTTTATGTGCAGCGGTTACTGTACCCCGAAGGTGACGGCACCGCGCATGTCATGCTGCTGCACCCGCCGGGCGGCGTGGTTCAGGGCGATGAAATCGATTTCGACATCCAGCTCGAATCGCGCGCGCAGGCGCTGATCACCACGCCTTCGGCGGCCAAGCTGTACCGGGCTCCCGCGCGTGCCAGCCGTCAGGGTGTTCGCCTGTCGGTCGGTGCCGGGGCGCGGCTGGAGTGGCTGCCCCAGGAAACCATCGTGTTCGACGGGACACAGGCGCTGACCTCGCTGGATCTCGATCTGGCCTCGGATGCGCGCGCCGTCGCCTGGGATATCTGGACACTCGGCCGGCCGGCTTCGCACGAAGCATTCGATAGCGGACACTACGACGGTCGATGGTGCGTACGGGTCGGCAATCGGTTGCGTTGGCACGAACGCACATTGGTGCCGGGCGCCGGGCAGTCGCCGTTCCAGAACGCGCCCTGGGGGCTCAACGGCGCGCGGGCGGTCGGCACGCTCGTTGCTTATCAACCGGAAGGGTTCGACGCGACGACGGCGAACGAGTTGCGTCGGCGGCTTGCCGAATACCGCATCGGTAGTGGCGTGTCGGTGGTGGACGGTCTGTTGGTCGTGCGCGTGACCGGGCGAGAAGCACGGTTGTTACATACGCCGTTACGCCGGTTATGGGAATCTCTGCGGCCGTCGATACTGGGCAAACCGGCTGTTGCGCCCCGTATCTGGGCGACGTAGGCGCCGCGCTCCCGGCTATCGCCAACGCGTTGTTCCTGGGCCGCGGCCGCGTGGCGTGTCTTGATGGCCGGCGTCGCCGGTCGCTATCGAACGTAGGGGTAAACCGGCACACCGCGCGTCGATTGTCAGACCGGCCCGTCGGCACGGCCCGGTCGCCCACTGAATAGAGAATGTGTCATGGATCTCACGCCGCGCGAAAAAGACAAACTGCTGATCTTCTCGGCCGGGCTGCTTGCCGAGCGGCGTCGGGAGCGTGGCCTGAAACTGAATTACCCCGAGGCGATGGCATTCATTGCCTCGGCGTTGATGGAAGGCGCCCGCGAAGGCCGTTCGGTGGCCGAGATGATGGACTACGGCCGGACGCTGCTCACGCGCGAGGACGTCATGGACGGCGTGCCGGAAATGCTGACCGAGGTCCAGGTCGAGGCGACGTTCATTGATGGCACCAAGCTTGTCACCGTCCACGATCCGATTGTCTGAGGTAGCCATGATTCCAGGCGAAATTCTGCCCGCCGAGGGCGAGATCGAAATCAACGCGGGGCGTGAGCGGCGCACGATCGAGGTCGCCAATACCGGCGATCGGCCGGTGCAGGTCGGGTCGCATTATCATTTCGCCGAAACCAATCCGGCGCTGGCGTTCGATCGGGCTGCCGCCCGCGGTTTTCGACTCGATGTGCCGGCAGGCACGGCGATCCGCTTCGAGCCGGGCGCGACGCGCAGCGTGGCGCTGGTCGCCTACGCCGGCCGGCGTGTGATCCACGGTTTTCATGGTCGGGTGATGGGCCCGCTCGATGAGGATTCGGCATGAGCCATATGGACCGGACGGCCTATGCCGAGATGTTCGGGCCCGCCGCGGGTGATCGCGTGCGGCTCGGCGACACGGCCCTGACCATCGAGATCGAGTCCGATGCCGGGCATTACGGCGATGAGGTCAAGTTCGGCGGCGGCAAGGTGGTGCGCGACGGCATGGGCCAGAGCCAGCACGCCAACGATGTGGCCGCCGATACGGTGATCACCAATGCCGTGATTCTCGACTGGTGGGGCATCGTCAAGGCCGATGTCGGCATATCCGGGGGCCGTATCTCGGGCATTGGCAAGGCCGGCAACCCGGACATCATGGACGGCGTCGGCATCGTGATCGGGCCGGGCACGGAAATCATCGCCGGCGAGGGGCAGATCCTCACCGCCGGCGGGATCGATGCGCATATCCATTTCGTCTGCCCGCAGCAGATCGAGGAGGCGCTGGCCTCGGGTATCACCACCATGATCGGCGGCGGCACCGGCCCGGCTACGGGCACCAAGGCCACGACGGCCACGCCGGGGCCCTGGCACATGCATCGCATGCTCGAGGCGGCCGAAGCCTTTCCGATGAACCTGGGGTTTCTGGGCAAGGGCAATGCCAGCCAGCCCGGCCCGTTGCACGACCAGATCGTGGCCGGGGCCTGTGGCCTGAAACTGCACGAGGACTGGGGCACCACGCCGGCCGCCATCGACAATTGTCTGACGGTGGCCGAGGCAACGGACGTTCAGGTGGCCATCCATACCGATACGCTGAACGAGTCGGGCTTCGTCGAAGACACGTTCGCGGCATTCAAGGATCGGGTGATTCATACCTACCACACCGAAGGGGCCGGTGGCGGTCATGCGCCCGATATCATTACCGCCGCGGGCAAGCCGAATGTGTTGCCATCGAGCACCAATCCGACGCGGCCGTATACGGTGAATACGGTCGACGAGCATCTGGATATGCTCATGGTGTGTCACCACCTGAGCCCGTCGATCGCCGAGGACGTGGCATTCGCCGATTCGCGGATTCGCCGCGAGACGATCGCTGCCGAGGACATCCTGCACGATCTCGGCGCGTTCTCGATGATCGCCTCGGATTCGCAGGCGATGGGCCGCGTGGGCGAGGTCATCACCCGTACCTGGCAGACCGCGCACAAGATGCGCGTCCAGCGCGGGCCGGCGCCCGGCGACTCCGCGCGCGCGGACAACGAACGTGCGAAGCGCTACATCGCCAAATACACCATCAACCCGGCGATCACCCATGGCATCGCCCACGAGGTGGGCTCGGTCGAGGTCGGCAAGCTGGCCGATCTGGTGCTGTGGAAACCGGCTTTCTTCGGCGCCAAGCCGGCCACCATCATCAAGGGCGGGGTGATCGCCATGGCGCCGATGGGCGACCCGAATGCCTCCATTCCCACGCCGCAGCCGGTGCATTACCGTCCGATGTTCGGCGCCTACGGTCGTTCCGTCACCTCAACGTCGGTGACGTTCACCTCGGCCGCCGCCCTGGCGGCCGGCATTGGTGATCGGCTCGGTCTCGCCAAGCGCCTGGTCGCGGTCGCCGGTACGCGGCGGCTCTCCAAAGCCGACATGCGCAACAACGATGCCCTGCCGCATATCGAGGTCGACCCGCAGACCTACGACGTGCGCGCCGACGGCGAACTCCTGGTCTGCGAACCGGCGGCCGATCTGCCGCTGGCCCAGCGTTATTTCCTGTTCTAATTCGGCGCCTCGCCGTCGATCGGCCTGATCCATACCCCCATGATTCGACTCGTTCACAAATACAGCGGCGCGCCGGTTGCCGCCGATGCCACGGCAACCCTGGATTTCGACGCCCGCCAGAAATCACGCCAGCGCCTCGCGCTCGACAACGGCGACTTTGCCGGCCTCGTGCTGGCCCGCGGCACGACGCTGTCGGACGGTGATGTGCTGACCGACGCGCAGGAAAGCGTGTTCGTGCGCATCGTCGCGGCGGCCGAAGCCCTGTCCTACGTGCATTGTCTCGATCGACTGTTGCTGAACCGGATCTGCTATCACCTCGGCAACCGCCACGTGCCGCTGCAGGTGCACGCCGATGCCGTGGCCTATCGCCACGATCATGTGCTGGATGCGATGGTCGCGGGCCTGGGCGCGCGGCCGCAGGTCTGTCACTGTGCGTTCCACCCCGAGCCGGGCGCTTATGATCATAACGGCCACGGCCACGGCCACGGCCACGAGCACGAGCACGAGCACGAAGCGGCGGCCCCGGTCGAGAGCCCGAATCACGCCCATGGCTGATGCCGGCCGGGGGCTTGCGTTACAGCGCTTGCTGCAACTGGCCAGCCCCTCGCTTCCGGTCGGCGCCTTCGCCTATTCCGAAGGCCTGGAAGCCGCCGTCGAACAGGGTTGGCTGCGCAGCGAGGCGGATGTACGGGGTTGGCTCGCGGCGAGCCTCGAGGCCACGCTCGTACCGCTCGACCTGGCCGTGTATTTCCGCCTGCATGCGGCCTGGCAGGCGGACTGCGTCGAGCGGGTCGGCGACTGGAGCCGTTATCTGCTGACGTCGCGCGAAACCGCCGAGCGGCGAGCCCAGGAGCGCCACCTCGGGCACGCCCTGGCGACCCTGCTCGACGGTATGCAGGAGCCGGGCGCGCGCGATTGGCGTCTGGGCGGGGCGCATGCGGCGGACGTTTCATTCGCGGCGCTATGGGCGCTGGCCGCAACGCGCTGGCAAATCGAGCCCGAGGCGGCCGCGTCCGGGCTGGCCTGGGCCTGGCTTGAAAATCAGGTGCTGGCGGCGGTGAAGCTGGTGCCGTTGGGGCAGACGCGCGGCCAGATCCTGTTGTTCGAGTTGGCCGAAGGCGTGCCGGGTGCCGTCGCGCGCGCAACACGCCTCGCCGATGCGGAACTGGGCGGTTCGTTACCGGGCGTGGCGCTGGCCAGCACGGCGCACGAAACCCTGTATTCGCGACTTTATCGTTCCTGATCGATCATCTGAAAGAGGTAAGCATGGACAAGCAATCGCCCCTGCGGGTCGGCATCGGGGGTCCGGTCGGCTCGGGCAAGACGGCGCTGACCGACGCCCTGTGCAAGGCCATGCGCGACAAGTATTCCATCGCCGTGGTGACCAACGACATCTATACCCGCGAGGATGCGGATTTCCTGATTCGCAGCGGCGCATTGCCGGAACAGCGCATTCGCGGTGTCGAGACGGGGGGTTGCCCGCATACCGCGATTCGCGAGGATGCCTCGGCGAATCTGGCGGCGATCGATCAGCTCACCGCCGAATTTCACGATCTGGATATCATCCTGATCGAAAGCGGCGGCGACAATCTGGCGGCGACATTTTCGCCGGAACTGTCGGACCTGACGCTCTACGTGATCGATGTCTCGGCCGGCGACAAGATTCCGCGCAAGGGCGGGCCCGGCATCACGCGATCCGATCTGCTGGTGATCAACAAGATCGATCTGGCGCCCTATGTCGGCGCCTCGCTCGAGGTCATGGCGCGGGACGCCCGGATGATGCGAGGTGAGCGCCCGACCCTGTTCACCAACCTGCGCGCCGGCAATGGCGTCTCCGAGATCATGGCGTTCGTGGAGCAGGAAGGCATCCTGAACTGATCCGCTTCGAGCGCGCCGGTTACGGCCGGCCGCGCCCGCATTCGTGCGCGGCGCTGACAAGAAAAAGCCGGCGGATCGTCCGATCCGCCGGCTCAATGGCCATCGAGCGGCGTGTTACGCCGTCTGCTCCTCGAGCGTCGGGTAGTCCGTGTATCCGGTTTCGTCGCCGCCATAGAAGGTCGACGGATCGGGTTCGTTGAGTTCGGCCTCCTGACGGAAGCGTTCTACCAGATCCGGATTGGCGATGTAGGGCCGACCGAAGGCCGCACCGTCGCCGAGATCGTTTTCGATCAGTTTCTCGGCGCGATCCGCGGTGTAGTGCCCGCAGAAGATGAGCGCGCCACTGGCGAACCGCTGGCGCATGGCCGCGCGGAATTCGTCGGTGAGCTTGATATCGCCGCCGGCCCAGTTGGGCTCGTTGATATGCAGGTAGGCCAGGCCGCGCGCTTCGAGCTGTTCGGCCAGATGGAAGGCCATGGCCTTGGGTTCGTCGTCGCTCAGGCCGAAGATCTCGATGAACGGCGAGATACGAATGCCGACGCGATCGGCGCCCATGACCTCGGTGACGGCGTCCACGGCTTCAAGCGTCAGCCGGGCCCGGTTCTCGATCGAGCCGCCATAGGCGTCGGTGCGCTGGTTCGAGCCGGTGGCCATGAACTGTTGCAGCAGATAGGCGTTGGCCGCATGGACTTCGACCATGTCGAAACCGGCGCGCTTGGCGCGAATCGCCGCCTGACGGTATTCGTCGATGACGTCCGGGATCTCCTTGGTTTCGAGCGCGCGGGGCGTCGAGGTGGGGTGATTGCCCGAGGTTCCGTCCTCGAACTCGACATAGCATTCCGCGCCCTCGGCCTTCAGTGCGCTGGGGGCGACCGGCTTGCGGCCGTCCGGATGCACCATCTCGTGGCCGATGCGGCCGACGTGCCACAGCTGCAGACACATGCGACCACCCGCATCGTGCACCGCATCCACGACCTTCGACCAGCCGGCTTCCTGTGCGTCGGTGAAGATACCCGGTGTGTAGACATAGCCCCGGGCCGACTCCGAAATGTTGGTGGCCTCGGAGATGATCAGCCCGGCGTCGGCGCGCTGAGCATAGTAGGTCTGTTGCATTTCGCCCGGCACCAGATCGGGGCAGCGGGCGCGCGTAAGCGGCGCCATGACCACGCGATTGGGCAGTTCCAGCGAGCCAAAGTGAACGGGTGACAGCAGTTTGTCGTAAGACATGAGGGTCCTTTGATGAACACTAACCCCAGTGACTTGACGGCGTTGCGCGTAAATTCAACGGCGAACGATCAATTTGTGGGTGAAACGGTCAGCGTGCCCTTCATCCCGGCCCGAAAGTGCCCCGGAAAGGTGCAGATGTATTCATAATCGCCGGGTTTGGTGGGCGCGGTGAACGTGATGGTATCGCTGTGGCCGCCGCTCACCATGGCCGTATGCGCGATGACGCGATCGCTCATCGATTTCGGGATGTAGTCGTTGCTGGCGGCGCTCCGCGCGGCATTGTCGAAGGCGCCGGCATCGGTACCCGATTTCAGCAGCACCCAGTTGTGCGACATGGCCGAGGCCGGCAGGTGCGACTTGTTGATCAGCTTGAGCGTGACCTGGGTGCCGGGTGCCACGGTGATGTGGTCCTGCGAGAAACGCAGATCATTGCGCCCGACGATGGTCACACTCTTGCTTGGCGCGGCGAACACCGCCGTGGCGACGAGCAACAGAACGCTGGCGGCAATCAGACGACGAAACATCGGCAAGTCCTCGGGCCGGCCGGCTCGTGATGGCCGGTCGGCTGGGTTGTGGGTTCGAGCATTATCGCGCCGGCCGTGCGCAAAACCCAGGGGGTTCAGAACTGAATCACCTGCCGTATTGCCTCGCCGGCGGCCAGGCGCTCGAAGCCGGTATTGATCTGGTCGAGCGTCAGTCGATGCGTGAGCAGCCGATCCACCGGCAGCCGGCCGGCCTGGTAGAGCGCGATGTAATCCGGGATATCGAGCTTGGGCACATGGCCGCCCAGATAAGAGCCCAGCAGACGGCGTTCCTGGGCCACCAGCGTCAGTGCCGGCAGCGACATGCGCGAATCCGGATGCTGCAGGCCGGCGGTGACGGTGGTGCCGCCCTTGCCGGTGGCGTCGTAGGCGAACTCCAGGGCCTTGGCGACCCCGGCGAACTCGGCGGCGATATCGACGCCACCGCCGGTCAGATCGCGGACTTTCTCCAGTGCGTTGGGGTCGCTTGGGTCGACCGTGGCGGTGGCGCCGAGCCCGCGCGCGGTCTCCAGTTTGTCGGGTGCGATGTCGGCGGCGATGATCTGCGAGGCGCCGCCGGCAACGGCGCCGAGCACGGCCGACAATCCCACGCCGCCGAGGCCCACGACGAGCACGCTCTGGCCGAGCCGCAGCTGTGCGGTCTGCAGCAATGCGCCCACACCGGTCAGCACCGCGCAGCCGAACACCGCGGCGATATCGAAATCCAGCGCCGGGTCGATGCGGACCAGCGATTCGGTGGCCACGATCGCGTATTCCGCGAAGCCGGATACGCCGAGATGGTGATGAACGTCGTGGCCGTGCTGCGACAGACGGCGGCCGCCGGACAGCATGATCCCGGCATTGTTGGCCTCGGCGCCCGGCGTGCACAGCGCGGCGCGCCCATCGGCGCAGTAGGCGCAATGACCGCAGCTCGGCACGAACGTACACACCACATGATCGCCGACCGCGAAATCGGTCACGCCGTCGCCGAGCTCCACGATCTCGCCGGCGGCTTCGTGGCCCAGCACCATCGGGGTGGGGCGCGGGCGATTGCCGTCGATGCTGGACAGGTCGGAATGACACAGCCCGGCCGCATGCATCTTCACCCGGACTTCGCCGCGGCCGGGGCCGGCAAGCTCGACGGTCTCGATCGACAACGGTTTCGATTCGGAATAGGGGCGCGCGGCGCCCATCTCGTGCAGTACGGCGGCGCGGGTTTGCATATCGACCTCACGGGCTGCGCCGGCGGGGTGGATCACGTCCGCGTCCCGCCGGACTGTTGAAACGACCGGGTCAGATTACACCCGTGTCTTGCCCGGCGCATTTTGCCGCATGCCCTGAAGTCGGTGCGTGCCCATCCCGCGTCGCCGTCCGGATCGGATTTAGATTTGTCGCCCGGCCTGTTGCACAATGCAGCGCTGATCCGAACCCAGTCCTGCCCGCCGATGCAAGCCACGCAACGCACCTATCCCGTCGAAATCGCCGGACTCAAGCGCGAACTGCCCCTGTTCCGGGTGGCCTCGGGCGTCCGCATTGCCGTGCTCAATATCCTGGGCGACACGGCGCTGGTGCAGGCGGCCGCCAGCGGGCTGGCGAATCGCCTGGCCGCGCTTGATTACGGCGTGCTGGTGACCGCGGAAGCGAAGTCGATTCCGCTGGTCCATGCCTTGTCGGTGGCCACTGGACGCCCGTACGCGGTGCTGCGCAAGAGCTACAAGCCCTATATGGGCGACGCACTGTCGGCCACCACCCATTCGATCACCACGGGCGACGAACAGACGCTGTATCTCGATGCCAAGGATCGTGATCTGGTGGCGGATGCGCGTATCGTGCTGGTCGACGATGTGATCAGTTCCGGCTCCACGCTGGAAGCCATGCGCAAGATCATGGACCATGCCGGCGCGATCATCGCCGGCGAAGCGGCGATCATGACCGAGGGCGATCGCAGCGACTGGTCGGAGGTGATTGCGCTCGGCCATCTGCCGATATTCGACGGCGACGAGACGGCGATCGACTGACAGCGCCGCGGCACGCGGCGCTGCGACGAAAAGGGCGGCCCCGGGCCGCCCTCGACGTGTGCACCTCAGCCTTTCAGGTGATGCTCGAAGAACGCCATGCTGCGTTGCCAGGCCAGCTTGCTGGCTTCGGGATCGTAGTAATCCCAGTCCTCGTTACCGAAGGCATGCTGGGCTTCGTAGCGATAGCATTCATGCGCGACGTGGCCGGCCTCGAGCTTCTTTTCGAAGGCATCGGCCTGCTCGATCGGGAAGAACGTGTCCTGCGTGGCGAAATGACATTGCAGCGGTACGTCGATGGCGCTGGCATCGCCGGCTTCCTCCGGCGGGATGCCATACCAGGAGACCGCCACATCGGTCTCGGGCACATGCATGGCGGCCAGCACCGCGAGCACGCCACCCATGCAGAACCCGATCACGCCGACCGAGGCGCTGTCCTGCTTGAGATACTGGACCGCGCCGCGCACGTCCTGGGTGGCGGCATCGGAAAAATCCAGGTCGTCCATCTTGTGCTCGGCTTCGGCCGCGTCCAGCGCCTTCTCGCCGCGATACAGATCAGGAATCAGCACACGATAGCCGGCGTCCGTCCATTGCTGGCCGATGCGTTTGATCTGGTCGTTGAGACCCCACCATTCCTGGATCACCACGATGCCGGGCGCGTTCGGCCGGCCGTCGGGCTCGGCGTAGAAGCCGGGCGCGGTGGCGCCATCGGGCCGGGGGAATTCGATCTGCTTGCCCATGAACAATCCTCATTGTCGATTAGTGGGCCCATCCTAACCCGATACTCGCCGACGGGAACACGGGGCATATGACTGCGCGTCACCGAGCGGTCATCGGCTCGTGGTGCTTGGGCGCGCTGTCCGATCGGCATCCGCAACCCCGTGAAATGCCAGACGGCGCGGCGATTGCAGCGGTGCGCCCGCGACCGCGTCGCCGTCCCGGTTTTGACAGCGTGTGCAACAGCCGGCACAAGTACCGTCTTGGGGCAATTGGATACGGGGCAGACTATGCAGGACGCATCGGCCGACCGGCGGGGCCAGACCGGCTTCACGCTGATCGAGCTCATGATCGTGGTGGCGATCATCGGCGTGCTGGCGTCCATTGCGCTGCCTTTGTATCGCCATTACGAAACACGGGCCAAAATCACCGAGGGGCTGGTGCTCGCCCAGCCGCTCAAGCATGCCGTGGCCGAGTACTACAGCATACATGGTCAGCTGCCCAAAAGCGGTTCCTGGAATGGCGTACTGGCGGAGCTGAACATGCCGAGCGGCACGGACGGCGCCGCAAGCGGGCGCTACGTCAAGCGGATCTGGTGGCACAACAACCCGGACGCGCCCGGCATTTACATTCGATATGCCGGCGGCGCGATCGACGACAAGGTCGTCTATCTGACCGCCGACTTCGGTTCGGGCACCATCACCTGGCGCTGCACGGCGCCATCGGAGCACGATAGCGTGAATGCGGGTGTCCCGGCCGATGACCTGCCGGCGAGCTGTCGCTGATGCCGGACGTGGCCCGATACGCGCTACCGCGACCGACGGATCGGGCAGGCCGCCTGGCAATCGGGCGCCACGGTTTCCCGGCGGCCCGGCCTGCGCCGGGCCTCAATCGCCGTGCTTGAAGCGCCGCAGCTCGCGGCGTTGTTTCTTGTCCGGGCGGGCGGTGGGGCGCGGCATGGAAATACGCGCCGCCCGACGCTCGGCGGCGCGCTCGGCGCGGCGTTCGCGGCTGGCTTCGGTTTCGGTGTACAGGGCCTCGGCCTGGTTCGCCGGGCCGCGCTTGTCCGACACGTCGGCGACCTCGACTTCGAAGACCACCTCGCCCTTGGTCACCCGCAATCGATGCCCGGGGCGGAGCGTCGCGCTGGGCTTGGCCTTGTGGCCGTTGACCTCGATCTTCCCGCCCTTGACCGCGGTCGAGGCCAGGCTGCGGGTCTTGAAGAACCGCGCCGCCCACAGCCACTTGTCGACCCGTACCGCGGGTCCGGCGGACGATTCAGACTTGCGTGATGCTTGGCTCATGTCGAGACTTTGACAGGCCATGACCCTGAGGCCAAGACGTGCTCGACCGATTTCGCATCAATTACCGACTCGCCGTTGAACCGGGTGGCCGTGTGACCACCCGCATCGGGCGACCGCCCGCCGGTTTCGTTGCCGCGGTGGCCGATATCGTGCGGTTGCACGGTATCGATCGCGGCACGATCGAATGCAGGGGCCGCGGGGCCTCGGCAAGACTGCGTTTCGGTGGTGGGTTCCCCGAGCGCGGACGGCAGGCGATCCGCAATGTCTGGCAGCCGCCGGCCGGCCCGGGGCCCGGCGGCGGAAGCCGCGCCGTCGGCTGACGAGGTCGCCGCGTCGGGTTATGGTCGAGGTCATCATTGTCATCATCAAAGCCGGCCATGATCACGGTTCACCATCTCGAAGATTCGCGTTCGCAGCGTGTGCTCTGGCTGCTCGAAGAGCTGGAGATCGCGTATCAGGTCGAACGTTACGCGCGTGACCCGAAAACGCAGCTCGCCCCCGATGCGCTCAAGCGTGTTCACCCGCTCGGCAAAGCGCCGGTGATCACGGACGGGCGCCGCGCCGTGGCCGAGACCGGCCTGATCATCGACTACATCGTACGCGAGCACGGCGGCGGTCAGCTCGCGCCGGCGCCGGACAGCGAGGACCACCTGCGCTATCGGTACTGGTTGCATTACGCCGAGGGATCGCTGATGCCGCCGCTGCTATTGCAATGGGTCTTCGACACCGTCGAGAAAAACACGCCCCTGCCGGCACGGCCGTTCGCTCGCGCGATCTGCGGACAGGTCAAAAAGCAGTTCATCCGGCCGCAGCGGCTGCTGCATTTCGATTATCTGGAAAACGAATTGCGCAGTCATGAGTGGTTCGTGGGCGAGCGCTTCGGCGCCGCCGATATCATGCTGAGCTTTCCCATCGAGGCTGGCGTGGCGCGCGGCGGCATCGGCGAACGGTGCCCGAAGCTGCGCGAGTTTGTCGAACGCATTCATGCCCGGCCGGCCTACCAGCGGGCCCTGGAACGGGGCGGGCCGTACGCTTTTGCGCATTACTGAACCAAAAAAGCCCGGCCTTGGCCGGGCCGGGCTTTGACGGGCGTTGGCCAGTCGACTTAGCCGCCGTTGTTGGAACCGGCCGACGACCGCTGCTGCTGCTGAAGCTTGCCGCGCACGCTCTTCATCTCGGAGATGAGCTGAGGCGTCTTCGGGTTCTGCTTCTTCATGGCCGCGATGGTGTCGTTTTCGAGCTTCTGGCCCGATTTCTTGATATCCGGCTGCGACAGCGCCGCATTGCGCGCCTTGACCATCTTCTGACGCTCGTTCTGGAAGTTCTGCATGACCTGCTTGCGCTGCTTGTCATTCAGCTTGCCGGACTGCAGCTTCTTGGCCATCGACTGCATGCGCTTCTGGCCCGACTTGATGTCGTAGCCCTGCTTTTTGATGGCGCCCTTGACCTGGCTCTGGAACTGCTGCTGTTCCTTGGCCAGTTGCGGGTTGTTCTTGATGGTCTTGTCGTGGATCTGCTTGAGCTGCTGGGCGTCCGAGCGGTACGTCTTCATCAGCTGCTGGGTCTTGTTCTGGCCGCTGTTGCTCTGGCTGCCACTATCCGCGGCGACCGCCATGCCGGTGAACGACAGCGCGGCAATTGCCAGTGCGCCGAGGATGCAAACACGTTTGATCATAGAAAAACCTGTAGGTATGGAATTGACCGAATCGGCTGTGACCGCGCAAAAGCATAACAGTTGCATTAAAACGGCCAAAAATTTGCGGCGAGCCGGTCTGGGCGGTACTCGCGCGCGTCGTCAACGACGGGAAGCAAGCCGATCGGCGGCCCGCGTCGTCTCCGGCAGGCGATAACGCGTCAGCGTTCGTGCTGTCCACTCGATCGCCGTGCCGAGATCAATACGATGCCCGGGCGATGTGAAGATCGGCTTAACGCCGACCCGCGAGCGCAGCACGGCGCCAATGGTTTCATCACCATCGGTGAGCGCGGTCCAGGCCAGGCGTTGTTCGGGCACGGCGTCGTGGGTGCCGGTGAGGCGTTTCTTGGCCACGCCGATGGTCGGCAGGCCGCTGACCAGGCCCAGATGGGTGGCCACACCCAGCCGCCTGGGGTGGGCGATGCCGTGGCCGTCCACCATCAGCAGGTCCGGCAGGATCGAGAGTTGTTCCAGCGCATCGAGTGCGGCCGGGATCTCGCGGAACGACAACAGGCCCGGAATGTAGGGCATGCGGGTCGGGCGGCGCACCAGCGCCTGCGCGACCACGCCCAGGTCGGCCGCATCGAGCACCACCACTGCGGCGCGCGTGGTGGCGCCGCGATCCTCGAAGCCGATATCCACGCCGGCCACGGTCTGTATATCGCGCGGCAGCGAATTACGGGTGTCCACATATGGGGCGATCGCATCCTGAATGGCGCGCCCGGCGCGTGCCTCGCGCGGCCAGTCATGCTCGATCCGCCGGCGGCCGTCCGCGGTCTCGGTCTGGCGGACGGTCGGGGCCGGCGGCTCAGCCGGGCTCACGGTGATCCGCGAATCGGCGCATGATCTCCATGGTTTCGTCCGAGATGTGATGCTCCACGCCCTCGGCGTCCTGGCGCGCCGTGTCTTCGGACACGCCCAGCGCGCGCAGAAACCGCAGCACCACGATATGCCGCTCGCGCGACACGCGCGCCATATCGTGGCCGGCTTCGGTGAGAAAGATCGAGCGATAGGGCTGGCTGGTGACCAGCCCGGCTTCCGTCATCCGCCGGATCATCTTGCCGACCGTGGCCTGGGTCACGCCCATGCGCTGGGCCAGTTCGACCGCACGTGCTTCGCCCTTGGCGTCGATCAGGTCGGCGATCAGTTCGACGTAGTCCTCGATCAGCTCGGTTTCGTGCGCCTTGCGCACGGTGCTGTATTGCCGCGCATGGATCTGCGGGTCGAGCAGTTCGCCCGAGGTATCGTCGCGCAGGACGTGATCGAGCTCTTGGGCCGAGGACCGTGCGTTCATAATCGCGTCATTATAGCGGTTCAGCCGGGCCGGCGTGTGGCGCCGCGCAGCGCTGCGATAACCGGTACGGTCGCCGGCCGGATGCCGCGCCAGAGCGCGAACGATTCGGCCGCCTGCTCCACCAGCATGCCGAAACCGTCGCGCCCGGCCGTCACGCCGTGTTCGGCCGCCCAGCGCAGGAACGGCGTGGGCGCATCGGCATAGATCAGATCGTAGACCGCGCCGGCGCGGGCCAGCACGCGCGCGTCGATCACCGGCATCCGACCCTCGGTCAGGCCGGCGGAAATGGCGTTGATCACCAGGTCGGCATCGGCGGGGGCCGCGTCGAGCGCACAGGCCGACACCGCGCCCATGTCCGCGCAGGCATCGGCGATCGCGCGCGCCTTGTCGGCACTGCGATTGGCGATCGTGATGCGGGCCGCGCCGGCCGCCAGCAGATTCGGCACCACGCCGCGCACCGCGCCGCCGGCACCGAGAATCAGCAGGCGGCGTCCCGCGATCGCCACGCCCAGGTTGTCGACCAGATCGGCGACCAGGCCGGCGCCGTCGGTGTTGTCGCCCACCAGCCCCTCGGCGCTGGCCATCAGCGTATTCACCGCGCCGGCCCGGCGGGCGCGTTCGGTCAACCGGTCCGCCAGTTCGGCGGCGGCCGTTTTGAACGGCAGGGTGACGTTCAGCCCGGCGCCGCCGGCGGCGAAGAATTCGCCCGCGACCCGTTCGAAGCCGTCGATGGGGGCCGGCAGCCGGGTGTAGTCCATGGTCTGCGCGCACTGTTCGGCGAACAGGCGATGGATGTCCGGCGACCGGCTGTGTTCGACCGGGTGGCCGATGACGGCATAGCGATCAGGGGCTGGTGACATGAAACGAACGCTCGCGGCGGATAGGGGCGCTTATCGTGACCAAGCCGTCCGACGGGCGCAAACGTTCAGGCGGCGTCGCCGCAGGCGCGGTAATGCGCGATCGCGTGCAGCGAGGCGATGGTGGCTGCGCCCGGATCGGTACAAGCGGTGAAGACATCGCGTACCGGCAGGTCTTCCATGCAGGCGTGATGGCCGAGCGGGCACTGGCGCCGGCGACACGGCGAGCACTCCATGCCGCGCCACAGACGCTGGGAGGCGGGCGCCAGCGGTGGGGCATAGTCGGGGTCGGTCGAGCCGTACAGGCCAATCACGCTGGGCGCGGCGGCCGAGGCCAGATGCATGACGCCGGTATCGTTGCCGACGAACTGGGTGGTGAGCGCAGCCAGATCGACGATATCGACCAGGCGCGTGCGCTCGGCCAGGTTCACGCCGTGTTTCGGGGCGGCTGCGGCGATCGCGGCGGCCACCTCGCGATCGGCGGCGCTGCCGAAGATCCAGCAGGCCTGGCCGGCCGCATCCAGACGCGCGGCCAGCGCGGCATAGTGCCGTGTCGGCCAGGCCTTGGCGCCGCCGTAGGCCGCGCCCGGCGCGAAGCCGACCGCCGGCCGGGCCAGGTCGAGGCCCAGCGCGGCGATCAATGCGTCCTGGCGTGCGGCATCAACGCTCAGACGCGGCCAGTGCATCGGGCCGAGCGCGTCGCCTTCGCACGCGGTACCCAGCAGGGCGTAGTGCTGGGCCTTGAGTGGATAGCGCGTCTTGTCGAGGGTACGCAGGTCGTTGATCAGGCCCGGACGCAGTTCGCCGCGATAGCCGGTGCGCAGGGCAATCCCGGCCAGCCAGGGCACCAGTGCGGCCTTGGCGCTGCGCTGGGGGACGATGGCCTGGTGGTAGCCGCGCTCGCGCAGTTCCCGCGCCGCCGTGCGCCGCCGGGACCAGGCGAGCTTGCCGTGTGCGATGTTCATGATCACGGCGTCGTCCACTTCGGGCATGCGCGCGACGAGCCGGGCGGTTGCCGCGGGCGCGAGCACGTCGATGGTCGCCGCGGGCAGCCGCGCGCGCAGCGCCATGAACAGGCTCTGCGCCATCACCATGTCGCCGATCCAGGCCGGGCCGACGACCAGAATGCGCTCGGGCTGCGGGGGCATCGGGGTTTCAGTCGTCCAGCCAGCGTGCGGCATCCTTGGCGAAATAAGTGAGTACGCCGTCGCAGCCGGCGCGCTTGAAGCCCATCAGGCATTCCAGCACGGCGGCGCGCTCGTCCAGCCAGCCGTTGTTGATGGCGGCCTTGAGCATCGCGTATTCGCCGGAGACATGGTAGGCGAAGGTTGGTACGCCGAAGGTGTCCTTCACGCGATGAATGATGTCCAGGTACGGCATGCCCGGTTTGACCATGACCATGTCCGCGCCCTCGGCGAGATCCAGCGCCACCTCGCGCAGGGCCTCGTCGGTATTGGCGGGGTCGATCTGGTAGGTGCGCTTGTCGGCCTTGCCGAGGCTGGCGGCCGAGCCGAGTGCCTCACGGAACGGGTTGTAGTAGGCCGAGGCGAATTTGGCCGCATACGACATGATGACCGTGTTGATGTGGCCATCGGCTTCGAGCGCGGTGCGCATGGCGGCGATGCGGCCATCCATCATGTCGGACGGCGAGACGATGTCCACGCCGGCCTCGGCGTGCGCACGCATCTGCTCGACCAGGATGCCGATGGTCGGATCGTTGATCACATAGCCGTCGTCGTCGATCACGCCGTCCTGGCCGTGACTGGTGTACGGGTCGAGTGCGACATCGGTCATCACCCCGAGCTGCGGGAATTCCGTCTTGATGGCGCGAATGGCCTGGGGGATCAGCCCGTCGGGGTTGGCTGCCTCGGCCGCATCCGGGGTTTTCTTCGCCGGATCGATGACCGGGAACAACACCATCGCCGCAATACCCAGCTCCGCGGCCTCGCCCGCCTCGCGCAGCAGCCCGTCGAGGGTATGACGGCGTACGCCCGGCATGGCAGCGACGTCCACCGCCTCGCCCTCGGTGACGAATACCGGATAGATCAGATCGTCGACCGACAGGTGGTTTTCGCGCGCCAGGCGGCGGGTGAAGTCGCGGGCACGCCCACGGCGCAGGCGGGTCGCGGGGAAGGAACCGGGGAAGGTATGCGGCATGACGGAGCCTCGAGGCGTGCAAAGTTGGCGCCGACGATAGAACCGGGCGCACGGCGATTCAACTCGGATCAACCCGGACGGGGTCGATCGGGCCGGCGCAGGGCGGGAAAACAGGCGCGATACCGGGGATCGCGCCGCACGGGCCGGCGCGCCGCGCGCCTCGGCGCGACGGCCGCTCGGTCACGTGCTCAGTCCGGCGCCGCAGGGGACGGCCCTCAGTGGCCATTGTGCGGCGAGACGGTCACAATTGAGTTGTGCGGCATAAGCCGTCAGACTGGCTCCATCGATGGGGGATCGTGGTAGGCGATGGCAACCCGATATTTGGTTACACTGCGCCTGGCGGGTGCAGGGCGGCAGGATGGCTGAGCGCGAACAGCTGGCCGAATGGCTCGCGGCGACGGCGCGTGGCGACGAGCAGGCGTTCAAACGCCTGTATACGGCGACCTCGCCGCAACTCTATGCGCTGTTGCTGCGTATTCTACGCAGCCCGGAACGGGCACAGGATGCTTTGCAGGATGCGTACGTGCGCATCTGGCAGAAAGCCGATACCTACGCGCCGGAGCGTGGCGCGCCCTTGACCTGGCTGTTGTCGATCGCGCGCTATCGTGCGCTGGACATGCTGCGGCGGCGACGCCCCGAAGTCGCCATGCCGGAAGAGCCGGACCGGGTCGCCACGCTTCTGGAGGATGAACAGAGCTTGTCCCCCGCACAGGAAAACGAAAATCAGCAGTCACTGGCTGCGATCAACGCCTGTCTGGGCCAGTTGTCCGACGAGCAGCGCGAAAGCGTGCTCCTCGCCTACTATGAGGGGCTGACGCATCAGGAGCTTGCCGAGCGCATGGACGCGCCGCTGGGCACGGTCAAGAGCTGGATTCGACGCGGCCTGCTGCGTCTGCGCGATTGTCTGGCGGGGGGTGCGGCATGACGACGCCCCAACACGACGAGCTGGATCTGATGGCGGCCGAGTATGTGCTCGGCACGCTGGAGCCTGAACATGCCCGAGCCTTCCAGCAGCGCCTGGTGGACGATGCCGCGGCCCGCGCGCGCCTCGCCTTCTGGGAGGATCGCCTGGCGCAGCTGGGTCTCGATCTCGACCCGGTCGCACCGCCCGCCGAGGTCTGGGCCCGGGTAGAGCGGGCCACCGGCCTGTCCCGCCGGGGCCCAGCCGCGGCGCGCACGGGTGTTGCGCCCGCCGCCGCGGCCAACGATAGCCGCGTTGTACGTCGCTGGAGGCGTCTGGCGCTGGCCGCGTCGGTGGCCGCACTCGCGCTGGCCGGTCTGTCGGTCTACCAACTGCCGGTCTGGCACGGCGGCAGCGAGAGCGCACCGAAGTACGCCAGTGTCATCTATGACAAGCCGACCGGCATGAGCTGGCTGGTCACGTCCTCCGACAATGGCCGCAAGCTGTCCGTGCAGGCCATGGGCGATTTCAGTGTGCCTTCGGGCAAGATGCTGCGCATGTGGATCAAGGCAGCCAATGGCCGGCCGCACCTGGTGGGCCGATTGCCGCACACCCGCGGCCATTACACCATGACGCTGTCACCCCGGGTGGCCGACGCACTCGGCGATCACAGCGAGATCATGGTGTCAATGGAGGACACCTCACGCGCGGGCACGACCACGCCGGGCGGCAAGCTGATGTGGGTCTCGCCGCTGGCGCATCGCACGGGCTGACGGGATCAATGGTCGTGGGCTGGCTTGGCCGTGACGTTGGCTTCGGAATTCAGTGACCAGTCGAAGTCGTAGCCGGCGATGTGCCGGTCGGCTTCCAGATGTACGGAGAGCTGCGGCGCGGCATATCGGCGAATGTGGTTGATCACGCCGCGCTTGTCGCCGCCGAAGTCGGCCTTGTACCAGTCGTAGATTTTCGAGATCTTCAGCCCGCCGTCGTGATCGAAGCGCACGCCCTCGGGTGAATTGACATAGTCCTCCGCGTTCTCGTAAAGCGCCGCGTACACGTTGCTGCCGGTGTAGGCGGTCTGGCGCAGGCTGGCACAGGATATCGCGCCACAGCTCAGGCCATAGAGCGTCAGTCCGTCGGTCCATATCGGGCGGAGGATGCGACGGCTGATGTCGTTGAGCGTCAGCTTCTGGCCCGCCACCTTGAGCACTTTCTTCTGCCACGGGCCGTGGTGCAGCAGGCTGCCGATGTCACGGACCGACTTGATCGGGTAGTGCTGGAGGATCAGGTCGATGGTCTCCGCGTTGTACAGATTGAGCCAGTAAGCGCGCTGGACGTGGCGGTTGTAGTGGTCGATATCGACGTTTTCCAGGGTTTGGATGTAGTGCTCGAGCTTGTGCCGATCGGCGCTGGAGACATCGCCGTAGCGCACGCCGTTCGGCCCGTCCCGGTGAACCACCACGTACTTCTTCAGAAACGCGTCATAGGCGCCGTTGTCGATCGTGGCCGTCGATTGGCTGTCGTGGGCTTGCCAGCGGGCCCACAGTTTGGCCTTCGATTCGGACTGGGCCTGTGCGGCAGCGCTGACGAGGCCGAGGCCGAGCGTAAGAATCCAGACTAGGCGGCGCATGAACGTCTCCGGTTGTTTCGGGCGGTGTGCGGGGCGCGCACCGGTGGCCACTCAGGTTAGCCGCGCGGGCGACGCCTTACAAATCGCATGCCCCGAGTGCCAAGGTTTTGATATGGAAAATAAAAAAAGCCGGCACGAGGCCGGCTTCGTCAACTATCGGGCGGGCTCGGCGCTACAGCAGATGCGCGACCGCTTCGCGCTCGCTGCGCAACTCGTCCTCGGTAGCCTGCATGCGCTGGCGGGCGAAATCGTTGATCGCCAGATCCTGGACGATCTTGAACTCGCCGTTGGCGCAGGTCACCGGGAACGAATACATGATGCCCGGCTCGATGCCGTAGCTGCCATCAGCCGGAATGCCCATGCTCACGATCTGGCCGTCGGTGCCGGCCACCCAGTTGCGCATGTGATCGATTGCCGCGCTGGCCGCCGAGGCGGCACTGGACGCACCACGCGCTTCAATGATCGCCGCGCCGCGCTTCTGCACGGTCGGGATGAAGTCATTCTCGTACCAGGCCTGGTCGACCAGATCGAGCGCGGGCTTGCCCTTGACCGTGGCATGCGACAGGTCCGGGAACTGGGTGGAGCTGTGGTTGCCCCACACCATCATGCCCTCGATGTCCGTGACCAGGCTGCCGGTCTTCTGGGCCAACTGGGACAATGACCGGTTGTGGTCCAGCCGCATCATCGCCGTGAACTGATTATTGTCCAGATCCGGCGCATTGTTGGCGGCGATCAGCGCGTTGGTGTTGGCCGGGTTGCCGACCACCAGCACCTTGACGTCCTTCGAGGCATGATCGTTCAGGGCCTTGCCCTGCACCGAAAAGATATCGCCGTTGGCCTTGAGCAGATCCGAACGTTCCATGCCCTTGCCGCGCGGCCGCGAGCCCACCAGCAGTGCATAGTCCACGCCGGCGAAGGCTTCTTCCGGCTTGTCGGTGCCGTGGATTTCGGTGACCAGCGGGAAGGCGCAGTCGTTGAGTTCCATAATCACGCCCTTGAGCGCATCCATGGCCGGCGGAATTTCCAGCAGCTGCAGGATGATCGGCTGGTCGTGTCCGAGCATCTCGCCGGTGGCGATGCGAAAGATCAGTGAATAGCTGATCTGGCCGGCGCCCCCGGTTACGGCTACGCGTACGGGATCTTTCATGGCGGCTCCTTGGTTGAACGACGTGTTCGTGTGTACCAATCAGCGGGCCCGGCATCGCGGGGCCGGCCGATGTCATGAACGGCAAGCCGAGGGGCCCGGGAACGGGCTGCGCCTTGCCAATAATGCGCGACAGAGCATAGCCCAAACCCAAAATACCGTCCAAGGAAGAAGCGCTCGACGCCGGCCCGCATCGGCTCGTGGCACTATAAGCACAATTCAACGTTCGGAACGCAGTGGATGCAGACAATCGCAATTATCGGCGGGGGCATAGCGGGTATGGGCGCGGCGTGGCTGCTGCGCGACACCGCCGAGGTGACCCTGTTCGAGGGCGCCGACAAGCTCGGTGGTCATGTCTGCACGATCATGGATGGCGCCCAGCCGGTCGATACCGGCTTCATTGTTGCCAACGATCGCAATTACCCCAGTTTCAATCGTTTTCTCGACGAGCTCGGTGTGCCCACCCAGCCCAGCGACATGTCGTTCGGAGTCTCGATCGGCAACGGGGCGATCGAATGGGCCGGCGACAGCCCGGCCAAGTTGTTCGCGCAACCCGGACTGGCGCGCGATCCCGCGCACTGGCGGATGATCGTCGATATCCTGCGTTTCAACCGCCGCGCCAAGCGCATGCTGGCCGCCGACCGCGTGCCGGATATGGCGCTGGGTGAATTCCTCGACCACCACCGCTTCAGCGAAGCGTTCGCGGCGCGCTATCTGTTGCCGATGGCCGCCGCGATCTGGTCCACACCCACTGCGGAGATCCGTCGATTCCCGCTGGCGGCGTTCCTGCACTTCTTCGACAACCATGGCCTGCTCGATGTCCGGGACCGGCCGCAGTGGCATACGGTCGCCGGCGGCAGTCATGCCTACGTGCACGCGGTGGCCGCCGTGCTCGGCGACCGGGTGCGTTGTGCCACGCCGATCCAGCGCGTCCGACGCCAGGTCGACGGCGTGACGGTGATCACCGAACGCGGGCGCACGCTGCATTTCGACCAGGTCATTTTCGCCTGTCATGCCGACACGACCACGCGGCTGCTGGTCGATGCCGAGCCGCTGGAACGCGCGCTGCTCGGTTCGTTCTCGTTCCAGCCCAACCGTGCGGTGCTGCACAGCGACGCCAGCCTGATGCCCAAACGCCGGCGTGTGTGGTCGTCCTGGAACTATCAGGCCGACCGGGCCGTGATTTCCGACCAGCGCGTGGCGGTGACCTACTGGATGAACCGGCTGCAGTCGATCCGCGGCCCGCGCGAGTATTTCGTCAGCCTCAATCCGCTGGCCGAGCCGGACCCCGCCCGGGTGATCGCCGATATCGGCTATTCGCACCCGGTGTTCGATCGCGCCGCGCTGGCGGCCCAGAAGCGGTTGCACGAAATCCAGGGCAACGGCGGTGTATGGCATGCCGGCGCCTGGTGTGGCTATGGCTTCCACGAGGACGGCCTGGCCGCGGCGACCCGCGTGGCCGGGGCGTTGGGCGCCCGGGCGCCGTGGCCGGGGTGAGCGCGCCGGCACTGTATCGCTGCCGGATCATGCACCGGCGGCCGGGGCCGCCGCGCTACCGGTTCATGTATCGGGCGTTCTTCGTGTTGCTGGATATCGACGCGATCGACGCGGCCTGTGCGGGCTCGCCGCTGATATCGCGCAATCGTTTCAATCTGTTGTCGTTTTACGATGCCGACCACGGTCCGCACGACGGCAGCGATGTGCGCGCCTGGCTCGACGGCGTGCTCGCCGAGCACGGCGTAACGCTCGCCGGGGGGCGCGTGCGGCTGCTCGCCATGCCGCGCGTGCTCGGCTACGGCTTCAATCCGATCAGCCTGTATTACGCCGAGCATGCGGACGGCACGCTGCGCGCGCTCGTCGCCGAGGTGCACAACACCTTCGGTGAGCATCATGTCTATGTGCTGCACGACGACGGCCGGCCGATGGACTGGCGGGCGGCGCGCGACAAGGCCAAGCAATTCCATGTCTCGCCGTTCTTCGATCGCAGCGGCACGTATCGCTTTCACGTCATGGCGCCGGGTGCGCGCGTGGGGCTGGGCATCCGGCTGTACGACGAGGCCGGGGGGCTGCGCATTGCCACGGCGGTGTCGGGTCGGCGACAGCCATTGTCCACGCGCAGCATCGCAATCGCCGCCTGCCGCGTACCTCTGATGACACTCAAGGTCACGGCGGCAATCCATTGGCAGGCGCTCAAGCTCTGGTGGCGTGGGGCGCGGTTCCATACCCGGCCCGAGCCGCGACGACCGAACCGATCGTAAGAACGACAACATGAATTCGACTTCGTACCGCGCGACCGTGGCATACGGTCGCCCCGTGGGCTGGCGCGAGCGCGCCGTGGTCAATCGGCTCGATCGCCTGGTCTGCGGCCGTCTGGATGTGCGGCTGCCCAGCGGCGGCGCGGCGTGCTTCGAGGGCGAGCGCCCGGGGCCAACGGCCACGCTGCATATCCATTCGCCGCGCATGGTCACGCGGTTGTTCAGGGCCGGCTCGATCGGCTTTGCCGAGGGCTATATGGCCGGCGAGTGGGACTGCGATGATCTGCCGGCGCTGATTTATCTGTTGCATCTCAACACGGCGGCACTGGAGCCGGATTTCTCGCGCCTGCAGTGGCTGTACTCGCTGGCTTCGGGGATTCGTCATCGGCTCAACGCCAACAGCCGGTCGGGCTCGCGGCGCAATATTGCCTATCATTACGATCTCGGCAATGAGTTCTACGCCCACTGGCTGGACGAAACCTGGACTTATTCATCGGCGCTGTTCGCTTACCCCGACGAACCGCTGGCGGCCGCCCAGCGACGCAAGTACGACGCGTTGCTCAATCGCCTCGCGCCCGAGCCGGGCGATCATATTCTCGAGATCGGCTGTGGCTGGGGCGGCTTCGCGCGCCATGCCGCGGCCACCCGCGGCGTGCGGGTGACCGGTATCACGCTGTCGGCAGAGCAGCTGCGTTTCGCGCGCGAACAGGCCGACGCCGCCGGTCTGGCCGATCGCATCGATTTTCATCTATGTGACTATCGCGATGTGGTGGGCCGTTACGACCACGTGGTTTCGATCGAGATGTACGAGGCCGTGGGCGAGGCCTACTGGCCGGGCTATTTCAAGGCCATCCACGATGCGCTCCAACCGGGCGGCCGCGCCGCCATCCAGGCGATCACGATCGAAGACGGACGTTTCGACTATTACCGCAAGAACGTGGATTTCATCCAGGAATACATTTTCCCCGGGGGCATGCTGGCCTCGCCGGCGATCTTCGCCGAGCGCGCCGGGGCGGCAGGGCTGGTCGAGCAGAGCCGCGATTTCCATGGCCGCCACTACGCCCGCACGCTCCTGCGCTGGGACCGGGCCGTGGTCGCCGCGGGCGCCGAGATCCGGGCCGGGCGCGGCGAAGCGTTTTATCGCATGTGGCGCTATTATCTGGCCTACTGCGCCGCGGGTTTCACCTCCGGCAATATCGACTTGATGCAGATCGGTTTCCAGCGGCCTCGATGAGCCGCCGCTATCCCGTCTCGCGTCTGGCGCCGTATGGAGGTCTGGGTCTGCCGCTGGCCGCACTCGGCCTGCCGCTGACGGTCTTTTTGCCGCCGTTCTATGCGCAGTTGCCCGGGCTCAACACCGGCCTCGTCGGTATCCTCATCTTCGCCGCGCGCCTGTTCGATGTGTTCACCGACCCGGTGATCGGCACCGCGTCGGACCGTACGCCAGCGCGCTTCGGCCGGCGCCGGCCGTATATCCTGGTTGGCACGCCGCTCCTCATGCTGGCGGCCTGGTTCCTGTTCGTGCCGGGCGGGCATGCCGGGGGCGCCTATCTGTTGGTCTGGAGTATGGCGGCCTATTTGGGCTGGACCCTCATTTATCTGCCGTACACCACGATGGGCGCCGAACTTTCGGCCGACTACGATGAGCGCACGCGCATCACGGCCTGGCGCGAGGGGTTTTTCGTGCTGGGCACGATGGTCGCGATCGTGTTGCCGGCCGGGGTGGGGCAACTGGCCGGGGGCGCGGCCGCGGGGCTGGAGGCGATCGCGATCTTCCTGCTGGTTGCGCTGCCGGTGGCGGTGGGTCTGTTTCTCTGGCGGGTGCCGGAGCCGGGCGGGGCGGCTTCCAACGTACCCTGGTCGGATAGCGCGCGGCTGCTGGCGGCGAACCGGCCATTCCGGCGCCTGGTCATCGCCTATCTGTTCAACGGCGCGGCCAACGGGTTGCCGGCCGCGTTGTTTCTGTTTTTCGTGCAGTCGGTGCTCGGTGCCAGCCAGGCGACGGCCGGGATTTTCCTCGCCATCTACTTTCTGTCCGCCGTGGCCGGCCTGCCGGCCTGGTTCTGGATCGGGCGCCACTGGTCCAAGCATCGGCTGTGGTGTGCCTCGATGGCGTTCGTTGCCGGGGTGTTCCTGTTCACGATCACGTTGTCCGCCAACACCTACAGTTATGTGGTCTACACCCTGATCTGCGTTCTCGGCGGCTCCTGTCTCGGTGTGGACCAGGCCACCGCCGCCTCGATCCAGGCCGATGTGATCGACGAGGATACGGCCGCCGGCGGCGATGGCCGCGCCGGGCTGTATTTCGGGCTCTGGGGCATGGCGACCAAGCTCGCTTTTGCGGTGGCCCTCGGCATCGCCTATCCGGCGCTGTGGCTGGTGGGCTTCGCTGCCGGCCAGCCCAACGACGCGACCGCGCTCTGGACGCTGGCCGCGCTTTACGGGCTATTGCCGGTGGTGATCAAGATCGGCGTCATCGTGCTGATGTGGGATTTTCCGCTGGATCGCGCGCGCCATGCCGAACTGCAGCGTACTATCGGCCGACAGGCCAATCAGGCGCCGGTGACCCGGCGGATGATCGGGAAATAGGCCGCGTAGGGCAGGCGCTGGAAAGTCTTCAACAACCAGACCAGCCGGCGCGGGAACGCAATCTCGAAGCGGCCGGCCTCCAGGCCCTGGCGGATGCGTCGGGCCGCATCCGCGGCGCCGATCACGAACGGCATCGGCTGCTTGTTGTCGGCGGTCAGTGGCGTGGTGACATAGCCCGGGCAGATCACGCTCACGGCCACGCCGGAGCCGGCCAGGTCCAGGTGCAGGCTTTCGGCCAGCGCGATCATGGCCGCCTTGGACGCGGCATAGGGGGCCGCGCCCGGCAAGCCGCGATAACCCGCCACGCTCGCGGTCATGGCGATGCGGCCGGCACCGCGCGCCTGCATGGCCGGCAGTACGGCGCCGATGCCGTTGACCGTGCCACCGTAATTCACGGTCATGCGCCGATTCACGTCCTCGGCATCGAAGTGGCGCACATCGAAGTTCGCACCGATGCCGGCATTGAACACGGCCAGATCGATCGGGCCGAGTTCGGTGGTGATGCGCCGCGCCGTGTCCGCGCAGGCCGCGGCGTCGGTGACGTCCAGGGGATAGGCGGTGATCGCCTCGGGGCGTTGGTTGGCCACGGCGGCCAATGCATCGGCGCGGCGCGCCGAGATCGCCACCCGCCAGCCGTGATCGACAAGCTCGATGGCCAGTGCCTCGCCGATGCCAGAGCTGGCGCCGGTGATCCAGGCGATACGTTCAGGCATGACGGTCTCCGGTGGCGAGATCGTGGAAGGCGCGCTGCGGATTTTCGGGGTCCTGGATGGCGGCCACCTCGGCGTCCTTCGCGGCCCAGAGTTCGCCCAGCCAGGTCTTGAAGCGGTCGCGGTATTCCGGGTCGGCGCCGTAGTCGCCGTCGGCGAGTTCGGGCGGGACCGCGAGATAGCGCACGCGTACCGCCACCTCGGGAATCCGGCCGCACAGCACATCCCAGAACTTCGGCTCGGGCGTATCGATGTAGGCGACCGTCATGTCGAGAATGCCGTCGAGCACGTCACGCATGGCATTGACGGCAAAGGCCGTGCCCCCGGCCTTGGGTGGCAGCAGGGTGCGATACGGCGAGTTCGCTGCCGCCCGTTTGGCCGGCGTGGAGCGCGTGCCCTCGGCGTAGTTGACCAGGGAGACCGGCTGCCGCCGAAAGACCTCACAGGCGCGCCGCACCGCGTGCATGTCTTCGTTGCGCAGTTCGGGGTTGCGCTCGATCGCGGCGCGGCTGTGGCGCTTCATGAACGGAAAATCCAGCGCCCAGCAGGCCAGTCCGATCACCGGCAGCCAGCGCAGCTGCTCCTTGATGAAAAAACGTGGAAACGGCAGTTGGGGATCGATCGCCCGGATCAGCAGCATGACATCGGCCCAGCACTGATGATTGGAGATCAGCACATAGCGGCCGCCCGGATCGTCGGCCATCTGCTGCTGGTAGCGCAGGCGCGTGCCGCTGATGCCGAAGATGAGCCCGTTCGATCCGCGCGCCCAGGTCTTGGCGATGCCGAGTACGACATCCGTGGCGCGATCGCGGGCACGCCCGGGCGGCAGCGCGAGCTTGACGATACTGGCCGGCACGAGCGGAACGCCGCCGAGAATCGTCAGCCCGATCAGACCGACGATGATTGCGATACCCCGCACGGGTCCAGCCAGCGCAGCCATTAACGCGTCGAGAACTCGTGTACCGCGTCGACCAGCGCGCCCACATGCGCCGGGTCGACCTGCGGTGTGACGCCATGGCCGAGGTTGAAAACATGCCCCGGACGGTCGCCGAAACGATCGAGGATATCGCGCACTTCCGTGCGTATGCGCTCGGGTTCCGCGAACAGGATCGCCGGATCGGCATTGCCCTGTAGCGCGACGCGATCGCCCACGCGCGCTGCCGCGTCGTCGATGTCGATGGTCCAGTCCAGCCCGATCGCCGATGCACCGCTGGCGGCGATGTGCTCCAGCCATGGGCCGCCGCCCTTGGTGAACAGTATCGTCGGCACGTGGCCATCGGGTCCCGGTTCGAGCCCGGCCACGATCTGCGCCATATAGGCCAGCGAGAACGCCCGGTAGTTCGCCGGCGACAGCACGCCGCCCCAGGTGTCGAAGATCTGCACGGCCTGGGCGCCGGCCGCGATCTGGGCGTTGAGGTAGGCAACGGTCGAGAGCGCCAGCACATCCAGCAGGCGATGCAGGGCGTCCGGCGCGTTGTACATCAGCGCCTTGATATGTTCGTAATTCTTGGACGGGCCGCCCTCGACCATGTACGTCGCCAGCGTCCACGGGCTGCCCGCGAAGCCGATCAGCGGCGTCTTGCCGTCCAGTTCGCGCCGGATGAGTTTGATCGCGGCCGGGACATAACCGAGTTCATCCTCGATGTCCGGGATCACGAGCCGGTCGATGGCGGCGGGCGTGCGGACCGGATGGGCGAAATGCGGCCCTTCGCCGGCCACGAAATGCAGGCCCAGCCCCATTGCCTCGGGGACCGTGAGGATGTCGGAGAACAGGATCGCGCCGTCCAGATCGAAGCGGCGCAGCGGCTGCAGCGTGACCTCGCAGGCCAACTCGGGGTTCTGACACAGATCGAGAAAGCTGCCGGCCTTCTCGCGCAGCTTGCGGTATTCGGGCAGATACCGCCCGGCCTGACGCATCAGCCATACCGGCGTGGCGTCCACCGGCTCGCGCCTGAGGGCCCGTAGCAAACGATCGTGGGACATGGGTAGCGTCGGCGGCCGGTAAGTGATGCCCGGATTCTACCGACTGCCGCAGGTTCGGGGATAGCGTGCGCTGCGCGCTTTATGGCTGGCGGCGAACGGGCTGGCGGCTCATGGGGGGGCATAAACCACAGCAGAGAACGAAAACCAACGGCGGTCGATTCTGAAACGTTCGAGATATATTACAACCAATCCATTTTCAAACAATGGAAAACCGCGATTGTTCGGGCCTTTCACCACTAAAGTCTATGTCATTTCTGACAAGTGATATGACATGTTTAAAAAGACATACGATGAGTATGTGTGTGTTGAAGATAAACCTAGTGGAGGAGTCATGGGAACAAGGGAGATCCGTAGTCGGGGCGGGTACCGCTTCAAAAGCCCTGAGAGACAGGGACCGCTCATTGCGGGCTGCATGGCAGCGCTGGCATTGGTGTGGGCGATGCCGGTCATGGCGCAGCAAGCCGCGCCATATTCACGCCAAGCCAAAAAACAGCAGAACAGCTTCATGATCCGCTCTACTATGACCGGCGACTGGGGTGGCGTGCGTAGCCGTTTGAAGCACGAAGGCGTCGATTTGCATGCCGGCTACGACGGTGAATACGCGCGCACTTTGTCCGGTGGCATGAGCGGGGGCGGTGACGACGCCTATGCCCAGCAGGTCAGTTTCGGTGCCGGTTTTGATATGGCGAAACTGGCCGGCTGGCGGGGCGCGAGTTTTCACCTGCAACTCAACTATCGACAAGGCCACGATCTGGCGGGTGAATCCATCGGGGGGCGTCATACCTCGGTGCAGGAAGCCTATGGGGCGGGTGAGAATTTTCGGATGGTCGAGCTGAGCTACAGCCAGGTTCTGGCCGGTGGCGCGCTCGAGACCCAGATCGGGTTCTATCCGCTCGGCAACGAATTCGCCCATTTCGCACCGCTGTGCAAGTTTCAGAGTGGAACCGCCTGCGGCCATCTCAAGAACCTGCCGTCATCCAGCGGCTGGAACGACTATCCGACCGGGCAGTGGGGTGGGCGACTGCAGTGGAATATCTCGGACCATGCCTATGCCGAAATCGGCGTGTTCGAGGTCAACCCGACCTATGGCACGTCCAATCACGGCTTCAAGATGGACTTCCAGGGCGCGACCGGCGCCATCATCCCGGTCGAATTCAGCTACAAGACCGATTTCGACAGCGGTACGTTGCCGGGCCGTTACAAGATCGGGGGCTATTACGACACGTCGAATGCGCCTGACGTGGTGCATTCGGCTCAAACCCACAGCAGTCGCTATGGCGGCTACGTATTGGCCAGCCAGATGCTGCTCAGCTTCGATGGCACGTCTACGCGCGGCCTGGAAGTCTTCGGCGGCGCTGGTGTCTCTGATACCAATACGGCGGTGTTCTCGAACACCGAGGTCGCCGGCGTGATCGTGAAGGGACCGCTGGCCGCGCGACCGCATGATTTCATCTCGCTGGGCTATTTCCGTGAAGGGGTGAATCACCGCAAAGTGGGGGCCGAAGAAGCCCTGCGAGCACAGCAGAGCAATCCGCTGCCTGGAATGGCGAATTTCCATGCTTTGCCGGACGGAGTCGAGGCGATGGAAGTCGGTTATGGCCTGCAGGCCACGCCGTGGTTGCGGATTCGGCCGAACGTGCAATACCTGCACAACCCGGGTGCGTTCGTTTACCACCATATTCCGGACAATTGGACCTTCGGTCTCGAGACCAAGATCAAGCTGTAACCGGGTTCAGAAAAAAGAGGCCCGCGATCGATTGTCCGGTCGCGGGCCGTCGTCATTTGAAGGGCGCCTGAGCCTGTGACTAACCCGTGACGGAAATAGATGATTTGTCGGGTTGATTATTAATCCGGCATCAAAACAGCTGAGTTCATCAGCTGTTTTCATCGCCTTCAAAGATAAAAGTCGGCGCCTGTCCGTACTTTATTTTCAAAGGCTTCGCGGCCAATGGCCGCGGCGAGTGGCCGGTGGTGCAGGCCTCGGAATCATCAAGGCCTGCGCGACATGCCCCGCAGGATCGCGATGTTGGCAATAACGCCAACCTGCGCAGGTCGCCTTGACAGGTCCGGGCGTGCCGGATGATTCATTCAGGGCCAACAAGAAAAAAGAGCCGGCGAGATGCCGGCTCTTTTTGCTGCGGACTTGTCCTGAGCGACCTACAAGCTGGCAGTCGTCATAGCGCCGTTGACCAGGCGCCGGATACCCAGCGGATTGTCATCGGCCAGCGCCTTGGGCAGGACCGCTGCGGGCGCGTTCTGGTAACACACGGCGCGCAGATAGCGATTGATCGCCAGCGTGCCCACCGACGTGCTGTGGAAATCGGTGGTCGCCGGATACGGTCCGCCGTGGACCATCGCATCGTTGACCGCCACCCCGGTCGGGAAGCCGTTGAACAACACCCGCCCGG